>CALJKV010000129.1 GCA_937974245.1 uncultured Chloroflexota bacterium | reverse complement strand
ACCTTAAGTGTGCGTCTTCTTCATGACGATTTCAACTTGCACCACTGGTTATATACACAAGATGGAAGTTCTGGGAAAACACGCTACAAAATGAGACAAATATTACTCGTGATAATGTCGCTTATCACCGAGTAATGCTGTGATCGTCGCTCAGGCTCTGTCCAGCATTGCTCAACCTGCCCGCTGTCGGCCAGGGGTGATAATTGTGCGATATCCCGACTGGTCGCACGCGACCCGCTCCGTTCCGAGACTGCGCTCAGTTTCCCTCCGGTAAACCTAACACAGGCAAGGCCAGTACAAAATAAAAACGCGCCCAGAGGGACTCGAACCCCCGACCTGCGGTTCCGAAGACCGTTGCTCTATCCACTGAGCTATGGGCGCATTCTCTTCTCATTGTACTCAAAGTTAGAATCGCGTCAATTAGCAGTTCGTCTATTCAACACCCGTAGATTATGTTGAATGGCCGCCAGGGCCACTCGATCGCCTAACTTCCGCTGGGACATCTCCGCCTGGTACAACAAACGGTAGGCATCTTTATATTCCTGTAGTTTTATCAACAGTGCGCCAACATTGCCTTGTACACGGCCTAAAAGACCTTTATTACCTGAGTTTTCAAGAAGAGTTAGCGCAAATTGAAAATGATAACGCGCATCTTCATGTCGTTCTAAACGAGCATAACAACGCCCAACAAGTATGTGCACCGCCACCTTATTCTCTGCGCTCATATTGAAAAGGTCAAAATTATCCAGAAGTAATGCTAAAGCACGGCCTGGCATATCCAATAAGAGATGACCTTCAATTTCGAGAAATATCACGCGACTTGTTTTTGGGATGCCTTCCAGCACCTCATACATTTCCGAGACCTTGCCAATATCCAGTAGAATCTGAGCCTGTTCAATATCCGCCGCCTCCGTCAGTCCCACCACACACCAGTTGGTACCGATGTGTTTTGCTTGATACAAATACGAAAGGGCTTGCTCATAACGTCCCAGGCTTCGCAACAGAATGGCCGATTCCAGGATGGCCCAGCCTTGTTGGGCAAAATCCCCATTCTGCCCACTTGAAGAGATCAACTGTAATAAAACACTCCATGCTGCGTCGAATTCGGAAACCTTTCGCAGAATATTGGCATAGACATACATGATGCGCAATGAATCAGAACGATTTTGTTCGCGCACATAGAAACGCGCCAGTATTTGCTGCCAACGTGCCACATGACCCTGTCGCAACCCCTCCTGCCAAAACTTCTGCACAAGCATACACGCCACATCATCTGGCATCACTAGCCAGTCTGACATAAGTAGTCCCTCAACAACTGACACATCTAATTCCAAATTGTGAGATGCACGGTCTATTAGCTGGGCAACAAGGGAATCTATTTTACGCCTTACATCTTCATCATGCACATACAGGGACTCAAGATAACGTCGTATTGAAGAATCTATCTGAAAGACGGGTTCAGGAAACGAGATATATCGGATCAAATGGCGACGGCATAATGCCAGCACTGCTTGCTGGTGAATATCCAAGGCCCATAATTCTATTATTTGTTCGATCGCTACGGCCTGACCCGGCGGAAACAATGCAAATGCCAACCAGGTCACCTGTTCACCCCTTGTCAAGGAATCGTAGATGGAATCAAAGACCTGTGTAAAACCAACCTGAACAGCATCCAACGAATCAATATTATATAATACTAGTTGCGCTGCTTGTGGATTTCCACCAACACCATCGGCTATTGAGGATCCTAAATGCGGAAGATCTTCGTTGATGAGGTAACGATTGTTCCCAATTTCTTCAATCATGCAGATTATATCTTGTCGTTCCAACTCATTTAAGGTCAAGTGCGTCAACCGTATCGCTATGGGAACATAAATCTGACTGGTCATACAAACAACGGCCTGCTCCAGGTCACCCAGAATAGCTATCAATCCATCGGAATCCCGAGTGAGAATCGATTCTACGCCATCCAGCACAATGGCTACCTGCGACTGGGTAAGATAATCGCGTACTGTTAAGCTGGAGTCATCCGAGAGCAGCTCATCCCTTACATGATTTCGAATCGCTTCAACAGATTGTGGTTCACTCAGC
Organism: uncultured Chloroflexota bacterium; assembly: GCA_937974245.1. Lineage (GTDB taxonomy): Bacteria > Chloroflexota > Anaerolineae > Aggregatilineales > Phototrophicaceae > JACKCG01. The sequence goes on along the minus strand of CALJKV010000129.1, from coordinate 24,749 downwards.
CATATTAGTCGAGTAACGAACTGATCATCAATCAAACTGCGTATGAGTTCTTGAGCGAAGGCTGTTTTACCAATTCCTGCAACACCTGTTATCAAGAAATGGAATGCGTCGCCACTAAGAAGCACTTTGCGAAGTCTCTTCAAATCGGCGTCGCGACCCCATAAGCGAACTGCTCGTGTCGATGGAAGGCTGCCAACAAGATGCTGTCGCCACAGTTGTGCTCGTAGTTCCCACTCCTGGTTTACCAGAATGTCCGTCACTTGGCGCAGGATACGTTGGTGATATCGGCGCAGGGTGCGCGCATCAATGCCGAACGCATCGCAAAATATCTCATTCGCGATGTCCAAATCAACCCTTACATAACGAAAATAAAGGACAGTCCACCCCATCAACGTGAAGGCACCAACTTCGCGACATTGCCGCAATGCCTCTAACGCCGCAACCAGCGAAATATCGCCGGAAATCGGTAGCAGACCGTGAAGTCTCCGGTAACGATCGTAGGTATCTGTAATAATTTTTAGTAGCAGTGTCTCGAGCGCATACTCACGACGATGCTCAATCCGAGGGAATTCTGGGGCACTAATAATCTGATCAACCAAAGCCAGGTGGTGCAATGGATTCGGCCTGCGATTCTGCCCGATATTAATCAGAGCATCTAAAGCAGACCGGACAAATTCAACACTGATAAAGGGTTTTTGCGCGTCGGCTACCATACAGCATTTGGGAAAGTCTGAATACCGGCGTGTACACCAACTCGTTTATACATCTGAAACCCTGTATAAGGATGCCCAAGAATACCGTCATGGATCGCCCATGCTCTGCCTCGGATGGTCTTCCAGGCGTCAAGCGGGCGAAACACACGGTCATTCGAAAGCTTTGCGTGTAGTTCGCCGCCAGGCTGAAACTCCGTGTGAATTCTCTGCATTTCCCGATGTCCCCGCATGTAGTTAAATCCGTAACGCTCAAAGATGACTGCATTGTGATACGCCATTGGCTCGATCAAAAACATATCATGACCCAGGTTGCTTACAAATTGCTCAAATAATGGAATCGCATGGCGAAATGAACGCAGGCCGGGTCGGATTTGTCCGGGCGCCAGTCCGTAGTTCATTGCGGCCTCCTCGGCCGCAAGGTTGCGCCCCACCGTGCCAAGATGTGTTGGGTTGCCATTTGCATCTACATCAATATTAAAGCGAGGCCCATCCGGGTTGTTCATCACAACCAGCAATACCAACAGTTGATTGTTAAATGTATCTGCCATATTCAGGTACAAGGCCGGATCACGATCCGCTGCTTGTCTATAAACGGAAATCTCCAGCGCCCTACTACCATTAGGGCAGCGAAAACGTACGACAGGATAACCGTCAACTGTGAGTGTATCCGGGTCTATCTGGTAGGCGGAATAAATCCAGTCAGGAAGCAATGTGCGGTAAATTGCCAGCTTTCTCGCTTCCTCAAGACGGTTTACCTCGCGTATAGAATTCCCCCATTGATCGCTCATTGCTGATGGCCCTCTTTCAGTGCGCGCCGCACTTCGCGATCAGAATCGCGCTTTGCAATAGCCTGACGCTTATCATATTGCTTTTTGCCGCGTGCCAAAGCAATCTCCACTTTGGCACGCCCACGTTCAAGATATAGCATTGTGGGGATAACCGTGTAGCCGCGTTCTCGTGACCGATCAACGATCTGGTTTATCTCGCGCCGGTGTAAGAGCAGCTTACGGGGCCGTAGCGGGTCATCATGACCGAAGATACTAGCATTCTTGTACAACGCGACATGTACGCCTACCAGCCACAACTCACCGCCTCGAACTTCAACATAACTATCTCTCAGATTGACATTATTGGCACGAATGGATTTTATCTCTGATCCCATTAAGACCAGACCAGCTTGATAAGTGGTTTCCAATTCATAATCATGATAGGCTTTGCGATTTTTGGTGACAACCTTTATTCCGTCTTTACTCATCTTATTCCTGTGCCAACTGGCTATTTAACTGGCGAAGTGCCTCGCCTAATTCCACGTCACGTCCATTAATATCCGGGATCATAACAATATCCGGTTGTAATCCAACGCCATCCAATTTCTGGTACTCTGGCGTAAACCACTCTGCGGAAGTGACATGCAAAGAAGATCCATCCGAGAGTCGAAAAATCTGCTGGACAGTTCCCTTGCCAAAGGTCTGTTGTCCGATCAATATACCGCGCCCACGATCCTGTATAGCACCCGCAACCAATTCAGCAGCGCTGGCGGTGTTGTGATTAACCAGCACCACAAGCGGGAGGCTGGTTATTGCCCGGGACGAATCCGCTTCCAGCGATTTCTCGGTCTGATTATTGCGCTCGTAAACCACAACACCTTCGCCTAAGAACTGTCCGGCAACCATAATTGACTCATTTAGCAACCCGCCACTGTTATCTCGCAAGTCTAAAACCAGCCCCTCGACCCCCGTTGTCTCCAATTCAGATATTGCCGCAGCCAGTTCGTCTGGGGTACGGTTTGTAAATCGGAGTACCTGTAAATAGCCGATACGCAAATCCTCAGGCACAACGCGCCAGATCACAGATGGGACATTGATGACGCCAAAAGGAACAAAAGCCGTAAATTCATCACCGTCCGGGGATTGGATGACGGTCAAGGTCACTCCATTTCCATCCTTTACTTCACCGCGCAACATCTGATCAAGCAGGTCTGGTTGCATACTAATGTCTACCAATGATCCATTAATCGCTACCAGCACAGCCCCCGCCAAAATACCTTGAGTAGCGGCCGGGCTGTCATCATAAGGATAGACGATCATCTGACCCTGTTCATTGCGCTGTATCTGTACCCCAATACCTCCATAAGTGCCGGCAAGGACATCCGACTCACTCTGTGCGACGGGTGGCTCAATGAAGAATGTGTAATGATCGCCCAATGTCTCCAATACACCCCTAATGGCTCCGTATTCAAGAGCTGAGTGTTCTGGTTGTTCCCGCAAGTAATGTTGATCGAGCAGCACTTGAACCTCGTTCAGTAAGGGAAATTCAGCTACACCTATCCCCATCACCTGATCTGTGTTGATTAGATCATTGAACAAAAAGCCAAGCAGAAAAGTCAGCCCCAATATCGTTCCCACAACTGCGCCGCTGACAATTGAACGCCAAAATGGATGATTCTTCATGGATAGCTTGCGCCCGACCCCATTTACATGATTTACTATGAATAATCACTAATTAAGGTGAATTGTAGCACCGCTTATGTATAAACCCAACTCTGATTCTGTCAGGCGGAGACGATGAATACACAACGCGAGATACCGCTCATTCTGGTGGCCGACGATGAACCTCACACTACCATTATGCTTGAACGCATCTTTACCCGGGAGAATTATGAAGTAAGATCGGTTCACAATGGTGTAGATGCACTTGAAACCGCACAGAAGCTAATACCAGATCTTCTCCTCTTGGATATACAGATGCCGTTAATGAACGGCTTTGAAGTGCTAAAGGCTTTACGGGAAACACCATCAACCAGTACTCTGCCAACAATCATCATCACCGCACGTGCTCGCCAACCAACCGATGTGGCGCATGGGTTAAACCTAGGTGCCGACGATTATGTCTACAAACCATTTGAGCCAAAAGAACTGCTCGCGCGAGTCAAGAGCAAAATCAAGGCACACGAGCTTGAAATGGCGCTGCAACGGCGCACACAGGAGTTAGAGGCGCTCCTTACAATAAGCGATGAGTTCAATCTATATATCGAAATAGATGATTTGCTAACACTTGTTCCAGATTTGTCACTGGCTTTTCTCCCTGGAGAATCTGCTATGATTTGCCTGTTGGATGAGCAACAAGCTATAAACTGCTATACGAGGCATCGGGCAGGTTCTAAGGTCTTACATAAACAGCTAGTCCCACCTGCTTTTATCGACAAGTTCATGTTAAATCCAATACCCAGTGTATGGGCAAAAGAACCCTCCTCTTCGGCAGATTTTCATTACGATTCTGGTATGATTGTTGCCTTACCACATGATGAGAGTCTTCTTGGATTCTTGCTCATTGCTTCGAACGAATCGCAATATGATGACAAGCATTTACAACTTTTCCAGGGAATTGGACGGCAAGCAGCACTGGCAATCCGTAACGCACAGCTATATGAGATTCAGTCGAATTATGCTTTGCACCTGGAGGACATGGTCAACGAACGCACTAAAGAGCTTGAATCCGCCCAACAGCTTCTTATACGAGCGGAGAAATTGGCATCTATCGGGCACCTGGCCGCTAGCCTTGCCCACGAAATAAACAACCCATTGCAGCCCATTAGAATCAACCTGGAGCATATGCTGGAAGATATTCAGGATAACGCACCAATCGACACACGGGCCGTAGAAGCCATTCAGGAGAGTGTAGAACGTATCCGCCGCATTGTAAGCCGCTTGCTAGAGTTTACGGGAAAGCGCAATCTAGATAGCAGTGATATTCAACTCTTGAACATTCGCCAGATAATCGAAAGTGTTATTGGTCTCAATCGAAAGTTTTTCGAGAAAGAAAATATGCAGATTGTTGCGGATTTAAAGGATTTGCCGCCGGTATACGGAAGTAAGGATCAACTTGAACAGGTCTTCATGAATATTGTCTTAAATGCTAAGGCAGCGATGCAGCAAAGTGGCACACTTGAAGTTGGGACTTACCTTGACAATGACTATGCGATCGCCCAATTCACCGACAACGGGGTGGGTATCCCGCCAGAGGAACTCAGCAAGATTTTTGACCCATTTTACTCAACCAAAGCCAGTGGCACCGGGTTGGGACTTTTCGTGAGTTATGGAATTGTCCAACAACACCACGGAGAAATTGAAGTCAGCAGCCAGGTAGGAAAAGGGTCAACTTTTACCGTCCGGCTGCCGATACATAAGCAGATTGTCAATTAACGTGTCATTCAATGGGCTGCCAGGCTGCCTGGAAATCGGCTGTTCCCAACTTGCCACTTGAATAATCTCTAGCAAGCTGACGGGATACGCCGACCCCCATCCATGCCTCACCCGTGTCGCAGTTTTGGACCCGACTACCTATAGCCTCGAAATCCCCGTTTATGGATTCTACGTTGCTTGCCAATGTATCAAGGACGAGCGGCAAGGTCTGGCGTGCCTGGCGGCGGTCGGACTCACAGACGGTGACGACTAACATGTTACCAATTGCGGTAGATTCCAAAGAGACCGCTTGTTCTGGCAAATTGAAAGCTGCCAGTGATGCATAGATAGCAACATATTCACCTGCATCCTGCGCAGGCATTGATGTACTCATCGCCTGGTCTGCGGTCGGCGTAACTCTTGAGGCATCACTATTCCCAGCGGGACTTTGCAGTAGCATTAGTATGACAACCACCAAAACAATCCCCATTATTGCCACCGGGATCAAAATGTTGCGCCACGACCGCCCTACTTCATTATCTTCGTCGTCATCATTTTCCATGTTGGGCAAACCAGGCAAAGTGGCGGGCAAATTCGGCACATTGAACGGCTCATGGTAATGTGCTCCGGAATCCAGAGCCTCGCTTGGCAGATTGGACTCGAGTGTCTGCAAAAGAGATTTTGCTTCCGGGTAATCTTTATCAATACGTAAAACGTTCTGTAAAGCAACGTGCGCGGTTTCTGGATCCGTTACGGCATGTGCATAGAGCCACCAAACATCCGCATCGTTGCGATCTGACTCAATTAATGGTTTTAGAAGCTGTTGAGCTTCGGCAAACTGTTCGGCTTCAATCAGGTCAAATGCTTTTGCCAGCACATATTCCGTTGTATCGCTCATTTAGCATCCCCATAGGCCTTGTTCCAGGGGCAGAAAGTATTGATCCCTGGAACAACATAATTTTAGTATGAGTATAATGCGAAAAGGTTATCAGGGAAAGGAAATAGTGAAACAGCGCCTAATAAATAGTAGAACCCACCAATGTGGGTTCTACTAGAGTGTCCCGGAGAGGACTTGAACCTCCACCCCGCAAGGGACACAGCCCTCAACCGTGCGCGTCTGCCTATTCCGCCACCGGGACATAAAACACTCTACTCAACGGATATTATACCGCCAGACGGCAGACTGTCAATTCCGTATTGTGTCAGGATCGCATATTATTTCGTACGCAAATCCTATAGTATTCCCGACGAGGTTCTGATATGCTATTTTCTTTCCTTTTGCACGCCCATGCTACTGCCCGCGCATGGAAACAAAGGTAAACATATATGCGAATCGCTGTGGATGTAATGGGGAGTGACAACTATCCGACACCAGATATTGAGGGTGCGATACAAGCCGCCAGAGAATATGGCGATGAAATTCTACTGGTTGGTGATCGGTCAACCATAGAAGCCACCTTAAGCAAGTCTGATATAGAAGCCTTGAGGCTAACGGTTGTCCACGCAGAAGAAGTTGTCACGATGAACGATAAGCCGGGTGTTGTCGGAAAAATGAAGCCAAGCTCATCTATGCATGTTGGGATGAATCTTATAAACAGCGGCGATGCGCAGGCCTTTGTCACAGCCGGTAATACAGGAGCTGCATTGACAATTGCGATGCTTTTTACCTTGCGTCGTATTCCTGGTGTCAAACGCCCGGCACTCAGTTCCATTATTAAGGTGCGCGGTCATCAAGTTATTTTGGTTGATATTGGCGCAAACACAGATTCTAAGCCGGAGTGGATGGCGCAATTTGCTTTGATGGGCGACATCTATGCACGGAAAGCATTAGGGCTTCAAAAACCCCGCATCGCATTACTCTCTAATGGGGAGGAAGAAGAAAAAGGTAACCAGGCAATCCGGGAAACACATGCAATACTAAGCGCCCACACACAATTGAATTTTGTCGGCAATGTGGAGCCAAAGGAGATACTAAGCGATCAGGCTGATGTAGTCGTCTCTGATGGTTTTACGGGTAATATCGTGGTAAAGGCATTTGAGGCCTTTGGAAATGCGTTATCTGGCTTAATAAGAGAAGAATTGAGTCGCGATCCATTATCTATGTTAGGTGGATTGCTAGCAAAAAGAGCATTCAACCGTGTTTCTAAGCAAATTGACCCATTTGAAATCGGTGGAGCGCCTCTTTTAGGGGTGAATGGTGTTGTTATTATAGGTCATGGTCGTTCAAACGCACGAGCGATAAAAAACGCTATAGGCCAGGCACGGTTGGCAGTCAGTGGTAATATTGTTCAAGCTATTCACGATGGTTTAAATGTATCGCAATCAATGCGCGAAGAAACAACTGAGTGAGGGATTATGGAATTGTTACGTAATGGTCGACCGAGAGTAGTCATTACCGGATTGGGTAGTGTCACCGCACTTGGCCCGGTCAAAACACTTTGGGATGGTCTGAAATCAGGGCAATCGGGCATCCGCCGTATTGAGACCATTCCCATCGATCATGTTCCTGTTCAAATCGGTGGCGAAGTACGTGATTTTGATCCTACGGAGTATATAGAACCAAAAGAGGCACGACGAATGGGGAGAGCATCCCATTTCGCCATTGCTGCGGCAACAATGGCTTTAGAAGATGCCAATATGACCATTAATGAAGTTGAGGTTGAAGGGGAACGAGTTGGCGTGGTGATCGGTTCATCACTGGGTGCGCACGAGATGGCCGAGCAAAGCACATTCAAGTACAAAACGGGGGGCTATAACAAGCCCAACCCGCTTTCGTTGATTAATGCGCTTCCTAACATGCCAGCTCACTATGTAAGCCGATTCCTGCGCGCCTTAGGGCCGCTCAACGCGCCCTCCACAGCCTGCGCCGCCGGCACACAATCGGTGGGCGAAGCTAGTGAGTTAATCATGAATGGCCGCTCCGACATGGTGATCACGGGCGGGGTTGAGGCCGTACTGCAGGATTACGCGATTGCAGGATTTGATGCCATGAAAGCGTTGGCAAATGAGTACAACGCTAATCCAGCTGCCGCAAGTCGACCATTTGACGCAAATCGTTCAGGGTTTGTGTTCAGCGAGGGCTGCGGCATCGTCATTATTGAAAGCCTGGCCCACGCTCTGAAACGGGGGGCACGCATATATGCAGAGGTGCTCGGCCACGCTTCTTCCTCTGATGCTTATCATGTTGCAGCGCTTGATCCTGAAGGCAAGGGTGCGATACGTTCAATGACATGGGCACTTGAATCCGCTCATGTAAACCCAGAGGACATTCAATATATCAACGCACATGGAACGTCCACAAAAGCCAACGATGCAATGGAGACACTCGCAATCAAGCGTGTTCTTGGTGAACATGCTTATAATGTTGCCATTAGCTCTACCAAAAGCATGATGGGCCACGCTCTGGCTGGCTCCGGTGCGATTGAGATCATCGCTTGTGCGAAAAGCCTGGCAGAAAAGGTTATCCACCCAACGATTAACTACGAAACCCCCGATCCTGAATGCGATCTGGATTATGTGCCGAACATTGCCAGGGACTTCAAGAACCTGAAATATATCCTCTCAAATAGCTTCGGCCTGGGTGGGCAAAACGCATCAATTGTGCTCGGCGCAATCTAAGCGCCAAACAATTCTCATGGTTCAAACTAAAACGCACGAATGGCATCGTGCGTTTTGCATTCTAGACCGCCGTGTACTATCATTGGGTTGATTAGCGGATTGGTGTTGAGGCATTCATGCAGGACAATTTACGCCTAATAGATTATCTCATCGGCCAGCGAGATACCAAAAAGGCCGAGATGCTCATTGCAAAAGGTTTGCGAACCACACTGCGCAAATCGGAAAGGAATGAACTCCTTATTCAACGTGCCAGATTGCGGTTATTGATTGCGCGGCCTGATGATTCGCTCATTGATCTGTTAGCAGTCCGGGCTGACGATGAATCCGCTTATCAGGCTTTACCTGTCCAGGAATTGGTGGCTGACAGTTATCTGGCGCGGTTTGAACTCGCTAGTGTTGGATTTGCGGATCGCAATGATACAGTCATAGCCGAAAATATTTATTGGAGAATTCTAGAACAATCTCCTGAATACAATAATGCTGGTTGGGTTTACTATCAGATTGGGCGTGTCCAGATGACCAGTGGTGATACCGAATCCGCTGTTCAGGCGTTCCAGACTGCACTGCTCAATCCCAGCCATGTGCACAACCTGACCGCCTATTGTTACGAGAGACTAGGCTTTATCGCATTTTATGAGTGGCGTATATTGAGCAAAGCACTAACATTCCTGAACAAATCGGTGGATACATATCCTGCCAGTGAAGATCAAAGCTGGCTGATTCAGGTACACAACTTGCGCAGCCGAGTCCTCCGGGAAATGCAGGATTTTCAAGCGGCACTTCACGCCGCACAAAAAGCCGTAGAGATCGCGAGTACTAGCGGAGTAGAAGGCCGTAAAGGATTATCTGAGGCGCTACTCACTTCCGCAGAGTTAGTTTCAGTTATGATGGGTCACGAAAAAGAAACGGTATTCTATCTTCAGCGTTTTCTACAAATTGCGCGGAAACCGCTGGGAGTAGATGTAACTTGGTCGCGGGTATACGAAATGCTAGGTAGTGCTTACTTCCGACTCAATCAGTATCAAGATGCACTGGTTTCATACCAGGGCTCCTTGCAGTTTAATCCTGATCACCCCTGGGAAATTTCGTTACGTTACCAAATTGCTTGTTGTCACTATCACCAGCGGGATTATGAGAAGGTCATTAAGGAGCTTCAGCCCCTTATAAGTGCCGTCGAAATCAGCGACTATCGGGTTTACGATGTGATCGGGAATGCCCGGTTTGCCCTGGGAAATTATGATGAAGCCTTGGAGATGTATCAAATTGCTTTACGACTAGTGCCACCGAACACGGATGATAAAGAAAAGATTGAGAAATATTATGAGTTTGCGCAGCATTTAAGCGTAAATGCAGACCCAAATTCTTCCCCGTCCATTAATCAAGGATAAGTCGTTTTTGATGGCAGATGTGACCGTTATTGGTGGTGGCTTGGCGGGTTCCGAGGCGGCTTGGCAGCTTGCTGAGCGCGGTTTTTGTGTGAACTTGTATGAGATGCGACCTCATCAATCCACGGGTGCACATGTTTCTACTCAATTGGCCGAATTGGTATGCAGCAATTCATTGGGATCGAAACTTCCTGATCGGGCGACAGGCCTGCTTCAATCCGAACTTGTGATACTGCGGGCATTACTGTTAGATTGCGCCCATCGCACTGCGGTTCCCGCAGGGGGGGCATTGGCCGTAGATCGTGAGCAATTCGGGCGGATTGTTACTGATACGATCCAGTCTCATCCGAATATCAGGGTTATCCGCCAGGAAGTAACTACACTCGAAGATACCCCCACGATTATCGCAACCGGCCCCTTAACATCGCCGGCATTGAGTGATACATTGGCGCGGATTACCGGGCAGGCGTATTTGCATTTCTATGACGCGATTTCACCCATCGTTAAAGCAGATACGATTGATATGAATATCGCTTTTTCGGCTAACCGGTATGATCGCGGAGAAGCAGAAGAAGGCGATTATATCAACTGTCCAATGAACGAGGCTGAATACCAGCGATTTGTTGATGCTGTTATAAACGCAGAGACTATTACACTTCGAGATTTCGAGCGAGACGATCCGAATTTTTTTGAGGCGTGTGTTCCAATAGAACAGTTGGCAGCGCGCGGAAAAGATACATTGGCATTTGGTCCAATGCGCCCGGTAGGCTTGCGTGATCCACGCACAGGGAAGCGCCCGCATGCTATCGTACAGTTACGGCGCGACAATGCCGCAGGTACGCTCTACAATATCGTTGGCTTTCAGACGAATATCCGTTGGGGAGAGCAGCGGGAAGTTCTTCGATTGATTCCTGGTCTGGAGCAGGCAGAATTCACTCGCATGGGGCAGATGCATCGCAATACGTTTGTGAACTCCCCTACCCTATTGACGTCAACGCTCCAATTTAAGAGTCGCGCCAATCTTTTCTTTGCTGGACAATTGACCGGCATTGAGGGGTATATGGGAAACATTGCCACAGGGCTTTTGGCTGGGATAAATATGAGTAGATACCTTTCAAGCAAGCCGTTGTTAGCCTTGCCTGAATCCACTATGCTTGGCGCATTGTGCCACTATATCACCCATTCCGAGCCAAAGCATTTTCAACCGATGAAAGCTAATTTTGGAATCCTGCCCGAACTCTCTTCACATGTAAGAAACAAACGCGATCGTTACGCGGTGTACGTTGAGCGTTCTCTCAACCAGTTGCGCGAATTCATAATAAATGCTACAGATAAATATCTGAACTATAGTGATTAAACAGGTTAGGAAAGCGCCATTGCGTATGACGGTTTTTACAAACTGGCTGGAAGATAATTTGACGTTATTGATTGATACAGCAACGTCGCGTTTATCACAAGACGAGGCGCTGCGTTCAGAAGTAAATGAGTCTGTCAGTGCGTTTTATGACTCATTCCTGCAATCTATCCGCCATAAAAATACGGGTATCTTAAATACAATCCTGATTGATTGGGTAGAATCGCGTAGTGCGCCCACAGATACGACCTCAACCGAGCTGATCGCAGTACTCTCAACACTCAAACAGGTGATGTGGGAGCATATACAGGCAACAACTTCTTCCGCTGATGTGGTTGACTATCTATTGGCAAGTGAGCAGTTATTTAGAGAGTCTTCCATTTTTCTCTCCAGGTTAGAATCGGAAAATCTCTTATCTAGCCTGCGTTCTCAATTGCAGAAAGCACAGAGCCGAATTGAGCAGCTTGACAAAAGCAAATCCAATTTTATCGCTGTTGCCGCTCATGAACTCCGTACCCCCCTCACGCTTGTAGAGGGATATCTCGGCATGTTATCTAATAATCTACTAATCACAAGTAATCAGGATGCTGCATTATTAATCGAAGGTGTTGAAGGCGGCACAAAACGACTGCGGGAAATCATCTCGGATCTAATAGATGTTTCTTTGCTTGATCTGGAATTAATGGAGTTGTATTTTCAACCTGTTTGGATTCGGCAGATGCTGGGTACGATGGCTCGAAATGTTGAAAAAACACTGAACCAGCGTAACCTGGAACTGGTGATTCATGAATCTACTATACCCGCGCAACTCACGTATGCTGATCAGGATCGTTTGATGCAGGCTATACAGAAAATTATGATGAACGCTATCAAGTATACTCCGGATGGCGGGTCAATTGTCATTAAAGGCCGAGAACTCCCTGGGTTTGCCGATGTGAGCATTATTGACAACGGTATTGGGATCGCCCCCGAAAACTTATCACGCATTTTTGATACTTTTTCCGCTTTGGGAGATGTCGCCCTGCATTCGAGTGGAAAAACAAAGTTTAAGGGCGGTGGTCCTGGTTTAGGCCTGCCTATCGCTAAAGGTATAATAGAGGCACATGGTGGCACTATCTGGGCAGAAAGTGACGGTTACGACGAGGAGACCTACCCTGGCTGTACCTTCCACATTATGATCCCTATGCGAGACGCCCCTCCTGATGATAAAATAGCAACGGTCTTAAAATCCGAAATCACAGTAGAAGACGAATTATAGTGCCTGAAATATCTGATCGGTTGCGCCGCCTGCCTCCGTACTTTTTCGCCGTTATCGGGCAGCGAATGCGTGAAATGCAGGAGCGTGGCCTAGATATTGTTCGTCTGGATATTGGCAATCCTGATATGCCGCCACCGCCCCATGTGGTGCAAGCCCTTGAGGAATCGGCTCGGCATTCTGGTAAACACGGCTATTCTGGTTATCAAGGCACCCCAGCATTTCGCCAAGCGGTGGCTCGCTATTATCGGCGCCGTTTTGGTGTTGACTTGAACCCGGATTCAGAAGTGCTGCCGCTGATTGGCAGTAAAGAAGGAATTGTGAACATGTCGCTGGCATATCTGGATGCTGGGGATATTTCACTCGTGCCAGATATCAGTTATCCATCGTACGCTACTGGCGCACGCCTGGCTGGGGCAGATGTTTACTGGCTACCTACAATTGCAGGGAATCGATATCTGCCGGAAATAGACATGATCCCAGATAATGTTGCTTCTCGCGCTAAAGTGTTATGGGTAAATTATCCAAATAACCCAACTGGCGCAACTGCTGAAATTGAGTTTTACGATAGATTGGTGCGGTTTTGTACGAAAAACGACATTCTGCTTCTCTCTGATAATCCCTACGTTGATGTGACATTCGATGGTTATCAAGCCTGTAGTGCTCTATCTGCGGAGAATGCGAAAGCCAGTACCGTTGAATTCATATCATTTTCTAAGACCTTTAATATGGCAGGTTGGCGACTGGGTGCAGCTGTAGGTAATGCAACCGCACTGCGAACGTTATTGCAGGTCAAGAGTAATGTTGACAGTGGTCATTTTCATGCTATCTATGATGCCGGGATTGCAGCATTGGATCACACGCCTCAGTCCTGGATAGATGAGCGCAATGCTATTTACCAGCGCCGTCGGGATCGGATCCTGGAAACACTACCTAAAATTGGCCTAGTTGCACAAAAGCCAAAGGGAACCTTGTACATTTGGGCATATCCTGAACAGGCTGAGAGTCAAGGATATATTGAGCGGGCGCTAACCGAAGCGCATGTGGCCCTTGCTCCTGGTGAAGCCTACGGACAAGGCGGTAAAAACTATATCCGGCTGAGCCTTGGCGTGTCCGATGACCGCCTGGAACAAGCGCTGGTACAACTGGAGTCCTGGTACACTTCTGCCTACAAATCAGGGTAAGTAAGGCAAATTATGTCTAGACAACATGAGATTATCAACGCAGAGTATGAGCGGGCATTTGTAGTGGGTATTGAATTATATGGCACACACCCATTGTTAACTCTGCAAGACTCGTTAAGTGAGTTGTCGTTGTTGGCTGATACTGCCGGAATGACAGTTGTCGGCCAAGCAACACAAAACCTGCGGCATATTGACCCAAATACATTTATTGGCTCTGGCAAAGCAGAGGAAATCCGCGAAGCTGTTCTTGAAGCTCATGCGCAGGTCATCATTTTTGACGACGAATTGTCTCCACGACATCAGCGTGAGCTTGAAAAAGTGTTTGGCGAAGATATTCGCGTTATTGATCGCACAGTATTGATTCTGGACATCTTTGCTCAACATGCCCGCACTCGTGAAGGCTCACTGCAGGTTGAGCTGGCGCAGTATGAATACCGTTTGCCCCGCTTGACGCGCCAATGGACGCACTTAGTGCGGCAAGCTGGCGGCGGGGCTGCACGGGGCGGCGCGGCTGGAGTCGGCCTGCGTGGACCTGGCGAAACACAACTCGAAGTTGACCGGCGTGAGATTCGCCGAAAGATAGACAAACTTAAGGCTGATCTGGAGCGTGTTCGCCAGCATCGCCAGCAGCACCGTCAACAGCGTAGTCGGACCGGGATACCCGTAATTTCATTAGTAGGCTATACCAATGCTGGAAAGTCAACGCTGCTTAAGACGCTGACAGGGGATGATATTTATGTAGCTGATCAGTTATTTGCTACACTTGACCCTTTATCCCGGCGGGTTGATCTTCCTTCTGGGCGACAGATTGTCATGACCGACACGGTGGGGTTCATTCAGAAACTACCAACAACCCTTGTTGCTGCGTTTCGCGCAACATTAGAAGAAGTTGCCAATGCGAACCTGTTGGTACATGTTGTAGATGCCTCACATCCAAATGCGCTGCAACACATTGAAGCGGTTGAAGACACTTTGGCTGAACTTGAGGTACCGCCGATACCACGTATCCTAGTCTGTAATAAATCGGATTTGTTGCCGCCACAGCAGCCACCACTTACTCGCACTGGAGAGGAGAAGTATGATGCCGAAGTAACTGTTTCGGCGGTCACTGGAGACGGTGTGCCGGATCTCCTAACAGCGATAGAATCTACACTTTTGGCATCTATGCGTCGCGTAACCTTACTTTTTCCGTACGATCGAGGTGATCTGTTATCCATGCTTTTTGCATCAGCAACCATTGAATCCCAGGAGCATACACCGTCTGGCGCGCGGGTTACGGCGCACGTCCCACAATTTTTGTACGAACGTCTGAAAGACTATATGGTTTCGAGCGACTAGATATGTTTAAACGAATTGATCAATCCTCTTCATTAGCACGTCTGATTGAATGGATAAGTGAGTTCCTTGCGCGGCGGCGCGGCCTGCCGGTTGTGATTGGTATTGTGCTGGTGGTTGTAAGCTTCGTTATCCAAACAATTAATGTTTCCACAGGCTCCCAGGTTTTGCAATTAGTGGGGGTTGTCATTGAGCATCTTGGCGTCTTAATTGCCTTGATAGGTATGCTGCTTTCTCAACCGCTTGGAAAGTAAAGGTACTCCTTTCTCCTTGTATTATTATGATTGAGTATCGCATTCTGGATGATCTATTAACCTTTGAGCAGGTAGTTGATCTTGAGATCGCTGTTTGGCAACTTGTTCCCCGTGACGCTGTTCCTTCCAGTCTGATTCACGCGGTTACAATCAGTGGCGGGATGTTGGTGGGAGCCTTCGAAAACGACCGGCTTGTTGGAATGGGATTTGCGCTTCCCGCACGTCGGGAAAGCAATTGGCTGCTCTGGTCGCACATGGTTGGAGTCCACCCCGATTATCAGGGTCGTGGAATCGGTCTAGGCTTGAAGCAAATGCAGCGTTCCTGGGCCCTGCAAAACGGTTATGATACCATTGCCTGGACGTTTGATCCCTTGCAGCGGGGAAATGCGAATTTAAACTTACATTTGTTGGGGGCTGTGTCAAACACGTATCATGTGAATTTTTATGGCGAGATGACCGATGGTATAAATGCAGGGCTTCCGTCTGACCGGCTTGAAATCATGTGGTATCTAAAAAATAAGCGGGTGGCGCGTCTGTCCGACGGCAATCCCCCTTCCCCACTCGCTAAAAACCACCCCGAAGACGCATTCATTTTGTATAACGCGGGCGACGATACACCACACTTAAATACACTTGACTCAGCGCTCCCCTGGATTTTTGCAGAAGTGCCAATGAACCTGATGGTTTTGAAGCAGGCCGATCCTCAGCGAGCGTATGATTGGCGAATGGCCCAGCGGCAGGCGCTGCAATCCGCGTTTGCTGCCGGTTATGCCGCTGTAGATTTTATCTCCACAGAAAACCGCGCTTTTTATATCCTCCAAGCACCACAGACGTGGTACATGTATGTTCTACAATGTGGTGATACAACTTTATACACGGGTATCGCAGTTGATATTGATCGGCGTATTGCGCAACATAATGCAGGACGCGGGGCAGTTTATACGGCAGCTCGGCGTCCTGTAAAAGGTATCGCGGCCTGGCGTTACGCAGGACGTAGTGCTGCACTCAAGGCGGAAGCGGCATTTAAGAAATTGAGCCGCAGAAAAAAACTGCAGATCATCAAACAGAAAGCATCTTATCAGGATGCTCCTTTTGTCTCAACCTTCAAGTGATACCCCCATTGTCAAATCTAACTGAGTAAAACTGGCAATATTTTGTATACTTGTTAAGATATTGTAGCTGGCGACGTTTGAATGGCTGCCGGTATAATATTTTACGATTGTTCTTTTTTGGAGGAGAACTATGTCTCGCACTAAAGTAATGTTGCTGTTTCTTGCCATACTCCTGGTAGCCATACCGATGTTTGGGGCTGTGGCACAAGAAGGGGCTGTCGCCTGGCCTGATCTGGGCGGCCGTGAAATCATAATTGCCGTGGAAAACGCCTATCCTCCCTATAATTTCTATAATGAAAACAATGAAGCAGTTGGCTGGGACTATGACACATTCAACGCGATTTGCATGTTATTAAATTGTGTTCCGGTCTATGAAGAAGTTGGTTGGGATGGTATGTTGGCGGGTATTGCAACTGGCCAATGGGATGTTGCAGCCGATGGCATTACCTACACCGCTGCCCGCGACGAAAGTGTGGATTTCTCCAGCCTCTATCAGGCGTATGATGAAACTCTCCTCGTGCGCGAAGGTGAAGATCGGTTCACCGATGTTGCAAGCCTCAAAGCTCTTCCCGATTACCGTGTAGCGACTCAAGTTGGCACGACCAATGAAATCACCGCGAAAAACCTATTTGCTGAAGATCGCGTTCTGAGCTTTGATACGTTCGGTGCGGCCATCGAAGCGCTCCTAAATGATGACGTAGATGCGGTGGTTGTAGACCGTCCTGCTGCTGAGGGATACATTCAGGCACAGGGTGGCATGGTTACACTCTCGGAGTCGCTTGCCGGGATTGAGGGTTTGGCTTTTGCGTTCCCACCCGGGAGTGAGCTGGTTCCGTATATCAATGCGGCCATGTGGGCGCTTCAAGCCACCGGTGAGTGGGATGTCATTTACGGGAAATGGTTCGAGTCAAATTAACGTTTCGTAACCTGTAGTGATATATTCTGCGAGGTGGGTCATAACTCACCTCGCGCTTTTTTAGCACGTAACATAAAAAGGAATCCGGTAATGGTTAGTTCGGAGCGCTCAAGCAATCGATTGATAAAGCAGATTGGTCGTCGCTTTAGTCGACGAGGTTGGCTGCTGGCTTTTTTTGCACTTGATCTATTGATTATTTACAGCATTTCCAACAATGAAAAGCTCATAGACGCCTGGAGTTTTGTTATTCGCGGTATCGGAGTGACGGTTCAGATTACGATTTGGGCGTTCTTGTTTGCCTTGGTTATTGGTCTCATAACGGCATTGGGGCGTATATCAAAGAACGTTTTAATTTATAATATCGCGACATTCTATGTTGAGATTTTTCGCGGGTTGCCTTTGCTGGTCATTATTTTGATCTTTGCTTTCGTCGTGACCCCGGCGATTGTTGATTGGATCGCTCAATCTCCATTGGATGATTTGGCACAGACAATTTTTGGTGCTAACCCGGAAACGATTACAACAACAGTTTTGCGAACAAGGGATATCGATTCTGTGTGGCGCATTATGCTGGCTTTTGCTTTGACCTATGGTGCTTTTATGTCGGAGGTGTTTCGTGCTGGTATTGAGAGTATCGGTCATGGACAGATGGAGGCTGCCCGCTCACTGGGGATGACCTATGTGCAGGCGATGCGTTTCATTGTCCTTCCACAGGCAGTGCGGAATGTTTTGCCAGCTTTGGCAAACAATTTTGTCTTCCTGTTAAAGGATACTTCTTTGGCATCGGTTGTAGCTGTCCCGGAAATCTCGCAACTCACACGGCAGTATTCAAGTAATAACTTTCGTTATCCAGAGGGTTTGCTAGTGCTGTCATTTATCTATGCGAACCTGACGATTGTTTTGTCGACTATTGCGAATTATTTGGAGATTAGTCTCCAGGCTGAGAAGCGGGAGGGTTAATCACATTGGATAAGTCACCAATTATCAGTATGAAGAATATCTCTAAGACTTTCGGTGGTTTTGTGCAGGCGTTAAGGGAAGTAAGTCTGGATGTCTATGCAGGTGAGGTTGTGGTTATTATCGGGCCCAGTGGTTCAGGCAAAAGCACCCTGCTTCGATGCATAAATCATCTGGAAACTGCCGATACTGGTGAAATATGGGTGGATGGTATCCATCTTACACATAAGTCAACGGATATTAATAAGATACGCGCCGAAGTTGGTATGGTTTTTCAGCAGTTCAATCTGTTCCCCCATAAGACGGCATTAGAGAATGTTATGCTTGCACAACAAGTTGTTCGTAAACGTGATCGGTCTGAAGCTGAGCGTGTTGCTCGTATGCAGCTTGAAAAAGTTGGTATACCAGAAAAGGCCGATGTCTACCCCGCTAAACTCTCGGGTGGTCAGCAGCAACGGGTTGCTATTGCACGGGCCTTGGCAATGGATCCCAAAATAATGCTGTTTGATGAACCAACATCTGCACTTGATCCAGAGATGATTAAGGAAGTTTTGGATGTTATGCTGGATCTTGCTAAAGAAGGCATGACAATGGTTGTTGTTACCCATGAAATGGGATTTGCGCGGGCGGCAGCCGATCGAGTAGTTTTTATGGATGAAGGACGAAAGATTGAGGAGACGACGCCGGTTGCCCTGTTTGAAAACCCTGAACATGACCGCCTGAAATTGTTTTTGAGTAAGATTTTATAGTTGTCAGTTCCATAATCGCAAGAAGGGATACTTATCCGCATTGTGGATAAGTATCCCTTTGTGTCTTAAGTTAAAAGTATAGATGTTTTGTGGGTTGTGTTTGTTTTCAACGAGGCTGCGAAGAAGGTGGGACTCGAACAAAAAACCTTGTCCCCTTCCCTTCCTCACTTTCTAGCCATATCTTGCCTTCGTGGTTTTCTACGATAGTTTTCACTAAACTCAAACCCAAACCGGAACCACTAATATGTCCAGCTCCCTTTTGCCCCTGTTGCCCACCTCGGAAGAATCGATCAAAAATATAAGGCTGTAACGCTAAAGGAATACCGATTCCATTATCTTCTACCTCAAATTGTAAATAATTCTGGCAAATCTTAGCTCGAATATAGACAACCGTACCTGCAGAAGAAAATTTAATTGCGTTTTCCAGTAAATTGATTAAAGCTCTTCTAAATTGCTCATTATTGCCCAAAAACTCCGGTAAATTATCTTCTATCTCAGAAATCAACTTAATCTCTTTATCCTGCGCCAGGAATTGTAGTTCCTCAATTGTGTCTTGCACAATATCGGCCGCATAGCATGCTTCTTGCGAAAATACTGCTATCTTGATACGCTCCAAGTCTAATATACCGGAGATAATGCGATTCATACGTAAAAGTTGTTTTTCGATAATTTGTGCCGTCTCGAGGATTCTCGAACGATCATCAATTTTGATGTCGTCGGTTAATAAGTCGAGATTTGCTAAAGCGGCTTGTAACGGATTTTTTAGATCGTGGCTGGTCATGCGAATCACCTCGCTTTGCAGTCTATCTAATTCTTTGAGTTGGGTAATATCATTTAAAATACCTACCCACCCTGCTGTTCTTCCTAATCGAGCTAAATGGCAGAGATATATTTTGTTTTTGATCTCGATTTCATAGGTATGTACCTTGTGATTCTTTAGGTCTTGTAGTACGCCTCGATATGATGATGGGAGTGTATCTGTAGAAACAAAATCTAAAAGTGAATTATTGGAAGTTGGTGTCTCTAGATTTACAAGTTTCTGGGCCGCTGGATTTGCAAAGATTAAGTGGAACTTGCGGTCTACTGCGATAACGGGGTTTTCTGTACTTGTTAAGACTGTTTCTAATTGGCTTCGTGCAGCTTCGACTTGTTCTGCTAGTTTTCGTTGTTCTGTGAATAAATGACTATGCGAAATAACTGTCGCGGCCTGTGCCCCTAGCATTTCCAATAGTGTGACATCTTCTTCGTGCAGCAGTCGCCCTTGCTGCCCCGTAATAACCATCAAAATACCTATTGTCTCACTAGCATAGATTAAAGGTACAGAAATAACCGAACCAAAAGTTTCTCTGGCTAAGGGAAGATCTGACTCTCGTTTCCAATCGCGTCCATAATTTTCCAAAAAAATCGATTTTCGGGTTTGTGCCACCGACCCGGCCACACCATACCCCAGGGGAATACGAACATCAATATACTGGCGGGGCAAATTATAGACAGCCGCTAATTGAAGCATCCCCTCCTTATTGAGAAAAATTCCTGCGCCATCAGCCTCCAGCCATCTTGCTGCCTGAATGGTTATCTGGTTCAAGACCGTGTCAATTGATAGTTGGCTAATAATTGCCAGACTTACTTTATGCATTGCTTCTACCTGAGCAATACGATCAGCCAGGGGGGTAATGATCTCCTGCCGTAGCACCCCGAAACTAATAACTAATGCAGCTACCGAAGCCGCGTTCACCGCAATACCCGTTATCTGAAGCTCGGGATTCAAAAAACCAACACTCTGTCCGGCAATAAATAGTAATAAACCCAAAACCAAACCCCGTGAACGCATTTTGCGACGAAAACGCCATAGGAAATATAGAGAGACTCCGTCAAAAATTAAATAAAACAATGCTGACAACGGCTGAAACCGGTACGTCACAACCCCATCAAGGACTACATTCATCGTCGGTTGTTGGTTATTGACAATAAGGAACCCTTGATAAAACAGCACAACAATCAAACCCGCAAAGGCCTGAAATCGAAAGCGCCGTGTATGTATGCCCGCCAGAATGGCTGTCAACGCATATACCGCGATGCTCGACCCAATGAACCCTAATTCCATTAAACTAATTGCAAAGGGTAGCAAAGAAAATCCAATATCCACAAGCGAAAAAGCAATCGCCATCAAAGAACCCACGTTCCAGAGCGTGACTAACACCAAGAACACCGCAAAAACCTGATTCACCTCTTTCCTGGCATCATGCCATAAGACAATCAACAAAAACCCAAGCGACAACGCAAGAGTTAAGCCGTTTACAAGAAGGGTAATGGCGCCTAGTGGGATCATAATAAAGCAACAACTAGCATATAAACAGAATCATGGCTTTTTAGATGCACCTGGAGACTGTTTCTCAAAGCGGTATCCAATACGATGTTCTGTCAAAATATACACGGGACTCGATGGATCAGCCTCAACTTTTCGTCGCAATTGACTGATATACACTCTGGGATAATAAACATCATCAATATATTCCTGCCCCCAAACCTGTTCCAATAAATCACGTTGAGAGACAACCCGACCGGCATTCTCCAATAGCACAGCCAGCAGCTTAAACTCCGTGGGCGTCAGGTGAACCTTGCGGCCATCTACATGCACCTGTCTGCGATGCAAATCAATACTCAAATAACCATCGTTGTATCCCTGCTCTGCTTCCGAACTCCCTACCTGAGATCGGCGCAGCAGTGCATTTACCCGCGCGGCAAACTCATTCAAGCGAATTGGCTTAATAAGATACTCGTCTGCTCCTGCATTCAATCCCTCAATCACATCGTCTTCCGTGATAGCCTGGGCAGAAAGCATCATGATGGGTGTGCCAGCTACTTCACGAATCCGCCGGCACACAGTCATCCCATCCATCCCCCCGGGCATAACAATATCCAGAATCACCAGGTCGGGGCGTTCGGCATGAAAAGCACGCAGACCTTCTAAGCCATCACCACTCAGCACAACCTCAAACCCTTCACGCTGCAGCTTTCGCCCAAGTGCATCACGAATAGCTTGTTCATCATCAACAATAAGTACCTTCATATACCCCCCATTCATCCACATCTACCAGTCTTTCAGAGTGATTAATAGGAAACATTTATAGCAATAGTGTATCATCACACGGTTCAGGTCACAAGCAGGCGGGTGATAGTCTGCTGCCCGTCAGGTACAAATTCCCCATAAACTGTTATAATTTAGTGTAGACTCACTCTTAGACGGAACCCATTGTAAAGAAAGGGCTTTTCATGGCAACAAGAAAACAGCAAAGAATTATCCCGTTACTGCTGCTTTTTGTATTCTTGGTTGCCGCGTGTAACCTGAACAACGCGCCGGAACAGCAGCTAGAACTGACGTTGGCACCAACCAACACCCCCCTCCCTACCCGAACGGAAATCTCAATAGGTGGCGTGCCCACAACGCTTCCGGTAACACTAACACCATTCGCACTGCCAACCACCCAAAGCGGGCAACTTCTCGCAACCGCCATCGCACCACCTATTATCCAGTCAAGCAGTACACCACTACCCATCAGCATTGTGATCTTATCCCCCATTCCGGGTAACGTAGTCGCTGGCAATGTACAGGTGCTAGGCGCAGCTATCCATCCGCAATTCCTGCAATATCAACTCGAATATGGCCCAGACCCGAACTCTGGCAACCTCTGGTTCCCTGCGAGTGGGATTGTGCAAACACCGGTACTAAATGGCCTACTGGGTATCTGGAACACAACAACCATTCAAGATAGCGTATACCAGCTTCGGTTACGCGTTACGCTAAGAGACGGCACGAGCCTCATTACCACGGTCAATAATATTCGCATCCAGAATCAGGCACCAACTCCGATTCCCTCTAATACACCTTCAATCGCTCGTCCGATTGCTGCATTTACCCAGGATCGAACAAGTGGGCAAGCACCACTCGTTGTCCGTTTCATCAACCAATCTAGTGGCATCATCAGCAGTTACAGTTGGAACTTCGGGGATGGCGGTAGCAGTCCAGAAGCCAATCCGACTCATACATTCCGTATGCCTGGGCTGTATACTGTTACTTTCAGCGTAGTAGGGCCTGGTGGCACATCCAATGTGTCACGGCAGATAAATGTTCAGAGCGCTTCAGCACCTGTTGCGGGTTTCACACAAGACAAAACTTCAGGCTCATCGCCCTTAGCCGTCCAATTCACAGACCAGTCTTCCGGCCAGATTAACACGTATAACTGGACATTTGGAGACGGCTCAACCAGTACTGAACGAAGTCCTTTGCACTCCTTTACAGCCGTAGGCACATACAATGTTATCCTCACTGTAACGGGTAACGGGGGGTCATCCAGTGTCACACGCAAGATCACTGTAGAAGACCCGGTCATCCCACCACCTGTTGCCGTCTTTAACGCAAGTCCAACCAGTGGCAATGCCCCACTCCCAGTACAATTTACGAACGCATCTACAGGGCAGATTACCTCTTATAGTTGGGATTTTGGAGACGGCGGCACTAGCACCGAGCAAAGTCCAGCATACGTCTATCAAAACCCCGGCACCTATACAGCCAAACTAACGGCAATCGGCCCTGGGGGACAATCTCAAGTCACGTCGACTATTACAGTTACCCAGGCGCCTAATGCCCCAATCGCAGCCTTCACCCCAGATAAAACGTCTGGCGAAGTACCGCTAACGGTGAACTTCACCAATCAATCCACTGGCAACATTAGCGGCTACAATTGGGACTTCGGGGATACCACCACCAGCACCGAGCAAAGCCCCACCCATACGTACAACACGGCGGGAACCTATACTGTCGTACTCACTGTAACTGGCCCTGGCGGCACAAACACAGCCGAAGTAAACATCAGCGCCACCAATCCGATTCCACCATCTATAGCAGCGTTTACAGCAGACAAGACAACCGGCCCGGCACCTTTGCTCGTGCAGTTTACAAACCAATCCTCCGGTGAAAACCTGACCTATTCCTGGGATTTTGGTGATGGCGCAGTTAGTACTGACATCAATCCCAGCCACACCTTTAGCACGGCAGGGACATATTCTGTTACACTGCAAATCAGCGGAACTGGCGGAACAGATAGCGCTCAGGGAACTATAATCGTCAGTGAGGTTGTCAATCCGCCAACTGCCTCATTCTCAGCCAGTCCGACCACAGGCGATGCACCGCTGCCCGTGCAGTTCACCGATACCTCTTCCGGCAACATCACCACCTGGCAGTGGGACTTCGGCGATGGCTCCGGTTTCAGTAACCAGCAGAACCCGGCTTACACCTTCAACACTGCCGGTGTCTTCACCGTCTCGCTCACCGTCTCCGGCCCCGGCGGCTCCAGCCAACCGGCAACCACCACCATCACCGTCAACCAGCCCGCTCCTGCCGCCCCTGTCGCCTCATTCTCAGCCAGTCCGACCACAGGCGATGCACCGCTGCCCGTGCAGTTCACCGATACCTCTTCCGGCAACATCACCACCTGGCAGTGGGACTTCGGCGATGGCTCCGGTTTCAGTAACCAGCAGAACCCGGCTTACACCTTCAACACTGCCGGTGTCTTCACCGTCTCGCTCACCGTCTCCGGCCCCGGCGGCTCCAGCCAACCGGCAACCACCACCATCACCGTCAACCAGCCCGCTCCTGCCGCCCCTGTCGCCTCATTCTCGGTCAATCCGACCACAGGTGATGCACCGCTGCCCGTGCAGTTCACCGATACCTCTTCC
>CALJKV010000128.1 GCA_937974245.1 uncultured Chloroflexota bacterium | reverse complement strand
TTTCGCTTTCGCGTTTCGTCAGTGGCTGGTAAATGACCTCCGGCGGCTCGGAATCAGAATCTCGCATCCTGCCCCCTTCCCAGGTTTTTGCAGCTACACATAAATTATAACACAGGATTTTCACAACCGGATTATCGTGGAAACCGCAAAAACCAGCCTGTTGGCAGATGATTCAGGGAAAACAAAAATCCCCTCTTCAACAATCAGGAGGGGACAGAACAGATGCAGATAGTCACAAGAACGCTGCGTTCAGAGCGTCAGTGGGTCGTCAGTCCGCCGCAGCCGTTGGCGTGGTGGATTTGGTTTCGCTGGGGGTAGCGGCGCTGTCGCTTTTCTTCGTGTCGTCGCTTTTTGCGCCGTTATCTTTGTCTTTGCCATGCCCGTTGGTGCTGGCTGTGTTGTTGATGCTGCTGCGTGATGCACTTTTGCTATCGTTGACGTAGAAACCGGAACCTTTGAAAATGATACCGGCGGGCTGTACGATGCGGATAACCTTCTGGCCGGTGGTGGGGCAGACCGTCAACGGTTCATCCAAAAACTTCTGGCGCATATCAAACGTAGTGCCATCTTCACGACGATAGGTATACATTGGCATAGAACAACACCCTGGATTACTCACTGTGGTTGGGTTGGCCTGAAGACCACTCCTATCATACCGCAGTTTTTAGCACTCTGCATAGAGGATTGCTAAATTCTGATGGATTTTTTATGTAGATGGGTGGGTTATCACAGTAAAATCAGAACGACTCCCTGTATGCTGCCCGATCATCCCCATAGGCGAAAGTAGCGGCCCCGCCTCGCAACTGACACGAAGCACAAAGAACTATCACAAAATAACCCTGTCTTTTGTAGGGTTAAGATCATGGCGGGCAGAACGTCCTTCGTCATGAGAAAGTGTTTAGCGTTTGTACCGGCGGCTACTGGCTCATGTTAGGATAGGGTCATTATTATTAGAAGCCGCGCAGTTGACCGAACAGGCAACCGGCTTAAGCCGATTGTTCTGTGAAAAATCCCTCTTCAACTGCGTAAGTCCTGTATTGTAAGCAAGGCACGCGGATTGTCAGACACGGATGTGGTTGCGATGAAGTTGGGGCGGATTATTTGGTTATGTATGGGTTGTCTGGTTGCCTGCCAGACAGCCTATTCGAATCTTACACCGGCAGGGAGTCCGGCGTCAACCGAGGCGACACAGGAACTCAGCCCCACACCGGATGAATGGATCGAAATGGCGAGCGAGGGCGTGCGGCTGCGCCTGAAAGTGCCGCCGGGCTGGCAGGCACGCAGTATGGATGATGGCATCCTGGTCGCGCAGGAATTCACCCCCATGTTCACCGACGATCATCAAATCAGCGGGCTGCAATTCCATTTATTCGTCCACCCAATGACAGAATTTGACCTGCCGGCGGGGTCTGGCAATGTCGCCCAGCATATTCTGGATCAGATTATCAATATCCCGGAATACGTGGGTAATGCAGCGGTTTCCAGCCCACTTGGGTTCCATTGGGATGGTTACGAGGCGGCCTATTATCTGCTCAACGCTGGTGACGGCACGCTCACGATGCTGATCGCGCTGGTGGTGGGAGACCCACCCCGCCTGGTGGTATGCAACATTAACGCCCCGGCAGACAAAGCCGCGCATATCCGCACGGCACTGCCGCTGATCTTCCGCAATTTCTCGATTGACGACAAGCAGTTGGATGTGGGAGCGCTCTACCGGCTGCCCTTCCCGCTGGAATTCCCGCAGTATCATGGCGGCTCTTCCGAAAATACGCCGCCGAACAATTAACTGGACACAAGCCCCACAACCGGATAGACTCACAGATGTTCTATCTACACAGCATAAGAGTCTATCCGCATGATTCCTGTTCGCCTTGAAGTCAAGAATTTCCTCGCCTACCGTTCGCCCGACCCGGTGCAGTTCGATGGCATCCACCTCGCCTGCCTGACCGGGCCTAACGGCGCGGGCAAGTCGTCGCTGCTGGACGCCATGACCTGGGCGCTGTGGGGGCGGGCGCGGGGTAAACGAGACGATGACCTCGTGCATATCGGCCAGAGCGATATGTATGTCCAGTTGGATTTTGCCCAGGAAGGGATGTTCTACCGGGTGATCCGCAAGCGTTCGCGGCGGCAGCGCGGCGTGGGTTCGCTCGACCTGCTGACCCTGCTCGAAGACGGTCAGTGGAACACGATCAGCGAGCCGGCCATCCGCGATACTCAGGACAAGATTAACCGGCTGCTGCGGCTGGACTATGAGACGTTTGTACATTCGGCCTTTTTGCAGCAGGGCAAAGCCGACGCCTTCACCACCAAACCCCCCCACCAGCGCAAGCAGATTCTCTCCGACATCCTGGGGCTGGAGCAGTGGACGGTCTATGAGGATACGGCCAAAGACATCCTTAAGCAGATCACCGGCGAAATCAATGTGATTGATATGCGCGTGCGGGAAATTGACGCTGAACTCGCCCGCGAACCGCAGCTGCAAACCGCTCTGGCCGAAGCCGAACAGGCCCAGGCCGAGGCCGAAGCGGCGTGGAAAGCTGCCGAAGCCGCCTTAGCCGAAGTCGCCCACGCGCCTGCCGCGATGAAGGCCGCCCAGGAACGGCAGGCGGATATTGAACGCCGCATCCGCGAGCATGAGCGCGACCTGGGAACCGTAGAGACCGACATCCAACGCCAGGAAGGGCGTTTAGCCTCGTTTGCCGATATTATCGCCCACCAGGATGATATTGAGGCCGGATATGCCGCGCTGCAATCCGCCCGCAGCCTGGATCATGCCCTGGGGGATAAGCTGCTGCAACTGCGCAACTTTGATGAAGAGCGCCGGGCGCTGGAAAAACAGCTGCATGACGCCCGCGCCGAACTCGAAAACGAGCAGAGCGGCTACCAGGCGCAAATCACCGAACTCGAACGGGCGCAGGGGAGCGCCAACCCCGATGACCTGAGCGCGGTGCAGGCGGAAGTATTCACTTTGCAGGAAATTGAATCGCAGCGTAACGACCTGGACGCTGAAATCCGGGCGGCCAGCGAGGAAAAGGCCGGGCTGGATGGCGAACGCAAGACGCTCGAAGTGGAAGGCCGCAGTATGCGCGACCGGCTGGAGCGCCTGCAAGCGGTGGCCGATACTGTCACCTGCCCGTTGTGCGGCCAGCCGCTGGACGAGGAACACCGCCTCCAGTTGATTGAGCAGCTGGATGCTGAAGTCCAGGCGCGGCGTGACGACTATGCCGCCAACCAGGGGCGTGCCAGGCAACTGGCCGCCCAGATCAAAGAGGGGCGGGTAGCAGTGGCCGAAATGGAGATTGACCTCAAGCGGCTGCCCCCTCTGTTGGAGCGGGTGGGGAGTCTCCAGGCGCAGCTGGACCGGGCGCATGAGGCGGCAGCCCGCCGGGACGCGGTTGTGGCGCATCTGGAAGCGGTGCAGACGGTGTTAGAGAACGGGGAGTTTGCCCAGGATGTCCGCGAGCAGTTGGCGGCGTTGGAGCAGCGCCGGTCGGAGATTGGCTATGATGCCGATTCGCACAGTGCGGCGCGGGAACAACTGAGTACCTACCAGGCCTATGATACGCGCCACAAGGAACTTGAACTGGCGATCAGTTCGATGCCGGATGTCGAGGCCGCGCTGGAAGCCGCCCATGCCCGCCGTGAACGGGTGACAACCGCCCTGACGGAAGACCGGGAAGCGGTGGACAGCCTGAAGACCGAAATCGCCGAACTGGATGTGCTGGTCAAAGAGCAGCAGGTGCGCCAGCAGGAAGTCAACCGGCAGCGCACCATCGAACGCCAGCAGTACCAGCGGTTGGTGAATGCCCGCCAGGAACTCGATGCGCTCGATAAGCAGCGTGCCCGCAAAGCCGACCTGGAAGCCCGCCGCGAGCGCAAACGCCACGAGGAGGCGCTCTACAAGGAACTGCGGGCGGCCTTTGGCAAGAACGGCGTCCCGGCCATGATTATCGAGGCGGCCATCCCGGAACTGGAAGCCTCGGCCAACCGGCTGCTGGCACGCATGACGGACGGAAGGATGCACCTGAGTTTCAGCACCCAGCGCGAGAAGGCCGCCGGGGACGGCGTGATTGAGACGCTGGACATCCAGATTGCCGACGAACTGGGCACGCGGGTCTATGAGATGTACAGCGGCGGGGAGGCGTTCCGCATCAATTTTGCGATACGGGTGGCGCTGGCGCAGCTCCTGGCGCGGCGGGCGGGGGCGCACCTGCGGACGCTCTTTATTGACGAGGGGTTCGGCACACAGGACGAGGACGGGCGCAATAAACTGGTGGAGGCTATCACCGCGATTCAGGAGGATTTCGACCTGATTCTGGTGATTACGCACATTGACGAACTGCGCGACTCATTCCCGGTGCATATCGTCGTGCAGAAGACGCCCACCGGCAGCCGGGTGAGTGTGCGGTAGGGGATTGCGATTATAATGGGTGTTATAGAGGAGGGTGTGGAATGATGCTGCCGGATACGGTCTTAACGGTTTACGATGAATTCCTGGAATACCTGGCGCAGCGTGCCACCCGGAAGAAATCCCGGCTTTCCAGGTATCTGAATCGGCTCAACGCTGCGCTGATGAACTCACAAAGCGCAACAAGGCGAGTGAACTTTCTCCCGACGAGGCGTTAGAACTCGAGCAGATGCTGCGTTTCAACCGCCTGGTTGCTTTGCTGAAGGCTAAAGCACTGAAACCCCACTGTTAGCCTCCTTGATTTTTCGGTTGCCAATTTGCGGATAGACTCTGATAATAATACCAAGTCCTAAAATCACTTGCGTATATTTTCCCAGTGAACTCGATACTATCAAAACGTGAGTGTGTTACCCGCAAAATACATTTTGTTCATTTATGCAGTTGGCATTAGCTGGCTGAATCGAGGAGTTTGGCTACCCATGTCTGAAGTTTTCGACTTTCAAACGTTTCCGCTTCTGGAAAGCGAACGCCTCATTCTGCGGGAATTGGGCCAAGCAGACGCGCCCACATTATTTGAATACTTCCGTGATCCAGAATACACAAAGTTTGTTAGTTTTGATCTTCATACCAGTGTGGAGCAAACGAAAGGCTTTATCGCCTTGATGACGAATATGTACCAGCAAAATGACAGCATTCGCTGGGGAATCCAACTCAAAGAGTCGAAACAACTCGTTGGCACTGCCGGACTCCACTTCTGGAAACGCGACATTCGCTGTGCAGAGGTTGGCTATCATGTGGGGCGACCCTATTGGGGCCGGGGATTCGCTACCGAAGTGTTGCGTGCGCTGGTTGACTTTGGCTTCCACCGTATGAATCTCAACCGCATTGAAGGAAGGCATAACGCCGGGAATGATGCTTCTGGTCGTGTCATGGAAAAGGTTGGCTTCCAGAAAGAAGGTATCTGGCGACAGCGCGAAATCAAATACGGCGAGCTGGTAGATGTGGTACAGTTCTCGCTGATCCGTGAGGATTATGCGCAGGAATAAAATAGGGTGTTTGAAGGAGTTGGGCCGTACCTTCAAACCAGCAAACATATTGATGTTAGCAAATTATTCTTTCGCCAGTATATATTAAGCAGGAAACTGAGCAAAGGCATCTTGTATCCACTGCCATCACCGCGATTCAGGAGGATTTCGACCTGATTCTGGTGATTACGCACATTGACGAACTGCGCGACTCGTTCCCGGTGCATATCGTCGTCCAGAAGACGCCCACCGGCAGCCGGGTGAGTGTGCGGTAGGCACTCGGAACACGAAGTTATTTCGGTTTCAACTTCGGTTCAGGGGGCGGGGGATTCCCGCCGTCAGTACGGAGGGCTTTAATCACGCGCTTGATTTCCCGCTCAAAGATGGTGTCGTCATGTTTCCACCCTTTGAAGTTAGCAACGTCCCGTGAGCGAATCTGTTGAGCTTTCCCACTGGTAAATGCCGGGTCAAACAGGTAGCCATCTAGATCAAGTGGAATCAGTGCCTGGACTTTGTGACCCTGTGCTTTGAATAACTCGCGTTCTTTTTGAAACGCCATATCTACTTCATGATCTACCCACCATTTTTCCGCCAGTGAACTTTGTGAACAGCACAGCAAAACCTTATCCCACTGCTGGATGCCTCGGCGAATCTCTTCGTAAATATCGTCGCCAGGGTTCATTTGCTCTGTATCCGCCCAATAGAGAATACCTTCTTTCTGAAATCGTTCTTCAAGGAGCTTTACAAATTCAGTGTCAGTGTGGCTATAGCTGATGAAACAAGAATAAAATTGAACAGCACCACTAAATAGTGAACTGAGATAGGTAATTAGATTTTTCGGCATACCGCACCCGCGCAAGAATTTCTCTGGTATCTTCCCCTTTGATCTAAAAAGCGTATCTATACCAAGTGTGCTTGGCCTGATATGAATGACAGTATCCAGGCCTTTTGTGGTGGAAAGGTCTACATCCGCAAATATTGTCGAACTACATGTAGCCCAACTTAAGTCTGTTTCGCTAAGATCTGCTCCCCGCAGGTTTACACGGCCCAAGTCGGCTCTATTTAGTTGCGCCTTACTTAGGTCCGCCATACTCATATCTGCTCCACCTAAATGTGTTTGGTTCAGGTCTGCTTCACATAAGTTCGCCCTATGTAGATTTGCTCCGTACAAAGTCGCTCCGTGTAAGTCTGTTCCGTACAAGGTTGCTTCAAACAAAGTTGCGGCGGACAGGTTTGTCCCGCTCAGAGTTGCTCCATTTAGTTTTGCTCCGCCCAAGAATATCCCATCCAAGTTCGCACCGTGTAGGTTAATCTGGTTAAGGTCTGCTCTTAGCAGGTTTGACTCACGCAGATCAGGAACAACATCTGGATTATCTTTTCGCCACTTATTCCAGACTCCAACGCCTTGCTTCAGGATGTCCAGGTGTTCAGGGTTTGCCATTGTTATCCCTCAATATGTCAATCAGAGTTCCCAACCATAACCTCATGTACTGCTTTCGGGTCAAGCATCTCGGCAATCGTGCGCTGCATTCGATAGTTTTGATCAAGATTCTGAGGTGGTTTGTACTCACACTGAATACAATATTGGTATAAACCGCTGGCGCGGTGAAACGCTGCAAGTGCCAAACCAGATGACATTCTATCTGTAAAGCGATGGTCATGATTTTGCATGATGTACGCTGTAAATGCTTGTTTATCCAACATAACGGCGATTTCTTTTTGCTTGTCAAAAATGACCTGTGAAAGCTCCCAGGCCTCGTCAGGGCTATTCAGATCGGGTGTGCGATTTCCGAAAAGAGCTTCATATTGAACCGTAATGTCTACTAACTCAAGAATTTTCAGCATCAATTCACGTGTCTGGTGCTTATCCATTGTCATGTACTTCCTAATTCGATTGGATTATTATCATACCAATTGTACATAGTGGCCTTTCTCAGCACAATCAGCCCGCATAGAAACACCCCAGGCTGGAAGTCCTGGGGCTGGGTGTGTTTAGGAAGCCCGCTGAAGCAGGCTGGCGAGTGATTCCGGACATCATCAGCCCCTTTTGAATAGGCTTACCCGAACATCCTGGCTGGTGGATTGCATCCGCTGGCGGCTTCGGCACAGGGAAAGCGGGATTCCCGCACCGAACCCTTCACCACCCTCCATGAGCAAGTCCCCACTACACGAGCGCATACCCCGCATCTGACAAAATACGGCCTGCAATATGCGCTTTGTCACTGTCTGGGCAACCGGCCAGAGGAATAGAATGAATGAGAATAGGCCTGACTCGCCCGGCAAAACCGAAAGTATGTCTGGCGTCTGAAGGGAATACAATCCGTGAAGACCGTTAAATTCATGATATGGTGCGTTTCTGCATTTTGGATGGCTGCTCTGTTAACAGGCTGTGGCGGTGGTCCCGTTGGTACCCTCAACGCACCCGATGGCACCGTGACGATCACCAGGGTGGCACTGACAGACCGGTGGCCGGTAGATTGCGATGTAAGTAAACCGTCTTGCATAAAATTCAATTCGAACGCCTTGATTGTCTGGGTCACTCTGTCGGAGAACATGGGGCTTTCGAGCCTGATGAGTGCCTACGTGTTGGATAAGGACGGTCAGAAATATACCGCTGGCGGTAATGGCCTGGAAAATGGTGTGTTCTATATCTCGTTTAATCAGGTGGACACCAGTACCGGTTTCAGCCTGTATTGGCTCGATAATCCTCCGCTTTCATTAGGGAAATAGAACATCACGCGGATAATGGAAGACGATTAGACGTTACGCGGTTCAGTTGGTTTTCCACTGGGCATGATGCTTCATCCCCTATAACCACTCAACTGCGCCAATCCTATCAGTTTGATGTGCCGTTGTAGCAACCATCGCAGCGGCTGGCAACATCTCAATATTTCATTCGAACAGCCGAAAGCACTCTTATCTCGAGTGGCTTTCGGTTTTTTATTTAAGGGGGGATAGCATGAAGAAACACAGTTTTCTGATATTGGTTCTGGTATTGGCAGTCGGCGTGATTCCGGCTCTGGCAATCATGATTACCGATGTGGGGACGCTTGAGAGCTACGGGTGGACCGGCACGCCTCCAGATGAAATCATATATGACGGTGATCTCGGAAACTGGTTATCTATCTGTGGCAAGCCCGGCGACACGGCTTCATTCGAGATTCACTATACTGTTCAACAAAGCACCTGCCATCTTATCTCTGCCGCTGTGCTTGTTGTCGGGAAAGGGCCGCAAGGTGTATACAATGAACCGGTTCTCCCTGAGTTCACGGTTTACCATGAAGAGACTTTTCCAGAAAGTGGCCGGATAGATTTCGCGGCGGCGCTGCTGTGTATCATTCCGCTGCATGATCCCGACGACTATGATGCCCCACTCCGTTATATCGAGGCCGATTATGCGCTAACCGCCTCCGCGCCCGGCAACGGCAGATGCCCGGACGACAGGAAGGTCACCATCTGCCATATCCCGCAGGGGAATCCGGCAGCCGCCCATACCATCAGCATCAATCGCTCTGCCCTGCCTGCTCACCTTGCTCATGGAGATTATCTGGGAGCGTGTGAAGGCGGCTAATTGGGATACATGTTACCCTGTGCAATATTTCGGAGCAGTCACCAATACGGCGGCTGCTCTCTTGTATTTGTCGCCATCTATTTGTGTATTCTGGTTGACGGTGTGTCTGCATCAGAAAAATGGTTTCAGATTCTGGATGAAAGTGCCTTAAGATATTCTCAACAGGCAGGTATGGGTGGAGTGGATTATGTTGTCGCCAGAAGAAAAGGTGGAATGTCCCAGTTGTGACAATGGATGGTCTACTCGTTATGAAACAAGAAGGGTCTATGGTTGGCGTGCCGATGGCGGATATGACAGCGCCGGGAACTTCACAGGTAGCACTGAAGAATATGATGAGGAAGTCAGCATTCAAGAGGTTTGCTCCCGCTGTGCTGGGTCAGGAACATTAGCTATTTCACAGCTGACATCCTATGAATTAGAGCGGCATCTTCAGCAGAAAGCAAAACAAGCAAGAATCGCCGCTGATAAAATGCGCCTGAGACAGTTTAGTGAACTTCCCATTGAGATCAGGAATGGATGGGAATATCGGATCGAACGCACACCTTTAGTCTCGAATGCTGAAGAAAAAATCGTGGCGTTACTTGAAGAATTCCGGCCTTTACAGGCAGCATATGAAGCTGCATGTCTGCAACGCGAAGATGTGCGGAAGCGGTGCGCGACCCAAAAAGCGCTCGCTCAACAGGACTTAGAAAAGCAATCTGGTCGCCCATCAACCACGAGACGGCGGATATTCGGATATAGTGCGTTGGTTTCATTAGGGCTCATCCCAATTCTCTATTTTGTACTACCACAGACTGGATTCTTGCTCTATCTACTGTGCATAGTCCCATGTTTGCTAGGACTGCCGGGGTTACTGGCCTTTGATGAGTGGGATAGAATGCAGATGCGCACCAAAGACTACCGACGCCAACTATCGTCCCGCGAGCGTGAAATCGAAATTGCATTTCAGAGCGAACAAGAGGCAGCCAGCGAGGCTGTGAAAAAGGCAGCCCAGTTCCGTGATGCCATGCTACAAAGGATGCGGAGCGCCAATCTTGGTACGAGGTGAAGGTAGCAAAGCTGCGACGAAGGGTTAGGGGTAAGCCCCTCGGAAAAGGGGCTTTTTCATGTGTTGTATCTGCCAGCAGCCTGTCTAAGAATCAATACGGAGTAGAACCGGGCACCCCCTACAACTTGTTCTATGCAGGGGAACGCCCGTTTGCGCTTTCGAACACCTTAGCGCCGGTCAATGACGATCGTGTTGGAGTCCCGTTTGCGCTTGCCCTTATCGTCATCTTTCGGCTTCAGGACGCTTTCCATAATCATGCCCAGGATACCCATGATGATCCCGGCCAGGACGGCTGTGCCGAATCCGTCAATTTGCAGCCGTTCGGGAATCAGGTTGGCGGTCAGCATCAGCATCAGGCCGTTAATCACCAGCAGGAACAGGCCGAGCGTGACGATCACCGCCGGACAGGTGAGGAAAATCAGGATGGGTCTGACAATGGCATTCACAATCCCAAACACCAGCCCGATGATGAGCAGCGTGCCAATGTCGTTGTTCGCCACATGCACCCCACTCAGCAGTGACGCCGTAATCGCGATAGCAACCGCGTTAATGATGACCCGGATAGCAAAATTGCGCATGATTGCAGCCTTTCTCGTTTGCGAAGTCTTACTGACTGGAACAATATGATAACGCCGTCCGGCAGGTTATGCCGGTCAGTCGGGTAGCGCCCTGTACCGATGATAGTGTACGGCTGATTGTGTATACGCAATGCTCGCATTTTGGTTGCGGATTCCAGCCTGCATATTACCCGGGGCGATTGCATCAAAATGGGAATTTCAAATTGATGTACACTTCTGGCTTTTTTACCCCCTCCTAGCCTCCCCGGCCAGCGGGGGCACTTGACCCCCTCTAAATCTCCCCCGCCAGCAGGGGCACTTGACCCCCTCTCAATCTCCCCCGCCAGCAGGGGAGACTTTACTCCCGCCCCGGTTGCGGCGACTGAGACGGGGACGCACGTCCGCTCGAAGTAGGGTTGGGGAGGGGGCAGAAAAGGCTATTTTGTATAGAGTGAATTTGATGCGATTGCCCTGGTATACTGCCCGGCGGGGCTTGCAAAAACAGCTCATTTGTTCTATCATAAGAGGAGGCATAACCTGCCAGATTGTTAAGCAAAAGAGGACACCATGAGCCAGATTATGAAAGAAGTTTACGGGCTTTTAGAAATGACTGAGGCGCTGCGCCAGCAGATGATGAATACCCTGACGGATGAGGATCTCGCCTATCATCCCCCCTCGAACCCGACGCTGGGCGTCCTGTGCCGCCAGATCGGGGAGGTGCAGCAGTCGTACACCGATTCGTTTAAGCACTTCAAGCAGGATTTTTCCTACCGCGTGAACGACCCCGCCCTGGAAACCAGCGTGGAGAAGCTCAGGGCCTGGTACAGCCGCCTGAACGAGGACATGAAAAACACCTTGGCCGCGCTTTCCGACGCCGACATTCAGGGCAAGCCAATTCATCGCGGTGGCGATTTCCAGATGGCGGTTATCCCGCAAATCCATACCTTCCGTGAGGCGCTGCTGATCTTCTATGGCAAGGCCAGCGTGTATCTGCTGGCGCGGGATAAGACCCTCTCGCAGCAGTGGATTGATTGGGTGGGCTGATCTTCATTAGCGATTCTTTTTCCCATAGAGGAGGGTGCAAAGCTCTCCTCTACGTTTCACGCGGCGCGTCGAGCCGGTAATACAGGCGCATCATCCGTTCGCCCAGGCGTTCCGGTAGAAAGCGTTTCGCCAGCAGCGCCCAGGTTTCCCGGCCAACCGGGTGACGAAAACGGACCGGCTGGCGCTCAATGATTTCGCCCACTTTGCGGGCGACGAGTGCCGGGTCAGGGCCGTTGCGGACATTATGTTCGTGAATCCGGTTCGTCCGTTCGCGGATGCCGTCATAATCCGCGATAGTGCGGCCCGGCGGCTGCACCACCAGCGGCGTGTTGATGTCGCCCGGCTCAACCAGGGTGACGCGAATCCCAAATTGCTGAAGCTCGTAGCGCAGCGATTCGCTGTAGCCTTCCAGCGCGTGTTTGGCGGCGCTGTACAGGCCCATATAGGGCACGCCCAGTATCCCCGCCAGCGAACTCATGTTGATGATGTGTCCGGCACGCTGCGCCCGCATGATCGGCAGTACAGCGTTCGTCATCCGTATCACGCCGAAAAACTGCGTCTCGAACAGGGCTTTCACTTCCGCCAGGGTGGCTTCTTCCATCGCCCCGGACAGGGTATACCCGGCATTGTTCACCAGGACGTCAATCCGGCCAGCGCGCTGCATCACTTCCTGGACGCAGGCCTGCACCGAGTCGTCGTCGCACACATCCAGCGGCAGTAGTGGAAAGTCGGTTATCGCATAGCGGTCTGGGGTGCGGCTGGTGCCGAAGACGGTATGCCCGCGCTCTGCCAGCCATGCCGCCGCCGCCCGCCCGATACCGGTTGATGCGCCGGTGATAAGAATGACCTTGTTCATGTCGTCCCCTTTGGATTTTGAGCACTGAATGAAAAGGGCGAAGGAACATCCCGCCACTCAGAACGGGCAGAGATCGCCGGCGGTGTAGGTCGGGTTGCGGCTGCCGTAGCGGTTGAGCAGGCCGAGCGCTTCCGGGCGGGCGGCGATCACCGACTGAACGGCGGCACAGGCGCTGTGCATGTTGTAGCTGACCTGGAAGGCATCCCAGAATGTCGTCGTCATGAGGGCATAGACCGGCCCGGTGGCCGGGTCGGGGTAGTTCTGGAGCGCCGCCTGGTAAGTAGGCAGCATCCGATCATCTTCAGTATAGGCGAAGGCTACCAGCAAGCGGTACAGGGCATAACTGTTGAGCGCCGCCGGTTCGTCGTTGAACCAGTAACGCAGCGCCGAATCGCGGTTGGCGAGTTCATAAAGCGAGACGGCTTCCTCAATTTCCAGGCGGTTGAAGGCGTTGTCGGCCTCGTGAATCACCTGGATTTTGAAGCGCGGCGGGTCAAGCTGGGTGATAGACAGCACATAGGCCGCGCCATTCCAGTCGTAAATGTTGACGCCGGTACGCAGCGGCCCGGTGGCGACGCTGCCGGAATCCGTGAGGCGGACGACCAGTTCCAGCACCTGGTCACTATCTACATCATTAGGCGCGGGCGGCTCGGCGCTGGTGATCGGGCGGGTGAGCAGGCTGGTGAAGCGCCCGCTGCCCGTATCCCAGGCGAGAAGCTGGGTTTCATAGGCGCAGTCTTCGCTGGATGCTGCATTACAGATATAGGCCGTATACAGCAGGTCGGCAGTGCCGTCATAGTTCATGTCGCCCGCCAGGATGATCTGCGGAGGCAGATCGCCCCCGGTCAGGTTGTCATACAGCGGGAGATAGCGCCCGTTGGCACAGCCGAACACGAACAGCGCCCCGCCTGTATCCGGGGTGGCAACTGCCAGCAGAATGTCCGCCGTGCCTTCCCCGGTGAAATCCCGGTCGCTGCGGAAGGTCGCCGTCTCGCCCAGCAGTCCCCACTCGGTACGCAGCAGGTTATCCAGTGCCGGGATACTCGCGCCATCGGAAAGGTAGCGGGCAATCGTCGCCCCGCGATCCTGCCCGGCTGCCGGTTGTGGTGGAGAAGGAGGCTCGGCCAGCGGCGGGCAGACGCCGTACTGGGGCGTGGGTGTAGGGCGGTTCGCCATCGCCATCGCCGTCGCCGGGTTTGCCAGCGCCACCCCGCTGCCAGGGGCGTAGGCGGTGGGCAGGATACCGTGTATGAGCCGTCCCGGCGTTACCGTCGGGAAAGGAACAGCCGTCGGGAACTGCTCAACCGGTGTCGTTTCCGGTTGGCAGGCCGCCAGGATGAGGATGAACGCCAGAAAGCCGCAGAGTCGTCGTGTCATAGGGGAAAGTATATCCGGTTGACGCCGGGATGCAACTGGGTATGCCCAATCAAAAACCTCACTCCTACGCGCTGCGCTCGTTATTCCCTCCGCATCAAATAACGAGAGGACACCTGTTTCTTTACGTAAGGATGCTGTCTATTTTGTGTTTCAGTTCGGCATACCCGACAGCGCTTCCGCAGATGCGTCGCACGGTTCTGATACCGATCTGCTTGGATTTTAAGGACACATAGTCATTGATGTGCGGGGTAGTCGCGACAAAGAATCGCCACTCAGCTAGGTTCAGGACATCGCGAGTGTCGTGATGACTCTCCGCGGGAAATACGCAGAACACATAGACGTCTGCCCAGCGACGCTTTTCCCTTGATACGGTGTTTTTCTTAGCATCCCAGCAACTATGTGGGGCAATACCGAAGCTAAGTTGGTACCGCTTGCTGTCTCTGGTATGCCAGCTTTGAACGTAGGCTGACGACTTGACCTCAATACTATGCTTGCCGTACGTAAGGTCATAGCAGGTCCACTCAATCCGTGGATGCGACAGATCTGCGCCGATAAGTTTGCCGACAATGTATTCTGCCAGAATGCCGCGATTGCGATTGCCCAGCAGGTCTGACATTGCCCACCGCCAGAACTCGCCAACCGTGGCTATGTCTCCGATCTGGTCATCGAATTTGTGGAATTCTGGCACAGACATTTCTCACTCTCCCTACTCAGTATTCACAACAGTTCCCTGCTCGTTGGCGAACAAGTCATTTCTGTTCGTTGCTGATGCTCATTCGGACTGCTTCTTAAGTTTGAGTTTCATCTTGGTCTTGAGCAACGAAAACATTTCATCAACATTCAGGAACTCTGTTGGCTCTTCCTGCTCGGTGTGTGTCAACAGACCCTCCCGCTCTTATCAAGGAGTTAATCCAGACGGGACTGCAGGTCTTCCGGTAGGTGAAATCAACGATCTCCTGCGGAGAGGGTTCGGTTGCCGGAAGTCGGTGATTGCATCAAATACTGTGCGAGGGGTACGTTTAGCATGGGTATTCTCCGTTACTAACTGCCTCCATTGTAGCATCATTCACACGGGAGGAACGTGCCCGACACTATCTCCCCTCGACTGCTCAACCGGTGTCGTTTCCGGTTGGCAGGCCGCCAGGATGAGGATGAACGCCAGAAAGCCGCAGAGTCGTCGTGTCATAGGGGAAAGTATATCCGGTTGACGCCGGGATGCAACTGGGTATGCCCAATCTAAATCCCCTCCCTGTTGTGCAGGAAGGGGACTTTTTCTCTTTCCAGATAGCCATCTGAGATGATGGCAAAAGCGCACGCCGGGTTTATTTAGTCGGCTGTGGTGGGGTCGAAGGCGTCGCGGATGCCGTCTCCGATGATGTACATGCACAGCACCGTGATGAAGATCAGGATGCCGGGGGCGATGACCAGATGTGGCGCACGTCGCATGAACGTGGTCGCGCCCGTGAGCATGTTGCCCCAGCTGGGGATGGGCGGCTGGATGCCGAAGCCGAGGAAGCTCAACCCCGATTCCACCAGAATGAGTGCGCCGATGTCAATCGCCAGCGAAATCACCACAATCGAAATCAGATTCGGGACGATATGCGCGAACATGATGCGCCAGGGGGATGCCCCCATCGCCCGCGCGGCCACGATAAATTCGCGTTCGCGCAGCGAGAAGGTTTCACCGCGTACCAACCGCATGATACCCGTCCAGCCCAGCAGCCCCAGGATGAGAATCAGGCTGCCCGGCCCAGGTGCCAGGGCGGCGCTAACGATCAACAGTAAGAAAAGCTGCGGGATGGAGTTGAGGGTGGTGATAAACCAGATCACCAGATCGTCCACTATGCCGCCGAAATAGCCGGTTGTCACGCCCAGGGACAGGGCAATCGTCATCGAAAGCATCGCCGCGAAAAAGGCGATACTCAGTGAGACCTGCCCGGCGTACAGCAGGCGTGCCAGGTGGTCGCGTCCCAGGTCATCGGTGCCCAGAATATGCCCGTTTTCGCCAATGCCAAAGAAACTCTTGAGCGGTTCGGCTTTGGTGTAATCCACATGGAGAATCTGCTGGCTGATGAAGGGCGCACCAATCGCCAGCAGCGCCATTAACAGGACAATTCCCAGGGCCACCATGGTGAGCCGGTCATGCACCAGGCGGCGCAGCGCCTTCTGCATCAGCGATTCGCTGCGGACAAATTCTTCCTGCCCGTTGCCCAGGCTTACTACCGTGGAGGAGCTGCTTGTTGCTTGTGTCGCCATCAGAATACCCCTCCTGGGCTAGAAGCGGATACGCGGGTCAACCACCGCGTACAGCACGTCGGAAATAATATAACCGAGAATGGTGAGAATAGAACCGACGACGACTCCGGCCATGACAATCGGGTAATCCCGCCGGGTCAGCGCCGAAACCAGCAGTCGCCCCATGC
Organism: uncultured Chloroflexota bacterium; assembly: GCA_937974245.1. Taxonomy (GTDB): domain Bacteria; phylum Chloroflexota; class Anaerolineae; order Aggregatilineales; family Phototrophicaceae; genus JACKCG01. The sequence goes on along the minus strand of CALJKV010000128.1, from coordinate 92,328 downwards.
CCGGCCACGAAAAAATCGTCTCGGTAATCACAGCACCGCCTATCAAGCCGGTTAAGGTTGGGCCTAAAAAGGTGGCAATCGGGATCAGCGCGTTTTTCGCGCCGTGTTTGAACCACACCAGGCGGTTCGGCAGCCCTTTAGCGCGGGCCGTGCGGATATAGTCACTGTTGATTTGTTCCAGCATGGAAGCACGCATGTAGCGGGAATACCCGGCAATGCCGCCCAAAGACAGCACCACCGTCGGCAGAATCAGATGATCGAGACGCATATACAGCGGCGTACACTCCCCGCGTGTGGGGCAGCCTCTGTCCCCCATGGGCAGCACACCCAGTATCGCGCCAAAAAACAGGATGAGCATAATCCCCATCCAAAAGCCAGGTACCGCATTCCCCACGACAGCTCCAACACGGGTGAACTGGTCGAACCAGCCGCCGCGCCAGACCGCCGCCAGAATACCAATCGGCAGGCCAACCGTCAGGCTGACGATGAGCGCCGTGACACTGAGTTCCAGGGTGGCGGGAATACGTTGAACGATAAGCTCCAAAGCATCCTGGCGCAGGTAAAACGAGTCGCCAAAGTCACCCCGCAGGATACCATAACGTACCCGCGTCAGACCGTCGGCGGGGCGTTCGTCCGGCACACCATCCGCATCCTCATCAATGACTTTCCACTCGTCCCCGATCAACCAGCGTAAATACTGGATGGGGAGCGGATCATTGACGCCGAGCGCGTTGGCCAGACGCTCTTTGGTTTCCTGCTTAATGGTGGGGTCGAAGGTCATCAACGACACTGGGTCGCCAGGCGCGGCCCACATAATCATATATGAAAGGATGGTTATCCCCAAAAAGGTTGGTACTGCCTGAATCAGGCGGCGGAGAATGTATTTAATCATGGACGTAACCCATCTATTACCAGAGTCTACCGATAAACCCCAATCATCCAGCACTGCCGGGCGAAACAGCGGGGATATAAACCTCACGCCGGAGCGGAAACCCCGGCGTGAGCAGAATTGATGCGTTTACAACTTAGTCGTTAACTGACCAGGCATCAATGTTCCATTGCTGGAAGTTCGGATACGGATCCCAGTTTTCGACGCCTTCCTGGGCCGCATACATGACGTTGGCGGCATACAGGTACAGGTACGGCAGGTCGTTCGCCAGAATCGCGTTGGCTTCCTGGTAGATGGCGGTACGCGCTTCAATGTCGCAACCGGGGATAGTCTTGCCCTGTTCCATCAGTTCGTTGAAGACCGGGTTGTTATAGGATGTGAAGGCAAAGCCTGCACCAACCAGGTCGCCTTCCGGCCCATACGCCCAGGCGAGGTCGGGGTCAACCGGCAGGCCGAGGCTCCAGCCGATGATGATCGCATCAAAGGTCTGGCCCGTCAGGATGTCTACCAGTGTACCGAATTCGATGGCTTCAAAGTTCACCTTGATGCCGATTTCAGCCAGCTGCGACTGAATGGTCTGGCCGATGCGTTCGCGGGCCAGGTTGCCGGCGTTGGTCTGGAGGGTGAATTCCAGCGGCGTGCCAGCTTCGGCGTACAGGGCGTCTTCAGTGGCGACCAGCGGGGTGCTGACGTCATTGTCGTCGTCCACCCAGCCAGCTTCGGCCAGCAGTGCCAGCGCCGCTTCCTGGTCCAGGGCGAAGCCCTCCAGGTTGGGGTCGTAGGTCCAGGAGGTCGGGATGGTGTGGGTGTTGATGCGGGTGCCACGGCCATCAAGGATACCCTGGATCATGGCATCAACGTCAACGGCGTGGGCAATCGCCTGGCGCACGCGGACATCGCCGAAGATCGGGTGGTGGCCCTGGTCAATCGCGTTGCCTTCTTCGTCCAGCCCGTTCTGCGGGTTGGTGGGGTCGGCCAGGTTGAAGCCCATGTACTGGAAGCCGTTCTGCGAGAATTCAAAGGTCTTGACACCTTCGGTTGCCGCCACATCAGCCTGACGTTCGGCGGGGATACCCGTGTAGGTGATCTCGCCAGCCAGGAATTGTTCGACGGAAACGGTGGTGTCCGGGACACTCTTGTAAACCCACTCGGACGGGCTGACATAGCCCAGAACGGTGTCGGGGTAAGCCGGGTCGGCGATCAGGCTGACGCGCTCGTTCGGCGAGAAGTCAATATCCTTGAACGGGCCAAAGCTGACAGTCGGGATCGCCAGCGGGTCGGCATCGAGCGAAGCATAGTCGGTGCCGTACAGTTCGCTGAAGACATGCGCCGGAACCAGCGGCAGGTCGTTGACGTCATTGAACGAGGAGCAGTCAGGATGGTCAAAGGTGACGACGACGGTGTAGTCATCGGGCGCTTCGATGTTGGTGATGTTGCCGCCGGCAGGAGTGCCGTCGTCAAGCGTCATGAACATGGAAGTACGCGGGGAGCTGGTCAGACCGCTCTTGACGGCGGTGATGGACCACATATAGTCAGCCGAGGTGATGGGGGTGCCATCGTTCCAGGCCAGGTCCTGCCGCAGGTTGATCGTCAGCACGGTGCCGCTGTCGTCATAGGCCCAGCTTTCGGCAACGTTTCCAGGCACCATGGGGGCCGGGCTGCCGGTGGCGGGGTCAAGGCCGATGATGCCGGGATACAGCCAGCCAGTCACCAGGCTGCACACGGTGTCATTGCAGGTGATGGGGTTGAAGGTAGCAGGGTCGTCGCCGATGTTGTCGGTAACGAGGACGCCGCCTTCGCCGGCCTGCGCCAAAACGGAGACCGCTGTCAGGCTGAGCAAGGCGAGAACAATCCCAACCAGCAGCAGTTTGCTAAAGTGCTTCATGCTTTACTCCTTTTAAGAAACTCCTCATAATTTACCGTCGGTTAAAAACCGACGATGCGTGCCTAGTATAACACAAAATTAAAGTTTTCAAGGCCAATTTGATTAGAGACTGTATGAAAATTAGTGACTGGTTAGCCCGTTCGTAGGTAGTTATTTAAGTCGCACAAATCCCCACTTACATTTTTACTACACTTTGACGGTTGATAAAGTTCAAAATTACCCCCAGGGCGATTGCATCAAAATGGAAATTCCGTATTGACATACGTTTCTGGTCTTTTTTACCCCCTCTAAATCTCCCCCGCCAGCGGAGGCGGAACAGGTATTGCAGAATCGGCTCCCTCCCCGTTTGCGGGGAGGGCTGGGGAGGGGTCAGAAAAAGCCAATTTGATAGAACAAATATGATGCGATTGCCCTGAATTACCCCCCTTCCGGCGTGGCGGTGGGCGGCGGCGGCTGGATGACCGGGCGCGTGCAGGCCCAGAACTGCTCCTTATTGCCGATGTACACCCTGAAGTCGTATTCGCGCAGTGGGTCCGGCTCGAAGGAGAGGCCGTCCTCGGTTACATGCAGGACGCTCTGCAAGCGCCCAATCGGGCTGCCTTTGGTCGCGCCGGTATAGTCTATGATGCGATTATATTCGCGGGGCGGCGACCATTCATCCAGAATCACGGTGCGGAAGCCCTCCAGTTCCAGCCGGTCAGCCACCACCCGCGACAGATAGAGGATGCCGCTGGCGTTGACAATACCGATGGTCGGGCGCTCCGGGCGAATCTGGCTGGCGTTGGGCGGCAGGACGACCTGCTGCATGAGTTCGGCTATCGCGTCCCGTTCAGGCACAAGGATCTCCTGCCCGACAGGCGAGAGGCCGTTGCTGACTTCGTGCCGCATCCGAAAGGTGAAGTACGACAGGTCGGCGGTATCCAGGGAAAGCGCCAGCGGGGACATGCCCACCACGTCAGCTAAGGTCAGGTTCGTGTCCACCGTCGCCAGCACATCGTCCCATATTGCCGGCAGGGTTTCCAGCACGCCCTGGCTGCGGATAGTGCGCCACAGCGCCCGGATGACATCCTGCTGCCGCCGCCCGCGATCCAGGTCACTGCTGGTGCGGCGGCTGCGGACATACCACAGCGCGAGGTCGGAATCCATGTGATACACCCCGGCCCAGAGCGTGAACATCTCCCAGTTTTCCGGGTCGTGTTTATCGAGTTCGGGGGATTTCAGCCGCCAGTCCTCAATCGCACAGTCCACCGTGATGTTAATCCCGCCTACCATGTCAATGATTTCGCTGAACCCGTTGAAGTCCACCCGCGCATAGTAATCAATTATCAGTCCCAGGTTGTAGCGGATCGTTTCCGCCATCAGCCCCGCCCCGCCGCCTTCGATTGCCTGCGTTTCGCCATACAGGTAGGCCGTGTTGATCTTGTTCATGCCGAAGCCGGGGACATACACATACAGGTCGCGGGGGATCGAAAGCAGCGAGACTGCCCCGACAGTCCGGTTGACCGAAACGACCATGAGCGAATCCGCCAGACCGGGATTTTCCGGGTTTTCGACGCCGCTGCCGATCAGCAGGATGTTGACGATGTCCGAGTCGCCCTCATCCACCAGTTGGGCAGGGTCGGGGATCGGTTCGGGAGTGGCATCCTGGCCGCTGACAGGCAGTGCCAACAGCAATAGGAGTATGATGATTATAAGGAAGGTTCGCATTGAAGATGTCCTTGAGTGCGCAGATGACTATAGTTCCAGCGTATCACGGCTTGCGGCGCCGTGTGCATTCGGATGCTGGACGTTTGCCCTACGCCCGCGATACGACTGGAGAAGGCTGTCAATCCTTGCGCTTCTGGCGCCCCCGGTGTGTTATGATTGAAGAAAAGGTCATTTTTAGGAGAGAAGTCTTTTGCATCCTCAAATTAAGCTGCTGGCTCGCCGTGCGCGTATCACGGATTGGGCCAGCAGTCTGATTGATCGCCTGAACATATCCGAAGATACGATTCTGGTTGGAACCGCCGTCGTGGTGGGGCTGGGGACGGGGTTCGGGGCGATCATTCTGCAGGAATTGATTAACCTAGTGAGTTGGGTGGGCTATGAGTGGCTGCCGTCCATCACCGAAAACCTGGGACAGGCGTATGTCGTCATTGTCCCGGCATTAGGCGGATTATTCGCCGGGCCGCTGATTTACCGCTATGCCCGCGAAGCAAAAGGACATGGTGTGCCGGAAGTGATGGAAGCGATTGCCATGCGCGGCGGGCGCATCCGTCCGATTGTGGCGCTGATTAAATCGCTGGCATCCTCGTTCACGATTGGGAGCGGCGGTTCTGCCGGGCGCGAAGGGCCGATTGTCCAGATCGGCTCGGCCTTTGGCTCCAGCATCGGGCAAACCCTCAATTTATCGGATGACCGGATTCGCAATCTGGTTGCCTGTGGTGCGGCTTCGGGCATCGCGGCGCTGTTCAATGCGCCGATTGCCGGGGTCATCTTCGCGCTGGAAGTGATTCTGGACGAGTTCAGCGTGCGCTACTTCAGCACCGTCGTGATTTCGTCGGTTGCGGCCAGCGTGGTAGGGCGGGCTGCGTTTGGGGCGGACCCGCTCTTTATTTTGCCGGTGGAGTACGGCATCAAAAGCGTGTGGGAGTTCGCGTTTTATCCCATGCTGGGGATACTGGGGGCGATGGTAGGGTTTGCCTTTGTGCGGACGCTGTACTGGACCGAAGACCTGTTCGATGATTGGAAACGCGCCCCGGAATGGCTCAAACCGGCGATTGGCGGGGCGCTGCTCGGCACACTGGCGCTGCTCTACCCGCTTCTGACGGGCATCCGCTGGGTAGGCGCGCCGCAAATCTTCAACAACGCCGGGCATGATGTCATCAGCGGGGCGCTTGCCAACGAACTCACGTTGGGCGTAGTGCTGCTGCTCCTGGTGTTGAAGCTGATCGCCACCTGTTTGACGCTCGGTTCGGGGGGATCGGGCGGTATCTTCGCGCCATCCCTGTTCATGGGGGCGATGCTGGGGACAGGGTTCGAGATTGTTGTGAATGCACTGTTCCCTAATATTCCAGCGCCGCCGGGCGCGTATGCCCTGGTGGGGATGGCGGCGGTATTCGCGGCCAGCGCCCATGCCCCGATTACGGCGCTTATCATTGCCTTTGAACTCACCGACGATAGCCGGATTATCCTGCCGATGATGCTCACTGTGGTCGTTGCCACGCTGCTTTCCCGTATGTTACTGCACAAAGAATCGATCTACACGCTCAAACTCACGCGGCGCGGGGTGCGCTTGCGGCGCGGGCGGGATGTGGACGTTTTACAGGGGGTCATGGTGAGCGAGGTCATGACGTATGACCTGCACACGATTTCCGCCAACAGCACGCTGAGCGAACTCATCACCTCGTTCAGCCAGACGCATTCTCATGGCTACCCGGTGCTGGATAGTGAGGGACTGTTATCCGGGCTGGTGACGATTTCCGACCTGGATCGCGCTCTGGCGAACAAGGTCCCCCGCGAAACCGAGGTCTGTATGATCTGCACACCGCGTAACAAGCTGCTGACCGCCTTCCCGGATGAGCCGATTGGCGATGTGCTGGCGCGGTTGGGGGCACGCGGCCTGGGGCGAATGCCGGTGGTCGAACGCGAGTCACCGGCGCACCTCATCGGCATAATTCGCAGGGCGGACATCGTGCGAGCCTATAATATCGCGCTGACGCGGCGTGCCGAGATTCAGTCGCGCCAGAACACGATTCAGGCCAGCAGCCCGAATGGCACGGAATTTGTCGAAGTGACACTGGCGCACAACAGCCAGGTGATCGGGCAGGCCGTGCAGGAATTGGCCGCGCAGTTACCGGATGACTGTCTCCTGATCTCGATCAAGCGGGGTGAAAAAGTCCTGATCCCGCATGGGAACACCGTTTTCCAGGTCGGCGACCATATTACGGCCTTCTCCCGTTCAGGGGATGTCCCCCGGCTGATCCAGTGTTTCAACGGCCCGGCGCTGCCTGTGGCCGATGTGCCAGTAGCGGCGGCGGAGACCACACCGGGTTAATTGACCGTATGCAGACGCGCATCCTGTTCGCTTCCAGCTATACCGGGTTGGGCGGCGGCGAAACCGCGCTGCTGACGTTAGCCCGCGCCCTCGACCCGGCGCTTTTCCTGCCGCACCTGCTCGTCCCGCGTGAAGGCCAGCTCCCCGCTGCCTGGCGCGAGGCGGGTTGGCCGGTACATGTCCTCCCATACCGGGGCGCGACGACGTATTTCATCCCGGTGGTCTGGGCGCGGCTGCCCATTTCCCGCAAAATCGAAGACCTTATCCGCGAGCAGGGCATCGCCATCGCGCATAGTGACTACCACACCCTGCCCATGTTGCTCCCGGCGGCGGCGCGGGCGGGTATCCCGGCGCTGTGGACGTGTATGGGCTGGTGGTTCAGGCCGAAGGTGTGGCAGCGCGGCTTCTTCCGGCGCAGCGGCGCGACATTTGCCCACTCACAGGCCATCAAAGAGGGTTTCCTGGGCGAGCCGCCCTTCATGCCGCCTGAACGGGTCGAGGTGTTGTATCCCGGTGTGGATACACGCCGTTTTCACCCGGCGGTGGATGGGTCGAAGGTGCGCTTCGAGGCGGGTATCCCCAGGGGTGCGCCGGTGGTGGCGCTGGTTGCCCGCTTCCAGGATGTGAAGGGACACGAGGTGTTCCAGGCGATGGCGCGGCAGGTGGCACTGCAAATCCCCCAGGCGCGGTTCATCGTGGCCGGGGAGAATACGCAGACCGACGCCGATAACCGTTATAAGCAGCGCATCCTGGCAGCCGCAGAAAATGACCGGCTGCTGCAAAACCGCCTCAAGTACCTGGGATTCCGCGCCGATGTGGAACGGGTGATTGGCGCGGCGGACGTGGTCGTATGCAGCTCGCACTTTGAGAGTTACGGCGTGGTGAATGTCGAGGCGATGGCCTGTGGCAAGCCGGTTGTCAGCACGGATCACGGCGGCCCGCTGGAGACGGTAGCCGACGGCGTGACCGGTTGTCTTGTCCCGCCAGGGGATGCGGCTGGCCTGGCGGCACGAGTGATCGAACTGCTGCGCGACCCAGCTCAACGGAAGCGCATGGGCGAAGCCGGACGGGCGCGGGTGGAGGCGCTCTTTTCGGCACAATCCAACGGTGAGCAGTTCACGCGAGTGGTGGCGCGGTTGTTGCGGTTCAGTTGAACGTGATGATGTACAGAAGATTCTCGCCGTAAACCAGGGAATCGCCGCCGCTCCGCATCCCAAAACCGCCGACGATAACACTGCTATCCGATACAAATACCACCGCCGGCCAGGCCACGAGGAGATCACCTGGAAAATCCAGCACTTTGGTGGCGACATCCGGTTGATCTGGCCGGGCAAACCACAGTTCGGTGCGCGTTGCCCAGACCAGTATGTCACGGTTGGGCGAAACCCCAAAGAAAGTATTACCTACGTCAATAGACGCTGTCTCGGATTGCGACGCCACATCCCAGAAATGCGTTTGTTCAGAGAGCGTGTCGAAGTAGACCAGCGTACTGCTGTCCGGGCTGAATGTAAGCGATCGGATGTTAAGCATCATCGGTTTGTCCGCTTTGGGCTGGACTTCGGTCTGGGTGAGTGTCTCCGTATCCCATACCACCAGTTCACCATTGGGGGTGGCGGTTGCCAGCAGCGTCCCATCAGGGGAAATGTCGAAGGCGATATAACGATAGTCCATATTCCCCGGCGGCTGACCGAGTTGCAGATCGCCGAAAGCGCGGTAGGATTCCCGCCAGACACGGGTCATGTAGCCGGTTTCCACGTCCCACAGCAGGAATTGCCCGACATTGGCGTCTGTGAGGTAGGTCACGAGAGTCTTGCCATCCGGCAGAAATGCCAGCTTCCCTTGCCCCATTAGAACGTTGAGCCGCTGCTTGAGTTCTCCAGACGCCGTATCCCACAGGTAGATTTCGCCATTGCGGTGGTAGGATGCCAGCAGCACCCCATCCGGGCTGAATGCTACATCGCTGATATAGTCCGTTGGGCCGGTCAATCGAGCGATTTCAGCGCCGGTAGACAGGTCAATCAGGCGGATGGGCAGCAGACCTGGAACAACATCGTACTCAAAAAAAGGCATCCCCAGCAAATTAAGACTGGTTGCCCCGGCATACACGGCGGCGGTGCGGCCATCGGGCGCGACCTTGATGTCGTAAGCGGGCATGTTCTCAATGCGAATGGTCTGTATGGTAAAAGGGCTGTCCTGAGCGGTGACAGGGTTGAACACGGCGAGGAAAACCAGTATCAGGATAAAGACAGTCGGCACTCGGCTGCGCATAAAGACCTCCTTGGATGTCATCTCATGAATCCATTATAGGAGCAATCCCATTGAATCGCCTGATTGCCGGCGGATTCGTGTTGCTGGTATATTTGTCAGGTGAATTTGACGCATCTGCATCGATTCGGCGGTATCATTGATGGATATCAGCGCCATTATTGAGGACAAACACCCGTGAGCGAGCCTAACATGATCTGCAACCGCTACCGGCTGGAAGAACGTATCGGCCAGGGGGGGATGGGAACCGTTTATAAAGGCACGGATACGCGCACCGGCCAGGTGGTTGCCGTTAAGGTGCTGCTGCACGATATTATCCTTCGTAGTGGTAATGAGGCTGTCGAACGCTTTCGCCGCGAGGTGGAGGCGCTGCGCCGCCTGAATCACCCGAATATCATCAAACTGCTGGGGACGGCCAAGGACGGCCCGAACTACTGCATTATTATGGAATACGCGCCGGGCGGCTCGCTGGCGAATGTGCTGGATAAAGAGGGGCGGCTGCCGTTGCAGCGGGTGCTGGAACTGGGGCTGGATATTGCCGATGCCCTCACCCGCGCCCACCGCCTGGACATCATCCACCGGGACATCAAGCCGGATAACGTACTGCTCACAGCGAATGGCACGCCGCGCCTGACGGACTTCGGCGTCGCCCGCATCAAAGACCGAACGCAGCTCACGCAGTCGGGCTATGTGGTCGGCACCGGGTCATACCTCAGCCCGGAGGCGTGCCGGGGGCAAAGCCTCGATGCACGGGCGGACATCTGGGCGTTCGGGGTGCTGCTCTACGAGATGTTGGCCGGGCAGCGGCCTTTCGACGGCCCGAATCCGGCGGCGGTAATCACCTCCATTCTGATGGAGCCGCTGCGCGACCTGCGCCAGTTCCGGGTGGATGTTCCGGATTCCCTGATGACGCTGATCCGCCAGATGCTGGAGAAGAATCGGGAATTACGGATCGCCAGCGCCCGGCAAGTGGGCGTCGAAATCGAAGCGCTGCTCGGTGGCGGGAATACCGGGCAGACGCGCACACTGGAAATCGCGACCCTGGAGGATGCGGGCGCGCTGGATGTGGCCGAGAAGTGGGAACACCTGGCGCATGAAGCCCGCACCAAAGCGAGTCAGTTGAGCGCCACCAATTCGCACCAGGCGTACTTTCAGCGCGGCATCGCCAATGCCTACCAGAACGCCGCCCAGGATTTGCGGGCGTACTTCAAGCAGGCGGCCAGCCAGGAAGGGTTGCCGATGCAAAATGCGCCGACTACCGTCGAGCAGTATGAACTGTTTATCGAGGTGAGTCGGGATGAAGTCGAACGGGTACTCAAGCGAGCGCGGCTGAAGGCCAACCATCTCTACCAGGACAGCAGCCACGTCTTCAGCGCGATTTTCGCCCGGATGCCACCGCTGCCGCTGGAAGAGCGTATCCAGCGCCTGACGAAAGCCTGTGACACGATTATCGTGCTGGAAAGCGGGACTCTGCCCGATACCGGCGACCCGTATATTGACTTCGGCTTCACCGGCCCGCCGGAGTAGGGGCAGACTGATGCCGGACTACACCATCCGAACACTTGAAGAATACACACTGAGCGCCTGGCCGTCGCTTCAAACGATCTACTATGATGGCTGGGTGCTGCGCTTCGCCAGCGGCTATACCCGCCGCGCCAATTCCGTCAATCCGCTCTATCCTTCGTCGCTGGATACCCGCGCCAAAATGCGGCACTGCGAGACGCTCTACACGGAACGCGGGCTGAATACGGTGTTCAAGCTCACGCCGCAGGTTTGCCCCGCCGACCTGGATGCCACACTGGACAGCCTGGGTTACGAGCAGGACGCCCCGACCAGCGTGCAAACGATGACGCTGGACACGCTCAAGCCGCCCGCCGGGACAGACGCCCGCCTGTCGCCACAGTATAGCGATGCCTGGTTGGATGCTTTCTGCCGGATGAACGCCGTACCAGAACAGCATCACACCACCATGCCGCGCCTGCTCGACCACATCGCGCCGCGCACGGCCTATGCGATGCTGTTGAACGGCGAGAGGGTGGCGGCGGTGGGGCTGGCGGTGGCTGATGGGGGCTATGCCGGCCTGTTCGATATTGTGGTTGCGCCGGAACTGCGGGGGCGCGGTCTGGGGGAACAGCTTGTCCTGCATCTGCTCGACTGGGGACGGGCGGCGGGGGCGCATACGGGTTATCTCCAGGTGATGCTGAATAATGCCCCGGCATTACGCCTGTACGAGCGCATTGGTTTCCGCGAGGTCTACCGCTATTGGTATCGAGTGAAACGGCGGTAGCTAGTCGTCAGTCAGGTATGGTAACAGGCGTCTCTTTAGCGGACAGGGCAGGCCCTGTCCCTACTGTATTGTTGATGTCATGTTTCGTAGAGGATTTGTCCCTCGGTGCGAAACGTAGTGCTTGGTTTGGCAGGCGGGTGCGGGGTTTTGTTGCAAATTGAGGCGAATTTGCCGCAAATTGCCGCTGGAAAGGCGGTTCAGGTCAGGCCGACAAGGGAAAGAAACGGGGTGTTATTGCAGCGAAACGAATTTTTGCTGCAATTGCAGCGATTGCTGCAAGGTGGGTTATTGGTGGTCAATCGTCGGTTTTCAGTTGTCAGGAAAAGCTGTGAGGAAGCGCAGGTATGAGTCATTGGCAATCAGTGAGTGATAGGTGGTGGGCGTGCTGTAGCCCGCCCTTACCATAGCCAGCATAGCACAAAACGGGTCGCCGATGGGGAAGATTTGTTCAAGCATTTGTTCAAAAACAGGGTCGGGTTTTCGTTTGTGTCCAACGGCGGCGCACAGCGATACACTGAAACCTGACACTGAAAAAGGAATACACCGATGCCGCTGGTTGTAACCGGGGTCGCGCCCTACGAGCAAGAAGAAGTTGATCTTGAGAGCTTTATTATCTATCTCCGATGGTTCGGATTATATGCGATTCCCATTTACTGGCGCACGGGACCTTCTACAAAAGATCTCCTTGAAATTGGCTTGGAACCTGAGAGTGGCAGAGTCGAAAAAATTAAGCTGGTGATCGTAGAAGAGGTGTACGCTCTACAACCTGATTATCGCAACCTGCGCAGCCGGGATATTCCTCAACGGCAAGGGATTCCGGTGTGCGATATGACCTGGTGGCAATCTTTAAAATCCCCGGATTATCTTAGCGAATTTGAGCCATTGAACTTGAGATTGGGCAGCGATACAGCGGTCATCAAGTTGGGAAATTACGTTTTTGTAGAGTCCTGTATTGTCGCTGACCGCGTATCGTTCGGGCTGGATGGTTCAGGCGTGCTGCGGGTCATCGAGATACAGGATTTATCAAGCGAAGAAATGAACGTGATTAAGCGCATCTTTCACAAGGACAGGTATAAGCGCCGGGATAAAGGGTTGAAGTCCCGTATACGCACTGTTCTGGCACGTTTTCTACGCAAGCTTGCCACACGGATAAGTAAATACTGACGACTGCCTCCTGACAACTGACAACCCGCCACGAACCGAGAAACGAATTGCGCCTTGAGCACGGCGGACATCAGTGGGCGACCCTGTATGCTGTCTATGCAGGGACAGGACAAGCCAGTTCGCTGAAGACCCCTGTTTTCATGGGAGCGCGATTGTTTCCACAAATGCCCGTTGGGGCGGTACAATAGAATCACACAACATACACCAGAGACAGGCTCATGAACCCATACGGTTTTCACAAGTTCCAGGCAATGGGCAACGATATGATCGTGCTCGACCCAGCGACCTTCACCCCAGCGTTGACTCCGGCGGCTGTCCAACGCATCTGTGACCGGCATTTTGGACTGGGCGCGGACGGCATCTGCTACGGCCCGCTGAGCGACAGTGCCATCCCCGCGATGTGTTTCTTCAACCCCGACGGCACGGAAGCGGAGAAGAGCGGCAACGGACTGCGGATATTCGCCCGTTATGTATGGGAAAAAGGTTACGTGACCGGGCGCGTCTTCCAGATTGGCATCGGCGACAGCGTTATCCCGGTGCATATTCAGGACGAGACGGCAACTACGATCAGTATGGGCATGGGGCGGCTGGCGTTTGACAGCGCGGCGATCCCGATGGCGGGCGCAGCGCGGGATGTGGTGGATGAGACGATCACGGTAGCTGGGCGAGAATACCTGGCAACGGGCGTGAATATCGGCAACCCGCACTGTGTCATCTTCGGGCAGATTGTCTCGGCGGCGGCGGTGCAGCAGCATGGCCCGGCCATTGAAATCGCGCCGTTGTTCCCCAATCGAATTAATGTCCAGTTTGCCGAAGTCGTTGACCGCCACACGATTCGTATCGAAATCTGGGAGCGTGGAGCGGGCTATACGCTGGCTTCCGGCACGTCGAGTTGTGCAGCGGCGGGGGCGGCGGTACGCAGCGGGCGCTGTGACAGCCCGGTAACGGTTCACATGGCGGGCGGGACGGTGCGTGTCGCCATTGACTCCCACTGGCACGTCACGCTTACCGGCACGGTCGAGTCCGTCGGGCAGGGGGAATTCTCGTCCGATCTGATGCGGCACTTTTTAGAGGCGTAGCTTCTCACCGGCGCGGCGCGGGTGCAGGTATAATGAAGTTGCAGGTTTAAGCGGATGTGATAAGGATGGTAGCGCAATGCCGGAACAACTGATTTTTGACCGTATCGCTGTCTCCCGTGAGGTGATGCATGGCAAACCGCGTATTATCGGGACGCGAGTCACGGTTGTGCAGGTGCTTGACCTGCTGGCATCGGGAAAAACCCCGGCGGAAATCATCTCCCCGGACTATTATCCCGACCTGACCGAGGCCGATGTCCGCGCCTGTATCGCCTACGCCAGCCAGATGATCCGCCAAGACCGGATTGTGCCAACGCCATGATTCTGCTCGATCACTGCGTACCGCGCCGTTATCTGAGTTTAGTGCGGGACTGGGGGTATCAAACCAGTCTCATCACCGATCATATCCCGGCGGACTCACCGGATGCCGATGTCATCGCGCTGGCAAAGCGGTTGGATGCGGTGCTGCTCACCGTTGACCTGGATTTCGCCAATATCCTCGATTATCCTCCGGCAGGTTACGGCGGAATTGTCGTTTTGCGTTATCACATCCAGGATGAAGCTGAACTCGACACAACACTGCAATTCGCATTGGCTGATCTCTATCGGGATGATCTACGCGGCGTGCTGGTGATCGTTTCAACGGGGCGTTATCGCGTTCGCAGCTAGAAGAGCAGCTTTGTGACCCAATCGTATACCGATAAGCAACCTTCTCACCGGCGTGGCGCTGGTGGGAATAAAGGAGTATTGAAGAATGGCAACCAAGAAAGCGATTGAAAACAGCGAACTGAAGAACCGGTTCGATCATTTCCATCGTGAGGCACGCTATCAGTCGCAGCCCTACCGGCTGCTGGGCAAGCCCCAGATTACAGGCAAGCAGGTGAGCGTCCTCATCGCTTATCCGGCGGACGAAAAGGGGAGCGACAAGGCGGCATTTGCTGAGACGGTGGGCAACGAATTGAAGACCTACGGACTCGACCCGGTGAAAGTGGCGGTGCAAAAATCAGCCGTGCGGATTCAGGTGCGCCTGCTGGTTGCCGCGCCGGACGCGAAGGAAAACGAGGCGTAAACGGGCGGCGGCAGGAGAGATAGCCGCCCTGTTGAGAAGATCGCATCTCGCACATCCCGGCGCTGCGCCTGCTCGTGGCGCTGGGATACGGTGTGAGTATCAAGCGTGAAAAGGATTACCTTCTATGTCCCCGATTGCAGAACGCCTTATTGAACATGCCGAAGCACTACGTCAACAACCGGTTGAACTGAATCAGTTTACCGGAGATGCTGATGCTGATCGACTCTTGAATGATATCCAATATAACCCGCATTTCTTCGTTTTGGCCTGCTTGATGGATCAACAAATCAAAGCCGAACGGGCATGGCTGATGTCGCCGCCGCGTTCGCCTGGGTTGGGCAACACCCAGCGGTACTGGACGCGCTTAAGGATAACGTGATGCGTGTCTACAAGATGCTTGACCAGCGGAAGGGCAAGCGGGGTGAAGTGAAGATACAGTTGAAGTGGTCTCGGATAACTGCTAATTAATGTCCGGCCAGCAAGTGCGTATCATGATTAAGGTGCCTGATCGAGGAATATCTGCATCTGGAAAGTCTCTAGAAACTGCTTCCATCGAGTAATACACATAAACGGCATGACATGAAGGAAGAACATCGCTCCACCAATCCGATGTATATCTAGCCGCAAAGTCATGCAATTCCTGCCAATGGGATCGCGGATAAAGCAAAGCGATTGTTCCGTAGTATCCGTCATATTCGATAACAGACTCACTATCAAAATCGAGCGCTATAGGTGTCATTGAGATGCCTTTATCGATGAACCATTGCCGTAAGTTTTCGGGTGAGTCATGGTTGATGAAAAGTCGGCTCAAAGACTGATAATGGCTATCTTCGTAGGTTGTGTAGGTTGCCATAATAAAACGGCTGTTTTCAGGAATTGGCATGTCGGAAGACGTGGCCCATTCTCCACCATAGCGGGCGAACATCCACAGGCTGCTGTAACACAGAACCAGTGCCAGTATTACTACCCCAAATGCGATCACACAACCACGTCGGACCCGTTCCCGTAAACTTTGGTTCGACCTAAGCTTTTCGGATTCAGACATTAATCACTCTCAGTATGTTTTCACCTCTCTATTTTACCTGCATATTCATTTGGATAAGGAAATCGTCATGAACACTTCCAACTGGGGCCGTGCCTTACACACGGCGCTGAGTGAACAGCCGAGTCTCTCGCTGGACTTCTACTCGTATATTGTCCTGCTCCGCAAACACGAGGGGGATGCCCTCACGGAATACGCGGTAGACCCGGCCCAGGTGGCGGTAACGCTGGCGGTGCGTGTAGTATCCCCCTTTCGGTTATTAATTTCTAACGCTGGCGTCAGGTTGGCGGCGTGATGGCGTGCATTGTGCTGCGGCGAAGCATGTTACAGTAGAGTTAGAGATGTTGGAGCCTACAGTGGGGAATTCGTACCATGCTGAATCGTACCGTAATCATGATCGTGGCCGTTATGCTGGTTGGCGCTGTGCTGGTCAGCCCCGCCGCCGCGCAGGGGGGCGTCTGGACGGCGGAATACTACAATAATGCCGGGTTGACCGGCAGCCCGACCTATACCCTTTCCGAAAGCAGCCCCTCCCATGATTGGGCGATGGGGTCGCCCGCCGCCAATATTCCGGTGGACTACTTCTCGGTGCGCTGGACAAGCGTGCAGACACTCACGGGCGGGGCGTATACGCTCACCGTCCGCGCCGATGATGGCGTGCGCGTGGTGATAGATGGCACGCCGTATATCAACGAGTGGCACGTCTCGCCCGCCAATACCTATATAGCGAACCTGACGCTGGGCAGCGGGCAGCACACGATTGTCGTGGAGTTTTACGAGAACACCGGCCACGCCTATCTGAACTACAACCTGGTGCTGGTGGGGGGCGGCACGTCGGCGACGGCCACCGTCACGGCGTCCGAGCTGAACGTGCGGAACGCGCCCAATCCGTATACCGGGGTCATCCTGTTCCGCATCACCCGGGGGCAGACCTATGCGGTGGTGGGCAAGAATGCCGATAGCACCTGGCTGCAACTGAACGTCAACGGCACAACCGGCTGGGTGAACGCCAGCTATGTCACCGCTGCCAATCTGGGGAGTGTGCCGGTCACGGATAACAGCACCCGGCCTACCGGGGCGACAGCCACTGTCACCACCTATTTCCTGAATGTGCGCCAGACGCCTGACCCATACAACGGCGTGATCCTGATACGCATCGCCCGCGGCGAAACCTATGCGGTGGTAGGCAAGAACGCCGATGGAAGCTGGTTACAGTTGAACGTCAACGGCACGGTGGGCTGGGTCAACAGCAGCTATGTAGCGGCGGTCAACCTACAGAACGTGCCGGTTACCGATAGCAGCGTCCGGCCTACCGGGTCAACCGCTACCGTGACGACCTACTTCCTGAATGTGCGCCATATCCCGGCCTACCCGGCAGGCTCCATCCTGACGCGCATCGCGCGCGGGCAGAGCTTCCCGGTGGTGGGGCGCAACAGCGCGGGAACATGGGTGCAGATCAACGTCAATGGGATTGTGGGCTGGGTGAACGCCAGTTACGTCTACGTCACCAATCTGAGCAACGTCCCGGTGACGGGGTAAGACAAATCCGGCTAGAGCAATCGTATCAAGATCAGGACGCGCAAAGGCGCGTCCTTTTTGGTGGTCGGTAATCATGTCGCCCCAACGTCAGCCCACTCTAGCCAATTGCGGGCTTTCACGGCACAATCGGCGGTAAAGCAACCACACCGCCGAGGATACCCGCCGTGAAACTCCTGTATATCGCCAATATCCGCCTGCCAACCGAGAAGGCGCACGGCCTGCAAATCATGCAGAACTGCGAGGCGTTCGCCCAGACCGGGGCGGATGTGACGCTGTGGGTCGCCCGCCGCGTCAACACGCCCGAACTGCGGGCGGTGGATGATGTGTGGGCGCATTACGGCACAACCCGCAACTTCGGTCTGCGCCGCCTGTTCACGCTCGACCTGCTGCCGCTGGTGCCGGGGCAGAGCGGCAAACTGGCCGCCCTGATCTTCTACCTGCAACTGGCAACATTCACGCTGGCTGCCCTGCTGCGGGCGCTGTTCACCCCGGCGGACATCTACTACAGCCGTGATGCCCTGGTGATCCTGGCGTTGAGCCTCGTCAAGCCGCGCCGGTCACTTGTGTATGAGGCGCACCGCCTGAATGCCGGGCGTGCCGGACGCGGGTTGCAGCGGCAGGTTATGCGCCGCGCCGGGACGGTGGTGGCTGTCACACAAAAGCTGGCCGATGGACTGGTCGAACAGGGCGCGAACCCGGAACGGGTGATGGTCGCCCACGACGGCATCCGGCGCGAACGCTTCACCGGGCTGCCCTCCCAGGCGGAAGCGCGGGCGGCGCTCGGTTGGCCGGAGGACGCCTTCATTGTGGGCTACGTGGGGCGGCTGCAAACGCTCAGGATGGATAAGGGAGTCGGTACACTCATTGCGGCGCTGGCGCAGGTCGAGGGCGCATCGTTGGGGCTGGTGGGCGGCCCGGACGACATGGCCGAGTCGTACCGTGATTACTGGCTGGAACTGGGGCTGGATGCCGGGCGCTTTCTGAATGCCGGGCAGGTCGCGCCGGAGCGAGTCCCGCTGTGCCTGAGCGCGTTGGATCTATGCGCCATGCCCTTCCCCTGGACAACCCACTTTGCTTATTACGCTTCCCCTATGAAAATCTTCGAGTATATGGCGTCGGGGCGGGCGATTGTCGCCAGTGACCTGCCCAGCACGGCGGAAGTGGTGACTCACGAGCAGTCGGCGCTGCTGACCCCACCCTCTGATGTGGACGCGCTGGCAGCGGCCATCATCCGGCTGCGCGACGACCCGGCGCTGCGGGAACGGCTGGCGGCGCAGGCGCTCCACACGGTCATGGCACACTACACCTGGGAATCGCGGGCGGCGGCGATCCTGGCGAAGCTGGAAAGCGCGGAGTAGCGCGTATCCGGCGACGCCCGGCTGAAGCGTGTGGCATCCCCTGGCGTTATTTGCCCGAAAGGAATGTAAGGTTAGAATGACGCCAGAGTGGGAAGTGTTTTGAGGTGCATTGATGTCTATCCAACCAACCAGACGCGCCTATGCGATCACCGTGTTTTTGATTCTGGTGGTCTGCTACGGTTACTTCATGCCCAGGTGGGCGGACTGGGGCGCGAACTCGCGTGCCGACCTGGTCTATGCGATTGGTGACCAGGGCGTACTCTATATTGACGATTATCACACCAATACGGGCGACAAGGCGTGTTTCCCCGGCCCGTATGACCTGGAAAGCGACACCTGCCAGGGCCATTATTATACGGATAAATCCATTGGGCCGTCGCTGGCGGCGCTGCCGTTTTATATGGTGTTCAAAGCTGTGGCCGCCCTGCCGCCGATAGAGAGATTCATCAGCAGCGGCAGCGGCCTGGGCGCTTTCAGCGACACGCTGAACCCGGAAGGCGAGGGAATTCGCCCGAACGCCGTCTACGAAGGCATGGCGCTCACGTTCATGACCTTTTTTGCCATGTCTATCCCGTCGGCATTGATGGGCACGGCCTTTTTCCTGCTGGCCGCCCGGCTGACTACCAGAGACCGCTATGCCTTTGTGCTGGCGCTCATCTATGGGCTGGGGACGGCGGCCTTCCCTTATAGCAGTGTCCTTTACCAGCACCAGATGGCGGCCTTTGGCGCGTTTGTCGGGTTCTTCCTGCTGTGGCGCGTGGTTAACGAGGGGGCCAGTCCCCGCTGGTTGTGGCTGGTGGGCGTGCTGTTCAGCCTGACGGTGGTCACGGAGTATCCGGTGGTCATCGCGCTGGCGATCATTTTCCTCTGGGCGGTCTATGCGATGCCCAACCGTTGGGCGCTCTACCGGGTGGTGCTGGGGGCGATCCCGCTGGGACTGGTATTCGCCGCCTATAACTATGCCATCTTCCAGACGCCGATGCCGGTGGGCTATAACTATTCGACCCTATGGCAGAACGTCCACGACCAGGGCTTCCTCAGCCTGACCGTGCCCAACCTGGGGACATTCATCAACCTGATGTTCAGTCCATTCCGGGGGCTGCTGTTTCTTTCGCCCGTGCTGGCGCTGGCAGTGCCGGGGTTTGTCCTCATGTGGCGGCGGCATTCACAGCGCAGCGTCACCGTCATGCTGCTCGGCGTTATCGCTTACTTCCTGCTGTTCAACTCATCCAGCGTGATGTGGTGGGGCGGCAATACCGTCGGCCCGCGCTACCTGGTGCCCATGCTGCCCTTCCTGGCGCTGCCGATTATCTTTGTGCTGAACGAATGGCTCACCAACCGTGCCGGGTTCATCCTGGTGGTGATTCTGGCCGGGCTGTCGTTTCTCAACGTGTGGGCGCAGACGATTGGCGGCCAGGCGTTCCCGCCGGAAGAGTTCCACAATCCACTGTTTGAATACACGCTGCCTAACATCGCAAACGGCAATATCGCCCGGAATTACGCCACCATCATCGGGCTGCGCGGGCTGCTCAGCCTGATTCCGCTGCTGGCGGTCATTGGCGCGATCTATCTTTTGCTGCCCCGCTGGTTGTCTCGGCGGGCGGCCAACCAGACGACATCACTCAAGTAGGGCACGGCAGAGGCAAACTAACCATGACGCAAACTAATACACAATCCGCCAACCGCATCCACTGGCTGGCGTTGGGGCTGTTTCTCATCACCATCGTGACGCGCATCCCGTTCCAAAGCCAGTATCTGTATCACTGGGACTCGGTGAACATGGCATTCGGCATCCAGGAGTATAACGTGCTGGCGGGCGCGCCGCAGTTCCCCGGCTATATCGTCTATATCGCCCTGGCGCAGGTTTTGAACCTGGTCTTCAACGACCCTCAGACCACCATGCTGTTGATTACCATCCTGAGTTCGGGGCTTTCGGTGGTGGTCTTGTTTTACCTGGGCCGGGCGATGTTCAACACCACGGCGGGCATCATCGCCGCCGTATTCCTGATCGCCAGCCCTCTGTTCTGGTTTTACGGGGAAATCGCGCTGCCGCACACCCTCGATATGTTCACGGTGCTGCTCGCCGTCTACCTGTTCTACCAGATTATGATCGGGCAGACGCGCTGGCTGTGGTGGGGGACAGTGTATCTGGCACTGGTCGGCGGTTTCCGGCAGCAGACCCTGTTGTTCCTGGGGCCGCTGCTGCTGTTCGCGTCGTACCGGCTGGGCATTGTCCGGCTCATCCAGATGGCCGTCTTAGGCGCGGTCACGACCCTGATCTGGTTCCTGCCGCTGTTGGCCTACAGCGGCGGCTTCCAGACCTACATGGCCGGTTCAAGCGCGTATTCGGCCTCCTTTTTCAATACGACATCACTGCTGGCCGGGGCGGGGATGTTCGGCTTGCAGCGCAATCTCGTCAAGCTGATTCCCTATACCCTGTATGGTCTCTCGCTGGCGACCCTGCCAATGCTGTACTGGCTGGTCTATCTGCGGCGGCCTGTGGCTCTGTTACGCAGTCGCAAGTTCTGGTTTATCGCCCTGTGGATCGCGCCCGCGCTGGCGTTTTATGTTGTCATCCACATGGGGCAGCAGGGGCTGACCTTCGTCTTTCTGCCGGCGCTGCTGCTGCTGGGGGCGGAAGGGCTGCGGCGGCTGCTGGAGTCGCGCCCGGTGGCGCTGCGGGTGGCGGTGGGGCTGGTTGCCCTGGTGGGCGCTGGTATCTTCGTGGTGGGGCCGACTTTCCCGCTGGGGGAGAACGGTCCTAAGCTCCTCACCTATAACACCCTGCGCGAGCATGACTCCCTGATGCGCGACCAGATTGAAGCAGTACGGGACAACTTCCAGCCGGAAAACACGCTACTCCTGGCGGGTAACTGGCGCTTCGCGGAATACTATCTGCCGGGATACCATTTTGCTGAGTTCAGCCTGGGCGCGAAATGGGAAATTGACCAGGGACAGGCTTCCGGCGCGGCCTTTGCCGGGCAGCCGATGACAGCAGAGGCGCTGGGATTGACCCCGGATGAAAACTGGCAGGTCGTGGTGTTCGATAACGAACTGGACGAATTCAGCAATGTGCCGCTGGAGACCGTGGAAACCGCGTCGGGCTACCAGATGGCGTACTACAGCCTTGCCCCGGATGCAGCCTATTTCACCGATGGGCAGACTTACGGGGCGCAAACGGCGCAATAGCGCTGCATTTTCGCGTACCAGACCCCCTCTCTGGATCTCCATTGCCAGCAAGGGAGAGTTGCGACAAGCTCCCTGTCCGTATACAAAGGCTGGGGAGGGAGCATCTGTGTCTTTTGCCCGGCAGGGCGCGTTCGATCAGGCGGCTTGGTGATCCAGCACGTTCCGCACCATCGGGTGGCCGAACTCGCCGATGACCTCCGCCACCTGCCAGGCATCCTGCTGGCTGGGGTTCAGCATTTGTGGCAGCACGCACAGCTTGGCTTTGCCGCTTCCATTTTTTGTCCCCACCGCATACTTCTGCAGGACATTGGTATCAAAGGCATAGTAGGTCATGGGGGGCAGCGTCTTCACGATCTGGTAGGTGCGTGTGCGGAACAACTGCGCCTGCGGGTCCTGTGCCATCTGGGCGCGGAGTTTTCCCAGCGCAGCCCCCAGGTAGGTTGACCAGATGTGGATGGCTTCGGGGTCGCTGGCGTCCCGCGTGAGGGTTCTCATCAGCCGGGAACGAAAGCCGTACTGGAAACGGTATAACCGGGCGATAGCGTCCAGGATATTCTGGTTGATGTTGAGAATCTCCTCCAGTGCCGACTCGGCGCTGGGACAGCGGCTAATCAGATAGCCTTCAAAGCCGGTGCCATTCTGGAAAAAGGGGTTAATCTGCTTTCGTACGGTTTCCCAGGCCAGGTAGTGGGTTTCAATCGCATTATGTTGCACCACTTTGTCGAGCGGCAGTTCCTGCATATACAGCCAGCCATACAGCATCTGTCCAAAGGGTACTTCACTCTCGATTGTGATAATTCCGCTCATCTTACGCCTCCTTATGCTCTGAGGCGGATGTAACTGTGAAATTTTTCACCTGACAGATCCAGTGTACTCCCGGCGCTGCCGCCAATCAAGTATCGTTCCTCGGCATCTGTTATGAGCAACGTCATAATGAGGCGAGTGGGTGGGCTGGCAAGCGGGTTTCCCGCTGCATCATGCTGCCACCCATCCTATTCAGAACTTCTGGATTGTGCTTAAAACAGGGGAAGCTGCTGGGGAGGCTTGCGGCCATCCAGCAGGATATAAGGCGCTGTCCGTTCCGGCGCAGCGATGCCAATCGCTCGCAGGTGCGCCAGGTCACGAAGCCGCCCGGTTCGTCGGGCTGCCAGAATCGCATCCGCCCCTTTTGGGCCGATGCCTGGCACCCGCAGGAGTTGTTCCCGGCTGGCCTGCATGATTTCCACTGGCGCATACAGCAGGTGCAAATCCGCCCAGGCGCGTTTCGGGTCAATATCCAGCCGCAGATCCCCGCCTCCCTGGAATGGCAGTTCTTCCACATCCCAGGCGTAATCCCGCAGCAGGAAGCTGGCCTGGTACAGCCGGTGTTCACGCAGGGGCAGGGTCGGCGTCAGGTTCTCAAAGGGTGTATCCATGACAGGATTAAAGCCGGAGTAATAAGCGCGGCTCAACCCGGTCTGGCGGTAAAGCTGGTCGCTCAGTGTGAGCAGTTCGAGGTCGGTATCGCCCACCGCGCCGACGACAAACTGTGTGACCGTACTCGCCCGCAGCCCCTCATTGCGTAACTGCTGCGCCCAGCGGATACGGACGAGCAGTTCGTCGTAAAAGTCCTTTTTGGGAGCGAGGGCATTCAGGCGTTCCGGTGTTGGCCCTTCCAGGTTGACCGAGACGCGATCCGCAAGCTGCATGGCGCGGCGCACCTGATCGTATTCCGCGCCCGGCATAATCTTGAGGTGGACATAGCCCCGGTAGTGATACTTGTTGCGGATGATCTCGGCGGTATCAATGATTTTGTCCTGGGTCGTCACGCCGCCGTTGATGATGCCCGACGACAGGAAGATGCCCTTGACCGCGCCCGACTGTTCCAGCTTATGGAAGGCCGTCGCCAGTTCATCCGGCTTAAAGGTTACGCGCTCCATCTGGCTGCGCCCGGCACGGAACGGGCAGTAGTAGCAGTTACGCTCGCAGGCCGTCGTCACCATCGTTTTCATGACCGGCATCGCGCCCTGGGGGGTGGATACGTTCGTGATACACGGCAGTTGGTCAAGCTGCGCGACGGCTTTGGCACGGCGTGATTCACGCTGCGGCTGGTCGCCCGCCGGCTCATACAGCGTCACATCGCCCAGGCGGGTGAGTTTCGTCAGCGTGTCGGGAACTGCGTGAATATTCATCCTTATATTTTAGAACATATATTCTTAAAAAGCAAGATGACTATTACAATGGACAAGGCAATCACGGTCTAAATTTACTGACCCATTAAATCCTGTAATGATCGCGCATGTCGTTCCAGTATAAGCGCACAACAGCTTATTGGCGGCCTGATGACAACCCACACTCAAGACTCCAATACCCTCGCCAAAATTGAAGGTATTGGAGGGTTTTTGAGAACGGTGCAGCGGTGGTATCACCCGTCGTTGGACTGAACGACGATCTTGCGGGCCATCGTGCAGGTCAATTTGCTTAAGCCGGACGGAGAATATCTGTTGGCAGGCGACGAAGTCGTGATGAGCAAAGCAGGCCACAAGACCTACGGAGGCCGGCACTTCTGTTCGAGTCTGGCCCGACGCCCGATCAACAGTGGGTCGTTTTTGGCTGTGGCGCTGATTTTAGGCAAGCACACCGCGCTTCGTGATCCATACCATCATTGTAGATTGAGTTAATGGCTGTGAATCACACCCACTACCTGCCCGCTATTTGGACAATACGGTCAAATACGATAGGTGCTGTCGCCTCTGTGTCGCCACCGGTCGAGTTCACGAACTGAACAACAACCGTATCCGTGTCCTGGTAGTAGCGGGCGATACTCTGGTATCCGGGTACCCAGCCAGTATGTTCATATTCATAAATCGAGGAATAAATCGCCTGCTCATCATCATTGAGCAGCGAACCATCATTGAGTGCCCGCAGGAAAATACCTACGTCCTGCGCCGTTGCAATCATCGAGCCACCCGGACTGATATGATCGAGTTCCTTCAGGTCGGGCTCAACGTCATAGTGGTAGCCGCTGGAAACATCGTCTAAATTGACCTCGTTCAGCAAGCTGTAAGTATGGGTCAGTCCAAGAGGCGTCAGGATTTCGTCGTGAATGTATTGGTGATGGCTATAGCCCAGAACCTTGTCGAGAATATTGCCGATCAACAGATAATTCGTATTGGAATAGCGATAATCACTGTCCGGTTCAAAATCTGCCGGTTTATCTAAAGCAAACGCAAGATAGGCGTCACGATCCGGCAGTGATTCGAACCAGGGATAGTCGGGATCATCCACAAAATTGGGGATACCACTACGATGTTGCACCATCATCCTCAGGGTAATCCGATCGGCATTTTCAATCCGACCAATAAGTTCAGGCAAGTGATCCGCCAGCGTGTCATCCAGCGACAAGCTCCCATCATTGACCAACATAGCGGCAGCAGTAGCGATATATAACTTGCTGATACTGGCAATCTTGAACAACGCCTGCGGGTCAGCCGGAACCTGCTCCGCCCGGTTATTCCAACCGGCAGCGTAAAGCGCTGGGGCTTCACCGGGTTGATCGATATACACGATGATCCCGTCAAACCCACGATTAACTGCATTATCCAGTTCTTCCTGAACGGTGTCAGGTAAAGGCGCTATCCATATCCATACGGCGTCCCAGGGTACAAATATCACGGCGGTGATTATCCCAACGATGGGCATGATGATTCGGAGAATTCGCACTATACGTGTCTTGTTTAGCTTTTGCATGATTTTTCCCCTCCACTAGCCAGTGGCTGACGCTGAAAGTTCAAAGTGCTAATCTGTTCAGAAGGCAACGCATTCATCATTGACTTCTTCGAGACCTGACCTCTGGATACTCAAAAAGACCAGGTCTCAGAGACGTTTCTGGAAAGTGGTGTTTAGGCATCCTCGGCGCGCAGCAACGGGAGCGCCGGATTCAGCATATCCGCCTGGCTCTGTTCGGGATCGGCGGCATCGTTGTTGTAGAGCATCACCACGACCGTATCGAACTCAGGCGCATAATTGAGCAATGATCGAAAACCGGCAATATAGCCTGCATGTCCTATATACTCCCCCTGAACCATGATGCCCAGACCGTAGGAACTGCCGGGGGCAGGTGTCGTCATTGCGACCAGCGACTCCGGATCGTCAAGCAGCGCCCCACCGAACAACCCGCGCGCGAAGGCAATCAGGTCCGGTGCGGTAGAAACCAGGCCGCCCGCCGACCACCCGACGGATTCATGCAGTTCAGTGAGATCGGCGGTGGCGTCCTCAAATACCGTATAGCCGTGCACCACATCAATCACCGGGTCTTCGTAGCAATCCAGAAACGTTGACGCCATGCCCAACGGTTCATAGATGTGCGTACGGTACGCCTCTGCGAGCGGCATAGCCGCCGCCGTTTCGATCACCATGCCGAGCAGCGTATAGTTGGTGTTGCTATAGCGCCACCCTGCCCCCGGCTCAAAGTTGGCATCTTTCCCATAGACGTAGCGGGCGAGTGTGTCGTGGGGGTCCCGTTGGACGCAGGCCAGTGTCAGGGTCCCTGTATCCTCATCAATGACCGCCTCCGTGAAGATATCAGCCCAGTAAGCTTCGTGTTCGACGATGTTAAACAAACCGGACGTATGCGTCAACAGGTGGCGCAGCGTGATCTGGTCGCCATAGGGCAGTTGATCGGCGACCTCTGGCAGCCACAACGCCAGCGGATCGTCCAGGGTCAGCACGCCGTCCTCCGCGAGTTGGACGATCACCGTCGCGGTGAACATCTTGGTGATACTGCCAATCCGAAACGCGCCCTCCGGCGGCATAGGGACTTCGTTCATGAGGTCCGCGAAACCACTTGCCCCCTCGAACCGGTACTCCGGCGCATCGATCCACACGACCATGCCGGTCGGGAGTCCGCCCGCGGTCAGATCGTCCATTTCCGCTTGTATCTCCGCGGCGACGTCCGCCGGGAACGCCTGCGGGCCGTCCTGGGCCATGACAGACAGGCCGCTCAGGATGATGCCGGCGCTGAACAGAATGAGCATGAAATGTTTCACTGCAAAATCCTCCAAAATGCGAAATTAATGGGTATGAAAATCTTGGTATGCTGCGAATGGCCTGATAGATATCTCCCTTCTTAAGACAATGAATTTGCGGGATCGTTTCCACCTTGGGGACGAAAGGAATGCGAAGGGGTTTATTGCGGAATCGTTTCCACAATAGTACATTTCAAATTTCTTGTCAAATACCCGCCAATGTAAATCCCACGCCAGAAACCCGGTCGTACAGCCAACACCTTCGCCAAAAATGAGGGTATATAACGTTTTTGAGAACGGCGCAACGGTGGTATCAACGCCATTGGACTGAACGACGATCTTGTGGGCCATCGTGCCGGTCAATGTCGGTAAATCACGATTTTGCTATATCCTTATCCCTGCCCCCCTGCACTGCCTGGAGATAGGGTTCATAAGAGGTCACAAAGTCCCCTCAGCCATGTAATGGGGAGGGGATTTAGGGGTGGGGAGTGTACTTTCGTGATTCACTGAGCTTGACCGTTTCGCCGCTTAATGACGAAGGTATTGAGACTCGGTACTGCATTTCTTTTCACGTCCCACTCGGCACTTTCAACTCTGAACAAATGTTCTCACAAATGTTCACCATTGATAACTCGTTTTGTGCTACCCTGGTGCTATGCTCATACCACCAACCCACCACCACACGCACCCTCAGACCCCGGTTTCCCACCATTTTTGCAGCATGTTCACACCTTTTGCAGCACAGGTACACCACCACTCACGGGAGGATTGCGGCAATCGCTGCACTTGCAGCACAAATCCGTTTTGTTGCAAAAACACCCGGCACGACTTGCCTGAGACACTGCCCAAATAGTGAAATGCACCCATCACGGTGATTCGGTGTTTTCCGGCGTATCCAGAATCACCAGTGTGGGCTGGTGGTAGTAATCGCGGAGACAGGAAAAATACGGGTTATCCAGCCGGGCATAAGTCGCCAGGTCTTGGGTGAACCCTTGAATCTCGATCGCAGCCCCTTGCGCGTCGGTCGTTGTTAAAAAGGCATCACGGGCATCCCATTCGCTGGCGAAAACCTGGAAATCCGGTAGCAGCGCCAGCGTTTTCTGTGCCGATTGCACGGCGCTAAAAACCACCAGAACAAGGATGGCAGCCGTCACCAGCGGGGACAGGCGGGGCGGTGTGGTGGCGTGCTTTTTTTGCAGACCCAGCCCCATGATATAGCCCCAGGCCATCGCCATGAGGACCAGGATGATTTGCGGGACGACATAGGCGCGGGCGGGCGGTAACTGGCCGATGCTGTAGAGCGACGTGAAGAAGGCCGAGGCGATCAGAATGTACCCGATCAGCCCGGTGAGTCCCAGCCACTTCAGGCTGCTGCGGTTGGCCTGAACCCGTTCGGAAGCCGACAGGGGGTGGCAGGTAAAGGCCACCAGCCCCGCCAGGAACAACGGCAAAATCATGGTCATTGGAGAAAGAAACATTGACGTGAATGGGATATAGACGAAGGTATCAACCAGTGTATTCAGAACCACCTGCGGCAGCGGGAGCAGGTCTTCAAAAGCATCCTGCCGCACTGTATTGCCAGGTGCGATCAGCAGAATCAGCAGCGCCGCCAGCGCGAACAGCAGGCTCACCCCAAGCAGGGGCAGATAGCGGCCCTTCTTCTCCGGTGAAGCGAATCGCAGTGTCATGAGAATCAGCAGGCCGAAGACTGTCACCTGAAAGACGGCATATAACGGGGAAAACCCGCCTGACAGCAGCGGCAAGCCCGCCGCCAGCGCGAACTGCCACCAGCGGAGGGGCTTTTCCTGCCGGGTAATCGCCAGCAGCAGCCCCAGGTAAAACACGAGAATAATCAGCGGGCCAGCATAGGTTATGCCCCCGCTTGTCCAGTAAAACGACTGGAATACGTTGGCTGTCCCCGTGATGACACCAAAGGACAACACCGACGCCAGCGCCGCCCCTGTATACCGGCGGTAGGTCAACCGGAACGTCCGCGTGAACTGCCAGGCTGTCCACCAGCAGGCCGCGCTGAACAGGCCAACTAACAGGATGGGGGTGTAGCGCCAGCTTTGCGATACCCCAATCACGCTCTGGAAGAATGTCGAGGAATACGTTCCCGTCCAGTTGTTATAGTGCCAGTCCAGCGTTCCCCACAGTCCTTTTGACCAGGCGGCGGCTGTGAAACAGAAGTCATCGGCCAGGGCGCGGTTATAACTGCCCAGCACAAAATGCGCCAGGATCGGCAGTAGGAGTGCGACGATGATGATGCCAAAAAACCACTTGAATGATCGGGAATGTGCTTCCATAAGGACTATTTCCCCCAATCAGGCGCGGGCGATATAGATGAGTTCGTAGGCAAGCAGTCCCGGCGCGATGGGTGCCGGCAGTGGACGCCCCAGGCGGCGGGCGGCGCTGTTCAGGATGTTCTGCAGACCGCTCCCGGAGATGGCGACCTGTTCCACCGGGTAGCCCTGAGATTCCAGGAGTTCGCGCCCGGTTTTAACTGTGTACAACCGTAAATGGGTACGATCCATAATGCCGTAATCTTCGTAGTCGAACATGCCCCACAGCAGCCGCAGTCGGATAGACCAGTGCGCTATATTAGGCAGCGAGACGATCACCCGCGCACCCGGTTTGAGTAGGGAACGGGCGTCTTGCAGCAGCCGTTCGGGGTACTTCAGGTGTTCCAGCACCGCCGCCGCCAGCAGCACGTCATACGGGGCGCTGGCCGCCGCCGGTTGCAGGGCATCGGGCGTATCCAGGTCAACCGTATGCACCTCACTGCACCGCTCCGCCGCGATAGCCGTCGCCGCCGGGTCGAACTCCAGCCCGGTCACACGGCAGCCTAAGGCCTGCTCCATGTAGCCGGAGAGATAGCCGGAGGCGCTGCCGATCTCCAGCACCCGGCTGTTGGGCGGGATCAGGCGCATGAGGACGCTGTGCGCGTCGTCGGGATGTGCCTGCTGCGGGTTAAAAATAGAATCCAGGTGGTATTTTGGCGTGGTTGTCACAGAAAACCGCTTTCGAGACTGTGGTAAAGAACTGACTCACGGCGCATTTTAGCATATACTGGTACAGATATGCTGGTAACAAAGGGGCAAAGATGATGGCAAAAACCAATATCTATACCATCTGGGTCAAAACCGGCGACCAACCGCTGGGTGGCACCGACTCCAATGTGTTCATTCAGCTCTTCGGCACCACCGGGCATACCGAAGTCATCTTCCTGCCGCCGGAGGACATCTTCGCGTTCGAGCAGGGCAGCGTGGATAAGTTCATTCTGGAAGTGCCGGATGTAGGCGAACTCACCCGCTGCTGTGTCGGTCATGACAACGCCGAGGGAGACTCCGGTTGGTACGTGGAAAGCGTGCGTATCAAGGACGATGAAACCACCCGCGAGTGGCTGTTCACCTTCAATCAATGGCTGGGCGTAGAAGAATCGGGGCTTTTATCAGCATGTGTGGATTGTTAAAACGCGGTTTTACGCTGTTCTTCCTGGTCCTGGCTGCCGCCGGGTGCAACCTTTCGTCTACCGCGCCAACCCCGTATCCCACGCCTGACCTCCCGCGTGTGGAGTTCTTGTCCCCCGCCAATGGCAGCCGCGTGATTGATGGCGTGGAACTGGATGTCGAACTGCTGGCACAGGACAGCACTGCCGGGATTGCGCGTGTCGAATTGCTGGTGGATGACCAGCCACAGGCGGAAAGCCAACCGGAGGCCAATTCGGTGCCGGTTTACCGGGTACTGCTGGCCTGGCGGGCGCAGGGTGTCGGCGTCCACCCTTTGACGGCCATCGCCTATCGTGCTGATGGCACACCCAGCGACCCGGTGGTCATCCTGGTCGAAGTCGTGAACCGTTAGCCTTACAATGGATTAGGTTACCCATGATTCTCAAACGCTCGAATGCCCGCCCTGAGCCCGATACACTCACCGCTGCTGAGGCGCGTACTATCGCGGAAGCCTTCGACGTGTATGCCGGGGAAGTCCTGTTCTACGGGCAGTCGCTCCGCTGGGATACGCTGGCGGAAGTAAACGTAGTGAAAGCCGCCCGTTACAGCGGCCTGGCCGGGTGGCTGGTGCGTTACCTGGTACACGGTGATGACCGCTACCATATTGGCCTGTATGCCGGGGAACAGGAATACGTGCTGCCGAATGTTTCGCTGAATACCGCCCGCTACGTGGTACAAACCATCGCGTACTATGCGCCGCTGCCGGTACTCTACGAGGGTGTAGAGGGACTGTCCCCACTGGTTGAGGCATAAGTTCTCGCTTATGGCTTACATAAGGCCTTGGGGGGGATGTGAATCGATACGGGTCGTGTATAGTAGGTGACAGTGATAGTTACTTACATACTCTTCCCCCTTTCAAATCCCCCGGTTATGCGACACCGGGGGTTTTGATGTCAGGTAGTTTTACCGAAGGGAATAACCACAATGACGAAAAAACGCAGTAAATCGAGTAAAACACAGAAATCCGCCAACCGGATCAATCCACTGATTCTGGTAGGCGTGGTCGCCGCGCTGGCGGTGGTGATTGTTGGGGCAGTCCTGCTCTCGAACCCGACTGCCACACCCACCGCAGCCGACGTCGTCGCGCCCGCTTCTCAGTTAATCCGCCCTGTCGCCTATACCGAGCAGTTTTCAGTACCCGGCGAAGACCACCTCCTGATTGACGTTCGCACCCCACAGGAATTCGCCAGCGGCCATATTCACGGTGCAATCAATATCCCCGTAGAGGAAATCGGTCAGCGCCTGAGCGAAGTGCCACAGGACAAACCGATTGTACTGTACTGCCGGAGCGGGAATCGCAGTAATCAGGCGTCCGGCATTCTGGTCAACGCGGGGTATACCGGCATCTACGACCTGGGCGGTATTATTGACTGGCAGGCACAGGGTCTGCCGCTGGAATCGTAGACAGCTTACCGAGCGTACACCCATGTGTATGGCTGCAAGGGACTGAAACCCTTGTTCCAATCAGATCGATGACGAATTGACAGGGAACGGCGGCGGCGAATCATGATTTTGGGATTGGGTTTTGTGATCGGTCTGGTATTGGGGCTGCTGGGCGGCGGCGGGTCTATCCTGACTGTCCCGGCGCTGGTGTACGTGGCCGGGCAGACACCCGCCGGGGCGGTGACGGCCTCGCTGGTGATTGTCGGCGCGAACAGCGCATTAGGGGCGCTGCTCCATCGGACGCAGGGGACGCTCAACTGGCGTGTGGCGATTCTGTTCGGCGGCTCCGGCATGGTCATGGCCTATATCGCCGGGGGACTCTCCGACTTGTTGTCGCCAACCTTACTGCTCGTCCTGTTTGCCCTGCTGATGCTGGTCGTCGGTGTCGTGCTGATAACGCGCCCATCAGCCAATAACACGGCGCGGCGTGAGCGCAGCATCCCAATGATTATGCTGGCAGGTGCGGGTATCGGCGTGCTGACCGGGTTCCTGGGTGTGGGTGGCGGCTTTCTGATCGTCCCGGCGCTGGTGATGCTGGTTGGGCTGTCTATTCATCAGGCCGTCGGCACATCGTTGGTGGTTATCGTCATGAACAGCGCCGCCGGGCTGTTCGGTCACCTGGGGACAGCGGTGCTCGATTGGGGAATCATCCTGGCGTTCGTCCTCACCGGGCTGGCGGGGACATTCACCGGCGTGCGCCTGGCGAAGCATATCCAGGCATCCCAGTTACAGCGTGTCTTTGCCGTATTTATCATCGGCCTCGCCCTGTTCCTGCTGTATGACAATTTACTGTAATTGTGAAGTTTACGAACGGTGCCCACATTAGAGGGATGCCCCGTTTGTGGACAGCGTACAATGTATCACATGTTCTGAGAGGGAACGTCATGTATATCCAACAGTATTTTATTGATGGGCTGGGGTGTGCCTCCTACCTCGTGGGCTGCGAGTCCGCCGGGGTGGCCGCCGTCGTTGACCCTGACCGGGACATCCAGAAATATCTGGATACCGCCGCTGAACGTGGGCTGAAAATCACCCATATTCTCGAAACGCACCTGCACGCCGACCATGTTTCCGGCAACACTGACCTGGCGGGGCGCACCGGGGCGACCATCTACCTGCACGAAGCCAGCGAAGCGAGCTTCGACCACCAGCCGGTACGCGATGGCGCGACCCTGGAACTGGGCAACCTGCGTCTGCACCTGGCGCACACACCCGGCCATACCCCGGAAAGCATCACGATCTTCCTGGCGGATACCACCCGTGCCGGGGAAGCCTGGATGGCACTCACGGGCGATACCCTGTTTGTCGGGGATGCCGGACGTCCCGACCTGGTGGGCATAGAAGCTGCTCGCGGACTGGCGGGACAGATGTACGACAGCCTCAACAAGATGCTCTCGCATTCGGACGGCCTGCTCATCTACCCCGGACATGGCGCGGGGTCCCTGTGTGGCAAGTCTATCGGCTCGGTACGCAGTACGACGCTCGGCTATGAACGGCTGCACAACCCGGCGCTGGCGCAGGCGCAGGGAGAGCGTGAGACGTTCGTGGATTATGCGGTGAGCGAACTGCCGGAACAGCCCGGCAATCACAAACGTATCAAGGCGATCAACCGCCAGGGCGCAGCGCCGCTGGGCGATGTTCAGCCGAAACCGTTGACGATCCAGACGGCGATACCCCACTTCCAGCGCGGCGTCGGGCTGCTCGATACGCGCCCCAAGGCCGACTACAAACGCAAGCATATTCCCGGCTCGGTACACCTGGAAGCGGATAACCAGCTCAGTAACAGTGTCGGCTATATTCTGTCGCCCGACCAGCCGGTGATTCTGCTGCTGGAAGACGCCGCCGATTACCGCCGCGTGGTCTACAGCCTGGCCCGCGTGGGTTATGACCAGGTGGTGGGGTATCTGGCGGAAGACCTGACCGTATGGGAAGCGATGGGGCTGCCTGTTACGGCTGGCGATGTGCAGGATATTGACGTGCAGGAACTCAACACGCTGCTGCAATCAGCCAATGGCAGCCGCCCGGTAGTGCTGGACGTGCGCGAACCCTGGGAGTTCGCCCAGGGACACCTGCCGGACGCGGTGCTGATTCCACTGGGGCAGCTTGGTGGCCGGTTGGGGGAACTCGACCCGGCGAAGCCCGTCGCAATAATCTGCGCCTCTGGCAACCGCAGCCAGTCGGCCGCGGCACTGCTCGGCCAGCAGGGCTTCGAGACAGTCTATAACATCCGGGGCGGCATTATGGCGTGGATGCGCCAGCGTTACCCGGTAGTGCGGTAAGGGGAATCCATCGCCTGAACAGGTAAGGATTCTCCTGGCAAACGCATCAAGATAAATGGTTGATAAGCTAACGCAGTTCTCTGGTAGCAGGGGCATGACACGCTTCATGCCCCTACCGAAAAAAACACCCCGGTCTGCGTAACTTCTAAAGAATTAGGACTTACACAGTTGCCCGGAAGGACAAGGGGCTTAAGCCCCTTGCTCAAACAGAATTTCTCTCTCAACTGCGTGACTTCTAAAGGATAAAACACGAAATATGAACACTGCATCACAACAATTGGGAATCACGGTTGAACTCACCACCGATACCGATACCGCGATGACCCGCGTAACTGAGGCGCTCAAAGCCGAAGGTTTTGGCGTGCTGACCGAAATTGACGTGAAAGCCACGCTCAAGAAAAAGCTGGATGTGGATTTCCGCCGTTACACAATTCTGGGTGCGTGCAACCCGCCGCTGGCTTACCGGGCGCTGACCATTCAGCCGGAAATCGGCCTGATGCTGCCCTGTAACGTCACGGTAGCGGAAACGGATGACGGGCATACCCAGGTTTCCCTGGTTGACCCGATGGCAATGATGGGATTCCTCAACAGCGAGGGGCTGGCGGACATCGCTCAAGAAGCACAGGCGCGGCTGGAACGGGTCGCGGAAGCCTTGAAGGAGAATTAACAATGCCCTTATTTGAGTTCGATTGTGTGGAATGTGGCGAGCCGTTTGAGAAACTGGTGCGGAACAGCAGCGCCGAAATCGTCTGCCCGGCGTGCGGCAGCGGCCAGGTAAAGAAGAAGCTTTCGACATTTGCCTCGAAAATCGCGGGCAGCGGCAGCAGCCTGAGTACCAGCGCCGTCTCAGCACCCACGTGTTCCCCTGGTGGCTTGTGAGGTACCCGACATTAAGCAGCCGTGCGCTGCTCTCAAACACGAAACCCGGTGTTGTGCAGATTTACCTGCCATACCGGGTTTTTTTGTGACAAATCTCCTTTGTTAAATCCTCATTACAGGTTACACTATGCCATGACTCGCAGGATTTTCTAGCGTGGAGGACAATAAAATAATGGTAAAGAAGTTTACATTGGTGTTCATCCTGATGCTGTTGGTGCTGGGTGCGATTCTCCCAGCGGCAGCCCAGGATGAATTTGTGTTCGGCCTCGTATTGGTCGGCCCGGAAAACGATCATGGCTGGAGCCAGGCGCACTTTGAAGCCGGGCGTTATGTTGAAGCCAACATCCCCGGTACGAAGATGGTCTTCTTCCCCAGCCTCAACCCGGCGGATGCGCCCGAAGCCACCCTCAATGATGTGGTTTCCGAGATGGTTGACCAGGGCGCGAAGGTAATTTTCACGACATCGGATGCCTTTGAAGAAGATACCACCCTGGTCGCCGCCAACTTCCCGGATGTGACGTTTATCAATGTCTCTGGTGACGATGCCCTGACGGGTGAAGCGCCGGCTAACGTGGGCAACCTGATGGGGCAGATGGAATGGGGCAAGATGATCGCGGGCTGTGCTGCCGGGATGACTACCCAGACCGGCAGCATCGGCTATCTTGGGCCGCTGATTAACTTTGAAACCCGCCGTCTGGCCGCTTCCGCTTACCTGGGTGCACGCTACTGCTACGAGAATTATGCGGGCGGTAATGGCGACGACCTGAAGTTCACCGTCACCTGGATCGGCTTCTGGTTCAATATCCCCGGCGTCACGCTCGATCCTACCGAAGAAACCAACACCTTCTTCGATAACGGGGCGGACGTGGTGATTTCCGGCATTGACACCACTGAAGGTATCGTGGTGACCGGCCAGCGTGCTGCGCAGGGCGATCAGGTCTGGGCGATCCCCTACGACTTCCAGGGCGCATGTTCCGAAGCGCCGGATGTCTGCCTGGGTGTGCCGTACTTCCACTGGGGCCCGTCGTATGTCAATGTTATCCAGGCCGTGAAGGATGGCACCTGGGCTCAAAGTTGGGATTGGTACGGGCCGGATTGGTCCGACATCAATAACCAGGATACCACCGCTGTCGGCTTCGTGATGGGGACCGGCCTGGACGAAATGAAACAGGCTAACCTGAACGAATTTATCGCTGACCTGGCTACCTATGCCACCAATCCGTTTGTGCCGGATAGCTTCGCGCTGTGGCAGGGGCCGCTTTCATTCCAGGACGGGACGGAACTGGCTACCACCAACCAACTGGTTGACCCGTTGGATGTATGGTATCTGCCGCAACTGCTGGAAGGCATGACCGGAGCCAGCAGCCAGTAAACCACCAGCAAGAAAAACAGCATAAAACTGTGAACAGGGGGCTTGAAGCCCCTTGTTCTTTTGGGGCAATTCCGGGGGCGCGCCATGTGCCCCCTTTGGTTATCCGGGTTTATGTGAGAGAATCAGGTGTATTCGTTTCCAATTAACCGAGGGCAGGATAACCACGATGGACGCCGAGCAACTCCAATTTTCCGTGAAGGTTTCCGGCCAGCGGCTGGACAAAGTCATTATGTCCCATCTTGGGAATCGCTTTTCTCGCGCCCAGGTGCAGGCCTTCATCAAGGATGGTCTGGTGACGGTAGATGGGAAAGCCGTGAAAGCGGGCATCAAACTCAAAGGTGGAGAACAGATTGCGATCACCGTGCCGCCCCGCGACGAAAGCCGGGCTGTCCAGCCGGAAGCCATCCCGCTCACGGTGCTGTATGAGGATGATGACCTGGCCGTGATTGACAAGCCCGCCGGCATGGTGGTGCATCCCGGCGTCGGCGATGAAACCAGCACGCTGGTCAGCGCCATCCTCTCCCGCTGGCCGCAAATTGCGGAGATGAGTATCGAACCCAAACGCGCCGGGATCGTTCACCGGCTGGATAAGGGCACGAGCGGCCTGATTATCATTGCCAAACATGACCGCGCCCGCCGCCAACTGGCTGAACAGTTCCAGGCACGTACCGTCGAGAAATCCTATCTCACACTGTTGGAGCGTACCCCACCCACGACAACCGGGCGGATTGAAGCGCCCATCGCCCGTGACCCGAACCAGCGCAAACGAATGGCCGTACTGCGTGCTGGCAAACCGGCAATCAGCGAATACGAGGTGATTGACCGCGATTTTCTGGATGATCGGGCGCTGGTGCGCGTCAAACTGCTGACCGGGCGTACCCACCAGATTCGCGTTCACATGGCGTTTATCGGCTGCCCGATTGTAGGGGATGCGGTCTATGGCTTCCGCAAGCAGCGCATCAAGATGAAGCGGCAGTTTTTGCATGCGACGCACCTGTGCTTCGATCAGCCTACGACGGGCGAACGGCTGTGCTTTGACTCGCCTTTGCCCGCTGGATTACTGAATATTCTCGAAAAGCTGCGCCCGGTGTAGCCGCCTCTGCCTCAATCCTTCTCCCCCCAGTGGTGATGTTTGGGGCAACAGCTTCCAATTTCTGTACACGCGATCGCCTCTGCGCCATTTGTCCCACCCCTGCCATCCCATGCTACAATGTGCGGTGGATGCAGTTGTTGCTGGTATGCGGATGAGTGGCGAGGGAGAACACCATGAACAAACGGATGATTACGTTTATTCGGGCGCTGCGGGCCGCCGGGGTGCGGATTTCGCTGGCGGAAACCCAGGACGCGATGCACGGTGTTGACACCATCGGCATAGGCAACCGTGACCAGTTCCGGGCGGCGCTGCGGACAACACTGGTCAAGGAAAGCCGCGACCAGGGTGTGTTCGACTACTTCTTCCCGTTGTTCTTCGGCTCTGGTGCGCCCCCTATGCACGATGACATCCCCGGCGACCTTTCCTCGGAGGAACAGCAGATGCTCCAGGACGCGCTGCGCTCACTGATGGGCGATTTGCAGGCGCTGCGCGACCTTTTGAATCAACTCCTGGAAGGCCAGCCCTTCAGTGACGAGCAGCTTGAACAGATGGGGCGGCAGTCCGGGTTGCAGCAGGGGAGCGAGATGTACCAGCGCCAGTGGTTCGAGCGGCGTATGAACCGCCAGGCTGGTTTACAGCAGGCAAAAAAGATGATTGAGCAGCTCCTCGAAATGCTGCAAGAGATGGGTATGAGCGATGAAGCACTGGAACAGCTGCGCCAGTTGTTACAGGAAAATGCCCAGGGACTGACCGAGCAGATTGCGAATTTTGTGGGAGCTTCCCTGGCGGAACAGATGGCAAGCAAGGAGCCGGAGCCGAAACCGGATTTGCTCGATGTCCCGTTTACCCAGTTGGGGCAGAGCGAAGTAGACGCCATCCGTGACGAAATCCGGCGGCTGGCAGCGCGGTTACGCAGCCGGGCGTCTTTGCGGCAGAAGCGGGCGCGAGCCGGACAGATTGACCCGCGCCGGATGATGCGGGCAAACATGCGCTACGGCGGCGTACCGGTGGAACTCAAGTTTCATACGCACCATGTGAAGCCCCGCCTGGTGGTTATCTGTGATGTGAGCACCTCCATGCGCTATTGCGCTGAATTCCTGCTCACGCTGATCTACGAACTGCAAGACCAGGTGGCACAGACCCACAGTTATATCTTCATTGACGATCTTACCGACATCAGCATGATGTTCAAAGAGAAACAGCCACAGGAAGCCGTGAGTGAAGTACTCTACGCGAACCGCCCCGGCTACTATAACACTGACCTGGGCAACAGCCTGAACACCTTCCGCCGTGACCACTTTGGCACGGTCACGAGCAAGACCACCGTGATTATCCTGGGAGACGGGCGCAACAACTTCAATAATCCCCGCCTGGATATTGCTGAGGATATGCAAAAACGGGCACGACGCTTGTTGTGGTTCTGCCCGGAGCCGCCGGCCCAGTGGGGAACGGGCGACAGCGACATGCACCATTATGCCCGGCTGGCCGACGGCGTTCATAAAGTCAGCAATCTGCGCGAATTGGCGAACGCGGTGGATCAAATCCTGGCGGATGGCTAAGCCAAACAAGTGTTATCTGTCACCAAAAAAATAGCCGCTTGTAACTAGGCAACCGTTAGGTAAGCCTCTTATGCTTGACTTCGTATTGAGCAAAGGGAGGGACTTGCATGAATGTTTTATTAGCCTATGCCACGACGCATGGTTCGAGTGCGGAAATCGCTCAGTTCATGGGCAAGGTGCTGGAGGAAAAAGGCCATAACGCAACCATCAGTAATGTAGTTCATATCAACACCATTGAAGATTACGATGCTTTTATTATTGGTTCACCCATTTATGTTGGCACGTGGATGCCGGAATTATCCACTTTTCTCAAAGCGTTTGCTTCACAGCTTGCCGCGCACCCGGTTTACCTGTGGGTTTCCTGTATCCGTATTCTGGAAGAAAACGGCCAGGAGCATGTCCTGGAGTTTTACCTGCAACATGACCTCTTACACGACTTGAAAGTGCGTGAAGTGGGGACATTCGCCGGACGGCTTAACCTGGAAGAAACGGACTGGAATGAACGCTGGACGCTGGCGGCCCGTTATGACGGCGGCACATGGCCGAGCAGCTTCAACGGAGATTTTCGCAATTGGGATACAATCCGGCAGTGGGTGGAAAAAATCGCTGACGAGTTAGCCTAGTTAGCCTAGACCGTTATATGCAATCACCATAGGGACGGCTTGCTTGCCGTCTGTCGGACAGACAGAAATCTGTCCCTACGACTTTTGTGAGTTGACTTGCCCGGAGAAGTGCTCCTGATTTTATAGAGTATGTGTGAAAACCCAATTAAGTCCTCATCCCAAATCCTTCTCCATGAAGGAGAAGGACTTACGTGCCCAAAGACCCGTTTTCCCCCTCGCACTGAGGGTTGTGAGAGCAACAACTTTTGAAATCAGAGATTGGTTTTCCGGTAGGGAGGGTCTTAGACCTTAGTCTACACGCCATATTGTTCCGCGTGGTTCTACGAAGTGCCGCTCCGTGAACTCTGAGGGTGAGGGCAAAAGGCACAATAATACCTTTCCAGATACCCTCGTAGATATAAAGGATTGAATGATTGATGACTGCCATAAGTGAACACCCGACCCAGATAACACCTGCTGAACAGATGCAGACCAATACACCCTCACGCCCCTATCTGCTGCTGGCAGTCTCCATCCTATGTGCCGTCGGGATGCTGGCCGGGACGCTGCTGGCGCTCATGTATGCTGGTACGGATGTGATTCAGGGGGATGTACAGCGGCTCTTTTATTTCCATGTACCATCTATTACCGGGGCGTTTGTGGCCTTCAGCCTGGGGCTGGTGGGCAGCCTGGGTTATTTGTTCACCCGCAGCCTGCGTTGGGACCGACTGGCACTGGCGGCTATTGAGGTTGGCTTCGTGCTGGCGTTGATTAACGTCCTGCTGGGTTCGATCTGGGCACGGCCTACCTGGAATACCTGGTGGACAAGCTCCGACCCGCGTATGCTTTCGGCGGCGATCATGATGCTCATCTGCCTGGCCTATCTGATCCTGCGTAAAGGGCTGGCTGAGGGGGAACGGGGGCGGCAGGTGGCGGCGGTTCTGGGTATTGTGTTGATGGCGGCGGTGATCGTCACATTTGTGATTACCCGCTTCCGGGCTGACACCATTCATCCGGTGGTAATCGGCCCCAGCCCGCAGAACAGCGAGAATGTCTTTGGGATGACGCCGCGCATGGGAATGACATTCGCTTTCAATATGGCAGTCTGGGCCGGGCTTCTCGCTCCGGCGCTTATCTGGTGGCGCATCCGGCTGGAGAAGGCCGCCGAACGGGTGCGCGGCAGTTAGCCTCTAACCGTACAACCACATCCAGGTACGCTGCCGAACCTCATCCAGCAGGGTGTCAAACCGTTCGTAGAGGGCAGATTGCAGGAACAGCCGGCTGCGCGGGAGTTCAACGGCGCCACGTGCCTTGTATAAATCATCCGCCAGGTGGCTGGCATAGCGGAAATACAGCTGTTCCGCCCCCGGGGTGATTTCGATGATGACCGCCACGCCGGAGCCAATCGCAGCGCCGTACGAATGCGCCCCCACCTGCTCCCAGTGCAGTTCAATGGCCCGCGTTCGCAGGGTCATCGCCAGTTCCACTACCAGTTCGGCATCAAGCCGCTGGCGGAGCATCACGGTGTAATCCAGCAGTTCCCGCCCGTTTTCCAGTTCAACCAATGAGGGCAGCATCCTGGCCGCCGTGATGTACCCCAACGCACAGGCGGTCTGCTCCGGCGATACGGTCTGCCGCCAGCGCCCCAGCTCACGGGAGACTTGCGCCGTGTACTGACAGGCTGTGAAGCCCGCAGCAGTTTGGATAAATGGCTGGTTCTCGCACAGCGCATGGAAATCCATGACGGCATGTTCATCGTTTACAAGCATTGGTGGATAAAGCGTGGAATGATACACGAGATACATCCTACAAATGAAAATCAAACCTGAATATGCTCGTATTGTACGGAGTATGGCTATCGAATTCCTTGCGCTGCCCTTGCATTTTCGTGAAATAGGTATAGATCGGCGGGCGCTAACCGCCGGATAGGATAAAACAAGCGTTCGTAAATTCTTGATTTATGCCGCGATTTGAGTCACACTCCTGGGTGAAATGGTGACGTGGTGAGTTTTCATCACGCACCTGGGGAAGCTCAATAGGGGATTAAAAAATGCTCAACGAATTCAAGAAATTTGCTTTGCGCGGCAACGTACTTGATCTGGCTGTTGGTATCATCATCGGCGCGGCCTTCACCGGCGTTGTGAACTCGCTGGTGAATGACATCCTCATGCCACCTATCGGCCAACTGCTGGGCGGCGTGGATTTTTCCAACCTGTTTATCGTGTTGAGTGGCGGAGAGTTTACCTCACTGGCAGCGGCGCAGGATGCCGGGGCTGCAACGATCAATTATGGGCTGTTCATCAACCAGTTGATTAACTTCCTGATTGTGGCCTTTGCCGTCTTCATGCTGGTGCGGGCCGTCAACCGGATGATGCAGCCCGCCGGTAAAAAAGAGGCGGAAGCCCCCGGCGAGCCAGTCAACAAGGAATGCCCGTACTGCCTCTCCACCGTTCCGTACAAGGCGACTCGTTGCGCTCACTGTACCTCGGAACTGACATAAGCAGCCGGGCTTTTGCAGTCTAAGAAGCGTGGCACGGCGGGGGCGAAACACCCCCGCCTATCATTTTCACTTTGGTATCGGGTATTTACCATGAAACGGTGTCCGTTGGAAGTGCTGGTCGTGATTGGACACATTCCGTACTATGACGCAGCCTCTGAGCGAAGACTTGTTTACTCCATTGTACTCTAGGCAAAAAATCCCGATTGGTGTGCTCGTTTGCGCAGCTCACGCATAACGCGATATAATATAATACAAATAATTGATATCTAAAGATACCGTCATGGCACATCACATCTTTATGAGTTACAGTCGCCGGGATGTCGAGGTTATGCACCGTGTCCGCGATTTGCTACGGGAAGGTGGTCTGGAAGTCTGGACGGACGAAAAGCTGGAGCCCGGTACACCCAGTTGGAAGGACGCTATTCAGGAAGCCCTGGATACCGCCAAGGCGATTGTTGTCATTCTGTCGCCTGATGCCAAGCAATCAACCTGGGTCAAGCGTGAACTGGATTATGCCAGTACCCTTAATCTGCGTATCTTTCCAGTGCTCGCACGTGGATCGGGCAGAGACGCCGTCCCGTTTCTATTGGCTGGAGCGCAGTACGCCAATATCACCGGCGATTTCGATAAGGGCATCCAGTCATTCCGCCGGGCGATCCACAATTTCCTGGACGTGCCGCTGCCACAACCTCTCGCCTCCCCATCGCCCGCTCATCCTGTGTCACGGGAACCAGAGGCTATCCCCCACACCACTTTCGTCGCGCAGCAGCTCTCGTTAGTTCCCGCTCCAGCGATCTATGTTCGACTGCGGCAGATTGCGCCGCTACTGCTACTTATCGCCAGTGTGATATTCTTTGGGTTGGGAAGTGATCAATTCCTGGATGAACGAAATCTGACCAATATATTGCGCGTTGCCGCGCCAATTGGTCTACTTGCCGTAGGTATGACCGTCGTTGTTCTGGCGGGCGGTATTGATCTATCGGTAGGCCGCCTGATGGGTTTGTGTGGGGTGATTACGTCGCTGGTTGTTATTAACAGTGGTATCGTCAGCCTGCCCGCGATGGTGTTGATCGCGGTTGGTGTTGGTCTGGTCATCGGTCTCATCACCGGCTATCTGGTTATGCGGGTGCGGAATGCTGCGGTTTTGCAGTTGGACGCTCAGCCGACGATCGGTGGCCTGATCCCGTCGATTCTCATCACTCTGTTCATCCTTTATTTACTGAATCCAATTGTGCTCATTCTGACTGAGGGGCGACCACTTCGTGTTATCGACGACTCACTTACTGACTGGTATTCGGAGGCCATAGCCGGGATACCAGTCTCGTTTATCCTCTTCCTGGGGGTGGCGGTGTTAGCCCACTTGTTTATGCAGCGCACCTCGCTCTACCGAAATATGGCCGAAGCACGGACCAACCGCCAGGATGCCCGTCACCGGGGCATTCGGGTTGATAGGTTGACAATCGGGAGCTTCGCCCTTTTGGGGATGCTGACCGGACTGGCAGCAGTTGTTTGGATAGCCCGTTTTCGTAGTGTTGATCCTAACATGGGGAACGGTATGGAACTGACGGTTATCGCGGCGGTCATCGTCGGTGGGACGAGTCTGTTCCGGGCGCAGGGTAATGTGCTACGAACCATTGTCGGGGTGCTGGTGGTCTCGGTGCTGCCGGTTGGTCTCATCATTCTGGGTGTGTCAGCTTACTGGCAAACGATCCCAACGCTGGGGGTCGTTCTGCTGTTCGTCGCTCTTGATTTCCTCGCCATGCCGCGTCCCAAACTGGTACGGGTTGAGTGAAGATGAGACTATGTCCGACGGTATCCAGGTATGCTGCCATTTGATATCGCAGCGTAATTGAGCAGTATTTAGCAAAGATTCAATAACTTCGCCTGCCCTCGTCCTTTGTTCATCGACGAGTCGGGAGGGAGCGCACGGTGGCGCTCCCCTACGCTGGCCTATCATTCAGAGGTATTCACGTTTCTACGCCGGTTTGGTGGCGGTGATCCGGGCGCTGAAAATGCGCGGCATCCCATCCTGGCGCGGCACAATGCCTTCCGCATCCACCTTGCTCACCACCTGAATATCCACGAAGCCGGTTTTCCGCATCAGGCCGGTGTAGCTTTCCACATCAATCGCGCCGGTCACGCACTCCGACCATTTCGCCATATCCGCCCGCAGCGACTCGCTGAACTCGCCTTCGGTCACGATGTCGCTGATTGAAACCCGCCCGCCTGGTTTGAGGACGCGGAAGGCCTCGCCAAACACGGCGGATTTATCCGGCGAGAGGTTGATGACGCAGTTCGACATCACCACGTCTACGCTGTTATCCGTCACCGGCAGCGCTTCGATCTGCCCTTTACGGAACTCGACGTTATGCGCGCCCATCTTCACCTTGTTGGCGTTGGCCTTCATGAGCATGGCCGGGGTCATGTCCACCCCGATCACA
Organism: uncultured Chloroflexota bacterium; assembly: GCA_937974245.1. Classification (GTDB taxonomy): domain Bacteria; phylum Chloroflexota; class Anaerolineae; order Aggregatilineales; family Phototrophicaceae; genus JACKCG01. The sequence continues at coordinate 47,846 of CALJKV010000128.1, read as the reverse complement.
TAGCCGGAGTCGCCCACCTGGCGCGCCGCCAGGAAACAGTCAATCCCGCCGCCGCTGCCCAGGTCGAGCACCGTCTCGCCAGGGTTGAGGCTGGCGATGCTCACCGGGTCGCCACAGCCCAACGAAAGGTTCGTGACATCCACCGGCAGCCCTTCGAGTAATGCGCTGTCATACAGGGTGGCATTTGCGGAATCGCAGCCGCAATCCGATGAGTCGCCACAGCATGAGGGAGAGGCACTGTCCGCAATCGCGCCGTAGCGTTGCTGAACGGCAGCATGAATATCGCTTTGTGTCATGATACACACTCCATATTGATAAACTTCGATACATCAGGCGAAAAAAAGAGAGAACAGCTATTCCCCGCGAACCGTGATCTGGTCAAGCGGAACCAGGGTATGCGTTGATTCCGGGGCGAAGGTCTGCATCAACAGCCCACAGCACAGCGTCACGCGCTCCTGGTTGAGCGAATAGTAACGGAACTTCCCTTCCTGGCGGATATGCACAAGGCCGGCTTCTTCCAGGATTTTCAGATGATGGCTGGCGGTTGGCTGCTTCACCTTGCCGCCGAGTTTATCCACCAGGTCATTCACATTGAGCCACGCGCAGCACAAATGCGTCATGATCTCCTGGCGGGTGTCATCGGCCATCGCCTTCGCAAACAGCAGAGTATCGTCTCTCATAACCCTTATTATATTGATGTTCATCAATTTGTCAAGTGGGTTATACCACCCCTTTTTCCCGGTAGGTCGCGATTTCCGCGTCCGCCAGTCCCAACACATCGCGGAGTATGGCGTCGGTGTCCTGGCCCAGCAGCGGGGGCGGTCTGTGCAGCGCCGGTGGCGTGGCCGAAAGATGCAGCGGCGAGCCAAGCAGGGTAGTTGCCGTACCGTCCGCCAGGGTGACATCCTGCACCAGCCCCCGCGCCTGGGCGTGCGGGTCACTGAGGATATCTGGGATCGTGTTGATTTCACCCACCGGGACGCCGGCATCCAACAAGGCCTGCGTCCATTCTGCCGCCGGGCGCTGTACCAAGACTCCTTCCAGCACTGGAATCAGCGTCTCGCGGTGCATGACCCGCGCCGGGTTGGTGGCGAAGCGGGCATCGTCCGCCAGCGCCGGCTGCCCGATGACCGCGCAAAAATGCCTGAACTGGCGGTCATTACCCACGTTGACCACCAATGGCCTGTCGGCGGCCTGGAACACCTGGTAGGGGACGATGTTGGGATGCTCGTTGCCGAAACGGGGCGGGGCAGCGCCGGAAACCATGTAGTTGCTGGCGACATTTACCAGGGCGGCAAGCTGCGAATCGAGCAGGGAGACATCAATATACTGCCCTGCGCCGGTACGCTCCCGGTGGCGCAACGCGGCCTGAATCGCGTTGGCGGCGAACAGCCCGGTTATCACGTCAGAAATTGCCACGCCGACCTTATATGGCTCGCCCTCCGCTGGGCCGGTGATGGACATCAGGCCGCTTTGCGCCTGAATCACATAATCATAGCCAGGGCGATCAGCATAGGGGCTGGTCTGGCCGTAACCGGTGATGCTGGCATAAATCAGGCCAGGATGGTGCGGGCGGAGTGACTCATCATCCAGGCCGTAGCCCTGCATTTGCCCGGCTTTGAAATTTTCGATCAGCACATCGCTGGATAAGGCCAACCGCCGCGCCAGTTCACAGCCTTCCGAGGTCGCCAGGTTGAGCGTCAGGCTGCGCTTATTGCGATTGACGCTCAGGTAGTAGGCGCTCATGCGGTTTTCCGGCCTGCCCGCCCAGGGTGGCCCCCACTGGCGAGTATCGTCCCCCACGCCAGGCCGCTCGACCTTGATGACTTCCGCGCCAAAGTCGGCCAGCAGCATAGTGCAGAACGGCCCGGCCAGTACTCGCGTAAAATCCAGAATGCGTATCCCTTGCAGCGCGGTCATACCGCCCCCTTCTCAAAAAAACCTCCCCTGAATTGTGCTACGTCTTGAACTGGAAAGCTACCGGCGACTTCATGAAGCACCCTGGATGAACAGGATACCTGTCATTACTGAAAAATTTCGTAAATTTTGCAATTTTTCTTATGTGTGATCATAAAATTCATCTATACTAAAGCGAAATCGTCGAAAGACGGTTGTTTTTTTTGAGGGAATCTACATGCGGTTGGATATTTTCATTGAAGCTTTCAAAAGGTAAAACGATCATGAAACAATATCTCAGGAACCACCTTGTCCCAGCCTCGATCCTGATGACGTTTATTATCCTGGCGATCTATCCGGCGCTGACCCTTGTCAGCGTACAGGCGCAAGACCGCGACCCGCGCAATTACTACCCGGATGGCTGTGTGCCGAGCGAATCGGGTTGGCAGCGGGCTCCCCAGGCCGAAGAATATGTCTTGACCCGGCTCAACCAGTGGCGTGTCGGAGTCGGTCTGTACCCCCTGTCGCGTAACGCCCGTCTGGACTTGATCGCATCCCAGCAGGCGACGTATATTTCACCCTATGCACCTTTCGAGGACGAACGTTTCCATACGGAAGGGGATTATAGTGCCTGGCACACTGATGTTCTGGGACAGAGCGTGCGCGAACGACTGCGGCGTAACGGATGGCCGGTTTATGACAACGGCCAGGTCATCGGAGCGGAAATCGCGGCCTATTTCCCGGATATTTCCGGGGCGGTGGATTTCTGGCAGACATCACGCGTCCACAATATGACGGCAACTCGTCCGGGATTCCGTGAGGCCGGGGTGTATGTCATGTGCTGGAAGCGCTGGCTGCTGACCTACGTCGTGCTGGCTGCCCGCCCGGATTTTGTGCCGGTGTCGTATGACCCGTATTCCAATGCGCTGTATTTATCGGACGAGTCGCGCTCGTTCGGCCTGCCCAATACCGGTTTCCGGCCGGATTACATCCAGATTATGGATATGGGTGGGAATCGCCTACATGCTCAGGAGTGGCTGGTATGGGATGATGTGGTCCAACTGCCCGCCAACGCACCTGACCGGATTCAAGTGCTGTTCACCGATGGCGTCACCCGGTTAAGAACCGAAATAGACATTAACGTGAATCGCACCTTCCCGTCGCAGCCGACGCCGACGCCAATTCCTACTGTCACACCGACACCGTCTCCCACGGAAGGACCATCGCCCACGCCGACCCTGTTCCCTACCGCGACAATCGTGCCTTCTGCCACACCAGCAGCCCGCAGCGGTGACGATGTTTACGATATGACACTGTATTACAACAGTCAATTTATCAGCTTCGTGAACGAGTCCGGCACTTATCTCAACCTGGAGGCGATGGCGGTTAACTCACCGCATATTCCGCCGTTCAACCGTTCAATGACATTTTTCGCCCAGCCGTATGTGGATGGTGGCGGCAGCCTGGAATTTCTCCCACCCAACACCTGTTTCCAGGCGTTTTCGCGGATACGTTTCGACGGGCCGGGCGTTGATCCGCTCACCTGCCTGCGCCGGGTGGCATGGCGTGGCGCACTCGAACCGGGCGAACGGTTCTGGCTGCACGAGTCGTTTGAAGTCACATATGGGCTGGAAGTGATCGCTTCCTGCCCCGGTTTAAGGGTACGCAACCAGGATGCGACGTGCAGTTTTGACCTGCCGGATGGGGCCCGCCTGCACGATCGCCCTACTGGGTAGTGGCGGGATTGACGAGTATACGACCCAATGGGCGGGGCATTGCGCCTCGCCCTTTGCTGTAACCTCGCAAAAAAAGAGACGGCCACAGCGGGCCGCCTCTCGATTGGTTCAACACGGGTGTTTTGTTATTTAGCGTAATCCACCGCGCGAGTCTCGCGGATCACCTGGACTTTGATCTGGCCGGGATACTGCATCGTCTCTTCAACCTTGCGGGCGATGTCCCGCGCCAGTTTGAGTGCCGAGAAATCGTCCACGGCTTCTGGCCGGACGATAATCCGCACCTCGCGTCCTGCCTGGAGCGCATAGCTCTGCTCGACTCCTTCAAAACTGGAGGCGATTTCTTCCAGGGTGCGTACCCGCTTGATGTAGGTTTCCACGCTCTCGCGCCGGGCACCTGGGCGGGCACCGGAAATCGCGTCGGCGGCTTCCACGATGTACGCTTCAACACATTCCTGCTCGACTTCATGGTGATGGCTGGCGATACAGTTGACTACTTTGGTCGGGACGCCGTAGCGTTTGGCGAGGTCCGCCCCCAAGAGGGCGTGAGTGCCTTCAACTTCATGGTCAATTGCCTTGCCGATGTCATGCAGCAGGCCACCCAGCTTGGCAGTTGCCACATCCGCGCCCAGTTCCGCCGCGATCATCCCGGCGATATGCGAGGTCTCGATGGCGTGGGCGTGCATGTTCTGGCCGTAGCTGGTACGGAATTTCAGCCGCCCCAGCAGTTTGATCACCTCAGGGTGCAGGCCAGGGCTGCCGGTTTCAAATGCTGCCCGTTCGCCTTCCTCACGGATGACCTGTTCGATCTCTTTACGGGCGTCTTCCACCAGTTTTTCGATGCGTGCGGGGTGGATGCGCCCATCCTTGACCAGTTTTTCCATCGCCCGCCTGGCAACTTCGCGGCGCACCGGGTCAAAACTGCTGATCGTGACGGCTTCAGGCGTATCGTCCACCACAATGTCTACGCCGGTGGCCTGCTCCAACGAGCGGATATTGCGCCCGGCCCGGCCAATGATACGGCCTTTCATCTCGTCGCTGGGGAGCGCCACGACACTGACTGAGATTTCGCTCACATGTTCGGAAGCCAGGCGCTGGACGGCCAGTGAAATCACGTCGCGGGCGCGGGTATCGGCTTCTTCTCGTGCTTCGGCTTCTACCTGGCGGATGATGCGTGCCATATCGGAGCGGGCGTCTTTTTCCACCACTTGCAGGAGTTCGTTTTTGGCTTCGTCCTGGGTCATCTGGGCGATACGTTCGAGTTCGCCCACCCGTTCAGCTTCGAGTTTCGCCAGGTCGTTCTGCTGTTTATCCATGCGGCTCTGGCGTTTGTTCAACTGTTGTTCGCGCTGTTCCAGGCGTTCCAGGCGTTTATCCAGGTCTTCCCGGCGGCGCTGCATCCGTTCATCCTCTTTATCGAGGTCACGGCGGCGGCGGTTGAGTGTGGTTTCAGTTTCCTCGACCAGCTTTTTTGTTTTGTGGTCGGCTTCTTTGGTAATCTGTTCGGATTCAAGGTTGGCGCGTTGAAGAATAGACTGGGCTTCGTTTTCGGCCATGTTGCGCCGATTTTTCCCCTGCCGGTTCTGGTAATACAACAGACCTGCGACACCAACCGCCCCTCCAACCAGCAGTCCTACTATGATTCCTAGGGCAGCATCCATCTTGATTTCTCCTGGTCATTCGTCATCTACATCCTTGAAGTAGTCCGGGTCACTTTCAGCCAATTCGTTTATCAACTGATCCAGCGTCTCCCGAACGGTGGTGAAGGAGAAACCACGTCTTTGTAATAAACTACCAAGCTTTTTACGAAAGTCTTCTCGGGTGGGGTTGCGAAAACGCAACGCCCGTTGCTGTGCCACTTCGTAAGCCAGACTATCTTCATCCAGGTCGGCCAGCGCCTCCTGAATGATGTCTTCCGCAATGCCCTTCTGCCGCAGTTCACTGCGGAGCGCCGGGCGACTGCGCGGCTTAAATGTGCTGCGGTTCTGTACCCAGTAGCGGGCAAATGCCAGGTCATCCACATAACCCCGTTCGACCAACCGCTCTAAGGCGATAGCGATCACGGGAGGGGGGAAGTCCTTACCCGCCAGATTCTGACGCACTTCCTCCATGCTGCGCGGTCGGTACCCTAAAAAGTGAGCCGCCGAGTCAACAGCCCGGAGTATGGTGTCTTCGTCGCGCAATGCCGCGATTTGTTGTTCAGAAAGCGCCTGTCCTTTACGTAGTTTGACCGCTTCAATCAGACTTAAGCTGAAGGCATACTCGCCATCCAGGTAAATGTTTACACGCTGTTTGTCCCGTTTTTGAACTTCTAGCGCCGTAACCACACCCTCTGGCATTCGGCCTCCTCCTGCCTGGTATAAATACAACCAGCCGTGGTTCAACGATGTACCACGGCTGGTATCGAAATCACCTGATTATTGAGATGGTATGCCACTGCCGTCCGCGAGTTCCGGTTATAACCTACAATACCGGCACTGAATTCGCTCAGGAATCAGAAGCCGGAGTGCATAATCCTAAAACCTGACGCATGAGTGATAACTTAACCGATAGGACGGCCTACTTTTCGTTGTATGTCCGGCATAATTTCCACATCCACCGCTTGATTTTGGCTGCGGCGGGTTGATTCTCAGATAGGTAGTTTCGACTACGCAACCGTGATTATTTGATTCTTGACAATCACCACTGTTACATATTATGCACAGTTTATGAAATTCCACAACTAATTAGATGAATCTGATGGATATAGGTGTTACGCTATTGAGAGAGAAGCCCCGATTGAACAAGCGGCTTTTTGCGCTTTCCATGTAGCTGGAAGCAGGGCTTCCACCTGTCTTTGGATGAAATCGTTTCTGCGCGTTTCGATGAATGCAACAATATCACGGTCAGATTCTATTGAACGGCTGTGTGATATATCAGGATAGAGTCCCCTCGGCAAAGGGTGACAGATTGAGGAATGGGTGGGATTCTATGAACCTGCGATCTGGCTGGTGAAGGCACACGGCCTAATCGGCAGACAACAAGCCGAGATCGGGCAGGATAACAAAGACATCGCTGCCCCCGCTGATGAAGTCCCCGCCCAGATTGCCGAGTGTCAGGCCGGATAAGATCGCGCCGTCGCCAAAGGGTGCGACAAACAGGTTCTTTTCCGCCCATTCGTCAGTGCCGTCGCGTGCTTCCGTGCCCCACTGCCAGACCGCCTGCCGGGTGTAGTCGGCGTCGTAACGTGCCAGGATCACATCAAAATCACCGTAACTGGTGATGATACGGCCATCGCTATAACCCGCGACCAGAATTGAACTATCAGCCAGGACTGTAACGGCCGCGCCTTTGTCATTCAGGTTGCTGCCAATCTGGTCGGCGGCGAGACGGGTGAACGCCTGGTCAAAGACCAGCATGAACAGGTCTTTGTCGCCGCTGAGTGGCACTGCCAGGTCGCCCGCCGTGAAGCCGGTCACGACAATCTGTCCATGATGGGTGACGATGCCCGTCACTTCGTCCCAATCGGCGGTCCCAAACTGCATAAGGCCGGCCTGTTCACCATCGGGTGTGAGTGTCAGGACGAAGCCATCAATGCCGCCTGCTACGTCCGGGGTGAGGGCGCTGCTGGTCATCCCGGCAACGTAGATACGGCCATCCGCGCCCACCGCGACAGCCTGGCCTTTATCTTCCCCTACGCCGCCAATCTGATGAATCCATACTACATCGCCATTCGGGCTGATGAGTGCCGTCACAATATCCTTGTCGCCCTCATTCCGGCCACCTAGCGTGCTTTTGCTATAGCCGCTGATGACAACGCCGTCTTCCGGCGTAAGCGCAATGGCGTAGCCACGATCCGCTTCCGATGAGCCGAGCGTCGTCTGCCAGAGTAGTTCGCCGTTCGCATCGAGTTTGAACACAAGGATGTCATCACCGGCACTTTCCCCGGCAAGGTTGCCCTGAGTATAACCGACGACGACGACTTCCTGTTGCGCCGTAACAACCAATCCATAAGGACGGTCATTGCCGGATGTGCCTAACTGGCGCGTCCACTGCGCCACCCGGTTCGCGCCGTACTTCACCACAGCGATGTCCAGTCCCCCGGCGTAAGGCTGTCCGTTTAGCGGCCCTTCAACGCCCAATGCCTGGTAGATGCTCCCATCCCCGCCACTGCCAATGCCCCCCGCGACATCTGCGCCGGGTGTGCCGCTCAGCCAACCGTCCGGGCCGGTGCTGGTGTCTTCCGGCGGCTCAGTGCTGAGCGAATTGGCGAGGTAGCGCATCCCTTCCACGAAACCCGGTTGCCACACATCCCAATCATGCCCGCCGTTGTAGACGCGAAATTCCGCCGCGATGCCGGAAACCCGCGCCACCTGGTTAAAGAATTGGTGTGCTTCAAAATCCAGGTCATGCTGCCTGTCCGCCGGATTCGGGTTTTTCCACTCGTCATCGCCCACCGCGATAAACAGACTGAGCCGATATTCCCCGCTGAATGTTTCCAGCAGCGCCGGATAGTTCAGGCGAGTGTAAATGTCCTCGTCAAACAGGGCTGTATCGCTGCCGAATGCACCGAACTCACGGGTACTGGACTCTGCGGGGGGCAGCGGATAGTACACCGCCGGACTCAGGATGAGCGCCCCCATAAAGGCATCGGGGTGTGCCAGTGCGTAACGGATTGCGCCGTAGCCGCCCATAGAATAGCCGCCTATGATGCGCGAATGACGGTCGGTCAGCGTGCGGTACGTGCTGTCAATGTGCGGGATCAGGTCATGAAAAAACGCGGTTTCCACCGCTTCCGCCCGGTAGAGATGGCCGGTATAAGCTGAATCAATGTAGTAGCTGGCGCGGTCATTCGAGGGCATATCCGGCAGCACTGCGATGAGCGGCGGCAGTTCTCCGTCAGCAATCAACTTATCGAGGGTCGAACGCACATTGAGCCAGGCTGACATGGTATCACCGCGCCCGTGCAGCAGGTAAACGACCGGATATGCCTTTTCCGCGGCGTCATACCCGGCAGGCAGGTAAACCGTGTACTGGTAGGCGCGGCCTAACATCTCCGACTCGAAACTGGTATTGATGACCTGGCTGGCATCCGTGTTCTGGGCGTGGGCGCTCTGTGCCGCCCCACCCAGGAAGCACCACAACAGCGCAACCATGATGACCGCTTTTAGCATAATGATCTCCCCTGGAAACACTAGTCCGGCTCCGGCCCATCATATACTGCCTGGTTGGGATAAATGACGCGCATTGGCTTCTCGCGCTGTTTTTCTTCGGTAATCTGCGCCACCAGCCCGGGTGTGCGTGCCATCATAAAGAAGGCGTTGCCCAATTCGGGCGGGATACCCAGATCAACCAGGACTGCCGCGAGCGCACCATCCACGTTGACCGGCAGTTTCTTGCCGGTAACACGGGTGAACGCCGCTTGCAGCGCCTTGATGCTTGTCACGCCAGCACCCGCCACCCCGCATTCACCCGCCAGTTCCAGTAGGCGGCGGGTACGGGGATCGGCAGTGTGTACCCGATGCCCCAGGCCGGAGAGTTTACGCTTGCTGGCGCGGTAATCCCTGACCAGGGCTTCTGCTGCTTCATCTATGGACAACCCCGCGCTTGCCCGTTCCTGGATGTCGTGGATCATGAGCATACAATCCTCAACCGCGCCACCATGAAAAGCGTTGATCGTGAGCAGTCCGGCGGCAATCGCGGCGTTCAGCGGTGCGCCCGTGCTGGCGGCGGTACGGGCGGCCAGCGTCGAGGGCGGAGTCGTGCCGTGATCGATTGAGGCGACGAACATGGCGTCTATCAACGGCGCGACCCGTGCGTCCGGCAGACCTCCGGTGAGCGCCAGGAATATCGCCTGGCTGAACGTGACCTGTCCCATGAGCACGTCCAGGCGCTGGCCGCGCAGCCGGATGGCATTCGGCTGGATGTCGGTGATGGCCGTGTGCCAGACCTGCGCCGGGTCTTTGTCACCGGCGGGAAACTCGGCGGGCAGGCTGGCGAGGGTTTCAGCGGCGATGCCCGGAATATCCGCGAAGTGTTCCGCGATATGCGCCCCTGCCGCCCGCAGCCGTTCGACCTTGCTGGCATACGTGCCGCGCCCGCCTTCGATAATCGCCCCGGCATGGCTGAAGCGCGTGCCTTCCCGCGAGGTCTTGCCGCCAATATATGCGATCAGCGGCTTGGTGAATACGCCCCGCTCGATGAGTTCGGCGGCTTCTTCTTCCTGCGATGTGCCGATCTCGCCAAACATGACGACGAGGCGCGTGTGCGGGTCGCGCTCGAACAGTTCCAATACGCGGGCATGGGGCATCCCGACGATGCTATCCCCGCCCACATGCACCGCCGTCGAAACACCGATTTCGGCCTGCGCCAGGTAGTAAGCCATGCTGGTCGTAATGCCTCCGCTGCGGCTGGTGATGCCCACCGGCCCGGCGAAAGCCCATTCCCGAATCGCGGCGGCGCGTCCCCCCATCATGCCGAGTACGGCTGCGTCCGGGCTGAGGACACCGAGGGTATTCGGCCCGATGAAACGCGCTCCGTTCTGCCGGGCGGCGCTGTCAATCTCCAGCACGTCATAAACCGGTACGCGATCCGGCACAATAACCAGCGTCTTCACCCCGGCGTCTATGGCTTCCAGCGCGGCGTTCCGCACCAGCGGCGCGGGGATAAACAGGACGCTCGTATCAATCATACCCAGTTCGTCGCAGGCCTGCTGCACGGTGTCAAAGACCGGGACTCCGGCAGCGGTCTGCCCGCCTTTGCCGGGAGTCACCCCACCGACAACCTGTGTCCCGTAATCCAGCATCAGCCGCGCCCGTGACAGTCCCTCACGCCCGGTAATGCCCTGGATTATCACGCGCTGGCCGGGTTTTGCGAGTATCGCCATGACTCACTCCAATCCCTGGATGGGCAGGTGGATATGCCCGCCGCGATTGCCATGAAAATAACAGGCCACCTCACAGGCCAGGCACTCGGTACAACCGCCTTTCCGCGCTGCCTCATGCGGGATGTTCAGAACCGGGACATCACCCTCTAAAGAGAGGATTTGCGGCGCACAGGTGCTGATGCAGATTTTCGACTCACAGTCGTGGCATAGGGCATGGTCGAGCGTGACCGTGCCGCCGGTCACGGTGTCGAAGCGGTATGGCTCTCGCGGTTCGGGTGTCGGGCGGGGTAGAATCGATTCTGCCGGAACGTAATCTTGAATCAGGTCACGCAGCCGGGCGGTACAGGTTTCTGGCGGGGTATCCCGTCCGTAAGCCTCCACCGGGGCGGGGAACGCGCCGTTTGCCTCGTATAGGATGGTCATGGCCTGTTCTTCGCCGTTGCCGCCGATGCGGATCACTGCGGGGACGTTGAGTTGGGCGTCCATGAAGGCTTTTACCAGTCCCCGTGCCGTATGATACTGCTCCTGGCTGGCGACGCCGCTGCCCCCGGCGTAGTAGCCGTCAATCCCCGGTTGGCTGAGGATGATCCGCGCCGCCCGGTAGACCTTACTGGCGGGTGGGTTGCCGCTGGTATCCACAAAATCGGCCACCTTGAACCCGGCGTTGATGAGGGCGTCCATATTCATCATGCCGCCGCCACCGCCGCTGCCCTGGAAGCCGATCACGCCATCACCTTTCTGGAAGTCCATCTCCATCTGAATGAAGTAGAACGTGCCGCGATAATCGTGCTTCTCGATATTCCAGGCGATTTTTTCCAGTGGAGTGGGCGGGCGGTCAAACTCCCGCGCCATCTCAATGCCCAGGTCTGGATGACGGTAGACGGCGTAATCATCCACCGTGAACCGGGCATCCAGCGCCATCCACGCGCCGGAGTCGGTCAGCGCCAGCGGGTTAATCTCGGCGCTGCGGGCATCATAGCCACGAGCGACGCTGTAAAACTTGAGGATGACATCGGTGAGGGGGTTCAATTGCTCGGATTCAATCCCGGCTCTGCGGGCGAGGTCGCGGGCCTGATAGTCGCGCAGGCCGGTGTCAATGTTGACCGTGTGCCGAGCCAGGCGATCCGGGTGAGCGCGGGCGATTTCTTCAATGCCGCTGCCGCCCACACTGCTCAAGATGAGTACCGGCGCACGCTGACGGTCATCCAGGATGAGCCCCAGGTAACACTCACGCACGATCTTCACCCGTGCTTCTACCAACAACTGCTCAATCGTGAAGCCGCCGATTTCACGCCCCAGCAGCGTCCCGGCGACAGTTTCCGCCTGCTCAGGCGTGGTGGCGAACTGAATCAACCCCTGTGCTGCCCGGCTGGTTGTCCAGGCCTGCGCCTTGATGACGACCTCGCCGAGTTCCTGCGCGGCGGCGCGGGCAGCGGCGGCGCTCGTCACCAGTTGGGCGGGCGGTGTGACGATCCCGGCCTGTTGGAGCAGTGTCTTGCTCTGAAATTCATGCAGTTTAGCCATTGTTGCCCTCGCCTGAAGCTCCAACAGCGACGGCGGTAAAGCGGGTGTGGCCGCCGTGCCAGCTGCACAGGCCGACCTGCCCGTAGCGGTAAGGCGCGGTGTCTGCCCATTGCAGGTTCTGCACGCTCTCGCCGTCCGTGATCGTCGCATGAATCTCGCCACCCATCGCAGCTACCGCCAGCGTGTAGCTCCGCCCATGCCCCCAGTCATACGGGGCTGAGATAACGGGGGTATAGCCGCCGTCATTGCGATAAACCGTCAACTGCCCCCCTGGACTCAGGCAGACAGCATAGCCGTGACGCGCCCCGCCGACCCGCACCAGAACCCCGTGATAATCGCCCAGAAGCGGCGTCAATTCGACCCGCAGCGTGTAATCCCCCCAGGCAGGATCACCGGTATAGCTTTCGCATATTCCCGGCCCACTGCCATGATACGCGCCATCTTCCAGTCGCCAGTACCCCCGCACCCGCGTCCACTGGCTGATGCCGCCGCTTTCCGCCCGGTCATGGGCAAACGTGGTGCGCCAGGCGGGTGTGCCATCCCAGTCGAGTGATTTCAGATAAAATGCGCCGGTTTCCCACAACGCGCCGGTATTCCGCAGCAGCACGCCCACTTCGGTTAAACAGGCATCGGTCAGTACGGGCAGGGTGTAGTGGAGTGTATGCCAGTGTCCGGGTACAAGCTCCGCGCCTGTCGCCTGATGACGCGCTTGGCCGTGTTCGTCCCAGGCGTAAAGCGCCGCCTGGATGGTATCGGGGGCGTCCGGGGGGATATAGACTTCCGCGTGGAGGGTCTGGCCGGGACTGATGAGGGGGGAGAAGGTCGCGCCATAATAATTGCCACTCAGTTCGCCGGGGCGGTAGGAGGTGCGCGTGCCGATCTGGATTTCACCCTTCTTGTTGAGCTTGCGGATACTGGTCTGCAGGCACGGCACGCCGTCCACGACGCGCTGCGCCTGGTGAATTGGTCGCCCCAATGTGCCGCGCGCGCTGAAGTTGCTGGTCGCGCCGGGATAGGCGAAATGATAGCGGGGGCGGGTCGGGCTGTCCTCGCCCCGCAGTGTCCGTCCGGTACGGGCGAATAAGTCGGCACAACCCGGAATCGTCCAGATGTTGCGTGTCCCGGTGATGCTGGCCGTAATCAACAGGTCATTCATCGGCTCGCGCCAGGCGGTGGCAATCCCATCCAGGCCAACCGCCACGCCCATCACCGCGCCGACGTTGCCGACATTGCAATCGGTATCCCAGCCGGCCATATTCGCAATCTGAATCGAGCGGCTGAAATCCCCGCCGCCGTAGAGCAGCGCCAGGGCGATCACCCCGGCATTGGGGATAATGTGAACCACCCCGGCATAACGGTCATATCCGAAATTGGCTTTGAGGTAAGCATAAGCGAGCCGCCAATCCCCCGACTGCTGGCCGTGATAGGCAATCATGGCGTTGATGACGCGGGCATATTCGCTTTCCGCCGGGATATGTTCGAGGCCGATGCGCAGCAGCGCCAGCGGGTCGCGCTCCAGGAAGGCCGCGCTCACCAGCGCCGCCACGAAGCGCCCGCCGTAGACGCCGTTGCCGTCATGCGATACGGAGGCGGCTTTCTCCGCCAACTCGGCCCCCAGCGCCGGGTCACCGGGTGCGATTAATCCGAAAATATCGCTGAAAATCTGCCCGCCGATCTGCTCAGCGATCGTCGCGCCATTCATGGCGATGCTGCCGGAAAGGGGCGCGGGGATGCCCGCCGCGAGGTTACGGTAAGCGGTGTGCTCGGTAGAGACGCCGTAGCCGCCCCACCACAGAGTCCCGTGTTCGTCGCCCAGGTAGTTCAGCCAGGTTTCTCCGAAGTTCTGAGCCGCGATAGCCGGGGACGCGCCGTAATCTTCAAAAGCACGAATCAGGATCATGGGCAACGAGGTGTCATCGTCCGGTTTGAAGATTTTTCCCGCATCCTCCCGCAGATAGGTGTGCAGTTCACCCAGGTTGTCGCGGATTTCCTCATACGTCCAGTTTTCCAGCGGCGCGCCGAAGCGCACACCGATGCACTTGCCCAGCCAGCCCGCATAAACACGTTCGTCATAGTCACGGGGGATCATACGAAAAACAGCCTTCCAGCAGAATGTATTAAATAGAAAGGGGCCGCCATTCAGCGACGGCGACCCCATCAACCGGATATCTATTAGTTGCCGTAGTTATCGTCCAGGCAGGCCTGCGCCTGAACCGCGCCTTCGGCCAGCATCGCCGCGACATCCCGTTCGCCGCCTTCAATCCAGCGGACGCGGGCATCACTCAGCGGGCCAGCTACACAGTCCCAGAAGTACTGACTGCGGAGGTAGTTGGGGACACGCTCGGAATTAATGAGCTGATTGTAGGACACGCTGCGGATCGGGTCGGTGTCCCAGCCCAGTTCCTGATACACCGCAGGGCCGTTGGGCGTCCACACACCGGCTTCCGCCGCAATGCGCTGCGCTTCGGGGCCGCTCAGCCATTCCATCAACTGCCAGGCAGCATCCTTGTGCTTGCTGCCGTTCCACATGTAGTACATATAGGAATCCGTCCAGGGGATTACCTCGGTGTTCTCGTCAAAACGCGGAGGAGCGACCACCGCCCAGTTGAAGTCGGCCTGCTCGGTGATGGCAGCCAGTTCCCAGTCGGAGATGGATTGCATCGCTACGTTGCCGGAAAGGAAGACCAACTCGCCAAACTGATCCTGAAGTTCTACGGGGGCTGTCACCTGGTCTTCCGTCACCAGTTCCAGGCACCAGGTCATCGCCGCAGCGGTTTCCGGGGTATCCATGTAGCCGACAACATCGCGGCCATCTGGGCTGGTGATTTCCGCACCCAGGTTAAAGGAGAACGGCGACCACAGCATACAGCCTTCACCGCCGACAATCGCGCCGACGCCATAGATGTCCGCGTCACGGTTGGTGAGCTGGTTCGCCAGCGCCCGGAAGTCAGCAATCGTCCAGCCCTCTTCGGGATAAGCCACGCCAGCGGCATCAAACAGGTCTTTGTTGTAAGCCACGAAACCGGCGGCGGCGTCACGCGGGACGGCATAGGTGCGGCCTTCATAGACGCCGCGATTCACGCCGCTGGGGAACCAGTTGTTCGCCGCGCCCGACGCTTCAATGTAAGGGGTCAGGTCTTCCAGGAAGCCCTGGTTGGCGATATCCGGCGCGAAGTAGTGATAGAACACATCCGGGCCTTCATTGGCGGCGATGGCGGTCAGCACGCGGGTCGCAAAACCCCGGCTGGGATACAGCGACAGCGCGACACGGATATTCGGATGGCTCTCTTCAAATGTGCGGGCCAGCGTGAAGTGCATGTCACGGGTGGCGGCAGTATCGCGGCCACGTTCGGTGGCCCACCAGGTTACGGTTACAACTTCATCCTGCGCCACGACCAGCACCGTGGGCAGCAGCAGCGCCAGCAGGGCAAGGGCAAGAAGCAGTCTTTTATTCATGTGATAGTCTCCTATTCTCAAAACGTTATTCCGTGTTTTTGGTGACAAGCTAGCCTTTCAATCCTTCAATAGATATGCCTCCTATCAATTGACGCTGGGCGATAAAAAACAGGATGAGGGGTGGAATAGTCGCCAACAGCGAACCCGCCATGAGCAGATTCCAGTTGGTTTCCCGCGCTCCCTGGAAGAAACTCAACCCCAGCGATACCGTGAACATATTCGGATCGTTGAGGTAGATGAGCGGCTGCAAGAAGTCGTTCCAGGTGCCAACAAAGGTGAAAACAACGACCAGCACCAGCGCCGGACGGGACAGCGGCAGGATGATGCGCCAGAATACGCCGAAGCGGGTGGCACCATCAATATAGGCGGCCTCGTCCAGATCAAAGGGGATGCTCATCATATACTGCCGCACCAGGAAGATCAGGAAGGCGCTGCCGGTAAAGGCGGGCACCGTCAGCGGGAGGTAAGTATTGATCCACCCGAGTTTTGCAAAGAGGATAAAACGCGGCACCAGGGTGACATGATAGGGTATCATCAGTGTAGACAGCATCAACAGGAACAGGATGCTGCGCCCCGGAAACCGGATGCGGGCGAAGCCATAGGCAACCAGCGTCACCGCGAACAGTTCCCCCAGAATATTGAGGGCGACGATGATGATGGTATTGAGCAGGAAGCGACCAAACGGAACTTCCTGGAATACCTGCACGAAGTTGTTAAATTCAAGGGGGTTTGGCACCCACACCGGCGGCAGTTCAAACATCTGCCTGGGGCTTTTCAGCGCGGTGGAAATCATCCAGTACAGTGGCAGGATGAGCAGCGCCGCCACCGCAATCAGCATGGTGTAGCCCAGAATCTTCTGCACGAGTTCGATCTGCCGCTCGTCAAGTAACGCTTTGCGGGTTGTTGGTTGTCGGAAAGTCGCCTCTGCCATCATGTATTTGCTTTCACTTATTGCGGCTGCGGTCGGTTTCGTAGTACACCCAGTAACGTGAACTGCGCAGCACCAGCACCGTCACAACCAGAATAAAGGCTGTCATGATCCAGGCCAGTGCCGAGGCATAGCCCATCCGCAGCGAGATGAAGCCCCGGTTATAGATATACAGCATGTAGAACAGGCCGGATTGCAGCGGCCCTCCCGTTTCCCCGGCTGCGATGAATGCGGGGGTGAAGGTCTGGAAAACACCGATCAAGCCCAGCACAAGCTGGAAAAAGATCGTTGGCGAGAGCAATGGCAGTGTGATACGGAAGAACTTTTGCAGGAAATTCGCGCCATCCACCGTTGCCGCTTCATACAGCACTTCCGGGATATTTTGCAGGCCGGCCAGGTAAATGATGGCACTGCCCCCAACCCCCCAGAGCGCGATGATAATCAGGCTGGGCAGGACATAGGACGGGCTTCCCAGCCAGTTCGGGCCTTGAACACCAACGTTCTTTAAGAGGGTGTTGACCACCCCGTAACGCTGGTTGAGCATCCACACCCACACCAGCGCCGCCGCGACCTGTGGAACAACCGACGGCATGTAGAACAGCGTGCGGAATAAGCCGATCCCGCGCAGCTTCAGGTTCATCAGCACGGCCAGGCCAATACCGCAGGCGACTTCCAGCGGCAGGTAGAAGATGGAATACGTCAGGGTGACTTCAACGGCTTTTTTGAAGCGTAAATCTTCCCCGAAGATCGTGGCGTAGTTATCTAGGCCGACCCAGATCGGATCGCCCACGATATTCCAGCGTGTGAAGCTCAGGATGAGTGAGGCGATAATCGGCCCCAGGAAGAAGATGACAAAACCAATCATCCAGGGCGAGATGAACAGGTATCCAATCAGGGCTTCCCTGCGCCGACTGGCGGAAAGATCGCGCCAGACCCCTATTTTCGGTAAATTAATCACGCTCATCATACTTTCACCTGTGCTATGCGTTCTGCATTCCCCGCAGGCTCTCTCCCAACCGGGTAAGCTGTCTCGCAGTCTCGACAATGTCCAGACGCGCTGCGAAGCGCAGGCACACCCCCGCCGGACGCCGCACTTTCTCTACCCATTCCGGCGGAATGACGCCCTGGCCGTGCATCGCGCCGGAAAGCGCCCCGACGACGGCGCTGATCGTATCGGCATCGCGCCCGAAGTTGCCCGCCCAGAACATGCTGCGCCGGAAGTCGCCGCCCGTCATTCTGAAGATGCTGTAGGCCTGGGGGATGGCCTCCGCCGCCGTTGAATGCACCGGAGTCCACAGGGCGGTGTGCAATCCTTCCCAGGCGTCTTCGATACTGTCCGCCGTATCACAGATTGCGAAGGCCCGCATCATGGCACGGTATAACCAGCTGTCTTCCGGTATGACATCTATGCCCGCCTGGATGATCTGCTCAACCGATTCGCTGACCATCGCCACCGCGATACTGGCGGCAACGGCCTGTGCTGCCCAGATGCCGTCAGCAGCGTGGCTGATCTCGGATTCGATCTGCGCGAGTTGGGCGGCGCGGGCTGGGTCTCCGGCGCACAGAATTCCGATAGGCGCGATGCGCATGGCAGCGCCGTCATCGTTATTCTGCACATTGTCTTTGCCGGAAAGGGGCGGCAGCATACCGCGTTCCAGGTTGGCAACCGCGCCGTACAGCGGTTTACCGCCGCGTTCCGCGACACCGCCTTCGTTGATAATGTACGTCTTCCAGGATTCAACCAGGTGTTCGGTGGTCAGCCTGCCGCCACAATCCAGGAGGGTCTGTGCCGTAAGCATGGCAAACTCGGTATCATCGGTGCTGCGGGCATCTTCATGCAGATTGGTGATGATGCCGTAACGCTGGCGATGAGCATCGCTGCGACCAATGTCGCCAAAGGCATCGCCAACCGCCAGGCCAACCAAACAGCCAATCGCTCTATCCTGGTACTTAAAATCAGTCATCATTAAACCTGTCTGTATCTCATAAACCCACAAATGAGAACGTTCTCATTTGCAGAAAAAATATTTACCGAAAAGATGTTGAAGCTGATGTACGTTTTACCGGTAGTTTAAGCACGCCCCCCCGGCGGAGCAGTTGAGCCGCGTATACTCAGCCCACAGGGCAGTTTCAGGCGCTGCGCCGGTTCTTCCATCTCCCCGGACATACGCCCCATCAGGATACGGGCCGCCATCACGCCAATGTCATACTTGGGCTTGGCGACGGTGGTCAACGCCGGGGAAGTCGTCGCCGCCGCATAAATATCATCCATCCCAATAATCGAAATATCCTGCGGCACGCGCCACGACAATGCCTGTGCCGCCTTCAACGCGCCGATGGCAATCGTGTCATTGGCTGCCAGGACGGCGGTAGGCGGGTGCGGTTGGTGCAGCAGCCCTTGCATTGCCTGATACCCGGCCTGATCGGTAAAATCACTCTCGATCATCAGCGAACGGTCAAGCGCCAGTTGGTATTGGTTATGAAACGCCTTGTAACGCTCAACGTGAGTCGAGAAGCGGCGGCGGCTCATACCGGAGATCAGGCCAATCCGCCGGTGTCCCAGCTTATACAGGTAATGTAAGGCGGCGTCAGCACCCCCGGCGGTATCGCTGCCGATGCTATCCAGGTCAGGGTGATTTTCTCCCCCGCCCAGGATCACCACCGGGATACGCAGCGCCATCAATTCATCTGCCGGGGTCTCAACCACATTGATTATCAGGCCGTCAAAACGATTGCGCCGCACCAGGGTCAAAAAACGGGACTCTCGCTCACGTTTCCAGTCGCTGTTGACGATGACGGTGGTGTAACCGCCCGCTTCCATCGTGTCCTGAACGCCTCTGGCGACTTCCGGCCAGAACGGGTTGGTGATGTCCGGTATCGAAAGCGCCACGACATAGGTCTGATTGGTTCGCAGACTTCCGGCAACCGCATTGCGCACATAGCCTAACTGTTCAGCGGCCACGATCACCCGTTCGCGTGTAACCTCCCGCACCATATCTTCCTGGCCGTTCAGCACGCGTGCAGCGGTGGCCTTGGATACACCGGCCAGTTTGGCAACGTCAATGATGGTTGGGTCGCGTGTCATAGCCGTGCTACTCACCAAAATGAGACCGTTCTCATTTCAGTGTATCCACTAATGTGCGGTCTGTCAAGCACCTCGGAAGCATTCATTCCGGGGCGTTGCGCAATCCGGCACATGGGGCTATATGCAGGAGGCAATCCCTGGGTGTGACGTAAAACCACCTTGCCCGCTTCTTATCGCGCTTTCGTTAGTTCGATGACGCCGCTTTTCCCCTGTAACCTGAGGCGTCCGTTGGCAAGCCGCTGCAGGATGAGCGAGCCGTCACACTGGTAACCTGTGAGGCTGACTTCCGCAAAACATTCATCCTGCTCGGTTTTAATCACCATCCGTGTCCCCTCATCGGTCACTTCCGTAATTTCGGATGTGATGTAATGAATCACGATCCCCGGCCTGACCGCCCATTCGAGCGGCAGGATAACGCCGCGCCGCGCCGGGAGTGTGAGCGCGTGGCCGCCCAGCAGCGGAGCGCCATTCGCGGAAATCACGGTTTCAACCGGGTCGTCCTGGTAGTTGCTGACGAACAGGAAATCCCCGTTATCCCCTGTTGAAAGGCGCACATCAGCCCAGTCTCTTAGGGTGAACAGCGGTGCGCAGCCCATCCGATTTGCCATCTGGTGCAGAACGTCCAGGTCATCCAGCGTGTTGGTCGCCATTGCCGCGCCGAATACCATCACCTCGCCTTTGCCAATCTGCTTGATGAAGCCGACGGCTCCCCCACCGGCGGCGGTGGCAAACACCTCATTGAAGTCCCCGGTATAGGTTTCGAGGAACAAAACCGGAATATCGCGGTAATCGAAGGCCAGGATGCGGGCAGGGGTGAAGGGCGGGTCAGTGTGCAGGTGCTGGATACCGATAGCTTCCCGCAAAATCGTGCAGGGTGTGTGGTCGAATGTCTCGGCACACATGCGCCCGGCAAGGATCAGCCTTCCGCCCTGGTGGAGGTAGTCGGCCAGTTTTTGCTGGGTGGCGGCGTCACACTGTTTGTCCATCATCACGAACAGAACGGGTGTCTGCGTCACATTCAGGCGGGCGCGGGTCAGTTCGAGCGCATCGAACGGGCGGTGGGTGAGCGCCAGCCCGCGTGCCAGGAAGTCGAACAGGATCACCTCGCGCTGGTGGGCCAGGATGTCGGCGGCAGGGCGGGTGACGGGGCTGCTGACTTCGGTCATGAAATCATCGAGCAGAAAGCCAATGGTGGCGACTGTCTTCGGCTGCGAAAGCACCAGGTCAGCGCCATAAGCTGCCAGCACACGGGAGAGTTTGGGATAGCGGGCATAATGCCGTCGCAGTGTGCCATCCTTGCGAACCGGATGCCCCCAATCGTGGCGTTTGGTGGGACTCAGCACCGGGTCATTTTCGCCATCGAAGAACAGGTAATGGTTGATGGCGCGCATCCCGCAGGAGATACACAGGCGGCTGTGCAGGTCGTAGAACGAGGACTGCGCGCCGCTGAAATCCTGGTTTCCACCGGCCTGGAACTCAATCGAAAAGAGCGGCTGCTGCGGGTTTTGCAGGGCTTTGGTCATCTCGTTGACCAGCAGGAGCTGGTGGAAATTAGCTTCGCCGATAAATATAGGATAGACATCGGTGGCGCTGATCATGCCGTCCATCTTCATCACGTCAATGAGCTGTGACAGGCCAATCGGGAAGGTTTTGCCGCCGTTGGCGAAGCCGTGAATGTTGACCACCGGCGGGACGGTCATGCCGTGTACCTGCGCCCGTTCCCGCAGGAACGCCATATAGTCCCGCAGGTACACCCGGTAAAAGCGGCGGTAGTCCTCCAGCACAAGGGGGGCATCTGACGGCTGTGGGCGGGTAATCTGTTCGCGCAAAAAGCCGGCCAGGTTGGCTGTGGGGTAATGCTGCCCAAGGCGGTCACCGTATGTCACTTGCAGGTAGGCGGCGAAACGTGCCAGGGTATCGGGGTTGGTGTCCACGATGTTCCTGACCCACTGGATCATGCCCATCTCGTTATCCAGTTGAACCAGCAGGATATTGCTACCATGCGTGATCTGGCGCGGCGCCAGCACCGGGAACACCGCCGCGTACCACCCCTCAACGCACTTCAGGAAGTCAGGATGCAGATAACTGGCGACATTCTGGACGGTGCCATCCTGGGAGACGAACGCCGCCCCCGGGTACTGGCTGAATACCCAGGGCGGGATGCCTTCATTGATGGTTTCCGCCATGATGTATGGGCCGGGGCGGGCGATGATGTACAGTCCCATGCTCTCCGCCAGGTCAAGAAACCCGGCCAGGTCGCGCATCGGGTGGGTGTGGCCGTTGAGGTCGGAAACATCCGGCCCCGGCTGATGCCACAACCAGGGAATATAGGCCGCCACCGCATTGAACCCCGCAGCTTGCAGCAGCCCCAGGCGATGCGCCCACTGATCGGCGGGCGTGCGGTAGTAGTGAAATTCACCCGCCTGAATGAATAACGGTTGATCGTTCAGCCAGAACTGCCCATCTTTGACTTCAAAGGTGTTCATTGGTTCTCTCTTTCAGGATTTGCCCACGCCTTGCTCATAAAGGTCTTCCGTGCCATCCGCATGAAACAGCCGTATCTGGTAAATCTCCGGCTGGTCAATCGCGGCCATCGCCTTGTGCCACGCCTCTCGGTCAGACAGCTTTTTCCGCAGAATGTTGTAGAAAAAGTGGACCAGGTAGACCAGCATATCGTCGCCATTGGGGTACTCACGGCAGCCGAAATACGCCCCGATCCGGCCCGTATGCGTGAAGGCGCGCCCCATCGCGTCAACGCCGCCCGCGCAGGTCGAAGAAATCACCGTGCAGCCCGGCAGGTTGACCACCGGCGCGATGACTTCGGCGGGCATGTACTGGTCACGCAGCATGGACGTATCAATGAAGTCGGCATATTCCCCAAAGTAATACCCTTTGTCCTCGTCGCCATGCCCGGAGATGAGCAGATAGCGTGGCGCGGTCTCGCCCTGCCCTAATACCTTCAGAAAGTCCATTGGCGTGCCGACCCAGTGGATAGTCACCACACAGTTGAGCCACTCCAGGACGGCGCGTATCGCCTGCGCTTCAAGATCGCTGTTCGGCAGCGCAACGATACTGACGGGGAGACGTGGTGTGTGGAATTGTTCGTCAATCGCGCGTGTCATGATGATCTGCATCTCCTCTCAAGTGACGCTTCTCCCAATTGGTTAGCCGGCTGGCTTCCAGCCTCCGGTGCTTTATTTTTCCAGTACCTCAGCCAGTTCCGGCGCGAATTTCAGGACATCCTGGAGTGTAAAGTGTTGAAAACCGGACAGCAGATCACGAATCTCATCCCTGCTGCCCCGGTTGTGCCAGCACGCCAGCAGGTAAAGCGACTTCGAGTAGGCCGTCATCCCCTGGGGGCGCTCCGCGAGAACCATCCGAAAATAGCCCTCGGCTTTCACAAACTGGCGGGCGACGGCCAGCGCACAGGCCGCATTGTGGATTGCAACAGAGATAAATCCCGATGGGCGTGCCGCGTTCAAGTCCTCCCAACTGCCCAGCAGCCCCATCGCCCATACCAGCGGCCTTTGCAGACGGCCAAGCCAGTCCGCCAGATAACGATCCAAAGCCTCAGTCTCTCTGGCGATCTGTTCAGGCTGCTCCAGCGCCGCGTAATATTCGATTCGCAGGGTGTACATGGTCACAGTCGCAAAATCACGGTTGACCCAGTTGGCGTCTTCGGATAGCAGTGCTTCTAGTAACCGGAGTGCGGTTTCGGCGCGGCTGAATTCCCGAAAGCGGGTATAGGCAGTGGTGTTAGCCCGGTGCGACTCAAAACGCACGGCGCGGTTTTCCGCCACCTGGGGGGCGCTGGCATTGGCCGATTGGTAGCAGCTCCACCAGAATTCGACGAAACCGCCGTTGATGAGCGTCATGGCCTGCGTAGCATCCGACACGACCCAGTGACGCCGGAGCGGCAGGAGGTCGCGCAGGCTCCATTCATAAAATTCTGCTTGATAACGGTGCTGTTCGGTGGCGTTCCGCAGCATGGCATAACCATCGCAGATATTCCAGAGCATCCACCCCTTGTCATCGGCGGATAGGGTCATCCCGGAACGCAGTGCAGATACCAGCAGGTCAACACCTGCCGCAATCCCCTGATCGCCCTGCACCCGACCAAATTCGCTCTTTATCGCTTCAATGTCATGCGGCGGCATCCCAATATCCTATCTCATACACCTTCGTACCGTTTGCGGAAGCCCAGGACACGCAGGGCATTCTGGATATACGGGCTGTTGGTATAGGTGTGCCAGATCAGCCCACTCAGGTAATTTTCGACCATCAGCATCGAACAGCCTTTATCAATCCCGTAGAGTGCCTGGCTGTACCAGGGGGGATCAACGCTGACGTTGTAAGCATCAAAAAAGCCATACTTGCCCCATGTCCGGGGATGCTCCCGATATAGGTAGTCCATCATCACCAGGGTTTCATCGGGGATGTACGGCAGGCAGGAGAGGGCGCTGTAAATGGACACCGTGCCAGTGTGGCGGGGCGGGTGCAGGGCGGGGGCACACACCGCGACTTCGTAGCCGTGAGGACTGTCGCCCGCGCTCAGTCCCCAGCTATTGGCATGAAAGGTCTTGAACTCGCCGGCATGGTCGATGCAGAACTGGCGGTTGGCGAGCGCCGCCAGCCGGGTATTGTTAAACCAGTCCACGCCGTCGGGGTCGAGGTAGCGGCCTGTATCCAGCCAGGCATCGCTGAAATGGTAGACGAACAGGGTGCCGCCAGGGGTGATGATGATGTCCTGCCCGTCGAAGCGGCCCTTGTCACGCCGGAAGCCCGCATACAGGCGGCGTGCTGTCTCCGGCTCGATGTGGTTGGCAGCTTGCAGATACATCATTTTCTGTTCGGCGGCCATATCCCACTGGCTGATAAACCCAGGCTGGCCGCTGACATAATCGCCTTCCCTGTCCGGGTTATAGGCC
The DNA here is from genome assembly GCA_937974245.1 of uncultured Chloroflexota bacterium. Taxonomy (GTDB): domain Bacteria; phylum Chloroflexota; class Anaerolineae; order Aggregatilineales; family Phototrophicaceae; genus JACKCG01. The sequence continues at coordinate 23,431 of CALJKV010000128.1, read as the reverse complement.
ATGCGGAACAACGTCTGCCCGTCCTTCTCGAAAATGATAAAGCGCCAGTCCACCCGTTCCAGCAGTTCCCCGGCCATCTGGCGCACCTGCTCATCCTCAAAGTGGGCGGATGCCGTGATGACGCCGTTCAGACACAGCGCGGTGTCTATAGTGGAATACTCGCACTTACCCCAGCGCTGCGCCGTGTCCATGTGCAGGAAATGAGCGAAGAAGCCGTGATGGTGGCTCGCGTGATGCAGGAGTGTGTTCAGAGTCCCGCGTGTGATTTCCAGCGCCCTTTGCGGTGGTAACAGGCCGCGCTCGCTGGCGATCACCCAGGCGGAGAGCGCAAAACCGGTTGCCGCGATGGAAGCCAACTGAGGTTCTTTGGTGGAATCCACGGTCAGGCCAAAGCCCTTGCTCTGCGGGTCGAGATTGGTGAAGTCCAGAAAAAAATCCAGCGAGCCTTGCAGTTCATGATGGAGCAGGGGAAGCGGGTCCATGTGTCGTTTCTCCGGTAGATGTCTGGGAATGCAAGTTCAGGATAGAGGATTCGCGTGGCAGGAAGCGGGTAGGAATGCGCTGCGGTTGGAAGGGCGTCTCGTTTTCGATGAAGTCAATCAGCTGCCGGACGGCAGTGGTTCCCCACTCAAAGCGGGGGGTGCCAATGGTGGAAATGGAAGGTTGCATATAGTGCGCCAGGGGAATGTCATCGAAGCCGATGACGGCGATATCGTTCGGGGCTTGCAGGCCATGTTCTTTCATGGCACGAAGAAAGCCAATCGCCATCTGGTCGTTGGCGCAAAAGACCGCCTCCGGGAGATCGTCCGATTGGAGGATCGCCTTGGCGATTTCGTAACCGGAAATCTCGGTGAAATTGCCCTGATAAACCGGGACATGCAGGTCGTGTCGTTCGGCCTCGGCCAGGAAGGTCGCCATGCGCTCGGCATTGTCGAAGGAATCCATCGCCCCGGCGACAAAGGCCAGCTTACGGAAACCCTGCTGATGTAGATGCCAGAATGCCTCTCGAACACCCTGGGGATTATCGAGCAGCAGGGGCAAAATGAAATCATTTTGGAGGTCGCGGTCCATGACTACGATAGGGAAATGACGTGAGGCCAGCTTCAGAACCTGCTCATCGGAGATTTTGGAGTCGAACACAATCGCTCCATCTACCTGGCGGTGCAGCAGAATGCGGCGGGCAGAACGACTCTCGGGACAAACAAGCAGCTCGTAGTCGGTATCCAGGATGAGGCTGTGAATCCCTTCCAGAATTTCTTCATAAAATGAGCCGCCAAAGCGAGAGATAAAGACGCCGATGGTATGTGTTTTGCGCTTTTTTAAGTTCCGGGCGAAGGCATTGGGGTGGTAATTGAGTTCCTCGGCCGCCTCTAAAACGCGCTTTCGGGTTGCTTCACCAATCGTACCTGTATTGTTTAGGGCATACGAAGCGGCAGTGACACTTACTCCGGCGTGTTTGGCTACGTCTCGAATCGTTGTCATGGTTGGTTTTCCCATCGTTGGTATTTTTTTTGAAAATCGCTCTTTGTGCAACTCCCACGAACCTGCAAATATCTACGCGAGTTTGTTGACAGAGAAAAATAAGTGTGATAAATTCGCAGTTAAATGAAACGTTTCACTTTTCTACTGATAATCTATCGCGAAGTCACCAAAAAGTAAAGTCACCACTTTTTTCGAGGTGGAATTGAACAAGAAATTTGAAAGTCCTTACGGTTATTTTGTAGAAGACGGTCGGGAATACGTTATCACCACACCGTTCACCCCGCGCCCCTGGGGAAACGTCATCAGCAATGGCGACTACGGCCTGATGATTTCCCAGACGGGTTCGGGGTATAGCTGGCGGGGTAATGCCGGACAAAACCGTATTACGCGCTCCTTCCAGGACATCATCAAAGACAACTGGGGCAAGTACTTTTACATCCGTGACCTCAAACGCGGTGTTTACTGGTCGGCGGCCTATAAGCCTGTCATGCATCCTTATCAGCGCTACCAGGTTGTTCATGGTATCGGCTATTCGCGCTTCATCCAGCAGGTTGAAGACATTGAAAGTGCCCTCACCATTTTCGTGGCGGCGGATGCTCCTCTTGAAGTCTTTCAACTGACACTGACCAACCACAGCAGCGAAACCCGTGAACTCGATGTTACCTCGTATGCTGAATGGCTGCTGGGCTTTGCGCCCGATGAACACCGTGAATTCCACAAGCTGTTCATCGAAACGTCCGCCGATGTGGACGGGCAGGCTGTCTTCGCCCGTAAGTGCTTGTGGGGTTTCCCGGATGACAAAGGCCGCCACAACAACATAGACTGGCCCTATACCGCCTTCATGGCGGTCAGTGAGCCGCTCAAATCCTTCGATTGCGATAAAGAAACCTTCCTCGGTCTTTACAACAACGATGACCGCCCCAAAGCCATGTTTGAGCCGGAACTGCTGGGCAGAACCGGGCGCTTTACGGATGCGATTGCCGCCTTGCAGGTGGCCGTGACGCTGCAACCCGGGGAATCCAGGACGGTGGTTTTCACGCTGGGCGCCGCTGAAGATGGCCTCGAGGATGCAAACGACCTGATTCGCCGCTACACCTCAGTCGAAAAGAGCGAGCAGGCATTCCAGGCGGTACACGATTTCTGGTCGCGCTTTGTGGATGGCGAGCAGGTGGAAACGCCCGATGACGCGCTGAATTTCATGACCAACATCTGGTTGAAATATCAGGCCATTTCCTGTCGTTTGTGGGGCAAATCGGCGCTCTACCAGGTGTCCGCCGGGTACGGCTTCCGTGACCAGTTGCAGGATAGCCAGATCTTCCTGGTGGGTGAGCCGGACTATGCCCGCAGGCAGCTCCTCCTGCACGCCGCGCAGCAGTTCGTGGAGGGCGATGTCCTGCACTGGTGGTTTTCCATGCGCGGCGGTGGCCCTCGTACCAACTGTTCGGATGATTTGCTGTGGCTGCCCTTCATCCTGAACGCCTATCTGCTGGAAACGGCGGACTACACCGTTCTCGATGAGGTGATTCCGTATCTCAACGGCCCCGCCGAATCGCTCTACGATCACTGCAAACGGGCTATCGAACGCTCTTTCTCGCGTTTTTCGCCGCGTGGTATTCCATTGATGGGCGACCACGACTGGAACGATGGCCTGAGCGCCGTTGGCACGCTGCTGAAGGGCGAGAGCTTCTGGGTGGCCGAATTTCTCTACATGATTCTTGAAAACATAGCTCCCCTGGCGCGGCGGCGTGACGATGAGCGCTTCGCCCAACGCTGTGAAACCGTGCGCGACAGCCTGAAAGCAGCCCTCAACCAGCATGGCTGGGATGGCAGCTGGTATTTGCAGGCCACCACCGATGCCGGGTTGCCGCTCGGTTCGCGTGAGAACGAAGAAGGCAAAATTTTCCTGATGCCCAACATCTGGGCCGTTATCAGCGGCATAGCGGGGGAAGAACGCGCCCAAACTGCGATGGCATCGGTGACGCATTATCTGCTCAAAGACTATGGCACCTTGCTCAATTTCCCGGCATTCACCCACCCGCGCCCGGATATAGGCTATGTCACCCGTTATGCGCCCGGCCTGCGTGAAAACGGCGGCGTTTACACCCATGCCGCCACCTGGTCAGTCTGGGCTTATGCGCTCGCCGGCCAACCAGAACTGGCTTACGCGGCTTATTCGCGTATCTGCCCGCCCAACCGCAGCGCCGATATAGACACCTACAAGGCCGAGCCATACGTCACGCCCGGCAACATTGACGGCCCGCTCTCGGAATTCTACGGGCGTGGCGGCTGGACGTGGTACACGGGATCGGCGCAGTGGCTGCACCGTGTTGCCACGCACTGGATTTTGGGAATTCGCCCGCAGGCGGACGGCCTGCTGGTTGATCCATCTATTCCGGCGGGCTGGTATGGCTTCAAGGTCAGGCGCACGTTTCGCGGCGCTGTCTATGCAATCGAGGTCGAAAATCCCCAGCACGTCAATAACGGAGTCCGCTCTGTCGTGATTGACGGACAATCGTATAAGAGTAATCTTCTCCCCGTTTTTGCGGATGGTAAAACCCACCCTGTTAGGATTGTGATGGGCACATAAACCCGGAAAGGAAGTTAACAGCATAAATAGACATCGTTCGATGTGGCTGCCAGGGGTAAGCAAAGTGTCAAATCCCTGTGCGACCACTAAACCATCAACAGCTAATTAGTTTACGAAGAGATGAAAAAATGAAACCCACAGCCAAACTGATAAGCTTAGTATTACTTCTCATGCTGACCATCGGCCTGACATCCTTTGTCGTAAATGCTCAGTCCGTCACGCTGCGCTATGCCAACTGGAATCTTGGGACGGAAGAGGAAAACAACATCCAGCGTCAACTGGTTGCTGCTTATGTGGAAGCACACCCCGATGTCACGGTTGAATTCGTGGATATGTCTGGTGACGGACGGTGGGATGAGAAACTGACCAATCTCGCGGCAAGAGGTGAACTGCCGGATGTCTGGATGGCGGATAATGCGCCGTATTACGTTCAGAACAGCTGGGCGGCTGACCTGACCGACCTGGTACAGGGTGACGCTGACTGGCAGAATGTGCCCCCCGTGCTGCAAGCCGCCGTGACCTATTCCGGCAGCGTGCTGGGCCTGCCCGCAGCGCAGTTCGTTATGGGCTATTTCGTCAACCATGACCTGTTCGAGGCTGCCAACCTGGATGCGCCCCAATACGGCGCTTCGGCGGAGGACTTCCTGGCCGCCGCAACCGCTCTGACCAACGTTCAACAAGGGATTCTCGGCCTGGATGAAATGGAATTTATCCTCGGCTGGTATCCCAGCACACAGGACAGTAACCTGCGGTTCTTCGGTTTTGATGGCGCCCACATGAATTACAATTCCGCCGCCTTCAAAGCCGCGGTTAATACGACCATTGAGATGCAGCCCCACACATGGCAAGGGCTTTCGGACGAGCAGAAGACTGCTTTTGCATCGCAGGGTCCCTGGGAACTGTTCCTGAACCAGGAATCCGGCGTGCGGTGGGATGGCGGTTGGGCCATTCCTGGCTATGCTCAGAATGCCACGTTCAACTGGGACTTCCTCGGCATTCCGGGCGGCAACCAGGCCATGGTGACGGATATTCTCGTCGTCTCCGCAACGACTCCTGACCTGGCAGCAGCTTATGACTTCGCCAAATGGATGAGTTTCTCCAGCGAAGGCTACGCCACAGAAGCGGAACTGGCTATGGCTGGCGGCGTCGTGCCAACCCGGATGCCCGTGTCTGTCACCCCTGAAAGCATTGATCTGTATATGTCCTTCGTGGGCGAAAAAGCCGGTCTGCGCCAGGCGCTGGAAAATCTGGATAACAGCCTGGTTGAATCGCTGGCGAAAATCGTCCCCGGCTACATCAACGCCCGTTGGGAGGGCAAGCCGGGCATTGACATCGGCGAGGACCTGGACGTGAATATGTGGTATATGTTCAACTTTGTGGCGGCGGGTACTTACAAGTACGAGGACTTCTCCGCGCAGTTGGAGGAGTTCGCCAACAAGATATTGGATGACGCCCTCGCTGCTTTGTCCAGTTAGCTCATGTGTCGCGGGGGGACGTGGTGGTAGCATCACGTTCCCCTTTCGGAATATGCCGGGCATGATAATGCAGATTTAAACAGGCATTTCGCAATTGACCGCCAGTAGGGGCATCGTGCCCTTACATAAATGGGTTGATCACGGAAGTCCTGAAGAGCAGTATCTCACACCGCGACCGGAGATTTGGCGATGCGCTCGAAACTCAACAACCTGCCGAGGCTGGCAAAGTCGCTTCTGATCGCTTTTGCGATAACGCTGACTCTGGCGGGCGCATTCCTGGTTTTTAACGGGCAAACACCACCCGTGGGGGGGTGTCAACCCGTCAATGAAATCCACGCCGAATCGTCTGGTTTGCCATTCTCCCAGGATGAGGCAGCCCCATACACTGGCTTACCTGGACAGGGAACAGATGGCGCTGCCCGGCCCGTCGTCGAAATCCACGCCGAATCGTTTGGTATGCCACTTGCCCAGGATGAAGTAGCACGCCAATATACCAGGGCAAGTATCTTACTCAGGCAGGGAGATACCCTGCAATTCGACGCTGTGATTCCTGCCGATGGGGAGTTCGTACTCGCATTTGACGTCGCCACACCAGCGGAGTCAGTCACTCCCGAAGGCCGGATGCGCGTGGATGGGGCGTTTCCTATCAACGCCTTGCAGCGGTTTACTTTCCCGATTTACTACCGCAACAATACCAATGTCTTTCCCAAAGACCGCTACGGCAACGATGCCCTCATCAGCCAGGTGCGTGATGTCCACTGGACAAACGCCCCGGCCAGGGATGTGAATTTCAGCCAGCCCTATCCCCTGCGGATCAGGCTATCCGCCGGAGAACACCGCTTTAACTTCATGCTGACCAGAGGTGAAACCTATCTGGGCAGTATCTACCTGGTGGCGTTCTCGCCCTATCCAGATTACGCCCAATACCTGGCCTCCCGGTCTGCAACGGATTCATCCGACTTTTCGCTCACCCTCGAAGCCGAACAGCCTTCCTACAAAAACGACACTTCAGTGCGTCCTACCAGCAATCGCAATCTTACAGTGACACCTTACGACACCTACTGCCTGTTGTTGAATGTGCTGGGGGGCGAAAGCTGGAAGAAGAGTGGCAGCGCCGCCTACTATACGTTTACAGTGCCGCAGGATGGGCTGTACGCGATCACCCTGCGTGCGATGCAGAACACGCGCAGTAACTTCACCGTTTTCCGCCGGATTACGGTCAATGGCGAGGTGCCGTTCGAAGCGTTCAACGCGGTTCCCTTCGCCTATTCAGCGGATTGGGTCGATGTCCATTTGGGCGGCGAAACGCTCTATAGGGTTTTCCTGCACCAGGGTGTGAATACGCTGGGCATCGAAGCGACCAATGCGCCCTATCTACCGGCCATCGAAACCATCCAGGAGGCGCTGCTCGACATCAACACCCTCGCGCTGGAAATCAGGAGACTGACCGGCAACCAGCGTGATGTCTTTAAGGAATGGGTCGTCTCCGATTACATCCCCGATATCCAGGAGCGCCTGTATGGTATCGCCCAGCATCTGATTGACGACAAAAATACCCTGTTGTCGGTTGACCAGAGCAGCACCTCTCCAGAGACTCTGACATACCAGATGGCGATAGACAATCTGTTGTTCCTGGCCGCCGATCCGAATCAGATTCCGGTTTATATGGGGCGCTTCTCCGAAGGCACCGGCTCGGCGGCGCAGCAGCTTGGTTCGCTCCTGCCGCTGCTGCAGGATCAACCGCTCGCCCTGGATAAGATCATCATTCACTCGCCAGACATCGCCCCGGCTGCACCCGCTATCCCGTTCACAACCGCCTTGGGTGAGGATGTCAAACGCTTTGTGTACTCCTTCCAGCCGGACCCGTACCAGTCTATCGGCGCGGGCGAAGACGAACTGGAAGTGTGGGTCAACCGTCCCCGGCAGTACGTGAACCTGCTGCAGGTGATGGCCGACTCCTCCTTCACCCCACAGACCGGGATTCGCGTCAAATTCTCAATCATGCCGGACGAGTCGAAACTGATCCTGGCAAACGCTGCCGGTATTCAGCCGGATGTCGCGCTGGGCGTCAGCACCGACAGGCCGTATGAACTCGCCATCCGTAATGCCCTTTACGATCTGCGCACCTTCCCGGATTTTGATTCGTACATCCGTATTTATACGCCTGGCGCGTTGCTGGGTTACATTATCAACGACTCCGTGTATGCGATCCCGGAAACACAAGACTGCTGGCTGTTGTTCTACCGGCAGGATATCCTTGATACGCTGGGGCTGCCCGTGCCGGAAACCTGGGACGAGGTGATCGAGATTCTGCCGGAATTGCAGCGTTATGGCTTGAATTTCAATACGCCGCTTTCGAGTGGCGCCGGACAGAAAAACTATATTCTCACCGCCCCCTACCTGTTCAACTATGGCGCGGAACTGTATGCCGATGATGGTTTTGCCACCGGCCTGCAAAGTGAAGAGGCCATCGCCGCCGTCAAATTCATGGCGGATAGCTTCACCATCTACGGCATGCCGCTGACCACCGCCAGCTTCTACCAGGATTTTCGTTACGGCACACTGCCTATCGGCATCTCCAATATCGTTGATACCTACGTCAAGCTGGTGACGATCGCGCCGGAAATTGGCGGACGCTGGAATATCGCCCCACTACCGGCTACCGTCTTGCCCGATGGTACACACAACCGTTACGCCACCGGTTCAGCGCAGACCAGTATCATGTTCCAGAATACCGATAAACCACAGGAAGGCTGGGAATTCCTCAAGTGGTGGATGTCTACCGAAACCCAGACGGAATTCGCCGAGCAGCTGGTCCTGAACTATGGGGCTGAATACCTGTGGTTCTCCGCCAACCTGGAAGCACTCAGTTACATGGACATTCCAGAGGAACATAAGGCCGTCATCCGCGAGCAGTGGGAGTGGCTGCAAGAACCGGTACGGCTGCCCGGCAGTTACATGCAGGAACGCGAGTTAAGCAATGTCTGGAATCGCATTGTGTTCAATGGGGTCAACCCGCGCGTGGCGATTGATCGCTCCGTGATTATCATCAACCGGGAAATTGCCCGCAAAATGGAAGAATTCGGCTACCTGCTCGATGGTGAGCGTGTGCGGGAGTTCAGAATTCCAACAATTGAGACTGTGATAGCGTGGATGGAAAATGGAAACTAGAAGGTCTTTCCCGCTCAGTAAAGAAGGCACTGTGTCTGCGCTTCCGTTCAGGGAGTCTTTCCAAAGATGGCTCTATAAAGAGGGCAGCGCTTACGCTTTCCTGTCCATGTACGCGCTGTTGTTTATCGTCTTCATCGTTGTGCCGGTGCTGGCAGCGTTTCTGCTCTCGTTCACGTTTTTCGATGCCATCCAGCCTCCCCAGTTCATCGGGCTGAATAATTATATTTCCCTGGTCACGCAGGACGATACTTTCATGAAGTATGTTCTGTCCAACACCATTCAATTTGCGGTGATTGTCGGGCCGGGCGGGTATGCGCTCGCCTTTTTGCTGGCGTGGATGCTGGCACAGCTCCCCCGAATTCCCCGGACGATCTTTGCGCTGATCTTATACTCGCCCTCCATGACTGCCGGGGTGGCAATGGCAGTCGTCTGGAAGACCCTCTTCAGTGGCGATCAGACCGGCTATCTGAACAGTTTTCTGATGGGTTTAAATCTGCTGCGGGAACCGATTCAATGGCTGCAATCACCGCAGTATCTGATGCCAATTATGATTGTGGTCACGCTGTGGAGCAGTATGGGCATTGGTTTCCTGGCGATGCTGGCAGGCATCCTGGAGATCAGCCCGGAACTGTACGAAGCCGCCGCTATGGACGGGATGAGCAGCCGCTGGCAGGAGATTTTTTACATCACCATCCCCTCGATGAAGCCGCAAATGCTCTTTGGGGCGGTGATGGCGATTGTCGGTACGTTCCAGGCCGGGGCAATCGGCGTCACGCTTTCCGGCGCCAACCCAACGCCGCAATATGCCGGACAGTTGATTGTCAATCATATCGAGGATTACGGCTTTCTGCGCTACGAGATGGGCTATGCCGCCGCCGTTTCGGTGGTCTTGCTGTTGATGGTACTTTTCTTTTCGCGGGTCGCCACGCGCCTGTTTTCCAGCGAGACATAAGTATGATGAAAAAGAAGAAATGGTACAGCCGTTATACCGGCATCAGAAACCGGGGTATCAACCCACAGGGCTTTCATGTCAGCCAGATCAAGTTTTACGTCATCCTGGTGCCGCTGGCGGTTTTCATGCTGCTGCCCATCATCTTTATATTCTCTAACGCCTTCAAGCCGCCGGACGAATTGTTCGCTTTCCCGCCGCGCTTCTTCGTGGTCAACCCGACGACCAAGAATTTCACGGATTTATTCGCAAAATTATCCACTTCGGGCATTCCGGTCAGCCGCTATCTGTTCAACAGTATCGCTATCACGATTGTCACTGTGCTGGCTTCCATCCTGGTCTCCAGTATGGCGGCGTATGCGCTCTCTAAAAAACGCTTTAAGCTCAAAAAGACCCTTTTCGCCATCAACAACGTGGCGCTCATGTTCGTGCCCATTGCGGTGACTATCCCCCGCTTCCTGGTGATCGAAAGGCTCAACCTGCTCAACACGTTCTGGGTACACATTCTGCCTGTCCTGGCGATGCCGGTTGGATTGTTCCTGCTCAAGCAGTTCATAGACAGTATCCCCGACGAAGTACTCGAAGCGGCACAGATTGACGGCGCTTCGGACTGGTGGATTTACTGGCGCATTATCCTGCCGATGATTCGCCCCGCCCTTGCCACCATTGCCATTCTCACCTTCCAGGCAGCCTGGAATAACGCCGATATTTCTACACTCTACATCAATGATGAGAGTTTGCGGACGCTGGCCTTCTACCTGAGCACGCTGACCGCTACTACGACGGCCACGACCACCGCCAACACCGTAGCCGGGCAGGGGATCGCGGCAGCGGCGGCGCTGATTATGTTTCTGCCCAACCTGATTATTTTCATTTTTCTACAACGGCAGGTGATGAGTACCATGTCTTACTCGGGGTTGAAATGAAAAAGGTTCTGCTGCTCGTATCCCTCCTGATTGGGCTGTCGGTTGCCAGCGCGCCGGTGCGGGCGCAATCCCCCTATACTACCGGGACGTTAGGGCCGGGTGGGTTTCTCTGGCCGACACAGGATGCCTATACGCCGCTCGTTGAAATTGATCTCCCTTTGTCCGGCCCCGAAGATATGTTCTTCGCGCCGGATGGCTTCCTTTACATTGCCGATACGGGCAACAGGCGTATTGTCAAACTCGATGCAGATTTCCAGATCATGGCGGAGTTCGGGCAGGGGATCCTGCAATCGCCAACCGGCCTGTTCGTGGACGAGGATGGCACGCTTTATATCGCCGATGCTGGCAAGAACACGATCATTATCCTGGACGCAAACGGCAACCTGGTTACTGAGTTTGGCCGTCCCTCGGAGCCGTTGTTCGGCGCGAACCGGGAATTCCTGCCGCGCAAAATCGCCGTAGATACCCGCAAGAACCTCTACATCGTCAGCGAAGGCTCGGTGAACGGGCTGGTTATGATGAACACCAATGGCAACTTCATCGGTTACTTCGGGGCTAATTCGGCGGAAATGTCGCTCAAGATGATCCTGCAACGGCTGTTCCTGACGGACGAGCAGCTGGAACAGTTCATCAAAAACGAAGCGGCATCTCCTTCCAACGTCACGATTGACAGTCGTTCGCTCGTGTATACGATTACGGCAGGCACTGAGAGAGACAGGAGTATTCGCAAGTTCAATATCGCCGGTAAGAACCTGTTCGATCACTGGATGTACGGTTCCCGAACCTTCCGGGATATTGATGTCAGTGCGGATGGGCTGATGCTGGCGGTAGACGGGAACGGCAGTATCTTCGAGTACGACCTGAACGGCACGCTCCTGTTCGTTTTCGGCACACAGGATAGAGGCGATCAGCGGCTTGGTCTGCTGAGCAACCCCACCGCTATTGAACGCGTAGGCGATGACCTGTATGTGTTGGATAAGAGTAAAAACGCCATTGTCACTTACCACGTCACTGATTTTGCCAGAAGGTTGCATGACGGTGTGCGCCTTTATACGGAAGGCTTTTATACAGAAGCCCGACCCTACTTCGAGGATGTGCTGAACTATAACGGGTTGGTCATCATGGCGTATCAGGGACTCGCCAACGCCGATTACAAGGAGAACAACTACACCAGCGCCCTGGCGTTCTATCGCTATGCCGAAGACCGCAACGGCTATTCTGAAACTTTTTGGGAACTCCGCAACGCCGTTTTGCAGCGGTATCTGGGCAGTGGCCTGGGCATATTGCTTGGCGGGTGGGTATTTCTCAGTGTCTTCACGCGGCTGGAACGTCGCCGAAAGTGGCTGGACCCGCTGCGGTGGTGGGCGCGGGAAGCACAAAAAATCCGTCTTGTAGATGATTTTGCCTTCCTGTTCCGCTTCATCAAACAGCCCGCCGACAGTTTCTACTACATCAAGCAGAGTCTGCGCGGCAGCCTCCTGTTCGCGCTTCTCATTTACGCCTGGGTGCTGGCTGTGCGTGTTATCTCGCTCTATCTGACCGGATTCGTGTTCAGCCCCTATGCCACCTCATGGCAAATTCAGCCGGAAACGGAAGTCACCTACACGATAGTCCCGATCATTTTATGGAATATCGCCAACTACCTGATTGCCGACATCAGTGATGGAGAAGGTCGTCTGCGCGATGTCATCATCGGCAGCGCCTACAGCCTGTTCCCGTATGCCCTGTTCGCCCTGCCGGTGACACTGCTCTCCAACCTGCTGACGCTCAACGAGGTGTTTATCTATACGTTCTCCAACCAGCTCATCGGGTTCTGGACCGGGCTGATGCTCGTCATCATGGTCAAGGAGATTCATAACTACTCGTTTTCCGAAACCGTACGCAACATCCTCGCCACGCTGTTCACGATGGCGATGTTCCTCCTGACGGGCTACATCCTTTATGTGCTGTTCAATCAATTGTATGAGTTCATTCTGGCAATCGTTCAGGAGGCTGGTTTGCGTGGCTAACTTCAGCACCCTCATGCCGCAATATCGTCATCGCGTACCCCTCCGGGCTGCGTTTTGGCTGGTTCTTCTGTGTTTGCCGGCCATCCTCGCGCCGTCTGGTGCCGCGGTGCTTGCTCAGGAGATTCCCCCCTCCTACCAGATGGCGGCTGAAAACGACCAGTTCCAGCTCTATGTCGATTCGGCTACCCTGGCGTTCAAGTTACTGGACAAACGCAGTAATTACCTGTGGCATTCCGGGATTGATGAGACTATCGAAGGGGATCGGCTCAATACGTCCTGGCGGGCTTTTGCCCAGAGTGGTATCAGCATCGAATATCTTGACCAGAAAGCCATCAACAAGCGCGTCTCCATCACCAATACGAATCGCACGCTGGAAGTCACGCCTATTGAGGGGGGCGTCTCGGCACAGGTGACATTTGACGATTACGGCATCACCGTTGGGGTGATCCTGCAACTTGAGGCGGACGGTGTACGGGTCGAAGTGCCCTCTGCCACCATCCAGGAGGGAAGTCCCGACTTCCGGCTCGGACGTGTCTATGTCTACCCGTTTCTGGGCGCGACTCGCGGCGGCAGTGTGCCGGGCTATATGTTCGTGCCGGATGGCATCGGTAGTCTGATCCGATTCGCTGAGGCGACCAAAGCCCGGAATATGCTCTATGCACGCTATTACGGCTCCGATCTGGGCATCCTGGCCGTCATGCCCTACGATGGGTATACTGTCCCGCCGTATCCGGCTTCCTTCCCGGTCTTTGGCATGGTGCATGGCGAGAAGGAAAACGCCTACATCTCGGTTGTCGAAAAAGGCGCGGCCTACGGAGAAGCGCAGGCGCACCCGGCTGGTATCATCACCAACTTCAATTTTGTCTACAACGCCTTCATCTACAATGAGACCTACTTCCAGGCCACCAACCGCTCAGGCGCAGGCGTGACCACTGTGCAAAGGCAGACGAACGCCTTTGATGTCGTGCTGCACTATCGCTTCCTCACTGGTGAGGCGGCGGATTACGTCGGTATGGCACACAGTTACCAACACTATCTGCTGGATAAAGGTCTTTTACACAGGAACGATGACTCGAATCCGAATATCGGCATTCGCCTGGAGTTTCTGGGCGGTGACAAGGAAGAGGTTCTCTTCTGGGATCGCTTCATCCCGATGACAACTATTGCGCAGATGCGCGAGATTCTGGACAGGCTGCACCTGCCAAATCCGGAGGTCATCTATTACGGCTGGCAGCCGTTCGGCGCTACAACGATGCCACCGACCTGGGTGGCGCTGGAAGGCGGCCTGGGCAGTCTGGGCGACCTGAACGCCCTGGCGGGAGAAATCACGGCAGAAGGTGGACACTTCTCGCTCTACCTTGAGCCGCAAGTGGCGCTGTGGGGAGAATCCGGGTATTCGCCCCGCAACGACCTGGCGATGGCAATCACCAACGTCATTTTGGAAGGCTACAGCCGCCATTACAATCATTACTTCACCTTTGATACCCTGCGAGAGCGGTACACCGCCCTGAGCCATGATGTCGCCGCGCAGCTTGATACGGGACTGGCGCTCGACAGCATCGGCTCGACGCTTTACAGCGACTTCCGCCGCGGCAGCCCGCTCAACCGCGAGGCCGCGATTACGGCTTACCAGAGCCTGCTGGATGAATCGCCCGTGCGCCTGGGCTTTTACCGCCCTAATGACTATCTGCTGGGGCTGGCGCAGGCCTACTACGATATGCCGCTGGGCGACAACGGCTACATCTATACCTCCGAGCCTGTCCCATTCCTGCCGGTTGTGCTGGCGGGCTATATGCCCTATTACGGCCCTGTACTCAATTTTTCTTCCAACCGGCAGGATGACCTGCTACGGCAGGTGGAGTATGGCATTTACCCGTCATACTTCCTCACCTACGAGGTCACCGCCAATATGCTCAACACCCGGTCTTCCTGGATTTACACGTCGTCCTATGCGCAGTGGGGCGATGAAATCCGGCAGACCTATGAGTGGCTGAACGCCCTGCTCGCCCCCGTGCGCGGGCAGGAAATCGTCGCTCACGTACAACTGACGGCGGGCGTCTTTGCGACGACCTACGCCGACGGCCAGCAAATCATTGTCAACTACAATAACCAGCCCTTCACACTGAACGAGATGACCATCGAAGCGAAGAACGCCTTGCTTTTGGAGAATGGACGATGACAGGTTACAGCCCTCGCCGCGAGATCAGTCTCCGCACTCGTGAAGCCCTGCATGGCTATGGCTTCATCCTGATATGGGTCGTGGGCTTCTTGCTGTTCACGTTACTGCCGCTCATCGAAACCTTTCGCTACAGCCTCAACCAGGTCACGGTGACAACCGCCAATATCAACCTGAACTTTGTGGAATGGGCAAACTATACCCGTGCGCTGTTCACCGACCCCAACTTCATCGAACTGCTGATTGGCTATACCATCGAGACTCTGGTCTCGGTGCCGATTGTGCTGATTTTTGCGATGATTATCGCGATGTTTCTGAATCTCAAATTCAAGTTCAAAGGGCTGTTTCGCGTTATCTTCTTTCTGCCGATTGTCATCACGAGCGGGCCGGTCATTAAGGAACTCACCGCGCAGGGGGCAGCTGCCGTGCCGGGTATCGGCAACATCCCGGCTGTGATCGAATTCCTGGAACAACTACCGCGTGCGCTGCGCACCCCGGTTGAATATCTGCTCACCTCGTTTATCCTCATCCTGTGGTTTTCCGGCGTACAAATCCTGATTTACCTGGCGAGCTTGCAGAAAGTGGACAGAAGCATCTACGAAGCGGCGGCCATTGACGGGGCTTCAAGCTGGGCGACATTCTGGAAAATCATCCTGCCTTCGCTTTCGACGGCGACGGTGGTCAATGCCATTTACACCATCGTCTCGCTCTCCCATTTCTCCGAAAACAAAGTCATCCGGTACATATACGACCGGACCTATGACGTTCAGGGGGGAATTGGCTACGCCAGCGCGATGGCCTTTATCTACTTTGGCGTGATGATTATCCTGCTGACAATCGTGTATCTGTTCCTGCGGCAGTGGGCGAGAAGGGGGACGAATTAATGAACATCTTCCATCACCCGACCATCCAGCGTCTTCGCTGGCTTCTGTTTGGCAGCCGCGCCCATCGCGGGCTGACGATGAATGCCGCCTTGTATACCGTGCTGATTGCTATCGGTTTCGTCTATCTCCAGCCGCTGCTGTTCATGTTTGTCACCAGTATCAAAAGCCCCGATGATCTGCTCAACCCGATGGTGCAGTGGGTGCCAACGGAGTTTTATCTCGGCAACTACATTAAAGGGCTGCGCGTGTTGAACTATTCGAACACGCTGATGGCTTCCGCTGTGATGAGTATTGTGCCTTCAATGCTCCAGGTCATCGTCGCCTCGGTGGTGGGCTATGGGTTGGCACGCTATCGCTTTCGCGGCAAGTCGCTCATCTTCATACTCCTCCTCGCTACTTTCCTCATCCCGCCGCAAAATACAGTCATCCCGCAGATGCTGACCTATCGAAATCTGGGGCTGCTGGGCAATCCGCTGGCGCTCATCCTGCCCGCCCTGTTGGGACAAGGCTATAAGAGTGCCATCTTCATCCTGATTTTCTACCAGTCTTATATCTCCTTCCCCAAAGTGCTGGAAGAATCGGCACGGCTGGATGGGGCTTCCGACATGCGCGTTTTCCTTACGCTCGCCGTACCTTCCGTGCTCCCCGCTTATATCGTGTCGTTCATTTTCTCCATCGTGTGGTACTGGAACGAAACCTTCCTCACCGTGATCTTCCTGGAAGGCGGTGTGACAACCCTGCCCATGCAGCTTTCGAAGTTCACGCAGGCTTACGAGAACCTCTACCCGCCGGGGACAGTCAATATCTTTGACCGGCTGAACGAAGCGGTCAAGATGAGCGGCACGTTCTTGAACATCCTGCCGCTGCTGGTGATGTACTTCATATTACAGAAGTGGTTTGTTGAATCGGTTGAAATGACCGGGATTACCGGCGAGTAGGGTCTTATGCTCTGCGCACGGGAAAAGCAGGGTGCATGAAATTCACGGTTGTCACGAAAAGGGGAGCGCACACTGGCCGCTCCCCTGAAGATCAGTTCAACACATTCGTTTGACGTTTTTGATGAAATGGCAGCTTCTACGCCTCTTCCGCCTCGCTGGCCTCATCGGTACCGGCTTCCTCGACCACCGCTTCGGGCGCAGCGGATCGCACAGCCTCATAGTTGAGTTCTGCCGCCGGGGTGCCGGTGGCCGCCTGCATGAGCAGGTTCAGGCGTCCGGCCATCGCGGAGGGGTCGGGGTGGATGCCGTCTTGCAGCAGCGCCGTCTCAAAGACCTGTTCGACCACAATATTCACCAGCGGGTTATCGCTGTCCTGCGCTAACAGGCCGCTCAGGTTATGCAGCAGCGGGTGGCGCGGGTTGAGTTCGAGTATTTTCACCGGCAGTTCGTAGTCACGGTCCAGCAGACGGTTGATGCGGAACATCTGGCGGCTCGCCCCGGATTCGTCGCTGATGAGCCGCGCCGGGCTGCCTGTGAGCGTCTTGCTCTGGCGCACATCGCGCACCCGCCCCCCCAGCACAGCCGCGAAATGATCCCGCAGTGCTGTGAAAGTGTCCTCCGGCAGCGGTTCGGGGCGGGCGCTTTCATCTTCCGCCTGGCCGACGCTGCTCAGGTCAATCTCGGCTTCGTCCACACTGCGTAGCTTATGGCTCTTGTAGTCCGGCAGTCCCATCAGCATGAAGGGGTCTACCGGGTCGGTGAAGTACAGCACCTCGATTCCGCGCTGGCGGAAGGCGTCCAGGTGCGGGCTGCGGCTGACGCTGTGGAAGTCCTCGCCCATGATGTAGTAGATGTCGTCCTGGCCTTCGGCGCGGCGCTCGATGTATTCTTCCAGCGTGAACAGTTCATCGGGCGAGTCGCTGCGCGTGCTGGCGAAGAACAGCAGCGGCTCGATGTCGGTGCGGTCTGCCGGGCTGGCGGCGACACCCTGCTTGATGAAGCGCCCGAACTGTTCGTAAATCGCCAGGTAGTCCTCGCGGTTCTTCTGCGCCATGCGCTTGAGTTCGGTCAGCACCTTGCCGGTCAACGTCTTTTTGAGGTTTGCCATGATGCGTGTCGCCTGGACACTCTCGCGGCTCACGTTGAGCGGCAGGTCTTCGCTGTCTACCACGCCCTGGATGAACTGCAAGTATTCCGGCAATAAGACTTTGTTGTACTCCTGAATCAGCACTTTGCGGGCATATAACTTGAGTCCCGGTTCTTTGCGCGGGCTGAGGATTCCCAGGTCAGTCCCGCCGGGGATATACAACAGGGTGTAGAACTGGAGCGGCACATCGGCCCGCATGTGGATGTGGTAGAGCGGCTCGTTCCAGTCCATCGTGAGCATTTTGTAGAAGTCGTTGTACTGCTCGTCGGTGATTTCTTTGGGGTCCTGCCGCCAGATGGCCTGCTGCTTGTTGGTGGCTTCTTCGCTCTCGCCCACATAAATCGGGAAGGCAATATAGTCGGAATGCCGCCGGATGATGTCCTTCACCTTCCATTCCGAGGCGAACTCTTTCGCGTCTTCCTTGAGGTAGACGACAATATCCGTACCGCGAGTCTCACGCTCGCCCGGCTCAATCGTGTAGGTTGCTACGCCGGTGGATTCCCACAGGTAGGCGGATTCTTCCGGCAGGTAGGAACGGGTCGTGATCTGGATTTTATCCGCCACCATGAACACCGAATAGAAGCCGACCCCGAACTGGCCGATGATGTCCGCCCCGCCGCCGTTCTGCGCCTGTTGGGCGGCCTGGATAAAGGCTTTCGCGCCGCTGCGGGCGATTACCCCCAGGTTGTTGATGAGGTCGTCGCGGGTCATGCCGATGCCGGTGTCGCTGATGGTGATCGTCCCGGCTTCATCGTCCACCTTGATTTCAATGGCGAGTTCGGCGTCAGCATCCTGCACCTCGCGGTTGGTGAGCAGCTCGAACTGGACGCGGTGCAGCGCGTCGGAAGCGTTGGAGATGAGTTCGCGCAGGAAAATCTCGCGCTCGGTATAGAGGGAATGCACCAGAATGTCCAGCACCTGCTGGATTTCCGCCTGGAAATTAAAGGTCTCAGTCATAAACTGTCCTGCTCCTGAATCAAACTGCAAGAATTGTCTCGTGGAATATCGTTAGTTGTAGCACACGAGTGTAAGAAGCAGGTAAAAATTCAGGGGAGCGGGGGAGAAGTTCTAGTCCTGCTAATTTTTCATACGCCTCAGCTATGCGCGTATTTGCCGGGCATAGTTGTAGACCACAGCAGATTGATCAGGTGTACACATGACCTATAGCTTGAGTTACAGTCAGGAATCCTTACATCTCATCTATGCCACGAATTTCGAGGGCTTTGTTTTTCTGCACAAGTAGCTCATTATGCTTGCGGAGCGCTGGTTTGACAATGCCTTCGTCCAGATAGGCCAGCAGTTGGGCTTCATCCTCATAGGCACGCACATCCAGAACCCAGGGATATTTGTTGTGGAGGTTCGCAAACATGGCAAAAGGTCTTTCCCCTTTCTGTATAATTGGCGCGAAGGGGATCATGTAATCCGGTATGGTGGCTTGCAGTTCTAAGGGGCTGGATTTAGGGTTGGTGATGTCGGCAATCACAAACAGCGACATGCCCGCCAGGATTTTGATAGTTTCGGTAAAATCTCGCTGCTCGGACTTCTCAAAATCGAAGATAATCGGCAAGTAGCCTTTTTCGCGCAGTTTATCCCGCAGCGCGTCCAGAATTTTTCTGCGTTCCGGGGAGAAGCGTCCCAGGATGAGGACAGCTTTCTGACCGATGGTGTTGATGACATCGCGTAGTTTCTCATTATGCAGCAGCAAGTAGATAAACTGCGCCACTTCCAGGTTGTCTACTGTGATAACAGGGTGACCGAATTGAGTGATAATAAGGTTTTGCTGTTTAGCATTCTCCAGTTTGGTATCCCATACAGAAATGCCATAGATATTGCAATTGGTTAAGTCAGCCCCAGACAGATTAGCCTGCACAAGATTCGCCACGTACATGTCCGCGCCGCTCAGATTTGCCCCACTCAAGTCTGCCAAGTGTAGATTGGCCTCAAAAAGATTGGCCTCACTTAGGTCTGCTCCACTCAAGTTTGCTACAAATAAATCAACTCCGCTGAGATCTGCCTGATGTAAGGTTGCCTTACTAAGATTCGCTTCATAAAGATCTGTCCCAGTCAAATCCGCCCCACTGAGGTCTGCTGAGTACAAGTTCGCTTTTCGTAGGTCTAGCCATACCAAGTCTATCCCGCTCAAGTCCGGCATTACATTAGGGTTTTCTTCTCGCCACTGGTTCCAGGTTGCTACACCCTGCTTGAGGATTGCCAGGTGTTCATCATTTGCCATCGTAGTACCTTTGCTATGCGATTCCCTATTGGCGAAATGCTTAACTACCCTGTCTAAATTGTAGCACTTCCGGCGCTATCGAGTGGGATTCAGGCGCTTTTCAGGCCGGTGATGGCATATTCGACCCCATGCGGATTCACTCCCCGTTTGGAGGCATCGAGAATCTCCATGCTCACCACATTGCCGTGGGCGTCATAATCAATAATGATGCCGGGTTTGTCTTCGTCGCTCTCGTCAACGGGCTGGTTGCTCAGGACAATCCGTAATACATCTACCGCCGCATCATAGGTGACTTTCATGCCTCATCGCTCCAGTACTTCTCAATCTTGCTGGTACGGTAAACGGTAATCACGGTCAAAGGGTCGGTTTCTTCGACAATTGCCCGGACTAGATACAGTTTACCATCAATATGAACCTGTGACTGATAGGCTTTCCGCCCGGAATGGGTAACCACAATTTGGGTAGGGGCACGCAGCACGTCATCCAGTACGTCCAGCGGGATACTGCGCCGCACTGCTTCTTCGCGGGCATGGTTGGTTAGATAGTAGTCACCCGGCGCGTTCACGCTGTGTCTTTAACCTCATCCAGATCGCCATCATCGTCATGATTGTCAATCACACGATCTTGAAGGCGGAAAGCCCCGGCATTGTCCCAACAATTTGCGGGACATACCGTTTAAGGGATATGGTCATTTGTAGCACACGAGTATAAGAAGCAGGTAAAAATTCAGAGGAGCGGTGCGAGCTTCGCGGGATTCGGACACCGCAGCCGGTGACAATCTTCCCTCAATCAAATCACTCAGCGCCAATCAACAGGATGGATGTCACTTTGATTATCGTGACAAACCGAATAGATTTGAATTTAAGCAGTGAATTACTTCACAATACCCCTATTAAGGAGATGTTGTTCTATGCGGCGTAACATTATGGCAGGCGGCATCATCGTCATGGTATTTCTGGGAGTTCTGGTTCCCAGTCTCGCGCAGGATGCCGGCGGGACGGTTATCACGTCGGATAACGCGGCACAGATGATCGAACTCATTCGCCTGGGGCGCGGCTCGACCGAGCATGTCGCTTATTCGCCCGATGGGCAGTTCCTGGCCGTCGCCAGCACGGTTGGCGTCTGGCTCTACCAACCGGCGGCGCTGGATACAGCAACCGAACCGGCGCTGCTCTCCACCCCCAAAGTGGCTGAGGCAATGGCGTTTTCGCCCGATGGCAGCACGCTGGCCGTGGTCAGCGATGGCACGGTCTATTACTGGGATGTCGCAACCCAGGCGGTAACCGGTTCGTTTAAGCCCAGCCGTTCGAGTGAGTCGATTGCCTACAGCCCGGATGGGTCGCTGCTGGCGATCAATATGGGCTATTCCGGTATTTCGCTGTGGGATGTTGCTGGCGAGGTCGAAAAGGCCTTGATTACTGGCAGTGTGCAAGGCGACGGCGCGGTTGTCTTCAGCCCGGATGGGTCGCTGCTGGCGTATGCAACCGGGGATTACGCCGTTCATGTGTGGAGTGTGGCGGGCGGGGCGGATGTCAACGTGCTGACCGGGCATACCCGTTACGTGTATGACTTTGTGTTCAGCATTGACGGGTCGCTGCTGGTGAGCGCCAGTTACGACAAAACCGTGCGCCTGTGGGATGTGGCTGGCGGGACGGAACTGGCCGTCCTGGCCGGAAGCGACGCGCAGCCGCTGGAGGAAGTGTATGCCCTGGCGGTCAGCCCGGACGGCAACAAACTCATGAGCAGCCATGCTGATGGCGTGGTGGTCTTATGGGATGTGGATAACCTCGCGCCCGCCCTGGTCTTTGGCCCGCAGGTCGGCGACATGCTGGATTTAGCCTTCAGCCCCGACGGGACACAGGTGGCAACGGCCAGTTCAGCGAATGTGGTGCAGTTATGGGACGCGACTTCGGGCGCGGAAGTGTCGGCTACTGTCGGCCATACAAACTACATGAGCGCGGCAGCCTTCAGCCCCGACAGCGCGACGCTGGCGATTACCGATTGGGACAGAAGTATCTGGCTGTGGGATACCGCCGCCCGGCAGGAGTTGAATTTCTCCCCGGTTATCCCGGCGGGGCAAGCCACCACCAGCCAGAACCTGAGCTGGTTGACATACAGCACTGATGGTCGTTACCTGGCGATCAGCGACAGCTTCGATACCATACTGCTCGACCCGGCCAGCGGCGCTGAGATCCGCACGCTGGATGGCTGTGTCGGCCTGGTAGCCAGCCTCGTATTCAGCCCGGATAACACGCTGGTGGCGGTTGCCTCCAGCGGCGGGGTGTGCCTGTTCGGGGTGGAAAGCGGCGAATTGCTGGCATCGTTCAGTAGCGGTGACTGGTTGAATGGGGTGGCCTTCAGCCCCGACCAGACCATGATCGCCACCGCCAGCAAGGATCATACGGTGCGCGTCTACGGCCTGCCATAAAGCCATTTGTACCTATTCAGGGAGTTACGCAGCCCGCTGATTACGGGGAAACTGATCTTTCACTGCGTAACTCCTGTTGTGTTATGGGGCAGCGGTGGCGGTGGCGGCCACTTCCGGCACAAGGAAACGTACCGTATCCAGGATCGCTTGGAGTTCATTCTGGGCGACATTCATGGCCTCAATCGGTTCGGTATACATATAGAAGATGAAACTCAGGCCGTTTTCCCGCACACCGGCGAACCAGCCGCGTGTGTCTACTGCTTCCGGGCAGTCCACAGCGGAAAACTGCGTGCCAACGGCGGATGACAGGCCGACGCGATACGTGCGGCGCAAATCCGTGCCGACGTTACATCCCTGTTCGATGATCGCCAGCCGCAGCAGTCGCAGGCCGTCCGCCCACAGGTCAGGGCCTTGTGGTGTGCCGGGGCCGGGCGGTTCGCCAAAACTGGGGAAGCCCCAGACGACGATGATCGTCCCCGTGCCGCCGGTAACCGGGCCTGTATAGGCCGTGAAGGGCAGCGGCACCAGGATATTGCTGATGTCCTTCATGACGAGGGTATCGCTGCCGGTGCGCCAGCCTGCGGGCAGGGTGATGTCTATCGGGAGGTCAACCGACTCGCCCAGTACCGCCGGAATGGTAATCACCAGCGGTGTTTCGGTGGGCATTGGCGTCAGCGTTGGTGTCAGGGTCGGCGCCAGCGCGGTCAGGGTGGCGTTGACATCCACCTGGGGTTCGACGGTTGGTGTGAGCGATGGCACCGGAGTGGGCAGGTCAGTCGGGGCGGTTTGGGCCGCCGGAGCGCACGCCGCCAGCGCGGCAGCGGCCAGCAGCAGGTAACACAGGCGCGAGAGTTGAGTCATCGTTTTGGACACCCCAGATACTAGAATCAGGCCGGACACATTCTCGCACTGATTACCCGCCCGCGCAAGGCCAATCATCACGCCTCCAATGGTGTGTTGTTCAGGAAGGTGAGCAGCCAGTACGGGGCAGAATCGCGTAGTTCAGCGCGGTACTCCGGCGCGACC
>CALJKV010000127.1 GCA_937974245.1 uncultured Chloroflexota bacterium | reverse complement strand
CGCGGACTTCGGTAGACGCCCAGCCGGTGAGCGCCGTCGCCAGCGTCGCCACAACGTTCGAGGCGACCTTGCCATCCGAACCCACCGAGGCGATGAAGCTGTTCGCCAGCAGGGAGGCATCGTCCTTCTGAGCAGCCAACTGCCCGGCCAGCGCCTTGAGATCGTTCATGGCATTGTAGATGTCACCCAGATTCGGGAAGCGGATCAGGCACGCGGCCAGCAGGGCGGCGGCGCTGTCACTCCAGAACTTGTTGTCCCCCTGCGCCGAGGGCACCAGCACATCGGCAATGGCGCGGGCATCCGACACATTGTCAATCCCTTCGGCCAGGTTGTAGCGCGGCCCAATGGTCGAAGTCGGGTCATGGACGACGACCAAATGGCGGGTAACGGCGGCGTACTTGAGGATATGCCCGGTGATCTCACCCTGGGGATCAGCCACCACCAGCGAATGCCCGGCGCGCATCCGGTCGGCGATGGCAGGCAGGATGATGCCCTGGGTCTTGCCGGAGCCGGGGCCGCCGAGGGTGAGGACGCCGCGTGCCACATCCTCACCACCGAGGGAGAACCGTCCCTGACCGAGGTCGAGGCGGCGTTTGCCCTCGCCCCAGAACGCGCCGAGGAGGGTCAGCCCTTCCGGGTCGTCGCGGCGGAAGCGTTTGTACTCGCGCATGGTGCAGAAGTGGGATGAACCGAGCGCCCCGCGCCGAACCTGGGGATTCCGCAACCGATCCACGCGCTCACGCAGCCAGCCGCCGTTGCGGATGCCGCTGTGCAGCCCCAACGTGACGAAGAAACCCAGCATGACGAGCAGCATCCCAAATAGCAAGAGGCGCATGGCGTCCACGTTGGGCGGCGCGCCGGTGAGGAACTGGATCAACCCGTTCGCCGTCTGCCGTCCGCGCACCGGCTGCACGGCCATGCCGCCCAGCAGGGTAATGTAGAGCGCCGACACGCCCAGGAGGACGACGAGATGGGCGAACAGCTTCGCGCCACGTTTCCAGCCAGAGGGTCTTTGACCCTCGCTGGTGCGCTGGATGCCCGCGCCAAGCAAGGCACTCACCACCAGCGGCGCGAGCGAAGTCAGGCACAGGAGGGGGGCGAGGCAGCCGCCCAGCAGCCCCCGCCCCTCCGTGAACAACCAGTAGAACATGGGTTACGCCTCTCTCTGATTCCGCTTCCGCCCGGCGAAATAATAGACGAGCCGCAGCAGGCCGACGACCAGCAGCATCCCCAGATACAGGGCCTCGCCTATGTCCAGTCCCAACAGCTTACCCACTGCGGCCACAGCCAGGATCAGGGTGACCAGCGTGAAGATGCCGGAAAGCGATCGGGTGTTGATGTCTGTCATGCGATCTCCTTAGCGTGAAAACCACTCATCGAGGGTGCTGCCGGTTGGTGCCGGGGTTCCGATCTCTGGTTCTTCCTCGCGCAGGCGCTGCCACTCCGGGCCGACGATGCGATCCAGAGCTGCGCCGAAATGGCGGCTGGCAATGTCGCGGAACAGGGCATCATGTCCGCGTTCCTTGTTGTTGTAGACTGGAGCGCGATCCACACCCGGTAGCGGTGCGGTGCCGGGTAGGACGACATGCGTGTGGAGCTGCTGCAAAGGTTCACTCCCATCGTCCGGTTCGGTCAGCCGATCGTGGAGGACATAGCTGTATTCCGGCACGTCAAAGCCGCGCGCCGTGTAGTAGTCCTCGACGATATGCTCGGTCAGGTCAAGTACCAGGTCGCGCCGTTCCTCTTCCGGCATGAGCGCCATCAGGTCAGGCGCGGGCGAAATCACCCACGTCCAGGCCAGCACATGCTTGCTTTGCAGCCGGTCGCACTGCTCGAAGATGGCGCGGTAGTGCTGCCCCAGCCCGTGATCCACCCAGCGTTCAGCATCGTCATCCTGCCGGAGGTGCTGGTCGCGGTTGTCTCTGAACTGTAGATACTTGAGCGTGGAGCGCAGCCCCTTGTGGCCGGTGCCGCGTCCCTTGCGTTTCGGCCCTTTGTAGGCGAAGTCGGTCACGATGATGGCTTTCATCGCCGCTCCTGCAGGGCGTTCATCTGCGCCAGCAGGGTATCCCCATCCTGCCGTGCCGCCAGGATGGCCTCAGCGATGCGTTCCGGGCTGCCCTCCGGGTCGAGCGCCGCTAGGAGGTAAATGAGGACGTTGAGGTGAAACGCCAGTGCCGCTTCCAGCCGGTTGAGGCGACCTTGCAGCGACTTCTGGAAGTATTTGCGACTGCCGATGAGGTCTTCCTGGTCATCCAGGTACAGCCGCACCGCCTCCCGGATGAGGTCGGCTTCAGTCGTGTCGCGGGGCTGCTTGCTGACCAGCAGCGCCAGGCGGTCGCGCATCTCCTGGGTCATGGTGATGCTGCGCCGCACCGATTTCTTCGCCAAGTGATGTCTCCCGATAAACGAATTCCCCTCTCATTATCGCAAATCGGGGTCGGGCAAAGGTTGTAGGATTACAGTTTCGGGGCGTCAATATTGGCAACGGGGTCGTCAAAATTACAGAATGGCGGGCGGTTCCACTTGGAGAGATCCGGCAGTCCCCCTATAATTGGATGACATGAACCTTTTCTTACGAAAGCTGAGTCAATGTCGTCGAAAACCAATGGCAACGGCGTCCCCGCTGACCTCGAATCCAAGCTGTGGACTGCCGCCGATAAACTGCGCGGCCACATGGACGCCGCCGAATACAAGCATGTGGTGCTGGGGCTGATCTTCCTCAAGTACATCTCCGATGCCTTCCAGGAGTTGTTCGAGGCGCTGTCGGCGGATGAATACGCCGACCCGGAAGACCGCGATGAGTACCTGGCCGAGAACATCTTCTTTGTACCGGAGGCCGCCCGCTGGGGACGCTTGCAGCAGAGCGCAAAGTCCCCGGAAATCGGCGTGCTGGTGGATCGGGCGATGGCCGCGATTGAGCGTGACAACCCCTCGCTGAAAGGGGTGCTGCCGCAGGACTACGGGCGCGAAGACCTGGACAAGCGCCGCCTGGGTGAACTGATTGACCTCATCAGCACCATTGCGATGGGCGACCGTGAGAGTCGTTCCCAGGACATTCTGGGGCGGGTCTACGAGTACTTCCTGGGGCAGTTCGCCAGCGCCGAGGGCAAGAAGGGCGGGCAATTCTACACCCCCAAGCCGGTGGTGCGGCTGCTGGTGGAAATGCTCGAACCGTATCAAGGGCGGGTGTATGACCCGTGCTGTGGCAGCGGCGGGATGTTCGTGCAGTCGGAGAAGTTCATCGCCGAACACGGCGGGAACGTGGGCGATATTTCGGTCTACGGGCAGGAGAGCAACCCGACGACCTGGCGGCTGTGCAAGATGAACCTCGCCATTCGCGGTATTGACGGCAACATCGGCACCCATGCCGCCGATACCTTCCACCAGAATCTGCACCGCGACCTGCGGGCGGACTACATCCTCGCCAACCCACCGTTCAACATGAGCGACTGGGGCGGGCAGCTCCTGGCCGATGATCCGCGCTGGCTGTTCGAGACGCCACCGGCGGGCAACGCCAACTTCGCCTGGGTGCAGCACATGATCTACTACCTGGGCGCGAACGGACGCGCCGGGTTTGTCCTCTCCAACGGTTCGATGAGCACCAACACGCGGGGCGAGAAGGAAATCCGCCAGCAGATGATCGAAGCTGACCTGGTGGACTGCATGGTGGCGCTGCCGCCGCAGTTGTTCTACAACACGCAGATTCCGGCCTGCCTGTGGTTCCTGAACAAGGCGAAACCGGCGCACCGGCGGGGGCAGACACTGTTCGTGGATGCTCGGTGGATGGGCTTCATGCTGGATCGCACGCTGCGCGACCTGAGCGACGAGGACATCGCCCAGATTGCCGGGACGTATCATCTGTGGCGGAACCTCACCCCCAGCCCCTCTCCAAATGGAGAGGGTAGCCAGGGCGACTACGAGGACATCCCCGGCTTCTGCAAGAGCGCGGCGCTGGAAGAGGTCGCCGGGCATGGCTACGTGCTGACGCCGGGGCGCTACGTGGGGGCGGCGGAGGTGGAGGATGACGGCGAACCGTTCGCGGAGAAGATGGAACGGCTGACGGCGGCGCTGCACGAGCAGTTCGCTGAGAGCGCCCGGTTGGAGGCGGTCATCCGCGAAAATCTCCGCAGGTTGGGGTATGATACAGAGTAGAGGCAACCGGAGAACTTAAGGTGACCATCATGACAATAGATGTCAAGCTGACTCTCTCAGATGAAATCATGGCGTATCTGCGGCGCGAGGCAGAAAACCGGAAGGTGTCGCTGGATAAAGTCGTGAGTGAGGTCGTCGAAGGTTACTTTGATGATCCCACCAGGGAAGAACTTCTGGCCGGACTACGCACCGCTTTGCTGGAAGTAGTCGCAGGGAAGACACACCCGGCACGGGAATTACTGGCGGAACTCAAGGAAGAATTCGGCGACGATGACGACGAAGGTTGAGACGACGACACCCTTTCGCAAGGACTTGCGGCAGCTGGCGAAGAAATACCCGGCAGTAGTCAGACAATACGAAAAACTGCTTGACCAACTCGAATCGGATGAGCGCCCCGGCGACAAAATCCCTGGCGTGGGTTATGACGTGTACAAAGTGCGCCTGCCGAATCCGTCCGCGCAGCGGGGCAAAAGCGGCGGGTTTCGGGTGATTTATTACGTCCAGATGGTAGAGAATGTGTATCTGCTGCGGGTCTACTCGAAAACGGAGCAATCCGACATCAGCCTGGATGAAATCCGGCGCGTTGTGGAGACTGTCCTCCCGCCTGACGAGCAACCGGACGATGAATCGTGATCTTGAGGCAAAAACGGAATGAACGAGTGCCGGGTAAGTTGAGCCGGGAAGAATACTAGATTTGAGGTAAGCGCATGAGTGAAGCAATTAAAACCATCCCTACGTTGAACGATCTGCGTGCCCGGCGTGATGAGATTCTGGCAATTGCCAAACGGTATGGGGCCTCGAATGTGCGGGTTTTTGGTAGCGTGGCGCGGGGAGAAGCCACCCCTGAAAGCGATGTTGATTTTCTGGTGGAGCAGGACTGGTCACGGCTGACTGGCTGGGGTGGCATGGGCTTAATTGTTGAGCTGGAAGACTTGCTGAACTGCACCGTAGATGTAGCGACGGTGGAGGAACTCAAACCGCGCATCCGTCAACGTGTCCTGCGTGAGGTTGTGCCGCTATGAGCAAACGTCATGACCGCGCCCTCATCGAAGATATGCTGGGACGGGTTGATCTGGTCGCGGATTTCACACAGCCCGGACACGAAGCCTTTATGGCGGATCGCATGAGGCAGGAAGCGGTGATACGCAGTCTGGAAGTCATCGGGGAAGCCAGCCGCAATCTCAGTCCAGACTTGCGTGATTCTCACCCGGAAGTTCCCTGGCGGCAGATTGCGGCTTTTCGTAACTTCGTGATTCACGTTTACTGGGACATCAGGTTAGAGCGCATCTGGGAGATTGTGGAAAACGACCTGCCGGCGCTGAAGCCGCAGCTTGAAACCTTGCTGGCGAACCTGCCGGACAATGAAACTGATGATGACGCATGACCACCTCACCCCTCCCGAACCGGCGGTTCTCCGTCCCCTCTTCAACGGAGAGGGGAAACGAGCGCAGCGCGTAGGGGTGAGGTTGCCGTGAAAGCCGGTGTGCAGGTCAAAGTGCGGGCGTAAATGTGAATCGTTTCGGGGAAAAAGAATTGGTAGGTTACGCACCGACCACCAAACCCGCCGTAAGATTGACGAAGATTTCGGTGGAAAGATTACTTATCACCATCATAGCTACCCCTTTCGTATTACTCTTGATCGTTTCTAGAACGATAACCAGTAGTAAAACCAATGGAATGAAAAACCATGTCTGGTGATCGGTGGCCCCGATGATCGGGGCATAACCTACCAACATAATTAGTATATCATTTTGTTAATTGTATCCAAAGTTAGAAATTTACAAGAACCCGGCAAGTTTTGTGTATGAAAACTAGAATAAGTATTCTCTGTGACGATTGATTAGGATTGGGTTATGAGGATTGATGACAAGGACAGGTTTCTATCACCAACAAACATCAGAGGTTTCAAGGCGCATACTGGATTCGCTTGGCCTCTTGTAGAGTTAGGAGATATTGTCACTTTGCACTACGGGAAAAGCCTAACTGTAGAGAAACGTAGTACGGGGACAATACCTGTATTTGGAACTAACGGCATAACCGGCTGGCACAATCAGGCGCTAGCACATGGGCCAACGGTAATTCTCGGAAGAAAAGGAATGGGAAATCTTGGTGTGGAGTGGTGTGATGGGCCATTTTGGGTAATTGATACAGCCTATTACACTACAATTGATGAGACTCGGCTGGATTACCAATATTTCTACTATTTTACCAGCTATGTTGGCCTAAACCATCTGAAAGATGGAACTTCAAATCCGAGCTTGACACGAGATAGATTCGGTAAGCAATTTATCCCCCTCCCTCCCCTCCCCGAACAACGCGCTATCGCACATATCCTCGGCTCGCTGGACGACAAGATCGAAGCCAACCGCCGCATGAACGCCACGCTGGAAGCCACCGCCCGCGCCCTCTTCAAGTCGTGGTTCGTGGACTTTGACCCGGTACACGCCAAAGCACGCGGCGAACAGCCCACCGGTATGGATGCGGCGACGGCTGCCCTGTTTCCCGACCACTTCGAGGACAGCGAACTTGGCCCGATTCCGGCAGGGTGGAGGATTGAGTCGATTGGCGACCATGTAAGAGCAACCAAAGGGCTGAGCTATAAGGGTGACTTCCTCGTAGACAGTATCGAGGACGGCATACCCATGCACAATCTGAACTCAATCAATGAGTGGGGAACATACAAATTTGATGGTATCAAGTTCTATTCGGGGGAGTACCAGGCACGGCACGAGGTCAAACCGGGTGATCTCATCGTAGCGAATACAGAACAAGGCTTTGATTTATTGCTGATTGCTTCTCCGGCCATTGTCCCTGCTACTTTTGGTCAGACAGGCATCATTTCGCATCATGTGTATAAGGTCGAAATCAGGCGAAAATCACCACTCACTCGCTTGTTTCTGTACTACCAAATTATGATGTCACCGTTCCGTGACTTGCTACAGGGTTACACCAATGGGACGACCGTAAACATGCTGCCAGCAGATGCTTTTGAAAGACCACAATTTGTCATGCCGCCAGCAGAACTGATGCAGCGATTTGATGAAGTTATCGAACCGATGCTTGAACAAATCGAGCGCAATTACGAGCAATCCCGCACGCTGGCGGAAACACGCGACGCGCTGCTGCCCCGGCTGGTCAGCGGGGAACTGCGGGTGGGGGAGATGTAGAGATATGCCTCGTAAACGCCGGGTCGGTTCAATTTCTGATGAATTACTCTATAAATCTCGTGAAGTAGCCTTGAGCGCAGTTCAAATATTCAATAATCCTTTAATGCGCTTTAAGTCGGAAGCCTATATTGTTTTAATGATGATTGCATGGACATATCTTGTTCATGCATATTACCGCAAGAACAAGATCGAGTATCGTTACTTCCAGAATAAGGGATCAAGACGGAAGTTCGACCGTACAAAACGCGGTGCTTATAAGTACTGGGAGCTGGAGCGATGCTTGAATGACAAAGCGTCTCCTATTGACCGAAACTCTGCTAACAACTTACGTTTCTTGATAGGATTAAGGCATGAAATAGAGCATCAGATGACAATGAATCTAGATTCATATCTCAGCGGACGCTATCAGGCCTGTGCACTAAACTACAATCACTACATCAAAGCACTCTTTGGTGAGCGATTTGGAATCGATAAATATCTCGCTTATAGCATTCAATTTCTAGAACTTTCATATGACCAGCTTCAAAAACAAGCCGACACAACATTAGACATTCCTCCACGAGTAAAAACATACATCATGGAATTTGATCACTCCTTGACTGAGGAGGAGTATAACGATGAGAGGTTCTCGTATCGCTTATTCTTTTCCAAAAAGACGGCAAACCGCCTCGGTCAAGCGGATCGGGTAATAGAATTTGTTGATCCAAGCTCAGAACTCGCTCAATCTCTTGAGCGCGAGTATTGGGTGAAGCAAGACGTTGAGCGCCCTAAATATCTTCCTGGTCAAATTGTTGAGTTAATGCAAAGCCAGGGTTTCATCAACTTCAACATGCACCATCACACCCTATTATGGAAAGAACTAGATGCTAAGAATCCCGGAAAGGGATATGGAGTAGATATCGGCAATCGATGGTTCTGGTATAAACGTTGGGTTGAAGAAGTGCGTCAACACTGTGAAGACCAAAGAGAAACATACTGTGATGATGAATGAGGCCTATCCACATGATTGAAATTTCCCCTAACTTGTTCATTGGTAACCAAGATGACTATGAAATGAATGTTTCCAGACAATCCGGTTGGGCTGTTGTCCATGCCTGTAAAGAGCCTTATCATCGAAATGCCTTAGGCTATAAGGGACGGGGTGCGCCCAAAAATCACCCTGAATACTTGGTTGCCCCGCGGGGAAACCGGCTCATGCTTAATCTTATTGATGCGGATGATCCAGCATATATCCCCCAAGAAATTATAGATGCGGCTTTGGTATTTGTTCACGAACAACTGAACAGCGGCTCCAAGGTGCTGGTTCACTGCAATCAAGGTGGCTCACGCTCACCTGGTATTGGATTGCTGTATTTGGTAAAGCACACTGATAAACTCCCCAAAGATTCTTTTGCAAATGCCGAGCAAGTATTTCGTGAGATTTATCCACTGTATAATCCCGCGCTGGGTATTCGTGGATTCATGCAGAGAAACTGGGATTTTTACGCAAAATAGTTTTGATACTGTAGGTTAGTTCACATGAAATTCACTGAAGATACTGTCGAACAGGCCGCGATTGACTGGCTGCGCGCGGTGGGTTACGGCTATGTGCATGGCGGGGACATCGCCCCCGGCGAACCCGCAGCCGAACGGGCGTCTTACGGCGATGTCCTGCTCGTCGGTCGCCTGCGGGCGGCGCTCGACCGCATCAACGGCCACATCCCCCGCAGTGCCCGCGCCGCAGTCATCGAGGAAGTCCTCCGCAAAATCCAGCGCACACCCGGCCAGAACCCGGTCGTCAACAACCGCGCTTTCCACCGCCTGTTCACGGAAGGCGTGGATGTCACCTACCGCGACGGCGGGCAGCTCCGCCATGACAAGGTGTGGCTGGCGGCTTTCGACCCCGACCGGCTCGACGAGAACGACTTCCTGGCCGTCAACCAGTTCACCGTGACCGATGTCAACCCCACCAGCCGCGCCCGCACCAACCGCCGCCCGGATGTGGTGCTGTTCGTCAACGGTCTGCCGCTGGTGCTCATCGAACTCAAGAACGCCGCCGATGAAAAGGCCACCCTGCGCGTCGCCTACCAGCAGCTTCAGACCTACCAGCAGGACATCGGCTCGATCTTCACCTACAACGGTCTGCTGGCGATCAGCGATGGCGTCGAAGCCCAACTCGGCGTCATGACTGCCGGGTACGAGTGGTTCAAGCCCTGGCGCACGGTGGACGGCATCCAGCGCGACCCGCACTCCACCCAGCTTGAGACGCTCATCAAAGGCGCATTCGCCCCGGAACGCCTGCTGGACATCCTGCGCTATTTCGTGGTCTTCGAGGACGGCGAGGCACAGCTCAACAAGAAGCTCGCCGCTTATCACCAGTACCACGCGGTCAACCGGGCGGTAGAGAAGACCGTCGCCGCCTCGCAGGAAAGCGGCGACCGACGGATCGGCGTGGTCTGGCACACGCAGGGCAGCGGCAAGAGCCTCTCGATGCTGTGTTATGCCGGGAAAATCATCCAGGACCCGCAGATGGAAAACCCGACGCTGGTCATCCTCACCGACCGCAACGACCTGGACGACCAGCTTTACGGCGTGTTCGCTTCCGGTCAGGATGTGCTGCGCCAGGAGCCGGTACAGGCTGAGAGCCGCGACCACCTGAAAAGCCTGCTGCAAGTGGCGTCCGGCGGTGTGGTCTTCACGACCATCCAGAAGTTCCAGCCGGAAGGTCAGGCTGCTGAGTATCCCCTGCTCTCTGAACGGCGCAACATCGTTTTCATCGCTGACGAAGCGCATCGCAGCCAGTACGGCTTTGAGGCGCGGGTCGATCCGCGCAGCGGGGCGCTCACCTACGGTTTCGCCAAGTATGTGCGTGATGCCCTGCCGAACGCCTCCTTCATCGGTTTCACCGGGACACCGGTGGAGAAGACTGACGCCAACACGCGCCAGGTCTTCGGCGATTACATTGACGTGTATGACATCCAGCGGGCGGTGGATGACGGCGCGACCGTGCCGATCTACTACGAAGCGCGGCTGGCACGGCTGCAGCTGCGCGAGGAACAGCGCGGCCTGATTGACCCGGCCTTCGAGGAAGTCACCGAAGGCGAAGAGGACACGGTCAAGGAGAAACTCAAGTCGAAGTGGTCGCAGTTGGAGGCGATGGTCGGCACCGAGTCGCGCCTGGCACAGGTGGCGGCGGACATCGTGGGGCACTTCGAGCCACGCTGGCAGACGCTGCACGGCAAGGGGATGATCGTCTGCATGAGCCGGCGGATCGCGGTGGACCTCTACCACCAGATCGTGGCGTTACGCCCGGACTGGCATGACGACACCGATAACGGCGGTGTCATCAAGGTGGTGATGACCGGCAGCGCGGGCGATCCGGCCCGCTACCAGCCGCATGTGCGTAACAAACCGCGTCGTAAGACACTGGCGGAACGCTTCAAAGACCCGGACGATCCCCTGAAACTGGTCATCGTGCGCGATATGTGGCTCACCGGGTTTGATGCTCCGGCGCTGCATACGATGTATGTGGACAAGCCGATGCGCGGCCACAGTCTGATGCAGGCCATCGCCCGCGTGAACCGGGTCTTCAAGGACAAGCCCGGCGGCCTGATCGTGGATTACCTGGGTATCGCCACTGATCTCCAGGAAGCGGTGGAGGTCTACACCCAGGAAGGCGGCCAGGGACTGCCCGCCGAGGCGCTGGAACAGGTCATCGGCGTGATGCTCGACCAGTTCCACATTGTCAGCGCGATGTTCCATCACTTCGACACCAGTCGCTTCTTTGACGCCTCCCCAGCGGAACGCCTGTCCATCATCCCGGATGCGATGGAACACGTCCTCCAGCAGCGCGACGGCAAGCGGCGCTTCGTGGATGCAGTGGATCGGCTGTCGAAGGCCTTCGCGATGGCCGTCCCGGCAGATGAGACGGTGGACATCCGCGAGGAAGTCGCGTTTTTCCAGGCGGTGCGGGCGGTCTTCACCAAGAGCACCACGATTGAGGGACGGCAGGCGCAGGAAGATGTCGAGATGGCGGTGAAACAGCTCGTCTCCGAGGCCATCGTCTCCGATGATGTGATTGACATCTTCGGCGCTGCCGGGTTGAAGCACCCGGATGTGTCGATCCTGTCAGACGAGTTCCTGGAAGAAGTGCAGCACATGCCTCAGCGCAACCTGGCGCTGGAACTGCTGCGCAAGCTACTCAACGATGAAATTCGTAGCCGTTCAGGGCGGAATGTGGTGCAGGCGCGTTCCTTCGCCGACCTGCTGGAACAGACAATCCGCCGTTACCAGAACCGGACGATTGATGCGGCGGAGGTCATCACCGAACTGATTGACCTGGCGAAAGACATCCGGGAGGCCAGCCAGCGCGGTGAGCGGCTGGGATTAAGCGATGATGAGCTGGCGTTTTACGACGCCCTGGCGCAGAACCGGTCGGCGGTGGAGGTCATGGGGGACGTGAACCTGGCAGTGATCGCCCTTGAACTGGTGAAGTCGGTACGCGCCAACGTGACGATTGACTGGACGGTCAAACAGGGAGCGCGGGCGAAGATCCGGGTGCTGGTCAAACGCATCCTGCGGCGGTACGGGTATCCGCCGGATTTGCAGGACGCGGCTGCCGACCTGGTGCTGGAGCAGGCTGAACTGCTGGCGGCGCAGTGGGCGGCGGACGCGGTGTAAGACACAGCGAAGGGAAACGGGGACGGTTCGCTTCGCTCGAACGAATCCGGTCAGGATGCGTTCGGTCGGCATGGTGGATCATGCCGACGCGCTGAGCGACACCCGCAGGGTCGCTCAGCGGTGCGGCGCGTGAGCGCGGCACATCAGCCCCTCCGGCGCGTGAGGAGCCAGCGTTTTAGCTGGCGACCCATCTCAGCCGGTCATATACGCTCGCCTGCTCGTATGACACCTGGCTGCCGCAACCGTGTCTGACGGACACCGGTTTACGCTGAGATGGGTTCGGGCGTCCGTCGGACGCCGGCACCGCTGCGAGGCGGTGCTACGAAATTAGCAGGGGAACGCGGGGCGTGAGTACAGGCCCAATGGATCAGATATGTACAAGCAGTGTCATGCGGTGTCGGAACGCGGGTTAGTGTGATCGGCGCGGATTCGGACTGCAACCCCTCGACAGTCTAAAATGTCAATCCATCTCAGCCGGTCATACAGGGCTTACGCATGAAGATTGCGAATGAGTTGGAGTCTGAAATCATCATTGAGGGCGGCTTTGAAGCGTTTGCTCTTGAGACTGCCTTTGGATGGGTCTTGTTTCAGGATGGATAAGGCGATTTGACGCAGAAGCGAGAAATTCTCCGGGCTGTCACCGAGGCGGATGCGCGAACGATCCTCGTCGAACACGACATCCAACACCCAGTGACACTCATTTTCGACCGCCCAATGACGCCGGATCGCGCGTAACACCGTACTGGCATCCTCCCGCAGGCTGGAAATGTAGTAGCTCAGCTCTTCGGTGCGCCGACCCTTGATCTCACGCTGCCGCCGCACCAGCACCAGCGCGTGCAAATTCGTCCAACCGTACTGCTCACGGAATTCGGCAATAACGGGCGTGTCACGCATCAGCCAGCATTCCCGAATCTCGATCCGGCCATGCCCTTTGTTGACGGTTTGGGCGTAATCATGATCGCCAATGAAACGAAATTCAGTCTGTCGAGCATGGTCGAACCAATCCACCGCATGGGCATAAAGCCGGGGTTGGTTGGCCTTGAGCGCCAGCACATAGTCCCCGCCCTGGGCAACAATCTGCTGAGCAATCTCGGTCTGACAGCCCAGCGCATCAATCGTCACAATGCAGCCTTTCAGTGCCAACAACTGCAATACCTCCGGGATGGCCGTGATTTCGTTGGTCTTGGCATCCACTTTCTGATGCCCCAGCAGTAATCCTTGTTCCGTCGCCCAGGCACGCACCAGGTGCAGCGCCTGCTGATCGCTGCGCTGATCGTAACTCCCCCGTACCGTTTTGCCATCTATGGCGATCAACCGCCCCGCCGTCATATCCATGATGTGCTGTGTCCATTGAATGAAGCGCCCCATCAGCACGTCGGGGTCCAGGATTTGAAACACCCGCTGAATGGTATTGTGCGAGGGGATACCATTCTCTAACGTCAGATACTGTTTCAGCCACGCCTGTTTGGCCTCGCCAAAAGCTTGAATCTCCGTCCAACTCTGGGCATTACTGATGACCGCCAAGATGGCTAACAACACGATGTCAACCAGCCGATGGCGTATTTTGTGAGCCTGGCGCGGGTCTTCCAAATCGGCAAACAGGTGTTGGATGCTGAACTCGTTCATCGGAGCGACTCCCTTGTTTCATCAATCTCCCCATTATCCAACACCTATTCCGTTTTTTCATGCGTTAGCCCTGGCCGGTCATATGTGCTTGTCTGCTCGTATGGCACTTGGCTACCGCAACCGTGTCTGACGGACACCGGTTTACGCTGAGATGCGTTCGGGCGTCCGACGGACGCGGCGCTGCTGCGAGGCGGTGCAAAGAAATTGGCTAGGCGACGGGGTCGCCAGTACAGGCCCAAAGGGTCAGATATGTACAAGCACTGTCATGTGGTGTTGGAACGGGGGTTAGTATGGTTGACGCGGATTCTAACGGCAACCCCTTGACAGTCCAAAAATATCAACCCATCTCAGCCGGTCATACAACACTCGTGTGCTCGTATGACACATGGTTGCCGCGACCATGTCTGACAGACACCGGGTTACCCTGAGATGCGTTCGGGCGTCCGTCGGACGCAGCGCTGCTGCGAGGCAGCGCCATAGCCGGTGAGTGTATGACGTACACACCAGCATAGGGATATGCAGTAGGTTAGGATTCCTCAGTATGGTTGGATGGAGAAGATCGGAAGGTATGCTGCCACAAAAAGCTACAGCGGCAAAATAGATTGGATGAGGAAAATAGGATAATCTAGTGCAAATAGATTTAATGAAAGCGTAAGATGGCACGACGTACCCCCAACCCGAACCGAAGTACTCAAGTGTATCGAGCAGAACTGCCCCCACTGCGGCTTGATCATGTGGAGCGATTACGAGAACACCCGCACCATCACAACGCTGACCGAGGTGGTGCAGCTCAGATTGAAAGTGCGCCGTCGTTCAAATCGGGACTGTTCGCACTACCACCAGCCGTATCGCCCGGAATGCGAAGGCGGATGGGCACTGCCCAAGCATGAGTTTGGGCTGGATGTGTTGGCTGCCATTGGCAATAGGCGCTATCGCCATTACGAGACCGTGCGTGGAATCCATGTGTACCTGCGGGAGAAGGGCGTGGTCATTAACGCGCACTGCTCACCTATTCAAATCGCTTATCGATGGGTGCATTCGGCAACGCATCTGCTGGAGATGCGGTTGACTTGAGCGGCAAACAGGTTCAACTGCGTTTCATTGGTTTAGTTGGAGCGATGACGCGCTAGCAGCCTCACAGCGGGGAGTTGGCACCCGCCATTGCGTATTTTCTGAAAATCACCCACAGTTATTGGCCGGGACTATTGCACTGCTATGACGTGCCCGACCTGCCACGAACCAATAACGATTTCGAACATTTCTTTGGACAGTATAGCTGTCTTGAGCGCCGCATCACCGGACGAAAAGCAGCGTCGGCTGCCCTGGTCATCCGCGGATCGGTTCGGATGGTAGCGGCGGTGATGACCCATCTTCGCCCTTTTTCGGCAGATGATCTCGTGCCGCCATCTAGCGCCAATTGGCAATTGCTGCGAACCGCGTCCGCGATTGCTAGCAACGCTGCTCCCGGCAAAATCCTGACGCTTATCTGGCTGACCTGGAGCAGCGTCTCGCCCAGCTTATTTTACCGCTGTAGCTTTTTTAGTCTTCTTGGATCAATTTGAGATTAATGAGGCGAAACCATAAAGCCTGTTCACTCACTTGATATTTTTGTGCCAGTAAAGTTAATCCTTCAATCCCTAGCTCGTTGAAATCCTTCTTTAGCTTGATCTTTGGCATTAACAAATCAGCAGCAAATATGTTGGCTTTCTTTTCCGCTGCACGTTTCTGGTCACTGTGTAAGTCCATAGAACTATCAGTAAAGTCAACAAATAAATCTTGTCCATCTGAAAACACAAAATGACCTAGCTCATGCGCTACGGTAAATCTTTGCCGAACCTTAGGATGATTTTGGTTTACTCCTATACACACCTTATCCTGATCTGACACAAATAGCCCCGATATTTCATCTGGAAATCCCCACTCAAAGACAGGAATGTTCAATTTTTGTGCGACAGTTTCTGGTGATACTGGAGGATACGGCACCTCTGTGATTTTTAATACCTCTGCGGCAGCTTGCCAGGGCGTTGTATCATTTGATATTGAAGAAATAGGGATAGGCTTCTGGCTATGATTTTGAGCAAAGCTAAGAAAAGCACTAACTTCACTTCGTACTGAAGGCCGAACTTCAGCGGCACGAAAGCGAACTTGCGGCTTTTTTGTCTCACCTTCTACAGAGTAAAAATATTCCACTGGAACCTGTAGAACTTGTGCCATTCGAAACAAATCTTCTATGCTGATCTTTCTCAAACCCGATTCGAAGTGAGATATTGTGGCTGCTGAGTTGTAATCAAGTTTCTGTGATAAATCTGCTTGCGATAGACCCAGCTGCTCCCGCGCTGATTTTATCCGCTGTCCTATTCGTTTATAAACTTCCTGCTCCATGATTTCGTCCCTTCTTATATCACAATTTGTGAAATCGTTAACCAGCTTTACAAAACAGAAAATGTGTTGTAGTATCACATATTGAACATTATGGATTCAATTTCACAATTTGTCACTAGACCAAAGGCGCCATCCCACTTGGCACAATTGACCTTCTACCCCATAGGTAACGCAGATTCCACTCTTATCGAGCTAAATGATAATCGTACTCTGCTGATTGATTACTGTAACGAAAACTGTGACGACGGTCGTATCA
Source organism: uncultured Chloroflexota bacterium (assembly GCA_937974245.1). Taxonomy (GTDB): domain Bacteria; phylum Chloroflexota; class Anaerolineae; order Aggregatilineales; family Phototrophicaceae; genus JACKCG01. The sequence goes on along the minus strand of CALJKV010000127.1, from coordinate 10,054 downwards.
AATTGGACGAAACTCTTAGAGGAACTCTAAAGGAACAAGGGCGCGACTATTTTGATGTGGTTGCGTTTACTCACGCTGACGACGATCACGTTCATGGAGCGGAAGAGTTTTTCTATTTCGACTACGCTAAAAAATATCAGAGTGATGACCGGGTCAAAATCGGTGAACTCTGGGTGCCAGCGTGCTTTATTTTGGACGATGATCCTGGTAAAGCCGCACAGGTCATTCGACAAGAGGCTCGTCATAGACTCTGTGAGGGATATGGTATTCGTGTTTTCGGCGAACCAGAAACACTTGAAGCCTGGTTGACCTCACGAGGATACAATATTGCATCATGCCGTCACCTGATCGCCAGAGCTGGAAAGAGTTTATCGGAATTTGGCAGTGCCAGTGGTGGAGTTGAAATATTCCCTCACTCTCCATTTTCGGTACGTATGGAAGAGGACAACAGTAATCGCAATGGGAACTCTATTGTTCTTCATCTAACCTTTTTTGAAGGCGATCATCAGATGCGTTGTATGTTAGGCGCTGACGCTGAAGCCGATACATGGATTGACATTGTTGCGGTAACAACATGGCACAAGAACGATGAACGCCTAATTTGGGATTTGTTCCACATCTCCCACCATTGCAGTTACACAGGTTTATCGAATGAGAAGGGTAAGAATGAGACTACTCCTTCTTACGAAGTGAAATATCTGTTTGAGCAAGGTAATCCAGGAGCGATATTGGTTTCTCCTAGCCAGAAAATCCCGACTGTTGACACAGCACAACCGCCACATCGTCAGGCGGCTGCCTTCTATCGTAGGGTTGCAGCGGAAAAAGATGGTCAATTTATCGTTACCATGGATTGGCCGCTAGGGGCTAAAAATCCAGTTCCGTTAGTCGTTGAGACATCTGAACGTGGATTTACGGTGAAGAAAGATGCCTCATCGATAAGCGGTAGCTTTGCAGTAACCAGTCAACAATCACCTCGTTTTGGTTAATATGACAGATCCTGAATTTTTCCAACTTGGTGAAGTTTGCGAATTGGACGCGCTGTATCCACCGCGTGTCCAAATGTTCATTGATACAATCAAACGATATCCATTTGGATATCTTGTTGGTGTACGTAAAAATGACCCTGATTTCGTAATTGAAGTGATATTCGATGTCGAAAGACCACAGACACCTGTGGTACCAATCTTATATCAAGAGCGTATAGGAATTGTTCTTTCAGAGAATCCTAACCAACTACCAATGGCATGGGCGTTGCGAAAGGAGTTCCCCCAAACGCTGCACCAAAACTTAACACCACCAGATCATCCGCGGATACTTTGCCTGTTTGATACAGATCATCATGATGTAATTATGCGGCTTACTGCCGCTCAGTTTATACAGAGAATTGCAAATTGGTTAAAACGGGCTGCTGTTGAAGACCTTCATACAGAAGATCAACCCCTTGAGCCTTTGCTTTTAACAAAGCGACTCATTCTATTCGATCCCAGTGTATTTGATGCAGAGGAAGAAAAAGATGTTATCTGGATGGTTGAGCAATTGTCCGGTACGCCTCTCATCCTTCGCGCTCATCGAATTCCTGCAAATACGAACTTAAGCAGATCGCAAAGGCAATTTGGCTATGTTGTCTTGCCAATCGTTACTGATGTAAGGCACTCACGAATCATCGAATATGAACCTCACTCGCTTCAGTCTTTGCGAGATCTGTTTATACGACTAGATTTCGATTTAATCGCTGCAATGCGTTCGTATATACAGGGGATTAAAATCTCTAATGAGTGGAACACCTTAAAACACTTCAAGCTTATTGTGTTGCTTGCCCTTCCTAAGTCTCGTAATGCTGACGGTGTTGCAGAAGAAATCGAGACGTGGGCATTTCTTGTTAGCAATTCATTGGAAGATTTGGGAGAAAAAGTAGGAATTTTCCGTAAAGTTGATGGCGTAATTGGTTTCCCACTCTATCCTGAAGACCCACATTCTCTAAGTGAGGTCTTCGTCTACCCGCTAAAGCCGATCTTTAGGCTGGACAGAAATTTCGCACAGCGTTTGTCGGGAATCACGCCTAGGAACTTCAAAGTTGTTGCTATAGGCGCTGGCGCATTAGGATCGCAGATAGTGATGAACCTTGCTCGCCAAGGTTTTGGTCAATGGACTATCGTTGATGATGATAATTTGCTTCCACACAATTTGACTCGTCACAGCCTGAGTCCTTACTTTGAAGGCTGCAATAAAGCTGAGGCATTGGCGATAGAAGTGAGACAGCTTCTCAACGAAGACAACGCTGCGAAGTCAGTTACATCGAGCTTTCATGATTATGACGGAACCGAAACAGCAGAACTGTTCACAGCATTTTTCGATTGTGACCTAGTTTTGGATCTTTCAGCTTCACATTCAGTATCGAGTCGTTTGACGCACGCCAGCGGACCTAGAAATCGGGTGACAACTTTTATTGGACCTGAGGGACGTTACTTCGCGCTGATTGCAGAAGGAAAAAAGCGGGTGGTTCGACTTGACGACCTGGAAGCACAGCTTTCGGCTGCGATTGTCAATAACGCTCAGTTGAGTGATTTCTACGAAAATCAAGAAAACACAATTCGATATGCAGGTTCCTGTCGTGATACGTCAACTCAGTTGCCCCAAGACATCGTTGCTCTCTACTCTGGAATTGCCTCACATTGGATTAAGAATCACATAGACGCTGAACAACCGAGTATCCATATTTGGAAGTGGTCGCCGAATGCTGTATCCATTGAACACATACAACTCGATGTACAACCCGTGATTAGCAAAGTCATTCGAGGTTGGGAAGTACGCATATCTGAGGCCGTCAACAGCGCAATGCACCATGCACGTCGGCAGAGGTTTCCTAATGAAACAGGTGGTGTCCTGCTCGGCACGGTTGATATTCAACATAAAGTTGTTCAAATCGCTGACTTGATACCGTCGCCACCCGATAGTGTTGAGTGGCCCACCATGTATATACGCGGCTCAGAAAATCTGAGAAATCAAATTGACCAGAAATTCGTTTTGTCTGGTGGAGATCTACGATATGTAGGAGAGTGGCATACCCACCCACGAGGTCACACGAGCAAACCCAGCAAATTGGATTTAGAAGCTCATCAGTATTTAACTGAACAGATGGCTGCTGAGGGATTGCCAGGAATAGTGATTATACAAGGCGACGATTACGAGTCTTGCGTGCTTTTTAAACTGATGAATTAGCTATTATTGCCTAGGGGAATGAACGTGCCATTAAACATTCTAATTGTAATCTCGGATCCTATTGATGAAGAACTCGAGTCATTATCTTTCATAGAAGAATGGCAGTCAATCGCACGTGCATTTGCTCACCAGCCAATTTCAGTTACTTTGACGCGGCTTTTCCCTTCTACTGTAGTCAATCTATTTCATACTCTTCATACCTATCACCGCAAGTTTGATATTCTTCATTTTATCGGTCATGGAAACATAGACGGTATTTGTCTTGAGAATGAGGTTGGAGGAGAAGCATTTATTGATGCAAAAGAATTGGCTCAAGCAGTCCAAGAATCGTATATCCCATTAGTTGTTTTAAACGTGTGCGAGTCCGAAAATCCAGCCAGCTTGCTCTCAGCAGTAGGTGTGCAGACAGTGATCGGGATGATCGAGTCTATATATGACGACCATGCTGCCATATTTGCTCGCGAACTATACAGTGTGCTGGCGGCAGGACAGTCGGTGGAACGCTCTATGGAACGAGCCAGAGAAGTTCTTAATCAAATCGGCGGAGATGATCAAATACCAACGGTTTTCGGTGATACGTCTCTAAGTTTCAGCAAAGATTTATCCCCTGTGACCAAGGCGAAAACGATCATACAAAAGATGCCAAACAATAATTTGCTTTACTCTGGGTCCTTTTTGGGCCGATACAGGGATCTGCGTATTGGAATGCAGTTTATTGCTGATCCTGGTTGTTGTGTTATTCAGATAACAGGTATTGGTGGAGTTGGCAAAACAGCACTTTGCTCTCAATTAGGACAGCGTAGTGCATGGCGGTTTTTCGGTGGTATTCTCTGGCTCAAGGGAGACGAGCTGACCAGTTCTTTAGAAGAATTGATTGTTTCTGGAGCGAGACTCGTACTTAAGATGGAAGACCCTCAGAATGAGGCTGCAAGAGACATCACAGATTTGAATGATGTCTATACGCTAATGAATTCTCGCCCTGTTCTAGTAATCATTGATGATGTGGAAAGACTTCCACAAAATATCATAAAGGACATCAATCTCTTTTTAACACGGTTAAACCCGCTGGTTGGTAGCAAAGTAATTATTTGCAGCCGGGGTCCAATAGTTGATCTCGAAACGCATTCTAATGTCGGATTAATCCAACTAGATAATTTGGATTTGGATTCTGCTGTTCAATTCGCTCAGATTCAGGCACATTTACAAAACAATGTGGAAATTGAACTGCTTTCTGAAGACAGATTGAAGCAACTTCTCAAACGTATAGACTGTAATCCTAAGATGATCCAATTGATGCTAGGTTTCACCAAAGCCGTTGGGTTTGATGAGTGTCAAATTGCAATTGAAGAATTGTCAGGTCCCATACCTGAGATGCTCAATGAATTGATTGGGCATATAGTTGATTCACTTGGTCAAACAGACACCGAACTTCTTCAATTTCTGACCCTGTTTGCAACACCTTTCACTACAGAGGATATTCGTAGCGCATTGTCAATATCGTCATTTCAGAAGAGTCTTATCCAACTCTGTGAAAGCAATTTGGTTAACTTTGACCCGTTTTCAGCAAAATATTATGTTCACAATCTGGTAAAAGATTTCGCGTCCAGCAATTTCCCGACGGAGGCAACTTATCTCGATAGCTATGCAATGTATGTCTTAAAGCGTCTTCAATACCTGTTATCGCTCCCCGTTCAAGAGATAAGTGATGAAATAAGTAGCGACATGGATCGCTTTTTGCTTGAAGCCAAAGCTGCCGTTAAGCGTTTGCAAGATTCAGGGAATAACAAGGCGCTTGAAATAGTTATCCAAATCGCGGGCGCTGTAAGGGATTATCTTCACTTTCAGCGTCAAGATTGGAAGTCCATTGCTTATTTTGAACGTTCTGCTCAAAGTGCATGTAAAGGTCTAAACAATGTCACAGATTTAGGGTCTATATTGACAAGCTTTGCTGCCACTGAGGCACAACTGGGAAATCTTGATAAGGGTTTGGAATTATGTCAGGAAGGTATCAAACACTTAACTGAATGGGGGAACCCCAGTGCCTTAAGCACAGGTTATGGCGCACTTGGCTTCATACTTCGGAAAAGCGGTAATTTCTCTGAAGCAGAAGATGCCTACTTAGCTGCCCGACATCAGGCTCAAATCGCCCATTCGTCTGTATTAGAAATCCGGCATTTGGGCAATCTGGGAAGTATATACCGTCATCAGCGTGATTTCACCAAAGCACGAGTTAAGTACGAGGAGGCTTTAGCTCTCGCGCGGTCAGCAAATGATTTATCAGCAATTGCCATACAGTTGGATTTGTTAGGGCTACTAGCCAGAATACAACAACCCGACGAAGCGCTCCGACTACATCAGGAAGCCTACAATATCAAGATAAGTATTGGTGACAGGTATACTCTGGGGATCACTCGTAATCACTTAGTATCTACACTCAAACTCCTAAATAGAGCCAAAGAAGCACTGGCTTATTTTGATGATCTCTCTGATGAAGCTGAAAACGATTCAGGCTCGTTGAATAACTGGTACGCTTGGCTCCAACGCGCTCGCTTATATCGGTCAATACAGGATGCCGATACTGCATTAACCTATTACGCTAAAGCAATGAATATCGCCCAAAACTATAATTTCAGTCGCGGAATTTCAATTTGTGAAAGAGGCATAGCGTTATCTTATCAGTTGAAAGGGGACATCAAGACTGCACACGCGCATATTCAACAAGCTGTGAAACACTCAAATCCTGATGATGCCTTCTTACCAACTCTGCTTGAAGAAGCCGGAAACATCAAAAAGATACTCTAGCTCTGATTGATAATGATGACGTACAAGATCACATTCCTTAATCACGCCTCTATGATTGATAAACAGAGAAACAAAACAATATGGTTCGAATCGCACGCTATAAAGCAAATCGTAAAGCGCTCTTTACTGATGCGCGTGTTCTCGGTTATATCTGGTTTTTATGTCAGATCGCAGGTAAACAACCCATTACAGCAACACAGGAACGCCTCGCGCAATTGCTTGACGAGCACGGCATCTGTGCGAAGCGAACGTTTGAGGATTCTAGCCGCAGGCTAGGTAAGGCTGCTTGGCTCTGGCGTGTTATGGGTCGTGGTCGTGCTTCTTATGGATATTACGTACCAGACTGCGCATTGCGCCGTATGCGTGATGTAGTTAAAGAACCTGATGCAGATTATGATTTGTATGAGTCAGTTGTTTGCTATACTTCACCTCCCTCGTGTCGATGTATGGAAGAAATGTACATCAATAATGCCCGTATTCATGGGAAAAGAGTGAGGGTATACACACTGCCGCTAGGCAAACATCGTAAAAGAAAAGCAATATATCATGCAAAAGTATATAGAGTTTTGGAATCCAAAAAACGTTTAGAGGCTCAAGAAAAGCTTTTTCATATATTGGATGAAATTTTCAATTCAAACATTTAACTTATGAGTCAAGATAGAAAACCGCTAAAACAACCAATACGTAGCAAGAATCTGCGAATCTACGAGAGTTCCAATGTGATACGCTGAGTCAAGTTTGTGTTAAAACTCCAACCCGCCCTGTAGGTCAAATCTTTCCTTGAAAGGATTAAACTCAATGACACGCTTGATTAAACAACTTGCTGCTAAGGTAATTCTGCCACCTCTAATAATTCTTACATTCCACATCACTCTCTTTATTGTGACAGGAGGACGGCTCGATATACTTGGCAGCTTACTCCGATAAGCCATGACAATCAGCATTTAGAGTTAGTACAGAAACTGACCACACTATCCCCTAATTTGGTGGGTAAATGGGCAGTCTGGTTAATGTGGAAAAAAAGGCGGCGCTCGCGTGAGCACCGCCTCGGTAGAGGAGAGTTGCGGGGTCTAGAAGGGGATTTGCTCGTCCGGGGTGTCTTCGCTTTCGCCGTTGTTGCGATCCAGCAGCACCAGGCGGTTGGCGTCCATATCGAGGCTGGCCTGCGGGCTGCCGCTCTGATCCACCCAGGTGCTCGGACGCAGCCACTCGCTTGTCACCTGTACCAAACTGCCCTTCCGCACGTACTTCGCGGCCACATCCGCCAGGGCGTTCCAGCAGTTCACCCGCACCCACAGGGTCTGTTTCTGGCCGCCGCCGTTGGTGCGGTTGACCGCCACCGAGAAGGATGCCACCTGCTTGTCCCCGCTGCTGGTCTGGACGGTGCGTACCTGCGGGTCGCTGCCAACAAATCCGGTGATACTGACGTTGATAATGGTTCCCATGATCTTTTCTCCTGCGCGTCCTGCGCTGCTCGTTTCAACCAGCCCCATGCTGATTGGTTGACCGACCAGAGGCAGGGGCACCCAGACCGGCTGTCACCCAGCGGGCGCTATCCATTTCTGGTGAGCAAAGCGGCGCCAGCCAGGAAGAAATGGAAAAAGCGATCCCGGCGTGCCGGGATTGACAGGCGGTCGCACCTGCCAGCATGGGCAACAGCAATCAGCAGGGTATAGGGCTGGTTGAGCGGCGCTGCGGGCGGCATCAGGAGAAGACATCGGAACACAGCACACGGTGAAACCGGATTGGCGAACCGACTGCACACACCGTAAGACGGGGCGAGAACAGTGAGCAATCCGCCGGCGGTCACGCCAACCGGGGACAGAGCAGCTTTGATGGATGCGGGATGCTGGCACGCCGGGATGTGGTCGTGTGCGGATAGGCTGTTCAGGAGACGAGTGGGCAGTGTCTTACGCCGGGATAGGATAGCAGACCCAACCAGCCTCGGCAGGCATAACTGTCATGCTGGGCATGGCAGCGGGAGAACACCACGAGCGAGTCCCGTGTAGGACAGCACTAATCGCGGTGATTACGTGAGTGCCGCTACTTTGTGAGGTAATCTTACCGGTGGTCGTGTTCGGCGGGGAAATACGTCGTGGATAAGTCGAACAGGTCGGGACGTTCGCTGTGCCGGATGCCTTCGTACAATGCGCCAGTGATCCGCCGCAGCCCGGCGTGCAGCTTCTCGCGGATGTAAGACAGGTTGCCATGCAGCAGAAGTTGAGTGGCCGCCTGCACCAGATAGCCCGACGCGGCCAGCAGTTCGTAGGCCATGCGTCCCTGCCAGCCATGTACCCCGTTGGCGCACGACACTGCCGCCCGTAGCGTGTCCCCCGCCTCATAGGACTTCAGCAGCGCTTTGGCGGTCATCTCGAAATCCTCAGCACGGACATCGCCCGGCCCCTGGAAAATCAGCAGATACGTGTAGATCGCGTCAATCGTGGGGATAGCGATGGCGTTCTGCCCGCAGAACGTCGCCAGCTTGAGCCAAGCATCGGTGTAGTGCGGATGCTGGCAAAGAGACAAAGCTGCGTCTGTTACGAGATTGGCCGCGTCAGACACACGAACCGCGTCGCGTTCAACCCGCAAATCGGTGGCGAGTCGGTCGGCGATGGCACTGTACTGCGCGTTGTCGAACAGGCGGTTGTAACGATCCAGTGCAGTTTGGGTGGCGGTCATGGTGGTTTCCTTTCAGGCTAATTGCGATTCGGGGAAAATGTTGTGGGGGAGACCAGGCTGCGAACAGCATCGAGTGAATAAGGGCTGCGCGGCGCAGCATCAATGAGGGATATCAGTCTCTCCCATGTGCTTTGCAGACGCCGGTAGAGGCGATACTGTTCGGCGTCATACGACAGTACCCAGGTGCCGTTGGGGATCAACGCCGAAACGCGGGGATCGCCCTTGCGTGCAAAGCGAACCGGTAAGACAAAGGGAACGTCACGCAGCGGCTTCCAGCCAACGAGCCGTGCGTATGGATAGACACGCTCTTTGGCAGGGGTGTCCCACGCGGCGCAGATCACACCATCGGGATGCAGCGCCATGTACAAGCGGCTGACCTGCAAACCACAAGACGAACCAGTGAACGGCTCACGGGTGACTTTGACCAGCAGCACCGGCTGCCAGTCCCTGTTAGATGATATTTCGGTCATTGAAATACCTTTCATGGGTATAATGATTCAAAAATCGAACAAATGAGGAGGTATCATGCCGAATGGTGGCATTACGCCTGACTGTGTTCACTGCCAGCTATACAGAGGACAACCGCACACAGAAGATGAGCCGTACTGCGAACATCACAATGTGAGATTACCGTATCCAATTCGAGCCTTCTGTGCGAACTTTGTTGATCCAGAGCCAGGTGAGGGAATGGACTGGTTGGACCAAGAACTTGACCGCACGCAACTGCAGAGCGATATGATGTATCTCTGGCTTGGAGGACATGAAAAGCGTTTCTTCCATGTTCCACTTGCATTAATCAAGGATTATGGTCAATGGACGCGAGAACGTTTCTTGGAGGGGCTTGCAGAATTATCCGAGAAATACAAGGAAGATTGAGGTTTAACCGGTAAAACCGGAAGGGGATTCGCGTTTAACCTGGTTTGACCGTCACGCTGCTCGCTGGTGGCGTCTTACGGCTTCCAGCGTCTCCTGCGGCAGCAGTTCCGGCTTCACGTCCGACAACCAGAAGTCTTTGCGAAAGCTATAGCCGGTGACGGCTTCGATGCGACAGTATTCACGGTAGGTATCGGGGTTGTGTACCGCGCCGTTGATGAGATCGTTCAGGCTCGCCAGCACACACAGGGCGCAAGACAGCCGGTGATTGCCGTAGGTGTACGCCGCGTGATACACATCCCCATGCCGCCGGATGCAGTCCCACACGTCGGTTTCCGTCCAGTCATGGAGCGGCAGCCAGTCATAAACGAAACGCCCCTTGGTCGGGGCGCTGCTGTCCTGGCGAAGTGTGCAGGTTTCACGCCTGGCGCGGGCGGGACTCTCTATAAGTTATGCGGAATTGACCATCCGAACTAGAATG
>CALJKV010000126.1 GCA_937974245.1 uncultured Chloroflexota bacterium | reverse complement strand
ATTAATTATTTCATTATAAATTGACCCGCGTGATAAAGCGGGTCATAATTTAACTACAAATCAAAATCCGGTGACACTGGCTCGACTTCCGGCTCATCTTCGGCTTCATCAAGCCCTGTAAACTGCTGGATCGGATCAGTGTACAGCCCTTCTGCTTCAATCCGCGCATCGCGTTCGGCGTTGGGGTTGTAGGGATGCCAGTCTACCGGGTCGCGGGTCAGCGTTAGGGCGGCATTCTGGTAGGCTTTCAGATCATCGCCCTCCAGCGTTTTCCAATTTACCGACAATCCTTCCAGCCGTGCTACCTCCTCGGCCAGTTCCGGCCCTTCCAGCAAACCGGGCATCAGGTAGCCGTTGAATTCCTTGCCGAACTTGTCCGCCGCTGCGGTGGTCTCGAAGTGTGCCATTTCCAACAGGCGGAACGGCTCACCTTCCTCCATCGCGGGCGTGCCGACGCGCTCCGGGTCATGCTCGATGTTGGGATAGACGACCATGTGCAGGGCATGTCCCAGGGGTTCGCCGTCCGGGTCATTGACAGGCAGAGTCTCCATGCGCCAGTAGAGATTTTCAGCCGCTTCTCGGGGTACAAAATCGATGTCCCCCGCATCATCGAATTCGACGCGATAAACATAATCCTGTGACTCTGGCAATGGCACAGTCTCACCGTCGGTATTCCAGTAAGGGTTGATTTCCCCCTCCAATCGCTGCGCCAGCGTCTCGAATCGATCCGGCGGCCCCTGCCGGAACAGGCGCGGGTCAGCGCGGTCCCCATCCAGCCAATCGTTTTGCATGGCGGTCAGTTCGGCCTTGTGCATCATGCCCTCCAACCCACGCTCGTCGTAGACCTCCAGCAGCACCTCACGTTCCTGTTCGGCCTGTTCGCGTCCAGTTTCGGGGTCGTAGGTATGAAGCGTCAGCGAATCCACGCCAACATAACCACCCGGTTCTTTCCAGTATTTCTCGACGGCGAGTTCCAGCGTCCAGGGGTCGGCATCCTGCACCACAACGGCGTAGTTCACCGTATCATCAATCGGCTGAAGCAGTTCGGTCTCGGATTTGGCGAAGGTGGCCTCAAACCACGCGCCACCTTCCAGCGAGGCATTCGCTTCCCGCTCCTGCGCTGCCGCTTCCGCAAACTCCCGGTACAGCGCCGGATAGCCCGGCATGAGCGGTTCCACGTCAAAATCCTCAGTGTCGAAGTCGTCATGCAAGATGATCTTAGTCTCCTGCGCTAATTCCGCCTGGCGGATGGTCGTAAAGGGGTCGGGTGGCCCCTGCGTGAACAGGCGTGGGTCGTCGCGTTCAGGGTTGATGACACCTGCCTCTATCCCGGCCAGCTCGACCAGCCGCATGGCATCCTGCAAGCGCCCGGCTTCCAGCATTTCGCCCGCCACATCCGCGTTCTCCTGGGCAGCCTCCCACTCCGGCTGTGGGATCACCAGCCGCTCGTAACCCGCCTCGCCCCACGACTTGACCACATCCAGGAAGGACTCGCCGTTGGCGGAGACTGCCCCCAGACCGTAAGATGGGATGTGGAGTTCGCGCTGACGCTCGGTCATGAACATATCGGGCGGCGCATCATCCTCAAAGAAGATGCGCGGGTCGTCGCGCTGCGGGTCGAGGTAGCCGCCTGCTACGGCCATATGTTCAGCCAGGTTCATGGCGGCTTCAATTCCTTTTTCAGCCATGAGTGTTTCGAGTTCGCGCTCGTCAACGGCGGCTTCGTCGTACATCCCATATTCACCCACTGTCAGCGTGTCGAAGCGGCGTTCTGACCCATCCATCCAGGTCTTTACGGCTTCCAGACTTGGCAAATTGGACGGCCCAACGCCATACCCGAAGTAATATTCGGGTCGCGGGTCGAGTGCGGGCAAATCCATCGGTTCAGGGAAATCCTGTCCGTAGCTATCCGCCACATCATGCGCGAACTGCTGTGCCATGTAGACATCGCCTTTCTCCAGATACATCTCCAAGCCCCGTAACGGCCAGGCTGAAGCCGGATCTTCATCCGGTAAGGGCATAACCGGATAGGAATCATTTCGCTGAGAACCGTCGTCCATCTCTAACGCACGAAAGTAGCGCAGTTCATAGGGGTCGCTTTCGGGCCCGTTACGCTCTACCATTGCGAACCAGTGGGCTGTGCCACCGCCATCCACGTGACGCACCGCGCCATCGTCGGGGTCAAAGAGGGGTGTGGCGGGTGACGTTCCGTTCAACTCCGCTTCCTGCTGAGCGAGCGTCAATCCAGCACCAGCCCCTTCTTCAGCGAAGGCGACATCCACCCGTCCAATAACAGCTTCAACATCGTTTCGTTCACCTGTCGCCAGCGTCGAAGTCAAGATGCCATGTTCACCCACCGCCAACAACTGAGCAGTGGCGCGGTCGCTGCCTTCCGCCGCATCCGGTGGATAAACCGCTGTGAGATAGAACACATCCTCCTCAAAAGGCTGTTCGCGCAGGCGTTGGGCATCCTCGCCAAGTGAAGTCAGTCCATCCTCGACTTCGTGTAGATGTTCTTCCGCCTCCATCCACGAGCTATACTGCCCGACGGTCAGTCGCTGTTCGCGCCCCAGCCCGTAGTCGTCCACCGATGTCCGCACCATGTCAACGTGATACTTCGCGCCGTACTCGTCACCTTCTGGCGGCACGATCTCGGCGGCATAAATCGAGCCATCCTCGTCGATGTGTCGTATGGGGTTATCGGTCATCGGCAGCCTTTCCACTCAAGCGCACCGGGAAGCTGACTGCTTCCGGTTGCAGAGTCACAAAATGCCCGCTCTGTGGCAGTCGCTGACGCTCAGATAATGCCATCCGCAAAGCCCGGCGCACGGCGGCGGACTTATCCAAATTCCACTGCGCCGCCAGCGCCTCAAGTTCCGCCCGTTCGTCAGCCGACAGGCGCACCGTAAAACTGTAGTCACGCGCTACCGGTTCGCTCATAGTTCCACCTCCCATTGCTCGCGGGAGAAGGCGGCCATGCCGTCGGCGATTTCGCGCGTTGCCTCCGGTTCCAGCGCCACGCCGCGCTCCGTCTCCCAGAATTCACGCTGGTCGGTTGCCAGCGCCATGCCCTCCGCCGTGTCGAAGACCTGCTCAATGCCACCTTTCTGCGCGACCTGAATCAGGTATTCCGCCGCGCCATAGGCTTTGTCCCAATCGCCGGGCACACAAGGCGCAAGCTGGGCTTCCATCTCGCCCGTTTCGAGATTGCGCCCCAGCGACAGGATGCTGGTCACGCAGTTGTCGTGGTCGTCCCTGTCAGGTTGGAAAACGCCAATCCAGTAGGCGGTGCCCGTCTCAGCGTCGTAGAAAGGCGGCGGGTCAGTGCTGGGATCGAAGTTCTCCGCCTGCACTCCAATGGCGTTGAGCGCCTGAAACGCCGCTTCATCGACGACTGGCTCAGGTTCGACTTCCGGCTCGACGATCACGCCGCCCAGTTCAATCGCTGTCTGGATGAGCGGGTCGAGCGCTTCCTCTGGCGGGTCATCGGCCAACGCCGGGTCGAAGGTTTCCAGGTCGCGCAAGTATTCATAGGCCGCATATTCGGCAGGCTGCGCCCCGCGCCAGTTCTCCGGTTGCGCGTTCATCTCGAAGGCTTTTGTTTCAGCAAAGTCCGGCACCTGGTAGGGCGCGAGTCCCGCTTCGTGAATCTGAGCCTGCAAGTCGTGGTAGAAGGCGGTGGCGGGGACTTCCCCGCTAAATGCCGCGATGGGCAGGTAGCTGCCACCCAGGTCGCCAGTGTTGGCATCGGCATACAGGTCGATGACTCCGACTTCGTATCGCCGCCCCTCAGCTTCCTCGCCGCGATCCACGCCGATCAGCCGCGCATCGTGCCACGACCAGCTCTCGTCAGCCGGTTCGGGTGTTTCAAAACCCTGCAACCCATCCTGACTGAGCGGAGGCATATCCGGGAAACTGCTACCCTCTGGCACGTAATCGTCAGGAATGAAGCCATCCAGCACCGCTGATGGCATATCATCCGGCGGATACGGGTCATAATCCAGCGCGTAGTCGTAGCCGTAATCATCCGGTGGCGGACCCCAGTCGTCATAATCAATCGGCGGGGGTTCCGGCATTTCGTGGTAGTCGCTCATGGGCTACTCCTCTGCCGGATGCAACACGAGCGGCCTGGGCGACTGCCGCGCTTTGACCTGCGCCAGTGCGTATTCGGTGGCAGTTTTCAACTGCGGCTGGAAACCGCGCCAGAAGGTGGACAGCACATCCTGCTGGTTCATGTTCCCCGCCGCGACGCGATCCAGCGCCGCTTCCAGACGGGCGGTATAGCCCACGTCAAACACCTGCGGGAATCTTTCCACCAGAAAATCACACAGTTTCACACCAGTGTCGGTCGGCGCAAGCCGCTGCTGTTTGAGCGCGACATACCCCTTGCTCTTGACGACACTCACCATACTCGCGTAGGTTGAGGGTCTGCCGACACCGTATTTTTCCAGCGCCTGCACCAGTCCAGCTTCGCTGAAACGTGATGGCGGGCGAGTCTGCACCTCATCAATGGGCAGTTCCACCAGTCCCAACGCCTGACCTTCCTTCAGGGCAGGCACGCTGCCATCGGCATCGTCTGCATCCCCATCTTCAGGTTCTTCGTAGACCCGCAGGAAACCATCAAAGACTAGCTCCCTCCCATTTGCCTTGAAGACTAGCGGGTATGGTTTGTCCGTTGACTTCCCTGCATGGATTAATGCGCCCGTGAGCGTGTACCGTGCCGGGTTCATCTGGGAGGCGATGAAGCGCCGCCAGATTAGGGTGTATAGTTTCGCGCCGTCACCGTCGGCGTCTTCTTCAGGTAGTTTCGACACATCTGTAGGGCGGATTGCCTCGTGCGCCTCCTGTGCGTTAGCCGCTTTCACCTGATAGGCGGGGGGTGTGGGCGGTAGGTAGGCATCACCGTACTCACGGGCGATGACCTCACGAGCGACCTGCTGTGCCTCTGGCGCGACGGCGACACCATCCGTGCGGTGGTAGGTGATGAGACCCTGCTCGTAGAGCGTTTGCGCCAGCTGCATCGTCTTTTCCGGCGACAGCCCTAACCCCTTCGCGGCTGCTTGCTGCAAAGACGACGTGGTGAAGGGCGGCAGTGGATTGCGCAGTTTGAGTGTCTGTCCAGCTTTGCCCACCCAAAAGCTCGCACCAGATAGCAAGCCAGCGACTTTCTCCGCCTGTTCGCGGGCGGAGAAACGCACATCCGCATCCTTCAGACGGTGAAGGTTTGCCTCGAACTGGATGCCATCTACCGCAAACCGCGCCTTGAGCGTGAAGAACGTCTCCGGTGTGAAGCTCTCGATCTCGCGTTCGCGCTCGACCACCAGCCGCAGGGCGATACTCTGTACCCGCCCGGCGGAGAGCCTGCCATCCAACGCTTTGCAGGCTACCGGCGACACCAGATAGCCCACCAACCGATCCACGATGCGCCGTGCGCTCTGCGCTTCGACCAGCGCCTCATCGAGCGGACGCGGTTCCGCCAGCGCAGCTTTGACCGCGCTTGCGGTGATGGCGTTGAACACCGCCCGATAAACATGCTTACTCTTCAGGTTGCCTGCCAATTGCAACAGATGCCAGGCGATGGCTTCGCCCTCGCGGTCCGGATCGGTGGCGAGATAGACCTCATCCGCCGCGCGGATGGCTTTCACCAGCTTCTTGACCAGGTTGCCCTTGCCGGGCAGGACTTCGTACTGTGGGCGGAAACCGCCGTCCACATCGACACCTAGTTCGGTCTCCGGCAGATCACGGACGTGACCGCGTGAGGCTTCAACATGCCACCCTTCTCCAAGGAAGCCTTTAATGGCACGCGCCTTTTTTGGCGACTCGACTATGACCAATTTCATGCGCTTTGTTCCTCCATCCATCGATTAATTGCCCTCCGGTCGCTCAGTTGATTCACCAGCACCCGCAGCAGCAACCGGACGTGCCGTCGCTCGGCTGCCGGATTGTTGGGCGGCCAGCTCGCGCTGACGCAGTACCAACCACAACGGCCATTCCCGGAAGGCGTGGAAAGCCTGTTCCTCAATCTGCTGCCAGGGATGTACGGTTTCTTTCTTTGCCATCTCATCTCACTCTCGTTTCATGTCGTCGAGAAGCGCGCCAGCTCGCCCGGTGACGGACGATTGACCAGGTAAAATAGGGATTCTCCGGCAATGTCCAGCAGAAAGTGGAAGCGCGGCAGGGCGGCGATGATGTCGCGGTGCTGCTGGTTCAGGTGCTGGAAGGCGGCATCCTCGCGGAAGACATTCATGCCCTGCCGCTGGCTGAAAATCACCCTGATCGGGCTGTTCTCGAAGATCATCCGCGCTTTGGGTTCAAGGAAGACCGACATATTCTGATCAATTGACACGAGCTTTTTTCTGCGAGTGCGGAACGTCTTGGCCGCCTCAATCAGGAAGTCCAGCAGCGACGGGTGACGCATTAGACGGTAGACCTCATCTACCGCGATGATGCGCGGCTGTTCGTCGATCAGGCTGTCACGGCGGATAGCAGAGAGCACCTGCGTGTAGGCCAGCGCCTGCAAGATCGGGTCGCTTTCCAGCTCGTGGAAACTGAACACACGCGGACTGATCCAATCCCTGCCGCCGCGCGTCAGGTCAACATTGGTGATGCCGTTGAGGAATGACGACCACGGTCCACTGCCGGTACACAATCCCGCAATTTCGTCGGCCAGGTCTTTGGCGATGGCTTTTGTGGCTTGCTTGTCGCCCAATCCCGACAGCACATCACAGACCACATCACAGGTCGGCGTGACATCGGGCGTGACTTTACTGAGGTCAGTAAAACCGCGATACAACACTTCCAGCGCCTCACCCAGCAGACCGCGTTCCAGATTCTGACGTTGTCCGCCCGACAGCGGGCGACCCAGCACCGTTTCATAGATGCGGGTGGTGTGCGATACCTGCTCAATCAGCGTCGGGAACATGACATCCTGCGGATTGAGGCGTGTGGCTTTGGCGCTCATCACATACCAGGGCAAACCGAAGGCTTCGGCGATATGTCGCCCGTGTCCCATCGGTTCGAGCAGGTCAAAGGGAATGCCGTTCTCAGCATACTCCCGCGTCAGATAACAGTTGTTGGCGAACGTTTTTCCGAAGCCGCTCGTACCGACCCAGATTTCATGGGTGGCGCGTTTGTCCCGCCATGAGTTATGAAAGACCGGATAGGACGCTCCAACCGCTTCGCCACGCAACACGCCATCCGTCGCCGACAGCTTGCGGTAGCCCAGCGGCGACAGCATCAGCGCCAGTTCCCGCGACACCACCGGCCAGGTGGTATCCGGCAGCCCGATCTCTTTGGTACGGCGGGCGGCGAAGAAACCTAAGCTGCGCGCCAGTAGTTCACCGACTTCATGCCGCAGGAAAAACCATGCTTTGGTCTCATGCACCACCGCCTGCACGCGTTCTTTGAGCGTATCGAGGTCATCGGCGGCGATGGCGATGCTCAGTTGCACCAGATGCAGGGCATCCCCGGCGTTGATCTCCTGTAATGCTTTGCGACAGTCCGTGATGCGCTGAACGCTACGACTGTCCTCACCACTGACAGACGAGAGATGCACGTCATAGGCCTGAATGATGCCTTCCAGCGCGTCAATGGCGCTGTTCCGTTCATACGTCTTGGGAATATCCACCACCAGCGCCAGCGGGAAGTTGAGTCTGAGCAAGGGCGGCAGCGGACGGAAAAAGTTCCAGGTCGCCGGAGCGAATTCGTAGCTATTCAGGATCGCCCACAGCGGACGACCGCCGGGTCTGCCCACCGGTGCCAGATGCCAGAAGGGGGTGTCCCGGATTTCGTAGCGGCCATTGAACAACGCAGGCCATGTACCTTCAACCACCGATGTATCAAAGGAAGAACCCATGCCGCCAGCGAGAGCGCGGGCGTTCTGGTCGCTCCAGACCGCCATACCGCACAACGCCCGTTGATATTCGGCGCTATCATCCAATTGTTCATAGTGGCGGCGATATTCCATCAGCAGCTGCGCCCGCTGCGGATCGTCGGTCTCCTTCGCCGTCCGGCTGAGCGTGTTGATCTTTTCGTCCAGCGTGGCGGGCATCTGCCAGCAGGCGAACCGCGCCGGAGTATTCAGCGTCCGCAGCCAGGTCGAAAACCGTGCCTGCAACGACTGCACACCTTCTTCGGTGGCATGAAGCATGATGTCAAAAGGTTCGATCAGAAAAGTACGAACGTCACTCATCCAACACTTCCTTCAGTGGCGCATCGACAAACACCAACCCGTCGGTCTCCTGAGCGTGGGCGAAGGTGATCCACTCGCGCAGGTCAACATCAAGGTTAGGCGACGGTGGCGCAAACACCCGTGCCCCATCGAGTCGCACCAGGTCTACCGGCAGTTCCAGCGTTGCGGTCAATTGACCGATGGGGCTGCGTGGATACCGGGCGGCAATCAGCAAGAGTGTCCCGCGCAGGCGGTAAATCAGGCGCTGCCACAATGGGATACCACCGCGTAATCCGGTCAGGATGATGGTCAGCAAACCCGTCACCACCGCCACCGGAATCGACCAGCCGGGCACAGCCAGGTTGAAGATGGTGTAGGTCATGCCGCCGCCGACACCCGCCAGCAGCAAGCGCTTGAACGGGATGCCAAACAAGCCTTTTTCATCACGCAGTAACACATGGGATTTGAAATCTGCCGCCATGTTCCCTCCAGGACGCGCAAGGTGGGGCGCTTGTGTAACGCCCCATACCCGGCGCACGACGCTAAGCGAATGAGATCAGGGTGGTGACGCTGGAGGCGAAGATGACGAAGAGCAAACCCACGACCACCTGATTGGCGGCTTTGGGATTGTCCTTTTTCCAGTCGCCGATAATCGGCCAACTGGAACCCATATACATCACGCCCAGCCCGATGAAGCCGATCACGGCGATCAGCGGTGCGATGGTCTGTGCAGCCGTCTGCACATCCCCGAAAAACTGCTCAATTGCGGTTGACAGATCCAACGAAAAATCCTCCTCGATATCGAGACTTCAGGAGATGAACGGTACGTCGGGTAGAGGTGGCAAACAGATAGTCCGCCGGTGCGCCATGACGCTGTATACTCAAGTGTGTGGGGTCATCCGGCACGGTTGGGAACGCCGTCGCCACCTCACTCCCTGACCCTTTCAGCGTATCAAAGTGAGATGGCGTGACCCCTGTAATCCTTCAGTTTCAGCCCGTCAGTTTTGGCAAAGTGCCCGTTAAAATTTCATTCGGGAGGGGAGATGGGCTGACAGGGTATGCCAACCCATAACGTGAGGGTTAAGAACCGCGAATCAGTTGAATCGCCCACCGATAGCTTCCCACCTGAAGCGCGGCGTAGGGTTCATCCGCCCAATACCAGACCAGCGTCAGGTTCACCGCCTGTTCTGGTAGCAGTTCAAAGGGTTGCATTCCTTCCGCCGGGTTGCGCGGGCCGGGTGGGTCCGGCGCATAGCCCAGCGCCAGCCAGATGTCGTCGGGGGTGAAGGTTACGGGCGTGGTTTGCCCGTTGTAAATCCGCAGACTGGTGGTAATCTGCCGCGCAATCGTGGTCACGCTCACCAACCGCACATCGATGCCGTCATATTGCACTTCTATTTCAGGTGTGATCAACGTGAAGCGGAACGACACCGCCTGTCCGCTCCCATCCGAGATAACCAGCCGCCCACCGGAGAAATCCATCGGCACAAGATAGCCCACAGAGGCAGGGATGAGCGACAGCGAGGGGATGTCGAGAGGTATTGCGCCGTAATCCGCTGTATCCAGCGCCAGCGTGTTGGGCAGATAGACCTGCCCGCCCGCATCGTAGACTTCGACACGCCACAGTGAGGTCTCCAGATCATCCACGCCTGCGCTGACATCCAGATTGAATACCAGCACCTGTTGCCCACCCGGTAGATCAGGATTATCGGTTATGGTTTGCACATCACGCAGAGTGAGGGTCGCCTCATCGCCAAGCTGGAGCGTTTCGCTAATACCGCCTTCGTGCACGCTGAAACTCAAACCGACCAGTTCCCCGCCGCGGGAGAGTTCCTGATCCGGTGGATAGGTCGCCGTGACCAGTGTGCGCGTCGCAGTAGGTAAGCCATCGGCATCCGTTTCACCGATCAACAGTAGTACCAATCCGGGCCCAACCTGACGGAAGATGCTGGTATCACTGCGGCGCACGTCGGTTTTGGCAGCGAACTCGTAGCGCAGAATCGCGCCAGTGTTCATGGTCAAATTGAAGACCGTGCCTTCTTCCATCGATTCAAACCACGCGGCGTTTTCCTCTGAGTACGGGATGCCAATCACCGGACGCACCGACATGCCACTGACGAATGAAGCAATGTCGGGGTTCGCGTCATAATTCCATTCGGCGGCGCGGACGGTGCGCCGCTGGACGACCCACACACGCGGCGCGGAATCACCTTCGGGTAAAACCACCTGCAAATTGACCGGATAGGCCACAACCCGTTCACGATCTCCACTCGTAATCACATCGTCCTGCGCTTCCAGCGCGAGAGGTGTGGGGGTTGGGCTAACGACAGGCGTCGGAGTCGGACTGACTTCCTGTGTGACTTCTATCTCGCCTTCATTAGAACTGCCACCACCGAACAGACGAGGCAAAAGCACGCCGACAAAGACCAGTGCCAGCAACCCCATCGCCACTAACACTTTGGGGGAAGGCTTGCTGGATGCCGTCACCTGTGCATTGTCTGCCATATCAGGTAAATCATTCTCGCGTGCGGCATCCTGCACGCGCAGCGGGGTCCGCGCCCAGCGCGACCCCACCGGCACCAGTGCCGACTCGTCATAGCGCTTGAGCAGTTCAGCAGCGACCTGCCGTTCCAGCGTGTCAGAACCAATGGCACCCGCATTACGGACTTCGCGGTCATAAGCGGTGCGGTAGGCTTTCTGGCGGTCAGTGGGCACGAGTTCCCACAGCGCCTGCAATTCTTCCAGCGAAAGCGCCTGAAGCTCGTCTAGCGTATGGAACCGCAGTTGTTCAATCATGAGCCGCCTCCGATGACATTACCACTGCCGCCCAGTGACGACTCGCGGCGCATGGCGTTGTCATAACCATCTTCAGCAGGGGCTTGTACATTGACCTGCACCGTCGGATCGACGTTCACATTCACCTGCGGTTGCGCGTTCTCGACGGGCACCCGCATCGCGCCATAAGCGGTAATCTCTGGCGGCAGCATCCCGGCGCTGTGTTCCAGTCGATCCACCTCATCCCGCGCCTTGATCCACGACACGTTCTGTGTCGTCTGTACCTGCTTATCCAGCAGATCACGGGTGGCGGGCTGCATTCGGCCTTCAGGCGAGGACTGCACCTCACGCACCACCTGTTCCGTCTGATGGGGGGACAATCCCAGCTTCAGCGCCTGATCAACAAACAAACCAAACCGCGCCAAATCACGCTGAATGGGCGATCCGCCTGTCTCCTGCGGCGTGATGCCCATCGCCCGCGCCATATGATCCGCCACCTGAAGATGATCGACGCCAGCGTTGACGGGTTGCCCAGCCTGCTGACGGTCACGCTGCACCTGACCTACGACATCGCCCATGACACCGGCGACGTTCGGTACGCCCCCCACACGAAGCTGCCCCAGCATGATTTGCATCTGCATTTGTGCCGCCCGTAGAAGTGCATCTGCCGCTTGCTCCAGACGTTCATTGCCGCCTACGCCACGATCCTGGGTTAACATCGAACCCAGCGTAGAATGCGTGCCGGTGTGGGCGCGGAGGGCATCGGATAGGTGCTGCTCCATCTCCTCGCTGGCCATCTCGGCGTTGTAATCACTGCGCTCGCGCTGACGACGGGCTTCCGTATCGCTGCTCGCCGCAGGTGCTGTAGGTTCTGGTATTTCAGATACCGGGCTGATTGGGGTAAACGTGCCCATGCGCCGTGGACGCACGCGATCCGGCAAATTCCCCGGCAACATGTCGCCGTCGCCGTCTTCAAAGAATTCCGTGTCCGCATTCGCGCCGCGCCGACGGGCGCGACGCGGGATCGTCCAGCTATCCAGACTGTCACCGACTGCCGGAACGAGCATCGGACGGTTGACCACCTGCCCCTGCGCATTGACATCCACTTTCTCAGGATCACGGTCACTCAGAAGTGTCGTACCGACCATCGGGCCGATGATGCGCCCGACAACCGGGATGTTGCGTGCCACCTGCCGGGTGACGCTGCCTTCAGTGAACTGTTCCGCCGCTTCACCCAGCGCGGTATTCCGTGCGCCGGGTAGATACGCCAATGTGCGTGCCGCGCCGCTGAGAGTCTGTGAACCACCGAAAGTCACACCTGCCGCCTGCGCCATCGTCGCCCCACGATTGAGCGCGGTCATGCCTGCCAGCGCGTTTGAACCCACACTCACCGCCGCACCTGCTGCCAGTGCGCCAGCCCCTGCCGTTGCCACCGCCGCTGTGCCGGGAGAGACCATCACCCCGCCTGTGACCTGACTCATGGCATTGAACAGCCGGTTGAAGCTGTTCCAAACCGCCTTGATACCCGACCACATGGTAATCAGGATGAAGACCAGACACAGCAGACCGATTCCGATGATGGCTGCCGCGCTGCCAGTGGCAGCGCCCGCCAGGAAGAAGCCAATCACCAGCGCCTGGATCAGGGCAATGATGGTGGTCTGCACGATCAACTCAATCCACTGGTTGATGATGTTGTGGGCGATACTCTCGGTGCGTTTGAAAAAGGCGAACAGGATGGCGATGCCAAACGAGATGAAGGTGATGCCCATCGCAATCGTGATCAGTAGATGCACGACCTGTTCAATCAGGGCAAAGATCAGCAACGGCCAGGCGGTCAGCGCCCGTTGTTGCGATGCGCCCGCCCGCGATACCGCCGCGTCGCGTTCGTCGCCTGAAACGCCGTCCCATGTGCCCGGTGACATAGTGTAGTCGAAATAGCCGCCTTCCATGTTCCAGTCCATCGGCACGACCGATGTGCCACCCGCGCCCGCCCAGGTGGAGGCATTGGGATTCATCAGGTAGATTCCACAGCCTGGCGAATAGACCGGCTGCGGATAACCCATCACATCCTGTGGGTGTCCACGCAGGTAGGCCATGGCGATGTCCAATCCATCAATCGGTCCCGGTCCAGTCGCGCCTGGCAGGTACACGTCGAACTGGTCGCACAGCGCGCCCAGGTCGAGATCGTTGGAATTGACCTGCGCTAATGATGAGAAATCCCCGGCGTTGTTGTTCAGCCCATCCAGCACGCTGATGTACATGACCTGCGCGATATTCAACCGGAAGTCGTTCATACCCTGGTAAAAACTCGGTCCGATGGCGAAGAACAGCACACCCGCCGCGTACCAGGTCAGCGCGTTACGCGGGCTGACCACATCCAGCCGCACCAGCGCCGCCAGCATGTACGTCAAGCCAAGCACCAATAACGCGATGATGAAGACGTAGCTCACCGCCAGACGCAGGCTGTCGTTGGTCTGGGCGATGATGGGCACAAAGGCGTTTTCAATCAGCCACTGGTTGATGAGCTTAATCGTATAGCCCGCCATGATGACCGCCTTTTGCAGGCTCCAATGCACGCCCGCGATCATCACAATCACGCTGTAAATGAATTCGTCAATCATCCGCCCAAAATCAGGCATGGTTGTCCTCTCTTCTTAATCCGCCACGTCGCCGGAGCAGTAGGGATTGCTCTGGTTGGCCCAGGTGATGCGGTTGCCGCCGTCGCCATCCAGCAGATAGGCGAACTGATCCGGGCTTCCAGACGGGATATAGGCCGCTAGTCGATAGATGCGTGTCGCGCCGGGCGAAAGCGGATCGTAGTTCTCATTCGTGAAGCCTACCGCATTCATGGCTACTTCTGAGGTGCGCCATGTGCCTGTTTGTTCGCCGTTTGCGGTCGTGATACGGGTGATGAACATCAGCGCGGGCGGGATAGCTTCATAGGTCGCTGTGCCGACGTTGCGGATTTCCAAACGCCATATCACCAGGTTCTGCGTGCCAGCGGGCTGAACCTGCACGTTCTGTAAACGGAAACGCAAACGCAGCGGTGCGCCTTGCTGACCGACAAACACTGCATCGCCGAGGTAGAAATCCCCCGGCGGCGCGATGGTGTAGGGTGTGGGTGGTGGCGCAAGCGTCGGTATGGGTGTGCCTGCCAGCACGGTTGCCGTTGGCTGCGGAATCGGTGTCGGGCAGGTGTATTGCGCCTGATCGGTGACGACTGTGCCGCAGGCCAGCGCCGCGAACATCAGCATGACAGGCACGATCAACACATAGATTGAGCGCAGGAGCATCCCGCGCTGAACTTGCTCAAGAGTGCGTTCTTCGTTCATCTCGTTCCTCATCTTTAAGGGATTAAGCCCGGCTGGTTGCCCGGTTGCAGGAGCAGGGTGAAGGCGACCTGTCCCCCGCCGCGACTGCGTGGAATTTCCCACACTTTGCCAAAATACGGCACGACGACTCGCGCCTGCGCCGACGTGACCACCTGCAACTGCGCGAAGCCCTGTGCGTCGGTGAACGCCTGCGAGATCACCCGGTTTGTACCCACCTCCACGACTCGCACTGAAATCCCCGCCACGCCTTCGGCTGGATCCACAGCGCGATTGCCGTTCTCGTCATAGGCGATGACGACTGAAACCGTCAGCAGTCCGGGCGCGATAGGTGTTGTGGTCGGTTGTAAGGTGGGCGGCGCGGCGACCAGTTCCACGCCTGCCGCCGGACGCGGCTGGGGTGTTGGTGTAGCACTCTCCGCCGGTGGCGGGATGATGAGCGTGTTGGCTGTGCCGCGAAACACTTGAATAGCATCCAGCCCGATGACATAGCCTTCGCTGGCGTTGTTTTTGCGCTGTGAACTGCGGATGGTGAGCGTATGCGTTCCCGGTCCGACAAAGTACACCTGTGTGCCGGGAAAGTGCAGTTCCGGTGTGTAGGCATCCACTGTGTCGATCACCACGCCATCCACGAACACATCGAACATGCCCATGTTGCGTGCCGCGACATAACGAATCCGCAGCCCCTCCCCTTCAAAAGGAAAGGTCACATCGCTTTGTACATTTTCCGAACGATGGTATTGCCCTCGACTGGCATCCGCGACCTGTCGTGCCTGCCAGGGTGTGCTGTACTGCACCAATGGATGATCCGACTCGAAGCTGTACCAACCTGAATACGGCGGCGGTTCATGGGTCGCATCTGGCAGTGGCTCGATGGGTTGTGGCGGGGCAGGCAGTAAAATCGTGCCGAACGGGAAATCCGTCGCTGTCGGCGGGATGTACACCCCCGGCATGACCGCGCTGATCTCCAGCACCCGCGCTGAGAGCGTCGGTGTCAATGTGGGAAGCGCTGTTGTAGTCGCTGTAGGTGACGGTGTGATCGTCGGCGTGCTGGTCGTGGTTGGTGTGTGGGTTGGTGTTGGTGTATCAGGCGGCGTATGCGATGGTGTGAGTGACGGTAGCACGAACAGCGTCGGTAATGCCGCCACATCGTCATTCTGCGACTGGTGCAATACAAAAACGGCTGCCCAGACGGATGTCGTCAGGATTGCCATCACCAAGAGGATAAACACATGAATTCGCCGCATACACATCGCCTCCGCAGTCATTCATCTGCGTTCAGCGTATCAAATGCGGCGGTTCAGACCGCTGTAGGATTACAGTTTCAGCCCGTCAATTTTGACAATCGGCGCGGCAAAATTACATTCTGCTTTTCGAGCGCGGCTTCAGGTGTGCTGAACCCTTCGGCAATCGCCCGGCTGATGAGGTGCTCGTTGGTGGTCGCTCCGAAGCGTTGCTTCAGCTTATGGCGCAGGAAGTAGGCGCGGCGCATCGGGATGTTCATCTGGCTGGCAATCTCGGTGATATGTACGCCCTGCATCAGCAGACGTAACATCGTCCGTGCTTCCGGGTCTAGCTGCCAATCCCGTAACGGAGATTGCATTGCCAGCAGGTAGGCGCTGTTGGCCGTTGGCGAGAGATAAGGTCGCTCCTGTACCACCGCGCTAACCGCTGGCAGTAGGTGATCTTTCAGGTCATCGCCTTCATAAAGGTATGCCAGCGCGCCGCAGGCAAACAGATCGCGGATGAGCAGACCTTCCGTCAGACTGCCCAGCACAATCAGCCGCGAACGCGGCGTCGCCTGCTTCAGGCGTTCGACAATCACCAGCACATCGATGAGTTGATCCAGGCGTTCATTGAACACAATGACTTCTGGTTGCAGTTCCTTGCTGACCTCGATCAATTCGCTGGCGCTGCGAGCGGTATGGATAATCTCCCAGAGAGACTGTTCCTTTATTATTATGGTTTCGATGCCAATCAGCATCAGATCGGCTTCATCAGCAATGATGATCCGTTTTTTCATGCGGTTTGCCTCACGCGCTATACGGACTGCTGTCTCAGCCTACCATGAATATCACCTGTGGTGGGGAAGAAAAAAGGACAACCGGCGCGGGAAATCAGGACAGTCGCGCCGGGAATTTTCGCATCAACATGTAAATTTTCACTACCGGGGTAAGTAAGGGGATAAGTATGGAAATCTCTGACAGTCACTCCTTGCGTTGGAGCAGCCCCTGTTTGCGAGCGGCATCCACAAGGCTTTCATTATTACGCACACCCAGCAGTTTCTTGAGTTTATCGCGGGTGCGGTAAACTGTCTTGACGGAAATGCCCAGACGACTGCTAATTTCTTTAGCCTGTAACTCATCTGCCATCAGCCTCAGCACGTCGCGGTCACGGTGGTTTAGTGGTCCCACCGGACGTGTGCCGATGAGTTTGAGCGCATCCGGCGAGAGAAACGGGTACTGGCTGCTGATGAGCTGCAAGGCTTTGAGCAACTGCTCCTGTAGGTCGCCATTTTTCAGCAGAAAGCTGGCGTTGCCACAGCGCATCACCTGCTGGATGTAATCGCCGTCACGCCGCTGACTCATGACGATGATGCCCAGCCCAGGATGACGCTCCTGTGACCGCGATACCAGTTTGATAATCTCGGAAGGCGCATGGGTCTGGTCATCCACGATCAGCACATCCACCGCCTGTTCGCTCAGGTACGTCTCGGCATCGCGCAGGCGGGCAAAGACCATCGCCACCTGATAGGGTTCTCCCGCATCGCTGATGATGCCTTCCACCCCCTTGCGGGTGATGTCATTCCGGTCGCTCACGACCACTTTAATCGCTCTCATTCGGATTTCAACCTCCTTTCTAGGGCGACTGCTCCTGTAGCCGCCTATGCCAATTTTGAACGCGAAAAAGAGAACTAACGTTCTATTCACGGTTTTTTATCATATTACAGTTTTCAAACGAAGGAAAGTTGTTTCAGGGTAGAAGGTGGTAGGAAGTTGGTTTGTGACAAAAGGTTGTCCGTTTTTCCCACATGGATGGGAATTTTGCCATTACGCTTGTCCAGTTTTCCCGCCTGAAATGTCCACTTTTCTCGCACACAAGTTCTATTTTATCCCGTATGCTGAAGCGAGCAAGCAGACAAAAGGATACAGGCATGATCGATCAGGATACCTTATCAGAACGTGTCGCCTTCCGCCTGACGGCGGAGACGCGGCGCAAACTGGAACAGTGGGCGCGGGAAGAACATCGCCCGCTTGCCAATCTCATCTTCATCATCGTCTATCAGGCCATTCGCGATGAGGAAGCCCGACGCGGATGTCCACTTGATGGAGAGGAGCGTGACTTATCATGACAACTCTTTCTCCACAAGACACTTATGTGCTGGCGCGGGCATTGGTGGGTCTGTCGTGGGATGGCATACCCCTCAGCCCGGCGGTTGGGCTGCTGTTGGCGCATCTCGACCCGAATGTGCCAGATGACATGCGCTTTCTGCGTAAAGTGCTGGGGCAGGAACTCCTGCGCGAAGTCCTGGCGGTTGATCCCAACGCACCTGCGCCGGAACTACCCCATCGCGCCGCTGACCTCAACATCGTGCCCGAACTGCCAGAAGACGCACGCCTGTCGCCTGAGCAGATGAAGCAGGCGCAGACCGTCGGAACATGGCTGGATGATTACCTGCGCTGGGCAGGTAGTGCCGCCAATGAAACGCCGCTCGCATTTCATCTCGGCGCAGGTCTGTACCTGGCGGCGATTGCCGTCGGACGGCGGCTGTACATCCAGACCCCCTGGCGACAGCAGGTCTTTCCCAACCTCTATCTGATGGTGGTTGCTGTCTCGACCTACTACCGCAAATCAGCGGGCTTGAGTCTTGCGGCAGAAGTGGCGCGAATTGCCATCCCGCACATGCTCATGCCCCAGCCCGGTTCGCCGGAGAACTTCATGTCGATGCTTGGAGGGGTATTACCGCCCAACTTCTCCGACATCCCGCAGCAGGATCGGGCGCGACTGGAAAAGGGCAACCGCTACGCCGCCCAGCGTGGTTTGCTCCGTGATGAACTGTCGGGGCTGTTCAAGTCGATGGGCAGGGACTACATGGCTGGGTTGAAAGAACTCATCATGACGCTCTACGACTGCCCCGCTTATCTCGACAGCAACACCAACAACAAAGGGCTGGTTGTCATCCGTGATGCCGCGCTCTCTATTCTCGGCGCGGCGACCCCGGCGGAGCTGGCGACGGCTTTATCTTCAGCGGACTGGTTCAACGGCAACCTGGCCCGCTTCGCCCTGCTCACGCCCGAACCGGATTATGTGGAGCGTCCCGCGTCCAGAGAGAGCCAAACACCAACCGATCTGGCAAATCGCTTGAAGCGGCTGCACGAGAAATTACCCGAACCACCTCTGCCGGATGCGTTGGGCGAAAAGAAGTCCAGCGAAGCATGGTCGCTCTCCGCCGACATCTGGTTAGCCTGCCACGCTTACGAGCAGGCATTACGGGCGATGACCGCGCCCAGTTCATCGCTGGATGACCGTCTACGCGCCATCTACGGACGCTTGCACGTGCAGGCGATCAAAGTCGCCATTCTGCTGGCGGCGCTGGATTGGGCGGATGGTGAAGATACATCGCCACGACCCAAAGTCACTGCCGCGCATTGGTATCGCGCTCAGCAAATCACCGAAGCGTGGCGGGCTTCCGCGCATCGGTTGCTGGCGGACTTAGGCGAAAACGAAGAAGGACGGTTGGAAGGTCGCGTTTTAGGACTGTTGCGTGCCTGCGGTGGCAGCGCCACCGTGCGCGATATCTACCGCGCCTTGCGCTCACCGCGCAAGACTGTGCTGGAAACCCTCAAGGCGCTGGAAGACGATGGGCGAGTGATTCGTATGCAGAACGCTTACAGCGGGCGCGGGCGACCGCCGGAGAAGTACGAACTGATTGACCCGGATTCTGTCACATCGGTGACATAAATCGAATTTTGTCTTTTTGTCTTTTGTCATTTGTGTGACGAAATTCAGGAGTAGAACCATGATTGACACTCAACGATTGAAAGAGACCTGCGACCTGCGCCGTCTGGTCGAACAGGATTTGGGGCCAGCGCCTCTGCGCGGCGGACGCGCCCATCTGTGGAAGTGCCCCTTCCATGGAGAGCAGAAGGGCTACAGCCTGGCGGTATGGGAAGATGGCTATCGCTGTTTTGGCGCGTGTGATACCAGTGGCGATGCCATTGACTGGCTGATGAACTACCGCCGCTTGAGCTTCGCCGAAGCCGCATCCGTGCTGGGTGAACGCATCGATGACAAACCGCGTATCGAGCGCAAATGCTTGAAATCCCCGTCCGAACCGCCCGAATGGAATTGGCAGCGGCGGGCGGAATGTGTCGTGAGTCAGGCGGAAGACACGCTCTGGTCAGATGTGGGCGAACCTGCGCTGAACTACCTCATCGGCAGAGGCTTGACCACCCGCACCATTCGCGCCGCACGATTGGGTTATGTGCCAGGCGACTTTCGGGATTGGCGGATGATAGAGGGTATGGATGTGCCTTGCGGCATCACCATCCCGTGGTTTGCATCCGGTGCGCTGTGGGCGGTGAAGGTGCGTCGCGCTTACGGCACGCCCAAGTACCAGCAGATCAAGGGTGGTAACGTCAACGGTTTATATGGCGCGGATGGGTTAGCCCAGCGGGAAGTCGCCCTGTTCTGCGAAGGCGAGTTTGACGCGCTCATCGCCGGGCAGGAAGCGAGTGCATTGGTCGCGCCGGTGACCTTGAGCAGCGCCACCACCATGCTTAGCTCACGCTGGTATGCTGAACTCACCCACTGCCACACCATCCTTGTTGCTTATGACCGCGACACCGCCGGAGAGAAAGGCGCACAACGTCTGCTGTCGATCTCCCCGCGCTTCCGGGAAATCACCGTGCCTCAGGGCAACGATATCTCGAACTTCTACCTGAATGGCGGCGATGTATACGGCTGGATTAAGGCGCAGTTATCCGTCCCGGAAAGGTTTAGCGATGCGATCTGAAGTCAGCGAAAAGCACAAGCCGGAGGATATGCTGCTGCGTGTGATCCGTGCCGCTCAGATTCTGATAAAAGGTCAGGATCAACCCGCAGCAAACGCATCACACAACAAACCGAACAACCCTATCGATAGAAACACG
Organism: uncultured Chloroflexota bacterium; assembly: GCA_937974245.1. Lineage (GTDB taxonomy): Bacteria > Chloroflexota > Anaerolineae > Aggregatilineales > Phototrophicaceae > JACKCG01. Next base: position 19,884 of record CALJKV010000126.1, on the reverse strand, counting down.
GATCGAGCGCAAAAAACACAGAATTAAAATTCTGTTGTAAGGTGGAGCAAAACAAGAAAAGAGGATATCACATGGGTCGTCGAAGTAGTAAACGTCTACCCCCTAAACCGGGATGGGCCATGTATTTACGCACGAGCAGCCAGGAAGCCCAAAACCCGGAGAACTCGCAGCGCCGCCAGCGCCATGCTATTCATCGGGCACTCTTGGAGCATTCCGACCTGCCTTTGATCGCTGAATATGTGGATACCATGAGTGGGCGCACCCCAAACCGTGATGGATACCAACGATTGTTGGAAGATGCCCGTGCCGGACATTTCTCGCATGTCGCCGTCGAGAACGCCGAACGCTTTGGTCGTAATGACACTGAAGCGCTTATGACCATTGATGAACTGCACAGTCTCGGTGTAGCCATCCGCTTCGCTGATTATCCAGACCTGGATCCATTTGATCCAGATGATCGCATCATGGTCAGCCTATCTTTTACGCTGGCGCGCCGGGAATCCATGAAGCTGGGGCAACGTGTGACGGGTGGTCTACATACCAAACTTCGTAATGGCGGCTTTGTCGGACTAGCGCCTGATGGCTATGTGAATGTGGAACAACGTGTCGATCAACCCTCAAAATCGAATAATGGACGCTATACCCGCTGGATTGAACCCGATCCGGAGCAGTTCAAGGTCTGGCGGCTGGCATGGGATTTACTGCTCACAGACCGCTACACACTGGAACAAATCTGTGAAGAGCTTCATCAGCGTGGCTACAAATATCGCAGTGGTCGCCCATTTGTCACCATCAAGGACGGACGGCGAATGCCTGCTGTGAATACGCTGTCCAAGCGCTTTCGCAACTGGTTCTACGCCGGTTGGGTAGTCAGTCCTAAAGCAGGTATCCCACCCAAAACGGTAAGAGGCAATTGGAAGCCAGTCGTCACAACTGAGGAGTTAGAACGGGGACTCGAAATACTGGCGAAACGCGGTCAGCGAACAATTCGACAGCGCAGGCATGAATATCTGTTGAGCAGTCTGATTTTTTTGGAATACCCGGAAGACAAGCGCCTCATCCGGCTGACTTGTTCCACGTCCAACCCAGGTCGTTCCGGGGGTGGCACATCACACTACCGAGTGGCGCGTACCGACATTCATCTGTTGTGCAGTGAAATCGATCAACAGGTAGCTGATTATCTGTTACAGATACAGGTTGACCCTGAATTTATTCCTCTTATTCGCGAATGTTATACAACGGAAATCGCTGAAAAACTGGGACACAATCGCCTTAATGAGCGGGCAAGAATTGAAGCGGCGCTCAAAGCGACAGATGAAGAAGAGGCGCGAGCGGCGCGATTGTTTGCGGCAGGCAAAATCACAGAAGTGGTCTGGGACAGCCTGTGGGCGGAATGGCAGGATCGTCGTCGCACATTGCGCCATAGCCTTGAATCTGCTGACCGCCAGACGGAGTATCATATCGCCCATCTGGATGATGCGTTGCACATAATCTCGAAAATCGGTGTATTATTTAAGAGGCTCGACGCAAGCAGTCAAAAAGACTTATTGCGAGAGATTGTCGAGAGGGTTGTGGTTGACCCAAGCGGCAAGGTATTGCGAGTGGAACTGTTGCCCCCGTTTTCATACCTGCACGGATTGTCTGATCGCATCCGAAATGCAGATGGCGGGGATGATGGGGATGGAAAAACAAAAGCCAGCATGAAAGCTGGCTCATGTTCGATTAGTATCGCCTTAGGTGGACCTGATGAGACTCAGTCCGAACATCTCATAACCCTCAAACCTTCCCTCAAATTCCTCCAAGCAATAGTTTTTCCCCAAAGCACAACGCTTCAACGCATCCTGAATATCTGATTACTTTTGGCTTTTTCGGTGAGCCGAGAGAGGAATTAGCTCCCCCGACCCACCTTGAAGCACCGTCGCGGAGGCTAACGGCACTCCCGTCTCACAGCATAACACGGGTTCAGCGTTCGTTGGTTTTTGGGGCGGTTTCGTTCACCGTTTTCAGTTTGCGGAGGATTTCCCCATCATGACTCGTATCTTCGTGTTCACCAACCATAAAGGGGGTGTCGGCAAGTCGACATCCGCCACCAATACCGCCTTTGGAATAGCCTCGATGCTGCGCCGTGCTGGCGCGCCCAACGCCCGCGTCCTGCTCATCGACACCGATAGCCAGGCACACGCCACGCTCGTTACAACAGGCACCAAAGACTTCGGCGCCGATGACAGCCTGTACAGCGTGTTGATGGCGGATCGCCAGAACGCCGCCCAGACCCTGCTCAACTGCATTGTCCAGTCCACCTGGGATGAGAACCTACACGTCCTCCCCGCCTCCCCCATGCTCGAAGGCGCGGAACGGGAACTGATGGGGATCGCGGGTGCGCCGTACCGCCTGGCCGACCCATTGAGTCGGATCGCCAACCGGTATGCGGCCATCGTGATTGACACCCGCCCGTCCTTCTCGCTGATGACCGAGATGGGGCTGATCGCCGCAACGGACGCCATCGTGCCGGTTGAGCCGCGTTATCTCGAAACGGTCGGTCTGATGAGTGTGATCGGCAAGATCAACGACATCCGCGAGGGCTGGCGCATCCAGAACCTGCGGGTGAGCGGGATTCTCGTCACCAAGATGAACAGCCGCATCCGCGGACACAACCACCTACTGAATGAACTCAAAGGGCATACGGTGTTGGGTAAGCTGCTGGTCGGGGTGATCCCCTCGAACGAGGCCGTCTCATATGCCCATCAGAATCACCTGAGCATCTTCAGCTACGACCCGAAAGCACCGGCGAGTAAAGCCTACGCCCAGTTTGTCGGCAAGCTGGTGCAGCGTATCGCTCAGGGAGGTGCGTAATGCCTCCGAAGAACCAGACCCACCGGATTGACGAACTGCTGGGCAGCGTGACCGAGGAACTCCTGCTGGGCAATCCCCAGCAGTTTGAAGACCACACGCTGCGCGTCGAACGACTGCTGCTGGAGATGGTGCGACCGGACCCGGTGCAGCCGCGTCGTGTACTGCCCGAACAACTCCACTTCGCCTTTCACGGCAACCGTCTGACGCCGACCCAGGCACTGAAGGAACTGGTGCAATTGGTACAGGTGGCCGCTCGTCAGCGGGGACGCCCCTTCAACAACGTGCTGGAACTGCTCCCTAATCCCGATGACGAGAGCGATGAGGAACAGACCGTTCATCTCTCACCTGAAGAACAGCTTTTGCATGACCTGGTGAATCTCGCCATCACGATCCGCGACGACGGGCAGGTCAATCCCCTGACGGTGGTGGATGTTTCCCAAGGCGTGACGCAGCAATTCCGCATCGAGACGGGGGAGCGGCGCTACTGGGCGACGTGGCTGCTGCGGGATTTTGTGCCGGGGTACACGGGCGATGGGATGATCCCGTGCATCATCATCCCGGCGGAGCGGTCATCGGTGTTCCGGCAGGCAAAAGAGAATACGGCCCGGTCGGGGCTATCAGCCATTGCGATGGCACGGCAGGCAGCACTGCTGCTTTTAACCGTACATGGCTATCAAATCCCCGATACCGCTGTCTCTAACGACTTCTACCGGCAGGCGCTCAACCTCGACCTGCGTGGTAAACGGGAATACACCGAGGCGATCCTGAGTGCGATGGGGGGCGTGGATAAAGCCCGATTTAGCCGCCTCAAAGCCTTGTTGCAGCTTTCCGACGAAGCATTAGAACTGGCAGATCGCCACAATATCGACGAGAAGAAACTGCGTTACGTTTTGTCCCTTCCATCCGAATATCATGTGGAGATTGTGCGCCAGATTATCGACTTTGGTCTTAGCAGTAAACAGGTACAAGACCTGTGCCGAGGTGATAGCGATGACAATGACAAAGCCGAGCAAGGAGAAAAGCCATCACCATCAGCAATCAAGATTGCGAAGGTGACTCAAGCGATCAATGCGACTTCAGCGCAGGATATTGCACGTGCATTGTTACTACAAGAAGGTGATGCAAACATGGCGCGAGCAAGAATCCAAGCCTTGTATAAGCTTCTATTAGAAACCGAACGATTTTTATCCAGCGGATAAAAGGTTGTTCTGGGACAACCTTTTGAGGAGTAACTACATGGAAATCGCACGTTCCCCACCTGGAAAGAAAAAACCCACTTGATGAACACAGGTGGGCTGGCGGAAGTGATACCGTTTGACCTCGACACTCAAACTGTATCACATCTCCGGTCTTCCTGCAACTGAATTGCCCACTTTTTTGTCATGTTTTCACACGACCTGTGTATCACTTTCCCTGGAGACCGAGATGATGACCGCATTACAACTCTCACCCAACGATGCCTATGCTTTCCGCCGAGTCCTGTCCAAACTGGATGTGCCGGATGACCTGGAACTTACACCCATCGCCCGCCTACTGCTCACGACCCTCGACCCGCAGCACAACCCTGCCGGCTGGCAGACCCTGCAAGACATCGCCACCGGTGACCACCAGGTCATGCAGCAGATCATGTACATCGACCCGAAGAGTACCCCGCCCGCCGCAGAGAAACCGGTGGACGAACAGTTCGTCCCGCCTCTGCCCGATAAGGCACGGTTGGATGACGCCCTGATTCAGGCGGCCAATCAGGTGGGGCGTTTCCACCGCGACTGTGCCCACTGGCTGGCGCGAAAGTCCCCGATGACACCGCACATCTTCCTCGAATCCGCGCCGCTGTGGGCGGTCGGTCTGGCGATTGCCCGCCGCTGCGTCCTGCGCCTGAGCTTCGATGACATCCACCCCAATCTCTACTTCCTGTGGGTGGCGCCAACCACTTACTACCACAAGAGCACTGGATTGAAAGCTATCACCAAGCTGGTGCGGAGCGCCTTCCAGCACCTGCTGCTGCCCGAAACAACCACCCCGGAGATGCTGATGGCGAAACTCGCCGGGCAGAAACCGGCCAACTACGACCAGCTGCTGCCGTTCGAGCAGAAGCTCGAAGAACAGGGCATTCGCTTCGCCGGGCAGCGCGGCATGAGCATTGATGAAGCCAGCAAAATTCTCATCCCCAAGAAGTATATGGAAGGACACGCCGAAGCCTTGATGCAGCTATTCGATGCACCGGATCGGATGGAGCGTGAGCTGCGCGGCGATGGCAAGCTCATCATCTACAACCCAGCGCTCTCGCTGATCGGCGCGACCACCCCGGCTATGCTGGCGCGGTATCTGGGCGATGCCGAATGGGAGAGCGGGTTGATGGCCCGTATCCTGGCGCTGACCCCCACCGAGAAGGATGTGCCCTATGTTGTCAGCGAGCCGTCCCCCGAACTCAACCAGATGATGGAGACCCTGCGGGCGCGGCTGCTGCGGATTCATAATGCTTTCCCTGCGCCGCCGGATTGGTCAGCTCTCTACAGCGCCGAGGAACCGACCAACCTGCCAACCATTGAAGCGCAGCTTGAATCCGAGGTGATGACCCGTTTCAACACCTATTCCGAAGCCATGCACGAACTGACCGATCCGCGCCGGGGGCTGGACGAGCGGCTGCGCGGCAATTACGGGCGCCTCCCGGTGCTGGCACTCAAGATCGCCCTGATCCTAACGGTGATGGACTGGGTTGAGGATGGGGCGAAGGGTGCGCCACGTATCAGCCTCGCGCACTGGGGACGAGCGCAGCTGCTGACCGAGTCGTACCGGGCATCGGCGCACCGGTTGCTGGCGGAGTTGAATGTCAGCCAGGACGTGAAGAACGAGCAGAAGATTCTCGACTTCATCGCCCGCGCCCAGAAAGACAATCCACCGACCAAGCGCGAGATTCATCGCGGCACGGGGATCAAAAACCGCAAGGAAGCCTACGCTGCCGTAGATGCCCTACTCGAATCGGGCGTCATTGAAGCGCTGGAACGCAAGACCGGCGGACGCCCCGCCTACGTCTATCGCCTGGTGCAGGATTGAATGCAACTTATGGCAGTGGTTTTGCCAGAAGTCAGAACTTCTGACTTTTGACATATGGCATTTCCACTGCCGAAAGTTTTTGAAGAAAGGGAATGATGATGCTTGATACCCACGAACTCAAAGCGCGGATCGACTGCCGTGACCTGGTGGAACACGATCTGGGGAAGCCGAAATCACGCGGTGGCAGATGCAACACGTATAAATGCCCACTGCATCACGAAACGAAGGGTTACTCGCTGGTGGTGTACGCTGACCACTGGCGCTGTTTCGGCAAATGCCAGCGCGGCGGCGATGCCATCGCCTGGATGCAGGCATATCATCACCTCGCGTTTCATGAGGCCTGTGAGCGGCTCGTATCGGGCGATCTGCCGAAATTGGCACAACCACAATTTCAAAAACCAGTGCCTGACTCCGAACCGCCGGATGATGATTGGCAGCGGGCGGCGCGTGAGGTGGCGTGTATCGCGATGGATGCTCTGTGGAGTAGGGAGGGCAAACGCGCCTGGGATTACCTCGAAACCGAGCGCGGTCTGACTGAGAAGACTATTGTGGATGCTGGACTGGGCTACATCCCCGGCGGCCACCGCGAGTGGCAGACCATCGCCGGACTGAATGTGCCCTGTGGCATCGTCATCCCCTGGTTTGGTACTGGCGTGATCTGGGGCATCAAGGTGCGCCGCTCTGCCGGCGAGCCACGTTACCAGCAGGTGCGCGGTGGCAAGATTAGCCACAGCCTGTACCTGGGCGACGACATCCGGCCCGGCCTGCCGATTCTACTCACCGAGGGGGAGTTTGACGCACTCATCGCTCGGCAGGTCGGTGAGGGACTGATCTCGGCGGCGGCGATTGGCAGCGCCGCCAACCGGTGTATTCACCCGCGCTGGTATCCGAAGTTTCTGACCGCGCCGAGTATCCTGATCCGCATGGATGCCGACCAGGCCGGGCAGGGTGCTGCCGCTCAAATCTCCAGCCTCTCACAAGCTGCCCGCTGTGTCCAGGTGCCGCAAGGAAAGGATGTCAACGAATTTTATCTGCTGGCCGGGTATGAAGTGGTGCGGGAGTGGGTTGTGAGCATGGTTGTGTGACACTGAAGTACGGATTCAGTGAGCGGGAGTTTACTTATTTGATTGCTTTGGACGATGTCTGCGGAGTTCCCGATATCTTGACAGCGGGTCTTACATATGGTAAGATTTTCTTACATGGTGTAAGGAGGAGTGATCATGAGAGGCCAAGTCTATAACGCAGTGGTAAGTGCAATCAACAGCACTCAGAGTGCAAGTGGGCGATCTGGCAGTGTCAGTGGAAGCACTCGCCCCATGCGTGACTTAAACGGATTTGATAGTTTGAACGCGGTAGAAGCGAGCTGCCATTTTTCTGCCTCGCTGGGAAGTGAAATTCCGGGTGATGTAGGACTGTTTTTTAACAGTAGCGGTGAACCTCGAACAGTAGATGAAATTGTCGATGCTGTTTGCGGAATTCTGCAAAAGCAAGAAAGTGCATAATCATGGACAAATCAGAAGCTATTGGAAAACGTCTAAAATTAGCGCGTGAACAAGCTGGATTATCACAGAGCCAAGTTGCAAAGATGCTTGACATACACCGTCCAACGATCTCTGAAATGGAAGCAGGACGCAGGAAGCTCAGTGCGGAAGAGCTGGCTCAATTGTCCAGAATCTATGACGTTCGAATGACTTGGCTCGCCTGTGCTGATGAAGATGATGTAGATGAGCGGAGAGATCGTATCGAAATTGCAGCGAGAAAATTGTCCAAGATGAGTTCTGAAGAGTTGGATGAATTACTCAATCTGCTTTCGACACTTCGTCAAGATGATGATCCAACTAAATCATAGAACTGTGAGGCGGGCTAAAGTCGTGTTGAGACAAGCAGAACGAAAAGAACTTGCAATGGAAGCGTTCAAGAAAGCAGTGCATATCCGTAGCCATAGTCTCCGTGTAGCCATAAATGCGCCTATCTGTATCTATGATGCCGCTGAGAAGTTAGGGGTAAGAGTCGTATTCAAAGAAGATAAGACGGTAGAAGGCATTTATAGGAAAGGTAACCCGCCTAACATTATTGTTTCGTCATTAAGACCCACAGGAAGACAAGCTTTTACCTGCGCTCATGAGCTGGGGCATCATGTTTTTGGGCATGGGGATGTCTGGGGAGAGGTTCTTACATGGGGGTCAAACGACCCCGACGAATTCTTGGTTGATTGTTTTGCTGGCTATTTAATGATGCCCCCTTCGGTTGTAAATCAGGCGCTGACTGTACGAGGCTGGAATGTCAGTAGACTATCGCCTGTTGAAGCATTTGTGCTGGCTGGCATTATGGGAGTTGGATATACGACACTTCTAAACCATATGAGTTTGGCTCTCAACAACTCTCTATCATACCAACGCGCTGAACTGCTTCAGAAAACAGAACCCAAGCAAATTCGCAAGGAAATAATCGGCGAGGATGTTTCTGAAGATGTCGTGGTGATTGACGAACATTGGCCCAGTGAATATCGATCTATTGACGTGAAGGTTGGTGATTATATTGTCTTACCACATGGAACTGTTACAGAGGGTGGCGTAGCAGACCATGTAGATAGCATCGCCCGTGGAGAGATTTATAGAGGGGTACGCCCAGGTACCGGAAGATTTATGAACTCTCGATTCGATTGGGCAGCTTTTATAAGAGTAACCCGTCGCAACTATACCGGATTTGCACGTTATCGTCATCTTGAAGATGAGGAGTTTCTGGATGAGGAATGAACGTGTAATCGAGGGTAGTAATTTGTCAGATGCATGGGGCAAGGCTTTTTTGCTCGCATTTAGCTCTGGCGGTCCACTTCTCAACCTAACTGTTGGATTTCCTGTGTACGGCGAGGATGATGGACTTTTCAACTCATCCCAGAATGAAAATTGCCAGATTCGAAGCGCTCTGGACGAAACACTAAAGCTTTATCAGAAACATAGTGTCCATACGATTGCAAATACCATCTTTCCATCTTTCTGGGATGCAAAGAGACCTAATGACGAGCTATATACTCGCTATATGACGATGTGGCCGCACCTAAAAAAGCATAATGGGAATAGGAACGGCACTTATTTTCAGCGCATGATTGCCTATGGGCTTGAAGCTAATGTAGCAGCCGAGACAACCGTAAATCAACTCAAGCATGTTATTGAAACATACACGGTCGAAGGAAATGCACGTCGCAGTGCGTTGAGTATTTCCATCATGAATCCTTTTACTGACCATACCCACCAGCGTCAACGGGGATTTCCATGTTTACAACATGTCCATTTTGTTCCCAGCGAAACGGATAATTCACTCACCATTACCGGCATTTATTCCACTCAGCTTTTATTAGAGAAAGCGTATGGTAATTACCTTGGGCTGTATCGGCTTGGACGATTTATGGCAAAAAACATGGGATTGAAGTTAGCGCGAGTTGAATGTAATGCGAGCCGGGTAAACCTTTTTGGTGATAAGGATGTTTCAAAGAGCAAATTGGGGAATTTAAAGCGTTTCCTTGAGCAAAATGGGGCTTGATGGATATGAAGCATAAAACAAAAAAACGCGGCTATCTCTTTGTCTTTGAGGGGCCAGACGGTGTTGGAAAAACATCACTCGCAAAAGCAATGGTTGATGTTTTGCTGAGTAATTCTATCCCCTGTGAGTACCTCGCTTTTCCAGGACAAAAAGAGGGCACTTTAGGGCATCATATTTACGAACTTCACCATAACCGCGCTCAATTGGAGACAGATACATTAGCGCCTACAGCCCTACAAGCGCTTCACATTGCAGCCCACATCGACACAATTGAAAATCAAATCCTGCCTCTTCTGAATGCTGGTACGTCGGTTGTATTGGACAGGTACTGGTGGTCAACTCTTGTCTATGGACAGGTTCATGGCGCAAACATGAAAACATTGACCACGCTGGTCAAGGGTGAAATTGCTCATTGGGGGAAGCTGAAGCCAGACGAGATTTTTCTTATCAAACGGAATATGCCTATCGAGCGGACGTTTGATGATAAGTGGAAACTATTGATGGAGTCGTATGAACGACTCTTGACAGAAAAAGGTAGAGATACGTCTTCTACGATAGTTGACAATGAGGGTGCTGTGGAAAACACAATATCCACCCTCATCGAAATAATATCTCAACGGATCTCCGGTTCACTTACTTACAATGGCAAAGAGGAAAAAAAAAGCCCGCCGGCTAATTCATCTGCCATAAATGTCCGAACACTACTGGCAACCTTTTCGCCACTCGCACCTGCACGTACAACGAAGGTTTATGATACTTACTGGCGATTTGCGGCAGAGCGACAGGCAATCTTTTTCAGGCGTTGTGACGGGAAAGAAGCACCTTGGACAGACGATGTGATTTTGAATAGTTACAAGTTCACAAACGCCTATCGTGCATCAGATCGTGTAAGCCAATACTTGATACGCCATGTGATATACGAGGGCGATCAAAGTGTTGATGAACTGTTTTTTCGTATCATGCTGTTCAAAATTTTCAACAAAATTAGCACCTGGAAGCTTTTCATAAAAACATTTGGTGAAGTCAGATATGCCGACTACAAACAAGATCATTACGATGCGGTTATCACAGATGCTATGGCGCGGGGAGAAGCCGTGTTCTCTGCTGCTTACATTATGCCATCTGGCTCAAGCACCTTTGGCGAAAAGAAAAAGCACCGTAATTATTTGAAGCTGATAGAGAAAATGATGCAGGAAAATGTACCAATTCGCATTGCTAATGCGCGGCGAATGCGAGATGCCTTTGAGATTTTGCTCGGCTATCCCACTATTGGGGATTTTCTCGCCTATCAGTTGGTAACAGATTTGAACTATAGCTGTCTGACTAACTTTTCGGAGATGGAGTTTGTTATGCCTGGACCGGGTGCTAGGAGTGGAATTCGGAAATGCTTTGAGACAACCGGAGGTCTGAGTGATGCAGACCTGATACGACGAGTTACCGATATACAGGATATTGAGTTCGAACAAAGGGGCATCTGGTTTAAATCACTTTGGGGTAGAAATCTGCAATTAATTGATTGCCAAAATCTGTTTTGTGAGGTTGATAAATATGCTCGGATAGCCCACCCGGAGGTAAAAGGAGTGGGAAATCGCGCACAAATTAAACAGAAATTTGAAGTAAGAGACAATCCGAGAATTGACTATTGGTATCCTCCAAAGTGGGAAATTAATGACCGGATCGGAAAGGGGGTCGTGTTCGATGGGGTATGAAGGACGCACTGCTAATGATGTGTGGATACAAACAGTGAAAGATTTACGTGATGAGACAGAAATTCAAAGTAGTCGTATAGGCGATACCAAAGAATTACTTCATGTAATGTTGAAAATTACGGATCCTCGTCAAAGATGGATAATCAGTCGGCAGCCTGTCATCAATCCTGCTTTTGCTCTTGTGGAAGTCATCTGGATTCTTAATGGGCGCGAGGATGCAGAGTTTCTAAACTACTGGAATCGTCAACTACCCAAATATTCTGGCGAAAGCGATTGCTATCATGGAGCTTATGGCAGGCGTCTTCGTAGTAAATTCGGTTTTGACCAACTTGAACGAGCCTACTCTGCTTTATTGAACAACCCAGATTCACGGCAAGTAAACTTGCAGATTTGGGATCCGTGTGCCGACTTTCCTGATCACAATGGTAGAGCTGTGGCTGAAGATATTCCGTGTAATATAAATGCATTACTGAAAGTGCGGAAAGGGCATCTCGAATGGATGCAGGTGGTGCGAAGCAATGATGTGATGCTTGGATTGCCTTATAACATCATCCAATTTACCACTCTACAAGAGGTTATAGCTGGCTGGTTAGGACTAGAAGTTGGCTCATATAATCAACTTAGTGATAGTTTACACATCTACGTGAAAGATATTTCACGCTTTGCCGAAAGCGACTCGGTAGAGCCACATCAGAACACTGATCGACTGAACTTGCCCAAAGATGTGTCAGATCGAGCATTTTCTGAGTTGGAACGAGTTTTGGAATACATCATTCATTCCCGATGTTCAGAGGCACAACTAAGCGACACCATAGATTCAGCGGATTTGCCGAAACCCTATCAGAATATGCTGCATATCATAGCGGCAGAAGAAGCACGACGTAACAAATGGCATCATCTACAGCATCGGCTAGTCAGCGAGATTAGCAATCCCGTGTTAATACAAATATGGAATGAGTGGGAAACAAGGCGTTTAAAATTGGCTACTCCAATGGTATCCATTTGATGAAGGGTGGTTGAACTACTCACTTCCGTGTAATCCATCTCTCTGAAAATCTACAGACGCACTTAAATTTAGTAAGAAAGTCATATGGAATGCCAAAAACCCGCAGGGTTTTAGGTGGACTTCGTGTTGTCAGGTTACGTCAGCCGCTATGTTCAGGAGGCATTATCATGGTTACGAAAAGCAAATCAAGCCGTATTTTCACTGAGTTATATCCAGTTCGGATAACCGATTTGCCAGAGCTATACGCATGGAAACTCGCCACCAGTGCATTTGAAAACAAGTCATTGGGATGGAAACTCGCTTATCGCTTGCGCAAATATACAGGTGGTCATTGGATTTGGGGCGAAGATCGGCTAGTAGCTGACATTCAAATGAGTGATGACAAGATGAGCGATTTTCTCCAATCACTCTGGCAAGATACAGGCAACGATTTTGTTAGAATCCGTGGCATTCAAAAAGACGATGACTGGAGTCCTCAACCACTTACACAGGCTGAGTTTGTAGCTCAGGGTCTCCTTCCTGACTTGGATCGTACTATTCGTGAAAACCTCAAAAAGCACCGTCGCGCAATTCGTAATGCTTATATCGAGCGTGATTACTATGTGCGCGGGTGGGAATTTGACGGCAAGCCTGTCGTTTCGATTTCGATATCATCTAGTGTAAAGTCACAATATCTCTTCTCCAATATTGCCAGACAGAGCGAAGATAAAACCAAAATACTGGGGCTGCTCGTTCAAGACACTACATCTGAAAATAAGGGGGAAGTCATAGAAATTGTTGGTCATCTTTCGGAACATCGCGCTCGTTTACTTCAATGGACAACACGAGATCGTATGCGAAAACTGATCGAAATCGCGCCAGATGATGAACTGGTGCTGAAAATGAAGTCGGGTGGTCATGATGGTTATGATTATATTGCCTCAACGCTTCAGTTAGTTGTACGCCCAAAGGACTATCAACGACTGCAAATTGATGGACAACAAGCTTTGAGAGCGCTGCAAATTCCACCGGAATTGCGTTCCCGCATTGTTCAGGAACTGGCAGATATTATCCACAGTATCGGATATATCCACAAACACCCGGTCAGCGCATCTCGATTTCCAGACAGATTTGTTTCATCTGACGAACTGAAATTTGTCCCTCAAGCTATGTTAGGGGATGGTTATGTTTGTCAGGCAAACGCAAGTGTTGTTTTGAATGAACTAAGGAAACATCCACCTTATCGTCGTTATCCAGATTTTGAGGCGGCTAAACCTATCAGAATTGGAGTGTTTAACCTGCTTGGCGATAATCTGGAAGTCCGCAATTATTTAGCGCGGATACGCGATGAACTTCAGAAGATTCGCTTTACTGTCGAATTTACTGGTGCGGGACGAGCAAATGTCAAATCGCAACTTGAAATCGAGAAGACGATAAGCGCGGTTCAGGCGAATTATCCTCATGTTGTACTGGCATTTTTACCCGGTTCACCAGCTTATGAAGATGTTGAAGACGATAATATCTACAATCAAATCAAGAGCTATATGATGAAGAAGGCGATTCAGAGTCAATTTGTGTATGAACATACACTTGGCAATGAATACGCGCTGGCAAATATTGTGCTAGGCATTATAGCCAAAACGGGAAATGTGCCATATGTGTTGCATGAGTCCCTACCTTATGCCGATATTCTCGCAGGCGTTGATGTGGCCCGTGTGGCAACAAATAGACGGTCAGGAAGCATTAGCTTGCCAGCGGTCACACGTATCTATACGCCAGAAGGAGATTTTATCCGTTACGTTCTGAGCGAAGGCCCAATCGAAGGGGAGACATTACCTAAAAGGGTCCTACGCCAATTGTTTCCAGCAGAATATTTCGCACAACGTCGCGTTATTGTTCATCGGGATGGCCCATTTCGTGGAAACGAAATTCAGGATTTAGGTGATTGGGGTGCCGAAATCGGTTCAATATTCTGTTTAGTGGAGGTAATCAAATCCGGTGTACCTCGAATGTATTTAGACGGTCACCAAAAAGTGCAGCAGCCAACAAAAGGGGATGCCATTATCTTAAATGAAACTGAGGCATTCTTAATCTCATCGTTGCCGCCACACAAAAACTCGACCCCTCGTCCCCTGCTTGTTCGTACCGACAAAAACCTCTCGATTGAGCAAGCACTACATTCAGTCTTATCAATGACAGTTGTTCATTATGGCTCAACCATGCAACCACGCCTGCCTGTAACCATACACTATAGCGATAAGATAGGTTATCTGGCATTACGTGGAGTAATTCCATTACATGGATCAGGAGATAGGCCATATTGGCTATAGGATCTCAATCACAGCATTTTTCTCTTGGTAGTTGAATTACCGTAATGAATGGTGTTCAAAATAGCCGTAGATAGTAGTAGATGACCATCCTGATTTTGGTGGGTGAAATACAGTCTGTTCTCGCTCAAAATAGAACATATTCACCACGCAGAACCTGAAACGTCGTCTAGTAGTTTAACTCTTAAAGAGGTTTTCACATACTTCGGGTTGCTATGAATGGGGTTCCGGCAAAATCTGTCCGTATAGGATGGAAATCTATAATGCGACGAGGTTTGCTGCAAGGATAAGAATTTTGCTTTCATTTTGTTAAAACCAAAGAAATATCAACAAATGAACGCATATTCTTGAAGATGTGATGGGTGGTAGGGGCAATTAGTTCCGAATCTGGTTATTGGACATGCTCCCCACTCATCCTCTCTCCGCTGTCAGCACCCGCCGCCCCACGTTCCCTGGTGACCTTCCACACCCATTCCCGCATCGCAGCCAACTGAGCGTCTGCCCCGTGATCCCGTCATGGCGTTCGCTGCTGACTTACTACCCATCAGACCACGCCCGCCCATCCTGTCAAGCACGCTCAGCGGCATTTTCCTCCGGGCTTGTGCCGCTCCGCTCACCAGAAAATCCCGCTGCCCTTCGGGTGACAGGACGGGCACCCCAGCGTGGTTGTCCTGATGTGTAAGTCGCAGCTTAACAAACGCATCACGGATCACCGACGGGACGGTTGCTCGTTAACCAGGCCGCGTTCGCCCGAAAGGGCACGTCGTAAGTTCTCCCGGAGCCTCTGTGCCCCGACGGTCACCTACAGCTCGTCGCTCTGATCCGCGATGCCATCCCCGCCCCCGATAGCCCGATTGGGCGGTGCTACATCCGTCGTGGATGCTGGCGCGTGGTGAACCGCGTCAGACCGGAACGGCCAACGTCTCGAGGTCTTCGTTCGTGCGAAGCCGGGGCGCATCCAGGCGTGTGATGAGAGGGCAGGCGCAGGGTCACAACTGCGCTCGTCCGGCACCAATAGGCGGTTCAGAAATACAAAAACAGTTGAAAGTGCCGAGTAGAAAGTTCAAAGTGGTTGAACGCTGCTGGTCAATCGTTCCGCGATATTCACTTTTTACTTTGCACTTTTTACGCATGACTTCTCACGCTCACCATGATCTACGGATTGTGGTGAGCGTCTTTTTTTACCTTCTCACATTACATTTCACCTTACAGGAGGTGTGCTATGACCGAAATCACGATCCGCACCGACGGCTCATGCCAGACCCAGACCCGCATCGGCGGCTGGGCAGCCGTGCTGGCTTCCGGCAACCATCGCAAAGTCCTCAGCGGCAGCGTGGCGGAGACGACCGTCAACGCGATGGAACTCACGGCGGCGGTGAATGGGCTGAACGCGCTGAAACAGGCGAACCAGACCGTCACGCTGGTGACCGACTCGCAGTACCTGGCACGCGGCATCAACGAGTGGCTGCCCGACTGGATCGGGCGCGGCTGGCTGACCAGCGGCAAGCAGCCGGTGGCGAACCGCGACCTGTGGGAGCAGCTGCACGCGCTGCTGGGTGTCCACACCGTCACCGTGACCTGGGTGCCGCGCGAACAGAACGCTGAAGCCGACCAACTGGCGCAGGAGGCACGTCTAAATCACGGCCTGAACACGCCTCAGCCGGTGACGCACCTGATGATCGCCGGATCACGCGAAGCCACTGCACAAATGCTGGACTATGCCCGGCGGGCGGTGCGACGGGCGCATGAACGCGGTTACACGGTTGTGGTTGGCGACAACCCGCGCGGTGTAGACCGGGCGGTTGTGAATGAGTGTCGCCGCCTGAAAACGCCGGTGATCGTGGCCGGGGCGGGGAACTTTCCGCGCAACGGCGGCTGCCGGCACGGGAGCTACGTCAAAGTCCACCGTGATACCTACCGGGGCGCGAGCGGCTATCTGCTCAACCGCTACACCGTGCGCGACCGCTGGCTGGCCGATACGGCCCAGGTTGGCCTGTTCATCTGGAACGGGGCGAGTCCCGGAACGAAGGCGGGATACGAGTATATGCACACGCGCGGCAAAGACGCACACCTCATCAACTTCGGCGCGGAGGTGAAGGCATGAATGAGTATCTCATCGCCATTGACACCTACGGCTCGCACCGGGTGAAAAATCCGCACACCGGGCAGATGGTATCGGCCTACAAAATCGGCTATTCGAGCGCGGCCAGCGCGGTGCTGCTGGCGCTCTACGGCGAGCGGGCGCGGGATGTCTCGTCCAAGCACGCCTCGTACCACTACATCCAGGTGGATGCTGAAGTCACCGTCCGACATGGCTATCTGCTGCTCAAGGTGAGCGACGACGAACTCGCCCGCGCCGAAGCGATCACCATCCAATCGCACCGCCCGGCGGTCTACCGCTGGCTGGATGGGGCATGGCAAGAATTCCCACACCTGCGCCAGCCGGAATACACCCCGCTCGTCGGACGCTCCGGCCCGAACTTCAACCCGACCGGGCTGCGGATCGTGGCGGCCTCCACTGGCGAGGCGGAAGCGGCGGTAGCGGGCATCAGCGTCGAGAAGAGCCAGCGGAGCGAACGTGATACGCCCTGGTGGTGGCTGCGCGGCGATACCTACCCGCACCGTGAGACGCTCAAACGCTGGGGCTGCCGCTGGAGCCAGCGCCAAAGGGCATGGTATTTCATTGGGCGCGAGTTACCCGAAGCCGTACAGCGGTTAGTTGATGAACAGTCTGCGCCGGATGATGATCCGTGTTCGGTCGCAGAAGCCGCCGCCATTCTGGGTGTTCCCGTGAAGGATACGCCAATCGCCGAACCGCCGCGCCTGTACGCTCTGGGCGAGACAGTGTATGCCCGGCACGACCTGGAGACGCCTGACGGTCAGCCCATCCCGACCGGGGCGCAGGGGACGATCACCCGGCTGTACAATCGTAATCTGACACATGGCTGGAGCTATGACGTGGACTTCGCGGGGATCGGTACTGGCTGGTATTTCGAGCGCGAACTGACGCCGCTCGAGCCGCTCCCCGGCATCCGCGTCACACACGGCAGAGTCGCCCCGCCGGGGGTCGAACTGGCATCGGACAGTGCGATCAAGCAGGCGCTGGTCGCAAACGGACATCAGCCCGAAGCGGTCGAAACACTGCCCCCGGATGAGCCGGAAGAGATGCCGAGCATCCGCATCATCAAACCCGTGTTGGATGTGTCCGAAACCGACGCCGTGATCGACGCCGTGCGGCAGACGAAAGCCGGGACGCTGCCCGTCTTACAGTCCTCCCCGACACCCAATGGCAAACGTGGGCTGGCGCACATCCCACAGGCGGCCTGCGGCGAACTGACGGGCAGCATCACCGGGAATGTGTGGTGTTACGGCTGGGCGACGCACGACGGCATCTGCGTGTACCTCAACATGGGCGGGCCGCGCATGGCAGTCGAGGCGATCCGGGCCAAGCTGGCGAAGGGTGACATCGTGACCTGCGTCCCCTGGGATGCGCCGGGGATCGAACTCACGGCGGGCGAGGGCAACACCGGGATGTACACCGCGTATCTGCAGAACATCCCCGAGGCGAAGTTCACCTCGCTGATCCTGTGCCACGAACTCGTCACGCAGCCCAACTACGGCGGCCAGTCCACCACGTTCATCTTTCATGTGTCCGACGAACAAGCGATGGCGCAGCTCCGCCAGCACGTAACGAAGTTGGTCAAAGTGCCGGTGTTCCCGGAATGGACGGGATATCTCTGGCAGGCAGGACAGGCGGCCATGCTGCTGCGCCCGACACGGACCGGCGGCGATGTGAAGCTGTGGACGCTCACGTTCGACGCCGACGCCTGGACACGGTTGATTACGGGAGGGTTGGCGGAGGGCAATATCACCTTACAATAGATCGAAAGCCAATTATCGAGGCAATCGTATGGATATACCTGCATCAATACCCAAGTTGGAAGAAATATGGACCCAAGAGCCGGGTTATTTCTTCTTTGACCTACGTGCCGGCAAGTTCAACGAAGAGGAATTTGCCAAGCTCAAAGCCCTACTCATTGCTATACAGGTTCCTGACTTATCTGAATCTGACGAGATTAATCGGCGATTTGTGGAGCTAATCTGGTTTATTCCAACTCAGATGCGTTGGCAACGTGATGGTTGGAGGGGAAATGAACGCGATCGACGGTTATTAGATGAGGCGATCAGTTTCGTAGAACAGCGAATCACCACGATTTTGGGGTTACCCTGATTCCAATTACTACTCGAGATGCCAGAAAGCCCCTGTTGAAGGGGCTTTTTGATTCCAGAAAGGACAACCAATGGCACGCACCGAATCGAAAGTCATCATGGGCTACCTGCCCATTGAGGAGCGCCACTACCCGGCGCTTCTTTCGCTCGTCACACCAGCAACACCTGCCCACCGCCTGCTCGATCCCTTCGCCGGGGAAGGCGCGTTCCTGGAAGCCGCCGCGCAGGCCTGGAATATGACGCCCTACGCCAACGAACTCGATGGCGACCGCGCCGCGCAATGCCTGACCCGCTTCGGCCCCAAACAGGCCGTCCGCTGCGATGTCGAGCGCCTCGTCGCCAGCAGCAATGCCTTCGCGCTGGGCTGGTTCAATCCACCGTATGACCACGATGCGGCGGCCTCCGGCAGCAAGCGCGTTGAGTTCCGCTACCTGCGCCACGCCTGGAAATGGATTCAGGACGGCGGTCTGGTGCTGTGGGCGATTTACCGGCAGCATCTCACGGAAGAAGCGGCGGCCTTCTTATGCAAATATAGCAGCCGGGTGGATGTGTGGGCGCTGCCAGGCAAGCACCTGGGGGAGTATGACCAGATCGTCGTCGCGGCGGTCAAGGGGTTGCAGTCCGACCCGGAGACGCTGTACGCGCACATCCTGGCGCAGAAAGCCGCACCGCAGCCGTTGGAAGTGCAGCCTGAACCGGTCTACAAGCTGCCCGCGCCGAAGACCCTCAACCGTTTCGTGTTCGCGCCCGACGTGATTGATGAGACGCAGGGGCTGAAACTTATCGAAGAGCAGGGGGCATGGAGGTCGCACGGCTTCCAGGCACTGCTGGAAATCCCGCCCGTACCCCAACCGATTGAACCGGTGGTCGCGCCGCGTCCCGGTCACCTGGCGCTGGTACTGGCGGCGGGCGTGGCCGATGGCGCGGTGATTGATACGGACGAGTACGGCACAGTCGCCATCCGCGGCAAGACGCAGCATGTGGAGCAGATCGCCCGCGTGGATGTCGAAAGTGACCCCACCGACCCGGAGCGGCAGGTCAAGAAAACGACCATCCGGCTGAAACCGGCGACGACGCTCACGCTGCTGGCGGGCGATGGCACGCTGGTCGAGATGGAAGGCGATGAGGCGTTCCTGAACTTCATCACGGCCAACAAAAAGGCGCTGGCGGCGTACCTCAACCACAA
>CALJKV010000125.1 GCA_937974245.1 uncultured Chloroflexota bacterium | reverse complement strand
ATGCCTATTGAACGCTTTTGTCCACCCCCAAATTTCTTGTGTCGTGCAGTAAACCATCGGATGGAGAGGGGAAAACGAGCGCAGCGAGTAGGGGTGAGGTCAGCATTAACGCCCCTACACGCACGTACCACCCACAGACACTATCACCAGGAGAAATCCCCACCATGCACGACGAACAGACCTTTACCTCCGAACATGAACCCGCCGCGCCACGCAAACGCCTGCCGGTTGCCAGCCGCGAGGACGCCTTCAAGTCGCGCCTCACTGTCGCCAGCCAGTACGACACACTCGACGCTCTCGACATGCTTTATGGCTATGTCATGCTGCGCGCGGGCAAGAGCTTCCAGGGCGTCAGCGAGCAGTACGCCAACGCGCTGGCGCACAAAGTCCACCGCGCCGGGATGTCCGCCATCAAAGCCGACGAACTGAGCTACAGCACCCAGACCGGCTTCGGTGATGAGTGGGTGCCCGACCTGTGGAGCGCCCAAATCTGGCAGAAGGCCCGGCTGGAGAATGTGGTGCTGCCACTCTTCCGGGCGGTGGAGATGCCCAGCAACCCGTTTGAGCTGCCCATCGAAGGCACAGACCCGACCGTCTACTACGTGCCGGAAACGAGCGATGAAGCGCACCTCGCGCTCGGCAGCGGCAACCCCATCCCCGATAGTAAAGTCGGCACGGGCAAGGTGCAGCTCGCCGCCAAAAAGCTGGCGCTGCGGGTCGGTTTCAGTGCCGAACTGGTGGAAGATGCCGTCATCCCCGTCCTGAACATCTACCGGGAACAGGCGATGCGGGCGATTGCCGATAGCATTGACCATGTGCTGCTCAACGGCGACACGACCACCGCCGCGACGGGCAACATCAATAGTGACGCCGCCGCCCCCGCCGCTACTGCCCGCTACCTCGCCTTTGACGGCCTGCGCAAACTGCCGCTGGTGACGAACACCGCCAACAAAGTAGACGCCGGGAACGTCGCCCCCGACCTCACAAAACTGCGGAGTACACGCTTCAAGATGGCCGCGAAGTACGCCGCCAAACCCGCCGATCTCGCCTGGCTGATGGATGGCGGGACATATGCGAAATTCCTGGCGATGAGTGAGTTCCTGACGATGGATAAAGCCGGGCCGCTGGCAACGGCGCAGACCGGGCAGATCGGCTTTGTGGATGGTGTGCCGGCTCTGGTGAGCGCCGAAATGCCGCTGACCGAGGCCGATGGCAAGATCGGGAGCGGCACGAATGACCGGGGGCAGGCCATCTGCGTCTACCGTCCCGGCTGGTTCGTGGGCTACCGCCGCCGCATCGCCGTCAATGTGGACTACCTGCCGTACTTCGACAGCTATCAACTGACCGCCACCGTCCGCCTGGCCTTCATCAACTTCGATACCGGCGTGGCGTCGTCCCTGTATAACATCGCTATTTAGCCGCCAGGGGATAAATCCCCAGGCTAAACACAGCCAAGCCCGCTAAAGGGGCTAACCCCCGCCGCTGAGGACATCAACCCCTTCAGCGGGTTTGGTTCACCTTGCCGGGCAATTTATTGCTCGGCAGACGCTTATTCATCCATTTGTTCCAGATAGGGTTGTATTGTTCCCTGAGCGTGGTGTTCTTTCTGGTGGGCAATGTATGCCAGCACAGTATCCAGATTGCGTGCGCCAAACGTCAACACGCCATAGCCCGTCTGCCAATAAAAACGCTCCGGGGCATCTGGAAACGTCGTATTAGTCGCAAAGGCTGTAGCGCCTTTCATCGTCTTGACCCAGTGAGCAACCGACACTTTCGGCGCAATCGTCACTGCAACATGGATGTGGTCAGAGACAGCATTCATACCCAGAATGGGGCATTCTAATTCGGCTGATTTTCGAGCAACCACCTCAAACAGGGTGGGTTCATTCTGGGGGGTAATCAGCGGGGCACGCCGCTTGGTTGCCCATATCACATGATAAAAACATCGCCAGAAGGGCATGAGCTTTCCTCGCTCGAATCTGATCTGCAACAGCGCCAGACGTTAAAACGTCCGGCTAACACAAAGCCAAGCCCGCTAAAGGGGCTATTTTGGTGCTGCATTCCAGACCCCTCGTAGGGGCGTGGTATACCACGCCCGGTTTGGAACCCCTTGTCGGGCAATTTATTGCCCGGCACGACGTGAACAGCCCCCTTCGAGGGGGCTTATCCGTATACTTTAACCGGCAGAATTTATCCCATCCCCCGGCATCCTCTCCGCACGCATCGAGCGGAGGTCTTCAAGTCCCTCTCCATTTGTGGAGAGGGATTTAGGGTGAGGTAACCCCCTATGCCCCGCCGGGTGCGGGTGTCGGCGTCCGGGCTTCCAGTTCCGTCACCCGGTCGCGCACAAACTGGCTGGCACTACTCCCCGCCAGTTCCAGGTAGCGCCGGTAGTTCTCCAGTGCGTCATCCGGGCGGTTGGTGTCATAGTACACGTTGCCCAGCCCCCAGTATGCGTTGGGATATTCCGGGTCTATCTGGATGGCGATGCGGTAATCAGTGACCGCCTCCTCGTAGCGCCGCAGGTTGCGGTAGGCGATACCCCGGTTGTTATAGGCGTGTACGTAGTTCGGGTCGAGCAGAATCGCCTGGGTATAATTCGCCGCCGCCTGTTCGTAATCATCCAGCGCCGCGTAGCTGATGCCCAGGTTGTTGTAGTAGGTAGCGATTGGCCTCAGTTCAATCGCCGCGCTGTAATCGGCAATCGCCAGTTCATACTCGCCCATGTCGTAGTAAGCATTACCCCGGTTGTTCAGCCGCAGCGCCGATGGCTCGATTGCGATGGCCTGGTTGTAGTCGGCAATCGCCTCCTCATACTTATCCAGCTTCGTATAGGCCAGCCCCCGGTTCGCATAGGCCGCCGCATACTGGGAGTCAATCGCAATCGCGGCGGTGTAGTCGGCAATCGCCTCCTCATACTCGCCCCGGTTATAGCGCAGAATCCCCCGGTTATTGTAGGGCGTGGTCAGCGGGTCGTAGCCCAGGGTAATCGCCTGGGTATAATCCGCCAGCGCCTGTTCCTCATTGTTCAGACGTTCGTGGACCAGCCCCCGGTTGTTATAGGCGCGGGCATACGTCGGGTCAATCGCAATCGCCTGGTCGTAATTCGCCAGCGCCGATTCATAGTCGTTCAGCCGGTAGTACGCCCAGCCCCGGTTGTTAAACGATGAGGCATTCTCCGGCGCAATTTCAATGGCCCGGTCATAGTCCGTGATGGCCCGGTTGTAATCGCCCATGTCGGAATACGCCAGCCCCCGATTGTAGTAGGCGAACTCGTAATTCGGGTCAAGTTCTAGCACGCGGGTATAGTCGGTGATGGCCTGCTCGTACTGGCCCAGCGCGTAGTAGGTGCGCCCCCGGTTGTGGTAGGCCAGCACATAGTTCGGGTCGAGCCGGATTGCCGCGTCAAAATCCGGGAGCGCTTCTTCGTAACGCCCCAGGTTGCGCAGCGAGCTGCCCCGGTTGTTATAGGCCAGTGCATCATCCGGTGTCAGTTCCAGCACCCGGTTATAGTCCAGGACGGCACGTTCATGCTCGTCTATATCGGCGTAGGCCACACCCCGGTTGTTATAGGCGCTGGTATATTCCGCGTCGAATGCAATCGCGCTGGTGTAATCGGCAATCGCCTGCTTGGTATCCCCCGTGGCGCGGTAAGCGTTGCCTCGGTTGTAGAAGGCGACGGCATAGCTTGGGTCGAGTTCCACCGCCCGGTTATAGTCCAGGATGGCACGCGGGTATTCCCCCAGGTTGGCATACGCCACCCCCCGGTTGTTATAGGCCAGTGAATAATCAGGATTGATTTCCAGCGCGGTTGTATAGTCGGCAATCGCCTGCTTGGTATCACCCATGTGGTAGTACGCCAGGCCGCGATTATTGTACGGCTGGTGCAGGCTGCTGTAGTCCAGTTCAATCGACCGGGTGTAGTCAGTGATCGCCCGTTCGTACTCTCCCAACGCATCATACGCCCGCCCCCGGTTGTTATAGGCGGTGGCATAGGCGGCGTCATCTTCAATCGCCCGGTTGAAGTCCGCCAGCGCGCGTTCGTAGTCCTCTGAATCATAGTACGCCAGGCCGCGATTATTGTACGGCCAGGCCAGCGGATCATGATTGAGTTCAATAGCCTGGGTATAATCCGTAATCGCCCGTTCGTAATTATCCATGTCGGCATAAGCGATGCCCCGGTTGTTATACAGACGCGGGTCACGGGGATTGAGTTCCAGCGCCTGGTTGTAGACGGCAATTGCGCCTTCGTAGTCGCCGGCATCGGATAGTGCGTTACCTTCGTCAATCAGATCATTCACCCGCTGCCGAACGTCCGAATTCTGCGCCAATGCGGGTACGACGGCGCTAAACAGCAGCGCCACAACAACAATGAGAATCAACCTTCGCATGATGATACCCCTTTTCCCTCGGTGATTTGTCCTTAGTGCCATTATCTACTTATACTATATCTTAATCGCCAAGCAAACCAGCATTTCGGGAAAAGCATCCTGTGACACCACATCCGTTGCGACAAGTATGCGCAAGTTGAGACAAGCATTTCAATTGAATTCACAGAATCTTTACTGGGAGGATTATATGACGAACTGGGATGACTATTGCTCGCGGTTCTTAAACACATATCTAAAACCCGGGCATAAAGAGGCAATGAATACCCTCACTCCGCTTCTCCAACAGGCTGTGGCAGAATGGTCACAACAGGACGAGACTTGGCTTGCAGATGCCTTACAAGACGAGCATAGGAAATGGTTTGCAGTTGAGGTCATATCGCTTATTCAAGCGCCTATTCCCGAAGTCTTGTTTCATGCTTTAATTCGTGCTGCCATTTATGAGGTTAACCCAAGTCTCAATCGTGAATTTATAAGGCCTTGTGAAAAGTCTGATGGTCTTTCACGTGTCGGTCGTGCTCTTTTGGATTATTTTCAGCGGGGCACAAACTACGAAAAATCTGGCGCGGCAAATGCTCTTTACTGGGCAACACCCGATATTTCTTACAATCGTGAAAAAAAACGCCATAAATCAATGACCACCATACCCGCTAGTGACGACGAAATCGCTTTCTGGCTTGAACAGAAGCAACTGTTCTTGCAGGAATTTGTGGTTAATACAGATCTGGATGTGCAACGCAGCTTAATCCCAAAGTTGGAACTTCAGAACAAAGAGGTTTATCCCGAAGCCTTACAGCCGCTTGTGGATGAGGCTATTCGCATTGCCCGTTCCCACCCGGATGACTATATTCGAAATCGCGTAGAAGTTCAGTTAGGCAACAGCGTTTTGCTCCCAGCTTTGCCGCATCGGAAAAAACATGAGTGACTTATTCAAATAAACGGCCAGCAATCACGGTTAAACCACAGCTTTGACAAATCGCTGCCCCCACAGTTCCAGCGTCAGCAGGCGGAAAACCACTTCAACCTGGCTGGTGCGCCCCCAGAAGTGGTCATGCAGCAGGGTATCGAGCGCATCCCGGTTGAACAGGTCACGGATAAAACTGTTGGGGTTGAAGAGTGTCTCGCGGATATGCGGGCTGAGGTCGTGGTCGAACCACTGCAAAATCGGCGTGCTGAACGGCTGTTTGGGGCGTTCCAGCGCGAAAGGCGGCAGGTAAGGCCGCAGGGCTTCTCGCAGCACAACCTTATTGCTCTGCATCCGTAGTTTGGGCGGCACATTGGCGGCGAACTTCAGCAGCACCGGGTCGAAGAACGGCACTCGCGCTTCCAGCGAGGAGGCCATCGTTACCTTATCGGTGTGCAGCAGGGCGTTGCCCGTCAGCCAGGTATTGATGACCAGCGCCTGCGCCGTGTTGTACGGGTCGTCGCGCCAACTTCTCTCGATAATCCCACTGTAGACCTGTTCCTTGTGGTGATTCGCCTCCCAGGCTTGCACGAGTTCCGGCCCGTAGAGCTTCCCTCGCAGCGAATCGCTGAACACCATGCCGTCGAACGACTGCATCCTTAGAATCGCCTCGTCCCGATCCAGCGTGGCATGGCGCAGGCGCGGCAGGTACGTCGGCAGCGCCCCGATCACCCGGTAGCGTTTCATAGCCGGGTACGCCCCTTCCAGTGCGGCGAACGCGCCATTGAACGGGGTCAGCCAGCGCCCCCAGGCAGCGCGATTCTGGAGCATCTGCGGGATAGCATGGTGGTTGGGGTAGCCACCGAACAATTCATCCCCGCCCAGGCCGGTCAGCACGACTTTGACATGCCGGGCGGTGTCCTCCGCCAGCAGCAGGAGCGAAATCGCCGACGGGTTCGCACACGGCTCGTCATGATGGTAGATATATTTCTGGAATCCCGTCCACCAGTCGTCAGCGGTGATAACCCGCTCGTAATGGTCGGTATTGAAGTGTTCCGCGATGCGCCGGGCGTGCAGCAGTTCGTTATCCGGCGTCTTCATGTCGTAGCCGACGGTATAGGTCAGGATACGCCCGCCGGCTTCCTGCGCCATCAACGCCAGCACCGCCGCCGAGTCGATCCCGCCGCTCAGGAACAGTCCCAGCGGGACATCGCTCCGCAAGTGAATCCGTACCGAGTCGGCCATCAGTTCCCGCGCCTCCTGGATCACCAGCGAGTCGCTTTTCTGTTCGCCAGGCTGGGGTCGAGGGAACTGCCAGAAGGCGTACACATACGGGTCGCGCCCCGGTTCGCTCACGTAAGCATGGCCGGGCATCAGCCGCCGGACACCCCGGAACAGCGTTTCTTCGCCGATCATGTAGCCGAAGCTCAGATAAGTATCCAGCACATCCAGGTTGAGTTCGCTTGTGACACGCGGGTCGGCCAGCAGCGCCTTGACTTCGCTGGCGAACAGCAGTTTGCCGTCACTTTCGTGCAGGTAGAGCGGCTTCATGCCGATATGATCCACCGCCACCAACAGCCGCCCGGCGTTCGCGTCCCACAGGGCGAAGGCATACATGCCCCGCAGTTGGGCGAAGAGATTCAGGCCGTATTCTTCATAGAGGTGGATAATGGTTTCGCCGTCGCCATCGGTACGGGGGATATGCCCACGCCGCCGCAGCGACTCACGCAGTTCGCGGTAGTTGTAGATTTCGCCGTTAAAGACCAGCGCAATCGTCTTGTCTTCGTTATAAAGCGGTTGGTCGCTGCCCTGCACATCAATGATGCTCAGGCGGCGCATCCCCATGGATACATCCGGCGCATCGTAGAAGCCATCGCCGTCCGGCCCCCGGTGGCGAATCCGGTCGGCCATGCTCCTGACCAGCGCCGGGTCAGCGCGGCCTTCCCTCCGGTTATCCAGCATCCCGCAAATCCCGCACATTGGATTAACCCTGCTCTCTGTTGTTGGCAATCATCCCGGTGATGATAACGGTTTTCGGGGCGGTAGCAAAGAGGCGACGTTCAGGGCGGCTTCTCGCTCACTGCCTCACGATGGTATCCAGATGAACGATCGGATACGGTACGGATCGTGGGCCAATAGCAGATGATCGTCAGAACCGTCAGGCCGCATCAGGTAGAGTCCGCCGGTTGTGTCCCTCTTAGAGACATACGCAATCCACTGGCTGTCCGGCGACCAGGCCGGGCTGTAGTCTAACCCCGGTTGGTGGGTGATCTGCCGCGCCGCACCAGCCGCCACGTCGTAGATAAAAATGTCGGCGGCGGGATTGCTAGACACATAACTGACCGTGAACGCGATTTTCGTGTTATCCGGCGACCAGATCGGGCTGCCGTCATCGGCGTCGTTGTGGGTTAACCGGCGTTGCTGGCTCCCGTCCGCATCCATCAGCCAGATTTCGCCGGTGCCATCCCCAACCGAATAATTGGTCATGTACGCGATGTGTTTGCCATCCGGTGAATAGCTCGCCTGCAAGTCATTCTGCAAGTCGTTTTCCGTCATGCGCCGCCAACCGCGGCCATCCGGCGACATCGTATACAATTCCTGGAAGCCATCCCGTGAGGTGGTGAAGATAATCCGCGCCCCATCCGGCGACCAGTCGGCTTCCAGCGCGTTCTCAAACTCCGTGAGCTGGCGTTCTTCGCCGGATTCCAGATCGTATAAGAAGAGTGCGGAACGGTAGGGAACGGAGCGGGTGAAGACGATCTGTGTCCCATCCGGCGACCAGTGTGGGTCACTGTCACGCGGGCCGCTGGATACGGCCTGAGGATTGAGCAAATCCAGGCCTGCCACGTAAATATGCGAATTGGTGCCATCTGAACCGCTGTACGCCACCTGCTTTCCATCAGGCGATAGTTCAAATTGATAAGCCCGATCCACATGCAGCGGTTGCAATTCACCACTGGCGATCTCCAGCCAGTAAAGCGCGTGGGGTATTCCTTCATCTAATGTGACCAGCAGCCTGCCACCCGGCCCGGCAGGCCGTTGTGTAAATATAAGCAGGAGAACAACCATCAGCAGGCTGCTCACGAGCAGTACCAATATGATGCGGCGGGTATACCTGGAAATCTTCTGCATATCCTGATTTCTTCCACGAGTTTAACAACTTCTGCTTCGTCAAATAATCACCCCATCATTTTCCCTGCGTGTGTCGCCGGCGACACACACACAAACCCCGACTTCCCGGATGGAGTCAGGTGATTGCGTTCGATATAACCAGACCAATAGATTGTCGAAAATAACGCGTATATCTTATTCCCGCCGGCCACCCTTGAGCGTGCCTTGCAGCGCCTTCAGGCCGTCCCAGTCGCCCTTCGCGGCGTACCCGGCCTGTTCCGCCCAGGTGGGGATACTCGGCGCCAGACGCATCCCGGCGGCCTCGACTGCTTCCCGCAGCGTGTCTTCCGAGGCGGCGGCCAGCTTGGCGTAGGTGTCAATCCCGGCGGTGATGAGCGCGGCGGACATCTTCGGGCCGATGCCTTCCACCACCGTCAGGTTGTCGGGCTTGCTGGCGGCGGCGGGTTTTGCCTTGGGCTTAGTCTCTGCTTCCTGTGTCTTTTTAGCGGCTGCCTCTGCCTTCGCTTTGGCTTCAGCCTCTGCCTTCGCTTTGGCTGCCGCTTCCTGTTTGGCCTTGGCTTCAGCTTCTGCCTTCGCTTTGGCTGCCGCTTCCTGTTTGGCTTTCGCTTCAGCTTCTGCCTTCGCTTTGGCTGCCGCTTCGTCTCCGGTTGTAGCTTTCGCTTCCGCTTTGGCCTTGAGCGCCTCCGCCTCCGTTAATTTTGTGGCAGCAGCGGCGGACTGGTCAGCCTCCGCCCGTTCATCCCGCCACGCCCACACTCCCAGCACCACCCCGATAACGGCCAGCACCAGCACCAGTCCCCAGCTAACCGGCGTCTCTTCGGCCACTAACAGGTTAGCGGCCAGGAGCACCGCCGCGGTAAGCAGCACGGCTGCCAGGAGCCAACGTACTGAACGATCCATAATGAACCCCCTTCTAAGCTCTTGTTTCACTCGTAAAAGGATGAATATTATTGGGACATATTATAGCGACAACTGCGCCAAAACGCTTGTCGAACCTTGTCAAATCGCATCATTCGGCCAATCGTTTTCAGGGTGCTATGCAGGGATAGCGTCCTAGTGCGATTAATGCGCGGCGCTCGTCTATCTGTTCGATCCGATTGAACTTCAGCAGACGCACCGTTACACGGCCTTCCGGCGTAAGCGGTTCAATGCTGGCGCCCTCCAAACGAAAGTGCTCTGCCCATTTTTGCTGTCGTGGATTAAAAAGGGGGGTTAGACGGCCTGTTTCCGGGTCAATTGAGCCGATGTCGCTCCCCTTAAATACATTACAGCCTGGGCAGCTCCACGATAAGTTATTCAGTTCTGTGGTGCCACCGTGTTTTTCGGCAATAATGTGATCCACCTGAAACGAAAAAGTGTTATCTTCCTGACTCAGACAACAATACTCGCAGCAGTTATTAGCCCGTGCCAGTACCTGGTGACGTAATTCGCTGCTGATATAACTCATGCCTGGGACAACTTTTCACGCGCGCGGATTTTGAGCATATTCATGAAATGATTCATGCGTAGAAATTCATCCAGCTCCGCCCGGCCTTCAGCCGTCAGAGTGTCCTGGCGGTTTCGCTCCAGCAGGTCGCTCACACGTTGTTCCAGTCTTCCAGACGGCTTGAACGCGATAATGTCCTCCGGCGTTGGCGTGGATGCCAGAAAATCAATGATTTCCGAAAACAAAGTATCTGGCTGTGCAAGTGCCATAGATTTCACCCCGGCTAATCTCGTTCTATACACCCAACAATTTACTTCAATATATGGATGAACGATGAACCTTGTCAAATCACATCACTCACCCCGCCACTTCCAGCAGAAGCTGGCCGCGTTCCACAACGTCCCCCTGTGCCACCAGCAGCCGCTTGACCGTGCCATCCCCCGGCGCGGCCACCCGGATTTCCATCTTCATCGCCTCCAGGATGACCAGCGTTTGCCCGCGTGTGACGCTGTCACCCACCGCGACCAGGACATTGACCACCTGGCCGGGCATCTGCGCCATCAGATCGCCGCCGCCGCCGGACTGCCGCCGCGCCCGCCCGCGTGTATCCGGGATCGTCAGCGTGAAGTCACGCCCATCGGCATTGATAAAACGCTGTTCCCCCTGCGCCGCGCTGTAGACCAGTTCGCGCCGCGCCCCCAGCGTCAGCAGCCAACCGCCGTTATTGACCGCCTCGGCCTGGAATGTATAGGTGCGTTCCCCGATGACCGCCTGATACGAGCCGTCTGCCTTGCGTTCGAGCTGGACGGTGTAAACCGCGCCATCAAACTCATAGGTGTAGATCATGAGTCCGCCTCACAACGAAAAGCCGCCGGGAACAGCCGTTCGGCATAGGTATCCAGCAGGGCGGTCTCGGTTTGCGGGAACGTCAGGAAGAGCGCCAGCACCCGCGTCTCATTGATGTACTGTGTCCAGTAGCGCAGTGTATAAGCGGTATTGCCGGAGACAACGGCGAACTCCCGCAGGGTGACATGGTTCTCAAAGTTACAGGAGGCACGTTTTTCCCAGGAGGCATACGAGGAAAACACGACATTAAACCAGTCGTGCGAGAAAAAGACATCGGTTTCTTCCGGGGCGATGCCTGGGTCAAAATGCAGGTATTCTAAAAAGGCCAGCCCGGAGAGGGACTCCGAACGCCACTCAGCGGTTGTCCGGTCTTCCTGCTCGGTGGCGCGGGCAAGCCACATCTCCGGCTCGAAGGCAGCGTCGGCGATCCCCAGCGCCGTATAAATTTCACGCTGCGGCGGGGTATTCCCCGGCGTGCCAGTCTGCGCGATAACCGCGCCCCCGGCCACGACAGCCAGCAGCCCAACAGCGGTTATCAACACCAGGCGGCGTAGTCGGCTCATGACTTCCTCACGGTTACGAATCTCTTGCGACACTTACAACAGTAACACAGACGCCAGCAGCCCCGCAATATATCCGGCTCCGCTCGACTTCCGCGAGGATCGTCCCCCTGATACGCGCAATAGACAACGGTTTGTTTCGATTTTTTGCCCGCCTAATTTTCATTTCCGACCATCCCGCCGGGGACTGAGCCTGACCTAAGAAAGCTGTTCCATATTGTCAAAGAGCAGCGAATACCCCTACGATAAAAAGAGCAAACAGTTGGAGACGGACTCTCATCATGACGAAAATCCCCAATGAAACGACCCGCCAGGAAGTGCGCCGCGTGCTGCTGCTCACGCTCATTCTGAATCTCGGCGTGGCCTTCAGTAAAATCGCCATCGGGCTGTGGAGCGGGGCGCTGGCAATCACCGCCGACGGCTTCCATTCCCTGATTGACGGCTCGTCCAACGTGGTCGCGCTGGTCGCCAACCGGCTCGCCAACCGCCCGCCCGATGATGACCATCCTTACGGCCATCGCCGCTTTGAGACGCTGGCCGCGCTGGGGATCGGCGCGTTTCTGCTGGTGACGGCCTGGGAGATCACCAGCGGCGCCCTGGAACGCCTGAACGGGGGCGAACCGCCGGTCATCACGCCGCTGGCTTTTGTCGTGATGCTCGCTACACTGGCCGTGAACATCTTCGTCAACACCTATGAATCCCGCGCCGGACGCCGGTTGCACTCCGAACTGCTGCTGGCCGATGCCGCCCATACCCGCGCGGACATCAGCGTCACGCTGGCCGTCCTGGTGAGCATGACGCTCATCACCCTGTTTGGCTGGTATTGGGCCGATACCGTCGCGGCGCTGGTGATTGTTGGCCTGATCCTGCGGGCTGCCTGGGGGGTGCTGCGACAGACCGGCAGTGTGCTGGTGGATACCGCCCCCATTCCATCAGAAGTCCTGGCCGAGTGGGCGGCTGAGGCTGTCCCCTCCGGGCATGTCATCCGCGCCCGCAGCCGCGGCCCCGCCGACGCCACCTACATTGATATTGATGTCGAGGTCGCGCCGGAAGTCACCGCCGACCACACCGCCGCTATCGCCAGCGCCATCCGTGACCGGCTGGAACAGGCCGTGCCGGGTGTGGAAGAAGTGGAAGTGCATTTCGTCCCCGCCGCTGCTGCCGAACCGGACTATATGCTCCGCACCCGCGCCTGTGCCGACGGCCTGGGGCTGGCTGTGCATGAGGTTCGTGTGTGCGATGGCGCTGCTGGTAAACGGCTGGAAATGCATGTCGAAGTCCCACCAGGGCAGACCCTGGTCGCGGCTCATGAGCAGGTCAGCCGCCTGGAAGCGCAAATCCGGGTACACATCCCGGAAATCACCGAAGTCGTAACGCACATCGAACCGGCGCTGCCGCCCGCGCCCCTGCAGGCCGCCAGTGACCAGGCGGAGGCGCTGCGGAGACAGGCACGGACGCTGCTCAGAACACAGTTTCCCCGCGCCGGTTGGCACAACCTGGACGTGTATCCGGTGGATACCGGTTACGCCCTGACAATGCACGTCACCCTCCCGGCGGAAATCACCGTGGAGGCGGCGCATAGCCTGGCGGAAGACGCTGAACTGCGGTTGCGTGCCGACCTGCCCCAGCTCGAGCGCGTCACTATCCACACCGAACCAGGGGAGTGATAGGCGAAGGGGTGTGGGATAGCGGGTAAGAAACCCGGGGCTTATAGGAATTAGGGCTTACACAGTTCCCCTGGAATTTGGCAGTTTGAAGCAGGTCGATGTCGGATGACAGCGACTTATCTATTTGCCTATTAGAATCAAGGGAGTCGTAAGATGTGGTGTCGATCGCATGAGCAAACCTCAATTGACCATTGATTTCCTCGCAATAATAAACGTTTTAAAGGTTAAAGCGGTGCAGGATCGCCGCGTATTTGTCACCCTGGTGGCGAAAGTCGGGCAATGGGTGCATAACTGACACAATGTACCAGCCTTCAATAATTAATCAAACCTGGTTTGAGTTTTCAAACTGAAGCAATTCTTAATCCAGCAAAATTACCTCTTTTTCCCCTCAAACAGCCCTGCGCTTAACGAATGAATTATAAAAGTTTTGTGAAATTAATCCCAAATGGGAAATCTTAACTATTGATTCAGACCTTGCGCTGTAACATCTAATTAATCGCAACGTCATTCAGCATCAATTCAACGACAACGAATGAATGACACAAATTGTATAGTTAGTCATCCATCTATAAGGAGCTATAGACCATCATGTTCAACCACCAACATCTTCACAAAGACGAAAAAGGTCAGACCGCTCTCGAAGCCGCTATCA
>CALJKV010000124.1 GCA_937974245.1 uncultured Chloroflexota bacterium | reverse complement strand
CCTGGGCCATCCCAACCGCCTTCGTCTGTTGGATAAATTCCGGCTAGTGGCTTAGGTGAATCGGGTGGGTCAAGCGTAATGCGGGGCGAATATCCTTCCAGGCAGGCGCAAGTATCATCCTGAAAAACAGGTGAAAACAGGAAACATT
Organism: uncultured Chloroflexota bacterium; assembly: GCA_937974245.1. GTDB lineage: Bacteria > Chloroflexota > Anaerolineae > Aggregatilineales > Phototrophicaceae > JACKCG01. The sequence continues at coordinate 71,328 of CALJKV010000124.1, read as the reverse complement.
ATAGAGATTATTTCATTTCCGGGGTAGTTTGGGGGTGTCTGTGGGACGGCGTAAATCGGTTGCACTACCGCCCCATAATGTGTTATTTACATGGTCAATTGCTTCATTGAACACGATTATAAACGGCAAATCGCAGGGACGGCATTCCTGCCGCCCAGTGCAAGGCCGCCTACACTAGAAACGCGCTGCATCTCGCTTCAATCGGCGGGGGTTGTGGCCGATACCTGTTCCGCCACCTCCGTCTCCCCGCCGCGACTCACCAACCGGCGCAGGCCGCTGACTGCCGGAATCAGGCCGAGGCCGCACACAATCGCACCCACCAGCCCCAGTTCCGCCAGCACACTCACCGTGATGCGAGCGTAGATATCCACGAATTCATGCGGGTCGGCCACCGTTGGGCCCAGTTCGGCAGCGGCCATGATGGAGACACGCTGTAAGGCGAGCGTCGTCAGCGCCGAAACGGCAATCGTCATGCCGATGAGCCGCAGGATAATCACCAGCGCCGAGGCAATCCCCCGGTGGTCTTCGTCCGCCGCGTTGATGACCGCCGCACTGATGGGCGAGAATGTCAGCCCCAGGCCGATACCGATCACCACCATTTCCAGCGCGACAATCCCCGCGCCCAGGTCAACCGTCCAGGTCTGCCAGACCAGTACGAACCCGACCAGGGCGATGCCCAGCCCGGTCACAGTCGCCACCCGGTAGCCGTAGCGATCACTCACCCAACCGCCGGGGACTGCCGCCAGCGCCATCGGCACGGTCAGCGCCGAGAGCAGGATGCCAACTTGCAGTGCCGCATCCGTCAGATGGGAGGCATCCTCGGCGCGGATATTGATGAGAATCGGCACGCTCACGAGGCCGATCATCAGCGCGAAGCCGACGAACAGGTTGACAATCGCCCCTGCCGACAAATTGCGGTGGCGAAACATCCGTAAATCCAGCAGCGGGTCTTTCACCCGTGTTTCCACCAGGATAAACCCGGCAAACAGGGCAACCGCCAGCAACACGGCTGGCCCGGCATAACTCGGCAGGCGGGAAAGCTCCTCAAAACTGGCAGTTGAGCCGGAAACCTCGATATTTGCGCCCAGACCCAGCACCAACGCCACCAGCGCCCCGACAATCAACCCCGCGCCCAGGAAATCGAAGCGCCCTTTGCTGCGGTGGATTGGCACATCACGCAGCGCCCACAAGGTGAGGGCAAGGGCAATCAGCGCCAGTGGCACGTTAATCCAGAACAAGGTGCGCCAGTCAGGGGGCGGCCAGTTCAGGCCGATGCTGCTTAAAAACTGCTCAAACCCGGCTTTGTTGACCGCGAAGAAATTCACCAGCACGCCACCGTAGAGATGCCCCAGTACCCAGCCCAGGGTATCCACCGCGCCGATCACGCCCAATGGTTGAGCGCGGCGCTCCGCCGGGAACAGGTCGCCCACCAGCGCCAGGCTGACCGGCACCAGCGCGCCCGCCCCCAATGCCTGCACAACCCGCCCGATGATGATCGCCATCAGAGTGACACTCTCGCGGTCAGGTCGTTCGCCCATGCGCCGCAGCAGGGTATAGAGCAGGTCGGTTGGCCCCTGGTGTGCCACCGCTACCATAATCGAGCCGACGATAAAAATGAGCAGACAGGCCACATACACCGCCCGCCGCCCGATGAGATCGCTCACCCGTCCCATAAACGTCATGCTGACGGCATAAGCCAGCAGGTAGCCACTGACGACCCAGGCCGCGTCATCCAGCGAGGTTTGCAGTGGGAGTTCCAGCCCAATGATGATTTCCGGCAGAAAAGCCGAAACAATCGTTAAATCCAGTGCGCCAATGAAGACCGGCAGCGCGATGAGTGCCAACACCCACCAGGGGTTGACAGTGCGCGATGATGTAGATGATGAACTCATTGAATCCCTTCCGGCGGTGCGTTCAGCTCGGGTTCGGCATTGATGTCATAGACATCCACTGTCCAGGTGGTCGGCTCCGGTTCAGTATCGGTGACGGTCTCCGGTTGGACGATCACGAAACGCACCGGGAGCAGCAGCGCCCGGTCAATAAAGACATCCACCAGCACATTCCCCGATGCCTCAATCAAACCCACCATCAGCGCCGTGATGTCCTCGCCCCTGGCCGTGCCGCTGAGCTGGTAAACCTGTGTGCCATCTTCAAGTTCGGTCAGCGTCGGAGTACCAATGTCAATCAATGACTGCAACGCCGCCTGGAAACCTGTTTCCTGCGAAATCAAGGCTTCAGGGTTGAAGCCAGGGGCAAACAGCGCATTCACCCAGATATTGGTCGTCCAGATGCCCCGGAACCACTGGTTGTCCCCTTTGGAGAAGATATCTACGTCAATCGGCAACCCGGCAGCCAGCACACGCACCGTCGCTTGCAGCATATCAGGAGCGATATACTGTGCCACAGCGCGTTTGAAGTTCACGCCACCAAAATCCGTCTCAATCTCGTAATCCGCACCGGTTCGCTCGACTGCCAGGCGCAGCGTATTGCTGGCGCGAATATTCGTAGCAGCTTCGGTCAACAGTTCAATAGGTTCCGGCAGCACCTCAGGGGTCGCAGCGCCGCCACAGGCAGCAAGCAATAGTGCCACCAGGATAAAACTCACCAATCGGTACACGGACTCATCCTTCCACAGCAATGACAGCAGTGATTACCTTGATACACATCAAATTGAGGATAGCGGACTTCAACCGGCTGGCAAGTCCGATTTCCTTCCACATTATACCCTGATACCTACTACGTGGAATATGGAGGAGAGGTTGCGGATTAGCCCATGAGCGGGCAAGCCAGACAGCCCGGATAAATTACTGACTGGCTAACGAGCTAACCCGCTAGGAAGCTAATCGGTGAGAATAGCGATGCACTGCGAAAATGCGCGGTTGGATAAGCAGCGCGGCTATGCCCCGCAGCACCGCGCCGAACAGGATAATGGCAACCAGGTTGATGCCAGTATTGCTCAATAACATGCCTACCATAGGCGCGAGGAATACCGCCAGGTACACAACCTGCAGATATGCGGTGGTGAAAGGCGTTTTGTCTTCTTGTGGCGTGCTTTCCGTAAAATAGGCGAACAGTCCGATTCCAGCCGCTGTCCAGGAGCCGCCCAGGAACGCCGCCGCCGGCAGAGTCCAGTAGAGGTGCGGTGCGAATGCGATAACAGCCGCCCCCGCCGCCGTGCCAAGCATCCCCAGGGCAATCACGTTTCGTGCACCAATCCGTTCGATAATCCTGCTGGTGATTGTTGAAGCCAGCGCCCCGGCACCCAACTCAAACAGGGCAAAGATCGCCATGAAGCCTTCTGTCGCCCCCATATTATCTACCAGATAGAGCGGTGTGAGCGGCAGAACCGAAAAGAACGCCAGATGCATTATCCCCGCGATGAAGCCGACCTGCAAGAACGCCGGGGTGCGCCAGGGATTCCGGCCTGAAACCGGCGCTTGTGTAAGCTGCGGCAGGGCTGCCAGTGGTTGAACACGAATTTGCATTACATGCCACAGACTGACCAGCGCCAGGGCAAACGCCAGGAGAAACATCGCCTGATAATTGAAGGGGAAAGGCACCATATCCAGCCACAACCCCAGCATCAGCCCACTTAACCCCACCGTGATATTCAGCGCCAGGGAGCGGCGGCTCAACAGCGGCGTAACTTCCCCGTCATCCACCGCTTCGCGCATCATCACGAGAAACAGCACCGAGGCGATACCCTGCGGCAGCGCCGGGAGGGCCAGAGAGACAATCAACCAGGCCGGCTGCCACTCCGGTGGAAAAAATGGCGTCAACGCTGGGAGCAGAAATGTCAGGCGAAAACCGAATGAAGGCCAGAACAGCGCTTGAATCGTAGAGGGATACCGCTTCATCCACCACCGGCTCATTGTCGCCGCCAGCAGAATCAGAATCGCCGGGAGCGATGTCAGCCATGATAGTTCCTCTGGCCCAGCGCCCACCCGCACGGCATAGACCGACAGAAAACGTGTCGTGGCCGGCAGCGCCAGCCCGAACCAGACAATATCCTGAACCAGATGATGAAAATTGGGATGTACAGCGGGTTTTGTTTTGGGTTGCAGCACGCGCATTACTTTCGTGATCCTGGCAGCCAAATTGGCCGACATTTCTTACTATCTAAGCGTTCATTATTGGCCGATTTCACAGCGTGTAAATGGTGCCATCTAAGGCCATTCGATATTGATTTTTCCACCACATGTTGCGTGATGTCATTCACTTGTACAGCGGACTTTTGCGGTGAGTTGTGCTATAAAAAAGGAAAGGTGGTGTGATTGCTCATCAGTCCCGGCGGACTGCGCGGGAAGTATTCCACCAGAACACATATAAGGAATCACTATGCCAGAGTATGATTACCGTTGTAAGGCGTGCCGGAGCGAGTTCTCGCTGTTCTACAAGACGTATGCCGATTTCGACGCCGCCACGCCAGGCTGCCCGCAGTGTGGTAATACGGATTTGAGCCGATTGATCACACGGGTTGCGATTGCCCGCCCCGGACGGGATTTATCGGCGTTGTCCGCCAACGAAATGATGTCCGTGCTGGATGGCGGCGACTCGCGTGAGATCGGCCAGCTTTTCGACCAGGTGGGACAGACAGCGGGGGTGGAGAATATGAGTGAAACCTACCAGGAAACCACCGACAAACTGCTTAAAGGCGAAAGTATCGCTAAGGTGGAAAAAGGCTTGCAGGAACAGGCGGCAGCAGGTTCGCCACCAACGGCGGAGGCCAAACCCAAGAAATCGCCAAAGACCAACCCATAAATCTCGCTCATTTTCCTGGATTGGAGTTGCCTATGCTCACACAACTGGAAACCGGATTAGGACTGGATACAGTTTTATGGTTACAGGCGCACAGCAACGGTCTTTTCGATGGGCTGGCATTCGCGCTGCATCTCCTGGGGAGCAATCTGGTTTATCTGGCACTGCTGCCCCTGGTGTATTGGAGTATGGACCGGCGATTGGGGCGCTACTTACTGCTGGTACTGGTAATTGTCACCGTATCCGTCGTCGCGTTCAAACTCACTCTCCAGTCGCCACGCCCGTTCCAGGTGTCAGCGGAAATCCGCCAGATTGTGCCACAAGGGGGCTACGGGCTACCCAGCGGGCATGTTGCCAGTTCAGTGACGGTGTGGGGTTTCATGGCTTACTGGCTCAAACGGCATTGGGTGACATGGGGCGTGGGGCTGTACGTCATTTTCATGGCGTGGGGACGCATGTACGGCGGCGTGCACTACCCCCAGGATGTCATCGCCGGGGCACTGCTGGGGCTGGCCGTGATCTGGTTCACGCTCCGTTATGCTGAACCACTCGTTGGCTTATGGCATCGCCTGCACTGGCGGGCGCAGCTTGCCTCGGTGTTCCTGCTGAGTCTGGTGACGCTGGTGTTCCTGTTCGAGGATGAAGCGGGCGCAGCCATGTCAGGGATTATCCTGGGCGGCGGGGTCGGCGTGATGCTGGAAGAACGGGCCATCCTGTTTTCCACAACAGGGAACCTGAGGCGGCGTTTAATCCGTTACATAGCGGGAATTGCGCTGACAATCGCGGTATACGCTGGCTTACAGGTTGCCTTCAGCAGCCTGGAGCCGGAAGCGGTCTTCAGGGCGCTGCGTTACAGCCTGGTGACGTTTTTCGCCGTCGCCGGGTGGCCCTGGCTGTTGAGTCGTATGGGACAGTTGGAGTCGCAGAAGCCCTAATCAACCGGCAGATTGAGCGTGGCGATACGCTCCGCATGTTCGCGGTACTCGATCTGCAATGCCCTCGTCAGCCGGAAATAGTCCGCCCACGTCCCATCTCCCCGGCAGCGGGAAGCCCCGCAGTGGCAGTCACAGGGCGAGCATCATATCCACCGCTTCAACGCCATCGGAGTTCTGAAATCCGCCCACGCGCTGGAAGCCGTTCTTCTGATAGTAGCGGATCGCCCGCACATTGTCCGCCAGCACACCACCCCACAAAATAATCCGGCTGCGCCCAAACTCACCTGCCACATCTTTCATGAAGGGCAGCGCCAGCGTACCGATCCCTCGATTCTGGTATTCGTCCGCCAGCGTTGGGCCGAAGCGACAGTCGGTTTCCGGGTCGAGCGAAAAACCATAACGTGTGTAGCGTGCCTGGTCATTTTCGGTAATGGCGAAACTGAATTCAAGCATCCCGGCAATTTCCCCGGATGGCGTCTCAATAACAAAGCGCAGTTTATCGTAACGGACGATGGCGTCGCATAATTCCAGCGCCATTGCCCTATCGTAGCTGGAAAAGGTAGAGAAGCGACGGGTTTCGGGCGAAAGTCCCCCTAGAAACATTGCCAGCAAATCTCCATCATCCGTCATTAGCGGGCGTATAAGCAGGGGCCCATCGCTGCCAGCAGAAATCGTCCGTGTATAGCGGTGCGGGTTATGGGCAACCTGTGATAGTGTCAACATGAAGAAAGACCGCCATAATCAATGATTCAGTTCTTTCACACGAGTTGCCACAGGACAAGCAGGCAGCAAAAAGCCGAGTGATGAGTGACCACGATTAATGTGCAAATCAAGCGCGATGCATCAGGCGCTTTGCCGGTTGGGGTCAAAGACCGGCGTTGGCCCGGCACATAACGGCGCGATAGCGAAACGCTCGCGCTCGGCGCAGGTGAAGTCACGTACATAGCGATTCTCGCGTGTCCAAGTTTTGAGGTCAGCCAGCGAGAGGTTCACCTGCCACAGCCGCACCGAATCGTCACCCGAACCCGACAGCACGGTTTGACCATCGGGGCTGAAAGCAACATTGCGGATTACTCCTTCATGCCCGCTGAAACGGCGTAAAATCTCCCCGCTGGTGACATCCCATAGAATCAGCGTCGTATCGTTCGAACCGGAAATCGCGTACTGCCCATCGGGACTGAAGGCCACACTTTGCACCTGAGTGCCGTGTCCCTCGTAGGTGCGGAGTCGTTCGGCGGTTTCAACGTTCCACAGCGCCAGCGTGCCATCCGCCGAAGCCGAGATCATCTGCGACCCATCGGCTTTCAGATCAATACTGCGCACCCAGTCGGTATGACCTTCATAAGTGCGGACTTCCTCGCCAGTCACTGTATCCCACAACTTGATGGTGAAATCGAAGGAACTCGACAGGATACGGCGGCCATCCGGCAGGAAAGCGACATCGCTCACCCACCAGCGGTGGCCGATGAAACGCTGCACCGGCTGCCCGGTGGCGACGTCCCACAAAATCACGGTGTTATCCTTGGAACCGGAAAGTGCCAGCGTCCCGTCCGGGCTGAATTTGACTGCCCACACGGCGTTGGTGTGGCCCTCGCCCGCTGCACCGTAGCGCCGGATAATCGCCCCGGTTTCCAGATCCCATAAAATCATGGTCAGATCATCGCCGCCGGAAAGGGCCGTCTTACCATCGGGGCCGAAGGCGACGGTATTGACCCGTCCCTCGTGCCCCTCCATGCGGCGGATCTCCCCCCCGGTGGCAACATCCCACAAAATCACAAAACCGTCTTCCCCAGCCGAAAGCGCCTGTTTCCCATCCGGGCTGTAATCCACCCAATAGACCGGGGCGGTATGGCCGTCAAAGCGGTGCAGTTCCGCGCCACTGGCGATATCCCACAGGCGCACATTGGTATCCCACCCGCCCGTCAGGAAACGGCGACCATTCGCGCTCATATCCAGACCATAGATCGGCCCGAACTGCCCGGCAAAACGACGAACCACCGCGCCCAACGCCACATCCCATAGAATCACGGTGTTATCCTCCGCGCACGACAGCACATGGCGGCCATCTGGGGTGAAAACAACCTGGCGGACGCGGGCACTGTGACCGACAAAGCGGCGTACCGGCGCACCGGTTTCGAAACTCCACAAAATCAGCGTAGCATCGTCGGCAGCCGAGATAAAGCCCAGCTCATCGGGTGTATAGGCCACCGCGTACACGCCGCCAGTATGCCCCTCGTCGCCACCGAAGCGCAGCAACGGCTGACCACTGGTGACATTCCACAAAATAATCGTGCCATCCTCCGAGCCGGAAAGCGCCGTAAAGCCCCCCTTACTGAAGGCCACACTGTATACTGCGCCAGTATGCCCGCCGCCGTCCACGCCAAGCTGCCGGATCATCTCGCCGGTTGCCACATCCCACAGGATCAGCGTTTTATCCACCGAGCCGGAAAGCAACTGCTGTCCGTCCGGGCTGAAGGCCACGCTGCGTACAACCCCGGTATGCCCTTCCAGGCGGTGCAGGGCTTCGCCGCTGGCGACATCCCAGATAATTAGCGTGCCATCCTGCGATGCGGAGACAGCCAGTGTACCATCGGGACTGAAGGCGGCATCCCATACCCAATCATCATGCCCGGTGAAGCGGCGCAGGGCCTCCCCGCTGGCGATGTCCCATAGAATGAGGGTATTGTCTTGCGATGCCGAGAGCGCGGTGCGGTTATCCGGGCTGAACGTCACGCTCACCACCCAATCAGCATGTCCCTGGAACAGGCGGCGTGTGCCGGGTGCGTAAGCGGCTTCTGCCAGGGTGCGCTGCGCCTCCAATGTCGGGCGGTCAAATTCAGTCGCCGCTAACGCCAGCGCAATCGCCAGGTCGGTGTTGTTATTGCTCAACGCGAGTTGGGCGCTGGAGACCAACGCCAGACTGCGGGCTTCTTCGGCATTCATTTCGGCGATAGCGGCGGCAGTCGCGGCGTTATCCGCTTGTAGCACAGCTTCGCCCTGGGCAAATGTCGCTGTCGCCGCGTTCTCCTGCGCGATGTTCCCCTGGTTGATGGCAACACCCATCAACCCCAACGCCCCCACCAGCGCCAGCGCCATGACAGCGACCAGCGCCCGCAAGAAACGGCGGGAACGCTCTTCAAGGCGGGCTTCTTTCTCCTGCCGGGCGACTTCCAGGGCATCCTGCCGCGCCCGTTCCGCGACACTGGCCTGGAGATATGCGCGTTCCTGCTCGTTCAGAATCAGGTCAGTCCCAGCCTCCCAGGTTTCAAACTGTTCGAGACGGGAGCCACTCGCCAGGAAACCAGGGTCGCGCCCGGCATTCACCCATTCCTCGGCGGCGGTAGAGAGACGGCGCTGCAAGATCAGGTCTTCACGACTGTCGTCAATCCAGCCTTTGAGACGCGCCCACTGACGAATAAGGGCTTCATGCGCGACTTCGACTGTCGGGCCGCGTGTCACCGGGTCGCGGTCAAACGTGAGCAGCCGGTATTGCCCGAACACATCAATCACCTTGCGGGCCGGGTCATCGTCGGCGGCATCCAGCAGGACTTCAGCCTGGCGAATCCGGCGGCGTGTATCGTCCGTCCCTTCACCGACTGTCACCATCCGCAGGAACAACTGGCGTGCGGCGCCCTGTTCGGCGGTGCTCAGGCCTTCATAGAGTTCTTCCGCCCGGCGGGAGAGCGCCCCCAGCACCCCACCGCTGCTCCGGTAAGCGTCCAGAGTCAGGGTTTGACCATCACGCCGTTCATAGAGTTCGCTCAAGGCATACTGTAATAAGGGGAGTGTCCCCGGTTGTGCGCCAATATCGGCCACAATTGCCGCTGCCAGTCCGGCTTCCAACCGCAGCCCGACCCGCTCCGCCGGGCCGGTGATGGCCTGCTGCAATTCCTGGTCGCTCAAGGGCAGTACAACCTCGGTTGAACGGCGCATCAGTCCCCCGAAATCGGGGTAAAGCAGCGGGCGGTCATAAAAATCAGCGCGTAAAGTGACGACAATCCGCGTCCGGCTGCGGGGGTCATTCGCCACCGCCAGCAGGCTGTTGAGGAAGTGAGCACGAGCGGCTTCATCCTCAACCATCGTGAAAACTTCTTCAAACTGGTCAATCACCAGCAGCAGTTCACTGCCCGGTTCTGCGGGCAGTACCCGCTTGACCGCCCGCGCGAGGCCGCGTTCGTCCTCGCGCAGTTGGCTGATAAGACTATCTGGCGCAGTGGCCGCCACGCGCAGCAGCGCCGCCTCCAATTCCTCTAGCGGATGTGTTCCCGGGATCATTTCCGTGATAAACCAGTTGTGCGAGCCGGGGAGTTCCCCCAGGCGCACCGCTGGGAGCAACCCGGCCTTGACCACGCTGGATTTACCGCTGCCGCTGGGGCCGACGACTGCCAGAAAACGTTCGTTGTCCGACTGTGGCTTCAACCGTTCCATCAGCAAACTGGTGAGCGCCCCCCGCCCGAAGAAATCCGCCGCATCGGCTTCCTGGAAGGCTCGCAGCCCTTTATATGGGTTGACCGGCTCCCAGGCAAGGTCCAATTGCTGGGTGCCAATCGTCGTGGCGAAGCCTCCGGTAAACCCCGGCACGCCGGTCAGCGTCAATGTCTCATCCGCCTCCATATCTGCATCTTGCAATGCCCGGCGGAAGGCCGCCGCCAGCTCCAGCGCATTCGGGAAGCGCTGCTCAGGCTCTTTGGCCGTCGCTTTCTCAATAATCTCATGAAGATCGTAGGGCAAATCCGGGCGGAGGTCATGCAGGTGTGGCAGGGGGTCGCTCAAATGCTTCATTAGTAGCGTGGACGCCGGGAGACCATGAAAAGGCGGATACCCGGTCAGTATTTCATACAACACAATACCCAGGCTGTAAATGTCGCAAAGCGCGGTCACCGGCTCTTGCTTGATCTGCTCCGGCGACAGATAGGACGGCGATCCGACGACACCATCGGCTTCATCAAAATCGCCCATCCCGGTCATGTTTTCCAGGTCTTTGGCGATGCCGAAGTCAGCGAGGTAGGCATTTTGCTCCTCGTCCAGCAAGATGTTATCCGGCTTCAGGTCACGGTGGACGACACCATGCCGGTGAGCTACGGTTAGCGCCCCGGCAATCTGATCGAGCAGGCGGCTGGTGGCTTCCGTTTTCCATGCGCCTTGCTGTTTCAATGAAGAACGCAGGCTGCCCCCCCGCAATAAGCGCATTACCAGGAAGGCGCTGTCCGGTTCGCGCCAGTAATCGAACAGCGGGACAATGTGCAGATGTTCCAGCCGGGCGATAATCTGGGCCTCAGCCTCAAAGCGCCGGATAAAATCGGGGTGATTGGCGTACTGGGGCAAAATCACCTTGATGGCGACCTCGCGCCGGACACTGGCCTGGAACGCCCGGTACACCGCGCCAAAGCCGCCCGCGCCGAGCTGCTCTTTCAGCTCATAGCCCTTGATGACTTTTCCAGTCAGGTTATCCATACAACAACACCTCAATCTATCCACACACGCCAGGAAAACGAAACCCACATCACGGCACTGTTCGTTAAACTCGATTATGCCTGTGTTCGGCTTTTGTGCAAAGATTTGGGTTAGGAATAGGAAACAAAAAGTCACGAGTGCTATGCCATGTCTGCACGATAAGAATATGAACGCTATACTATTCTTAATATGCATTAGAACTACGTAGTTGATTGACCATTGGGCAGGATGCCTATCAAACTAGCCCTTATTAACCAGGAGGAAGCGTTATCAACACCATCCAACCATTTCACCAACAGTTACTTGAAAAACCGGAACTCAACCAGACTATCGTCTTGAATGACGGGCGACGACTTGGCTATGCCGAGTACGGCAATCCTGCCGGGCTGTCCGTCATGTATTTTCACGGCGGCAATGGCTCACGACTCGAAGCCCAGTGGTTCGCTGAGGCCGCGCATCAACAGGATATCCGGCTTATCGCTCCGGATCGTCCCGGATTTGGTCTTTCGGACTTCAAGCAGGGACGACAGCTTCGTGATTGGAGCGCAGACGTGCAAGCCTTAGCCGATAGACTGGAGATTGGCAAATTTAGTGTGTTCGGGCTTTCCGGTGGCGGGCCGTATGTCGCTACACTGGCACACTTCATGCCGGAACGATTGAGCCGGGCAGCAATTATCAGTGGCACAGCACCGCCCAATGCAGAAGGGCGCTTCAAAGGTATGTGGTTTCCTGTACGGATGATCTTTTTCCTTGCACGCCGGATACCCGCCGCTAACCGGATGGCACTTCAACAAATGGGCAAATTCTATGCTGACCCGGAAAAAATGCGCAAAACGATGATTAAGGGGATGCCAGCGCCGGACGTGGCTTATTTCAAACACGCGCCGGATACAGTGGATATTTTCTCCGCCGATGCCAGTGAAGCGCATCGGAACGGCGTTGATGGCGATGCCTATGAATGGCAGTTGTATGTTCACGACTGGGGCTTCCGCATTGAGGATATTACGATGGAAGTCGGGCTGTGGTATGGTCGCCATGATATCCAGGTGCCGCCGGTTATGGGCGAGTATTTCAACTCAACGCTACGGCACAGTGTCTTCCATCTTGTGGACGATGGCGGTCACTTCTCAACGATCAATAACCATATTGGTACGATCTTTGCATATCTCACCTCGGCTCTGGCAGGCTGATGGGCCACACAACCACCTTGATTTGCCGCTACGAGGCGATTTAAGCGATTTTACTCATGATAAGGATGATTATCACCGAGTAATGCTGTGATCGTCGCTCAGGCTCTGTCCAGCATTGCTCAACCTGCCCGCTGTCGGCCAGGGGTGATAATTGTGCGATATCCCGACTGGTCGCACGCGACCCGCTCCGTTCCGAGACTGCGCTCAGTTTCCCTCCGGTGTCCCACCCTCGGCGCGATATCGCGCTTTATCACCGAGTAATATCCTGGTGTCACCAGGAGGCGCTTAGGAAGGAAATCTTCCTTAGATCAGAATCACTCTAAAGCAAAACGAGGAGCAGCAGCCCCTCGTTGATAGTCTTGCGGCGAGCAACCGCTACAGCACCGCTGGCAGCGGGATGCCCATTTGCCCCTGGAGCGCAGCCAGTGCCCGGTAAGCCGCCTCACGCACTTCCGGTTGGCGGTCACGCAGCGCGGTATAGAGCGATTTAGCATTCGCCGCCACACCAAGCTGCCCCAGCGCCGCCGCCGAGAGCAGCCGGATACCGTCGTCACCCTCTTGCAGCGCCCGTAACAGTACAAGGTTCGCACCTTCACCTGCTGGCAGCATTTCACCGCGTTCACTGACCCACCTGCGCAACCAGGGAATCGACTCCACCACCGGGTAGGGATGCGGCCCTTTGCTGCCGCTATCTTGCAACGCCTGGAAGGCAACCTGCGCGGCAGACCGGACAATGAACTGCGCGTCTTCCAGGTAGGCACGGTGAATAGTCGTCACGGCCCAGGGCGAACGCAACCGCCGGATACCGAACACCGCTGCCCGGCGCAGCAGCGTATCCTCGTCGTGGATGGCGTCGTAGAGAATCGGATAACCCTCATCGGGGATTCCGGCAAACACTTCAGCAATCGCCTGACGCAAATGCTCTTCTACTGTGGCGAACGCTTCCACCAGTGCGATGAGCGCTTCATCCGTCCCCAGTGCGCCCAACCCCAGCGCCCCTGCGATCTGTACATAGACATCCGGGTCATCCATCAGCAGTTTTTCCAACCCCTTGAGGGCATCGGGGACGCCCACCGCGCCCACCGCGATACAGGCTAACTGCCGGATTCCAGCGTCGTCATGGGACATCGCCTTGAGGAAAACCTGGCCGACGCTCTGGTCACGAGTCTGGATAAGCGCCGCCGCCACCCGTTCCCGCACCAGACCATACTGGCTGGGATTGGCGAAAAGCAGCGCGAGGTGCTTCAAATACGATACGCGCCAGGAAACGCTGGCCGGCGCATAATGCAGCCAGTAGGCAATCGCCAGCACATGGTCACGCCGGATGTCCGGGGGGGCATTCAACCGTGCCCGCACCACTGGTTCAAGGTCTGTATGCAGCGCGGCGTAAGCTGCCGCCTGCTGCCATGCCGGATGTTCAGCCTTAACGAGCAGGGCGCGTTCATCGAGCTGCCCCAACGCGAGGCTCGCGAGATACGCCGTGAGATGCCCATGACGGAAACGATAACGCCCACCGGCGGACCGTATCAGCAACCCGGCACGTCGTAACGCTGCCAGGAACTTACCCTGGGCGCTGACCGCTTCCTTCTTGTCTTCGTCGGATTCGGCCTCATCAGTGGATTGAGATTCTACCGCTGCCACATCCTCCGAAACCGAAACGCCCGTCATCAGAGCTTCCAATCGTGCCCTGGTGATAGCGCCTTCATCCAACTGTAAGGCGGCGGCCTGGGTAAGCTGTGGCAGTGTATCAGCCAACGGCTGGTCATCCGGCAGCATCCGGCTCGTATATGCCCGCAGCCAACCCTCAGGCCCGCTTAACTGGGTGTCCTCAGCGAAATTCGCCCAGATTTTCAAGGTCAGATCAAAGGGGGACAACGCCCGGTTATTGATTCTGGCGCGTGCTACCACTTCCGCGTCAGGTTCAGGGGCGCGTTCCCGGCGACTTCCCGCGATTTCCGGCCAGGCCGCCGCCCAACGATCCACCGCAAGCGCTCTGTCCGCGTCATCCCATGCCCGCAGATAAACCGGGGTCAGGCACAGGCGGGAAAGCAAACCGTACCCATTGAGCGGCCCGGCTACAATATAGAAGTTATCCGGGTACTGGCGCATGAGTTCCTGCAACCATGTCAGGCGTGGGCGGCGTTCGCTCTCCGGCAAATCGTCGTAACCATCCAGCAGCAGCAGCAGCCCGCCGCTGTTCAGGCGCTTATACAGGTTACGCGGGATCGTGCTGGCGGTGATCCGCCCCACCTGCCGCTGTACAGCCTGCACCAACGGTTCGGCAGGGTCAAGCTCAGTGCCGGTCACAGCGACATCAATCACCAGATCGGCCAGATCGAGATACACCGGCATCAGGCGATTCAACAACGGTATTCCGGTATCCTCATCCACATCAAAAGTGATGCCCTGTTCTTTGGCAAAGCGTTCCCTGGCACGCTGCTCAACCGTGCGGCGCTCCTCCAACTGGTCGGCACGCTGCTTGTCGCTCAAAGCCATTTCTTCGGCGTCCAGTCGTTCCTGGACTTTGTCTGGCGGCGGTGGCAGATTCAGCCGCCCCAGACTCTTGAGGGCGATTGCCAGCAGCGTTGTGGTGCGTCCACTGCCAGGATTACCCAGAATTGCCAGCGCGTGACTCCCGGTTGCGAGTTCGTCCAGCACCAGGGTGTGGACGTTGTACGGAGCATACAAGGCCGGATAATCAGGCGTGATCGGCACAACCGAATAAGCATCCATTTCGGCTTCATCATCCGGGGGAGACACAAACGGCGGGGCCACGATAAAACGTGGTTCGATCAGGATACGCGAGAGATTCACCCAGCGTCCGGCCAGATGCTGCGTTTCGGCATAATTCACCAGGTCGCTCACATAACGGCTGTCAGCGCTCTGCTTGGCATAATCCTGGGCGCTGGTCGCCCCCTGCCGGGTCGCCCGCATCACCGAACTGATCCGGTGACGGGCACGGTATACACCATAAGCTGTCACCCAACCGGTGAGCAGTCCTAATCCGAAATTCTCAACATCAAAGCCCATAATGAACCTCAGCGTGCATACAAAATGCGTTCACAACTGATACAGTAGACAATTTCATGCCGCCGCCGGGCAGCATCCGCTACGAGCCGATTCTGCTCCACCCCGCACACCGCACAGGAACCGCCAGTCAACAGAGCAATAGGCTGGTTGTTTTTGCGCGGGCGCAGGTCGTCATATAACTTGAGTAAATCCGACCCAGCCCCGGCCCGACGCTGCTCACGCTCCTGGCGCAGCACGGTATCACGCGCCTTAAGCCTGTCACGTTCCTCAATCAACTGGCCGTGCTCCGCCGTAAATGATGCCGTCACCGCGTTCAGGTGTGTCTGTGCCTCGCCCAGGACAGCCTCGGCCTCCTCTACTGCCAACATAGTTTCCAAAAGATGGTCTTCCAATTCGCCATGACGCTTCTTCAATGAAGCGATTTCGTTTTGGATGTCCTGGAGTTCTTTCGGATTTTTGACGCTGCCACTATAGAGCCGGTCTTCCGCGCCTCTGGCCTTGTCCCGGTTGGACTGAATCTCTAATTCCAGGTTGCGCGATTGGGACTGGAACGGGGTGACCCGCCGCTGCGCGGTATCCAGGGCGGCCTGGGCGTTCACCAGTGCCTCGTTTTCCTGTAAGGCCGCCGTGATTTCCTTCAACCGCCTGAGACCGGCCAGAATTTCCAGTTCTATTTCCTGAATACGATAGAGTGTTTCAAGTTCAATCATGATGAATGGTTCATCTCTTTGCTAGCGCCCCCTGCCCAGCAGTGGGTACAATGAAGGCAGTCTTGTTGGATTATTCTATCCACGATACCGGGCAGGATGTTACAGTTGGCTGGTAGGACAAGGGGCCGAAGCCCTTTTTTCACACAGGATTGTTCTCGCAACTGGATAACACCTAGCCGATCTGATAAATACACTGTCCCGCCACCACGCACAAAAACCGTGTTTTATACCCAGGCGCGGACGGCAATCATCTATAGGATATAAGTGTTGGTCAGCATATCACAATTGTCTAAAACGCCTAACTGATATATGTTGACTATGAGATGACCTATGAATAACCTGGATTTTTCCAGAATACAACGCCTGCGTCGGATACTTTTTGAGATAGATTTCATGTTGATTATACACCGCGCAGGAATCCACACACAAGCGGTCAAGGCCGGGGGGTGATCCGTGCAGAAGCATGATTCCGTTTATATCACGCCTGCCGAATGGCGATGGGTGATCGTGGTCAGTAGTGGGTTAGCGCTGCTGGTGTTTCTACCCTTTTTATGGGTGGCGCTCAGCGGGGTTGGCACACAATGGCAGTTTATGGGAGTGCTCAACAACTATCGTGATGGCGCAACCTATCTCGCGAAGATGTTCCAGGGAACACAAGGCAGTTGGCTGGTACGCTTCCTGCACACACCCGAAGTTCAGAATGGGGCTTTTCTTCAGATCATCTATCCGGCTTTAGGCCACCTGGCGCGGTTGACACGTATCTCCCCGATTGCGCTATTCCACGCGGCACGGGTGGTCGCTACGCTGATGATGTATATGGCGCTGTATCACCTGGGAGCAACAATCTGGACACGGATTCGCACCCGCCGGATATTTTTTGTGCTGATCGGGGTTGGCGCGGGATTCGGGTGGTTATTCGGCACCTTGACCGGCGATACCCGTTTCCCAGACCTGATGATACCGGAGATGTTTCCGCTATACAGCAGTGCGGTGAATGTCCACTTTCCACTGACGCTGGCGTGCCTGGCGCTGTTAGCCGGCGTGATTGTGCAGGCGTTCCGTCCGGGGGTGAATATGCGCCCCAATGCGAAAAACGGGGGTCTCACGGCGGCACTGGTCAGCCTGGTAATCGCTATTCTCTATCCCCAGGCGCTCGTCCCGTTTTTGGCGGCGGTGGGTGCGTATGTCCTCTGGCACTGGTGGATAGCACGCCGCTTCTATATGGATGAACTCCGCTGGGGACTTATGGTGGCGCTGCCGGTGCTGCCGGTCATGGTGTACTATGTCCTCATCCTGACTGACAATCCAATCATCGCGGAATGGAGCCGGCAGAACGTAACCCCGGCTCCCCCGCCATTGTATCTGCTGGTTGGCCTGGGGCTGCCACTGATCATCGCGCTGCCAGGGTTATACCGGGCGGTGCGCCGCTTTGAACCTGATGGCGACCAGATCATGCTGCTGTGGTTGATCGCCATCGTGATCCTGATGTACATGCCGACAAACATACAGCGGCGTTTCTCTGCTGGGATGATGATCCCTCTGGCATATTTCGCGACACGGGCACTGGAAGACTTCTGGTTCCAACGTATCAACCGCCCCTGGCGTTACCGACTGGCAGCATTAGTCGTACCATTCATTGCCGTCAGCCAGGTATTTGTCCTGGTCGCGCCGCTGCTGCCTATTCTTAACGGCCAGCCTGACCAGAACAACAACCTGTTCCTGGAGCAGGATTACCGGGCGGTTTTCGACTGGATGGAGAGCAGCAACCACAGCCGTTTTGTCGTGCTGGCCTCGCCCAACGTGAGTGCCTGGCTGCCGGGCTGGACAGGTGGGCAGGTCGTCTACGGCCACCCATACGAGACGATGCGAGCTGCCGAACGTGAAGCGGCGGTGCTGGCCTGGTACAGTGGCGCCCTCCCGCCAGAAGATTGTGACAGTCTGCTGCATACCCGCCAATACCAGGTGAATTATGTCCTGGTCGGGCCACAAGAAAAGGCGCTGGGCACAGCAGCATGTGCCGATGGGCTGCGTATGTTGGCACGCTTCGGCAGCGTGACGGTCTATGCGCCATAAAATCACCCTGCTTACCGCCGGCCTCGCCTTGCTGGTGCTGGTCGGCTGGCGCGGGGATGGCCTGCCCTTTATCCCTGGGACACCCTACTCCGACGCCGCGATTTCGCACTGGCCGGCGGCATTCCACCTGCGCCAGGCGTGGGGTTATTCGCAGTTTCCGGTCTGGCAGGAAACCATCATGGCCGGTGGGCCATTCGCGGCGAATCCCCTCAATAAAACGGCCTATCCCCCACAGTGGCTGGCACTGCTGTTCTCCCCGGCGTCCCACCTGAACCTCATGATCGGCCTACACCTACTGCTGGCCGGGTGGGGCATGTGGCGCTGGGCGCGGGCAGAAGGGATGCGCCCGGAAGCGGCTGCGCTCAGTGCGGCGGCGTATGCTTTCGCACCTAAGGCGTTAGGGCATCTCGGCGCGGGGCATCTCGACCTGGTGTACGCGCTGGCGTGGTGGCCGTGGCTGATGGTGAGCCTGCGCGATTCGTCCCTGTACGCGCACGTGCGGACGGCGGTTTTCGCCGCGCTGCTCTTCCTGGCGGATGTACGGTTGAGTCTGTTCTCCTTGAGCATCGCCGCAGCCTATGAACTGTGCGGAATCGCGCAAAAGCGTGACGGGCGGCATGTCCTGGGGCGGCTGCTGGTCGTACCAGTGTTCCTGCTGCTGACCGCTTCAGTACTGCTGCCGCTGCTGGGCTGGCGGCCTTATCTCAACCGGGCGACACTTACGCCGCAGGATGCCGGGGTGTTCTCATTAGAACCCGGCCACCTCGCCGGACTCATCCTGCCCGCCCATGAAGGCAACGTCGAAACGCTCACCTATCTTGGCCTGCCTGCCCTGCTGCTGGCCGGAATCGCGTTATTTTCCAAACCGCGCCGCTTCGCCTTCTGGTGGGGCGTGCTGATCGTCAGCCTGCTGTATGCCCTGGGGGAAAACGGCCCACTGTGGCCGATTCTCGTACGGCTTGTGCCGGGCCTGCTGTGGTTTCGCGTGCCTTCCCGCGCCTGGTTCGGCGTGGTGCTGGCCGTCGCGCTGCTGGCCGGGCACGGGCTGGACACTTTGATGGGGTTTGTGGTGTCTTTTGCCCCCTCCCCAACCCTCCCGGCAAACGGGGAGGGAACTGGTCAAACAGGGCTAACAAGTCGCCCCCGCTGGCGGGGGAGATTTAGAGGGGGTAAAAGGGCTAGAAATGCGGGAATAACAGTTGATACCGCCCCTAAAAACCTCCTTCTCATCCCCCGTCTCTTAGCGGCGGGCGGAATCGGCGTGGCGGCGCTATGCGGCGGGCTGACATTGGCCGTTTTGCCGCTGCCCACCAGTACCGGGCTGAGTACGCTGGTGATCGGGACGGCGCTGGGTCTCATCCTGCTCCTGGCACTGTACGGCAAACTGCGCCCGGAACGGTTGGGGCTGCTGCTCCTGCTGCTGGTGATGGCCGACAGCCTGTGGACAGGGCGGCAATGGGTGACGTGGCAGGGGCCGGAATTCTGGCTGGATACGCAAGCGCCGTTAGCGGAACGCCTGTTAGCCGACGATGCGGCGCGGGTGTATTCCCCTACCTATAGTTTAGAGCAACAGGTCGCGGCGGCCTACGGGCTGCGGCTCTTCGGCGGGATTGACCCCTTCCAGTTGACCGGCGTCGCGGCGGCCATCGCCCAGGGGGGCGGCGTGCCAGGAGACACTTACAGTGTGATTCTGCCGCCGCTGAACAATGTAACCGGAAATGACCTCTCGAACGCGAACCGTGACGCGGTGTTGGATACGGGTATACTGGCGGAATGGGATGTCAGCCATGTTGTGGCGGCCTACCCGATGGCCGATGACCGGCTGGAGTACGTGGACACGGTGGACGGTGTGTACATTTACCGCAACCGGGATTACACGCCTGCACCATCCGCCGGGAAAATCTGGCCGTCCAACTGGCCGGGGCTGCCCGACGACAGGACGATTTCCGATCTGAATAACATCACCTTTAATGTCGCGCTGGTTTCCGGGATAGGGTTTTTCGTCACGATGGCAGTACTGCTATTTTACAAAAGTAAAGGACGCGAATTATGACTTCCCGTTCCTCTTTTCGCTGGCCGCTGGTCGTGCTGGCCGGGGCGTTAGCCGTTGTCTTTTACCGCCTGCTGCTGGGGGATGTGTTTTTCTGGGGGCTGCCTTCGCTCCAGTTTTACCCCTGGCGCGAATACGCCTGGGAACTACTGCGTGCCGGGCAGCTTCCGCTGTGGAATCCTTATAACGGGGCGGGAGCGCCGCTGCTGGCGAATTATCAGTCCGGCCTGCTCTATCCGCTCAACTGGCCGGGGTTTTTCCTGCCATTGGGGAGCGCGATGAGCATCACGGCTGCCCTGCACTTGTTCATCGCCGGGTGGGGCATGTGGCGCTTCACCGGGCGGTTGGGCGTGCCGTCGCTGGGACAGGGAATCAGCGCGTTAGCGTTCGGACTGACGAGCTACCTGGTCGCCCGCCTGGGCACCTATCCGATAATTAGCGCGGCGGCCTGGCTGCCCTGGCTGTTGTGGGCAGTCCTGGGGGTCGTCTCGCGCCCGAACCGCCGGAGCGTGGCATGGCTGGCGGTCTTTTCCGCACTGCAACTCCTGGCGGGACACGCCCAGACAAGCTGGTACAGCCTGCTGCTGGTGGGTGCATTCGCCCTGTGGTGGTTTGTCACCCACCGCCCGATAAACCGGCGAACAGCGGCGCTGCTGGCTGCCGGGCTGGCGCTGGGGGCGATGGTGGCGGCGGTGCAGCTTTTTGCGACGGCGGAACTGCTGGTACAGTCGCAGCGGTCAAACGGCGTGGACTACAACTTCGCTATGAACTTCAGCTACAGCCCGTTACGGACGCTGAATCTGCTGTCCTACAACATTTTCGGCAGCCCCGCCGACGGCAGCTATGTGACCGAAGGGGCGTTCTTCGAGGATGCGGTGTATATCGGCCTGCTGCCCCTGATCGCGGCGGGAGCGGCCTTCGTGGTGTGGTTAAGCGGCAAACTGCGACGGCGGGAGCGCCCGGCCTATTTCACCAGCGTCCCGCTTTGGTTAGTAGTGGTTGTGGTGGCGTTCATCTTCGCGCTGGGCAAAAATTCCCCAATTTTCCCTTTCTTTTATGACAATATTCCAACTTTTAAACTGTTCCAGGCGCCGGTACGGTGGCACCTATGGACGGTATTCGGCCTCTCGGTAATGGCCGGGATCGGTGCGGGCGTCTGGGGGCGGGGCAAATGGCTGTTCTTCGGCACGCGGTTGGCAACAGCCGGAGGTATCGGGGCGGCGCTGCTGGCGTGGATTGCGCCCAACTTCCTGTCGCCGGATGTCGCCAGGAATGATGGCGTGCGCGTGTTCATCCAGGCCATCACCTATACCGGTGTGTTCGGGGCACTGGCCGGTATCCTGACACTGCTCCAACCGCAAGATCAGGGAAGCCGCCGCTACAGCCTGTGGATGCTGGGGGTACTGGTTGTGGCAGCGCTCGACCTGGGTTACGCGGCACAGGGGCTGAACCCGACTGTCCCGGCATCCTTCTACGCACCCCGTATCGGGGAGGCTGCACCCCGCGCCTACTGGGAGGAAACCGCGCTGACTGCCGCCATGTTTGAGGGGGAGGACGCCTTCCTGCCACTCGATGATTACCGCGTCGCCGTCAGCCGGATTGACGATTACCGGGGGAGCGGACTGCCCAACTTCAACTTACTGGATCGCCGCCCGCTGCTGAATAATTTCGACCCGCTGCTGGCCGGGCACTTCGCCGCCTATACTGATCTCATTGAAGCTGCGCCGGATTTCCGTGACACGCTGCTCCAGGCCGCCGCGGTAGAAGCGGTGTACACCGCGCCAGACGAACTGGAAAGTCTGCCACAACCGGCGGGTACTGCCTGGATTGTCGAGTCTGCCTGCTGGCATCCTGAAGGCACATCGTTAACGGATATGCTCTTACGCCCGGACTGGGGGCCCCTCGCGCAGGTCAACCTGATTGGCGACGGCGACTGCTTACCCGTGACAACGGAGGCAACTACGCCACACTTCCTGACGCCACAGTACGATGGCAACACGGTCACAATCCCGGTAGATGCTGCGGGCGAGGGCTGGCTGGTACTGGCACAGACCGACTATCCCGGTTGGGAGGCTAGCGTAGACGGCCAACCGGCAGCGATTCACCGGGCAAACGGCGCGTTCCAGGCCATAACCGTGCCAGCGGGGGCTGGCGTAGTGGTCTTAACCTATCATCCCTGGTGGTTGTGGCCGGGGGTATTCGTTAGTCTGGTGGGGCTGCTGCTCGTCGCGCTGCTCTTCCGCTCGACGCCAGTAAACAGCGGGGGTGATGACCGTTAGCCCTCGATCTTATCGCGGGCATCCCGCAACGCATCGCGCATGGCCGCGCATTCAATAATGGGATTCACCGTCTCCATGCCATGCCAACCGGGCGTGTTCATATACTCGATGCACACCACACCATCATATCCGGCCAGGACAATCAAGGATTCCATCACCCGTCCGGTATCAATCCGCCCCCGTGCAAACGGCACTTGCAGTTGCTCCCGTGCCGCCTGCCGGATTTGAATATGGCGCGTGTGGGGCAGCAGTTTGATGATGTCGTCATGAAAAACGTCCTGGCAGATCATGTGCGCCCAATCGAGCGTCAACTGCAAACCCGGCACATCTTTGATAAACTTCAACGCCGCGTCCGGTGTCTGCGCCATCGAATCGAGGTGCGGCTCGATGCTCACGGCCAGTCCTGCCGTCTGCCCGGTCTTCACCATCTCACGCAGGGCCACAACCGTGCGATCATGGGCTTCTTCATCCTCGGCAGGGTGCGCCAGCCCCGGCGAGAGCGTTATCCCCGGCGTGCCCAGAGCCACCGCGAAGGGAATCAGGGCCTTAAAGAGTTCCAACTCCTTGCTCTGCCGGGCTTCGTCCGCCAGTGAGATGCGCGGCAGCATGAGGTAAAGATCGCTCAGCTTCAGGTTGAACAGTTCAAGGTCATCCAGGATGTCCGCCGCCGCATGGCGGGGGTTTTCGGCGGCGCGGGGGGCGTTCAGGCTGGGGCCACTGCCAATATCCACGTAGCGAAATCCCATCCGCGCAATTGTCCCCAACGCCTCCGGCAAAGTCAGGTCATTAAAAGCCCAGGTGTGGCAGGCGAACTCAATCATCACGACCCCTGCTGCCCGTTTTCACGCGGGGGATACCCGGCATCCCACATCACCTCATACTGTTTGACCCAGTGCTCAAACCAGTGCTGCGATTGGTCAGGAGTGATTTCCATGTGCATCCGGTCTGCAACCAGGTCATTACGGAAACCCAGCACTTCCAGCACCATGCGCCCTTTGCTCCCATGATTAGGGTCCACAATCACGAGGCTGAAACCGGGGCAATAGGGCAGCACCCGGTATTCGACAAGCCCCCAGCGAGAGGCATTTTTAAGGATGTCCATAGACATCCGCAGGCTGTTTTCCAGGTCGGTGGTCTGGTCAATCTGGTCATGCAGGAAAGCCATGCCTTCCCTATTGCTGATGTCCTGCGTCAGTACCCGTACCGTCCCACCCCGATCCAGAATTTCACGCTTGATATAGGCCACATCGCGCAGGATATTGATCGCCGTCGGGCCATAAATCCACAGTTCCCGCGCATCCCGGATCATATCGTGGAAGGCACCAAAATCGTCGCGATCCTGCAACACAGCATCCAGGTCAACGATGTCCGTTTCAGGGCGGGTCGTATTGAAGACCAGCAGCGCCAGCGCCGCCAGAATCGTCGCCATTTTCCAGTTTTCGGGGATCGCATCATCAACGACGCCGGCTACCGCCAGAATCAGCGCGAGGATTGTGACGACATACGACTCAATGTTACGTCCGGCCAGAATATCCTGGATGACTCGTTGCAGCCCTCTGAGAATCCCTTGCACGGCTCGCCCCTTTACCGGTTAAATGGCTGCTGAAACGCGACACACAGCTCCGGTGCTGTCGCGCCATACACATAGGAAATCTTCTCCCCGTTCACCTCAATGCTGCCCGAACCTCCGCATGGCTGTGGATCGGCAGACTGCGCTTGAATCGCACCACCCGACGCGGTATTCAAGGCACAGGCGACCAGGTTACGTCCCAGGCGCGTCTCGTTGATGACGGCAATCGCACCTACCTTGGGGATCGCGCTGGCGGGTGTGGTTTCGGTATATACCCGCGCCGAGAGGGCGCCAACATCGCGGTAACACTGGATCATGTTATCGAGTTTGGCGATCATCCCGGCCAACGGCAGGTTGCCACCGATCAATGATGCGCCCACACCGGCCTGCGTCAGCGCCTCGGTGACATTGGTCGCTTCCGTGGCGGTGTAACCAGGAATGGTGACAAGGAACTGCTGCACTGCCTCCGGGTCACTGGCGGTATCGCCGGTAGCCGGGACAACCTGGCACGCGGCCAGGAGCAAAACACCCAGGAGTAAAGCAATCAGGCCGATTTTTTGCATGGTGATTGTCCTCTTGTTTGACTGGTTCAGCACAAACTAAGTATAAACCGTATGGGGAAAATCGCACAGGGCAAGCGGGCACCTCAGCCGGAGCAAGCCTCCAGGGAGCCAGGACAACATCCCCGCTTCTACATCCTGAGCTGTATGTGGTATAGATTTGCGTAAGTACCATTCAGGGCGACTAACTCATCGTGTGTCCCCTGTTCATCAATGCCACTATCCGTCAACACGACAATTCTATGGGCATTTCTGACCGTTGACAAACGATGGGCGATGACCAGCATCGTGCGGTTAGCCGTTAGTCTCTCCATTGAGTCCTGTACCGCCTTTTCACTTTCATTATCGAGGGCGCTGGTCGCCTCATCAAAGATGATGATCGGGGGATTTTTCAGAAAGACACGGGCAATACTCAACCGCTGTTTTTGTCCGCCGGAGAGTTTGACGCCCCGCTGCCCGATGTCCGTATCGTATCCATCCGGTAATGACATTACAAAGTCATGCGCGTTGGCTTTCCTGGCGGCATCGATGATTTCTTCGCGGCTGGCATCAGGTTTTCCATAGCGGATGTTGTCTGCAACCGTCCCGGCAAACAAATAGACATCCTGCTGGACGATGCCGATATTGCTTCGTAAGGAATGCAGCCGAATATCCCTGATGTTTCTGCCATCCAGCAGAATTTCACCTTCGGTGACTTCGTAAAAGCGTGGAATCAGGGTACACAGGGTGGTTTTGCCAACGCCAGAAGTCCCGACCAGGGCGACATATTCACCCACACAGATATTCAGCGAGATATTCTTGAGGACATAACTCTGATTCTCACTGTACTTAAAACTGACATCCTGGAAAACCACATTGCCCTGTACATGCGTCAGTTCGACAGCGCCAACCGAGTCCTGAATATCTGGCGCCACCTCCATAATCTCCATAAACCGGTTGAAACCGGTAATGCCTTCCTGGTACAGCCGCGCAATATTGACCGCTCTCTGAATTGGCTCGGTGAGGTTGCCCACATACAGCAGGAAGGTCAGCAGATCAGCTAAATCCAGGGAGGTGTTCACAATACCAATCCCGCCGAAGATAATCACGGCAATCGTGAAAATCTGCGTGAAAGCATTCATACCGGCGGAAAAATAGGCCTCGCTCTGATAACCAGCTCTTCTGCTCTCCACAAACCGGGCATTTTCGTAAGCGAACTTCTGCTTCTCAAGGGCTTCGTTGGTAAATGACTTGACAACGCGGATACCGGAGAGCGTGTCTTCAACCTGAGAATTGATATCGCCAATGCGTTCCTTGCTCCGCATTAAAGCCCGATTCATTCTTTTGTTGAAGTAAACGGTATAAACCGACATGATGGGCAAAAAGAGAAAGATGATGAGTGTCAGTGTCACGTTGATATGCATCAGAATGACAAAGACACCGGCAAACTTCAGCAGAGCGATAGCCAGGTCTTCCGGGCCATGATGATATAACTCGGAAAGCCAGAACAGATCATTGGTGACGCGGGACATAAGCTGGCCGGTCTGCTGTTCATCATAGAACCTGAATGACAACTTTTGATAATGCTCGAACAGGTCACTCCGCATGTCGCTTTCCATCATCGCCCCCATCATGTGACCCTGATAATCCACAAACAAGTTGCTCAGAGTCTGGATGACTACCAGCCCAAGCATGACGATGCCCACTACGATGATCTCATCAAGCGCATCGCCCGGATTTGCCTGCAATACGTTTTGCGTGATGTGCCGAGCGCCTAAGGGAAGCAGTAACGCGGTTGCGGATACCACAAATGCACAGGCCATGTCCGCAAAAAACAAGCGCAGATAAGGTCTGTAATACGACAGAAACTTCCTGACACGAGCAAACTGCACGTTGGATTCGACCATGAGTGTCATTTACCTCTGACCCGGTTAGTCGGGTTGGCTGTGTGGGATGCAGCAGTTTTCTGCTGAGAAATCAGAGGTAGTAAGAACCGGTACGGTGAGACGTGTAGAAATTGTTCAGGAGGTCACCGGGCAGCGCCATACCACCTCATCGCAACAGGTCGTCAGGCGCACCGGATCAGACATTCGCTTACAGGAGAATCATAACCAACGGGGCATTATATCCAGAGCTTTCCGGGTCGGGTTCGAACAATGAGCGTAAACCCGTTTCGCCGGAAGATGCCTAACGGTCTCTGGATGCCGCCTGTATGCCATGCATAACAGATGGGCCTGTTTTGATAGTCAGCGTGGTCAGTTTGATGGACGGCATTGTTCACGTTTCCTTTCCACTTATTTTTGCGCGATGACGGGCAGAATAGCACATAAATGTTTCCCTGGCAAGCAGAAAAGGTCATACGGGGTCAAGCATTAAACAGGCTGCCACGACGCGATCAGTAGATGCCTAGTGTCTTTGAAAACCGTGTCTCGACCATGATCGAGGTTTGACAAACCGCGCCCCGACCATTAAAATCCAGATATAAGATGAAGGGTTGTTGCCGGTTCGCTCAGACCGGGTCCTGCGCGGCAGGACCTCCGAACCGTGTCAGGGCCGGAAGGAAGCAGCACTAAGGAGTTATTCCTGGGTGCCGCAGGGGTGCCTGGCCTGAGCGAAGGGGTAACAACTCTTTTCTTTCTCCCCGCCCCTGGATACAATGGCTCCCATGGTTACTCCACCCGATGTATACGTCCCTTCCGCCCCCTGGCGGCGTTTTACCTTCCGCTGGTGGCTGGCCGCTGGCATGGGCACCGTGCTGCTGGTCGGGTGCGTGCTGGTGTGCGCGGTGGCGCTGCTCGTCGCGATTATCCAGCCCCCTGCCCCCACCCCTGTCACCGTGATTGACGCTGGCACCGCCTACCAGGTTGACACCTACGCGCTGACCGTCGCGGACGTGCTGCGCGAACTCAACCTGAGGCTGGCTGAAGGCGACGTTCTCTCGCAGGGTGAGGATACCGCGCTTAAGTCGGGTCAGGTGATTACCATCCAGCGAGCGCGAACGGTGGTGGTCACGGACGATGACAAAGACCAGGAGTTCCGCACCCTGTTCACCAACCCGCTCGACATCCTCAAAAGCGCCGGTGTAGAACTGGCGGCGGCGGATCGGGTATGGGTGGATGGCACGGAAACGACCCTCTCGAATATGCTCATCTGGCCGGTGCCGGCGACACGTATCACGGTGCGGCGGGCTATGCCGGTGCATATCTATGATGCCGACCAGCTTATCACTGTTGAGACCACGTTGGATACCGTTGGTGAGGCGCTCTTCGAGGCCGGAATCACGCTCTACCTGGCCGATACGGTCACGCCCGATGTCCAGACGCCAATTACGCGGGATATGACCGTCACGATTGCTCGTTCCCAGCCGGTTTCGATTGTGGCCGATGGGGTGACACTCACGACCCGCACCCAGGGGGAAACCGTCGCGGATGCGCTGACGGCGGCGCAGGTCGGGCTGGCGGGGCTGGATTACGCCATACCGGATGAAACCAGCCCGCTGATTCCCGGCATGACGATTCGGGTTATCCGGGTGACGGAGCAGATCATCCCCAACCAGGAAACGATCCCCTACGAGACCATTTACCAGGCTGACCCCAACGCCGAACTAGACCAGATTACCGTGCTGCAATCCGGGCAGAATGGTGTTCTACAGGCCAACACTCGCCAGCGCCTGGAAAACGGCATCGTCGTCAGTGAGACGCCGGAAAGTGCTGTCGTGCTGCTGGAGCCCGTGGACGAGATCATTTCGTACGGCACGAATATCGTAATCCGCACGGTGGATACTCCCGAAGGCCCGCGCGAATACTGGCGCGTGCTGCGTCTATATGCTACCAGCTACCACCCCGCCGCCCTGGGGGGCGACAACATCACCGCTACCGGACGGGTATTGACCAAAGGCATCGTCGCCATTGACCCGCGCCTGATCTCCTATGGCACGGAAATCTATGTCGAGGGCTACGGCGTCGGGTTGGCCGCCGACACCGGGGCAACGCGCCACTCAACGCGCTGGATTGACCTGGGGTACGATGACGAGAACTGGGTCTCGTGGTCGCGCAACGTCACCGCCTATATCCTCACACCAGTCCCGGCGGAGATTAACTACTTCCCGCCTGGTTAAGCGGCTGCGCACTCCCCAGGCATACTCATTTGATGCACCTCGCAGATCACCCGACTGCTTCTCGTTTGGGATAAACTCTGCTAGACTCCTATGTTACCGTTCTCGCATCCATCAGGAGGTCGTTATGGCATGGGATAAGCAAGATGATGACTCCAGCAAGTCTGATGATTTCCTCGCCCAACAGATGAACCAGGGACAGCCCCTCAGTCCGCCTCAACCACCCCAGCAGGTCGGTTTTAATCCACAGCAGCCCGGTTATGTTGCCTTCCCGACCGGGCAACCGGTTCTGACCTTCCAGCAACCCCGAAAACGCGGTTTAGGATGCATTCTGTTGATTATTGTGTTTTCTGTTGGCCTGCCGTTGATCCTGGTGGCGGTAATCCTGACATCCGTATCCGGCGCTCTGGGCGACCTGGGCGGTATCGGCGGCCTGATCGGTACAGCCACCAACCTGGGGCCGGAATCGCGCGTCATTGCCGGGGACGCCAGCCGCTACGATCCATTAGCAGCGCTCACAGAGGTAATGGCATTTGCCGGGGAAGATGCACAACTTGCGGGAATCCACGCCAATTACGTGCGCTCGGATGGCACATTGGATTTAACAGCCACTTACACCCCTTCACCCTATGTTGAATTCGTATTTCTGCGCGAGGTACCTCGTCCGGCGGATGCTCCTCCTGTCGGCGCAGGCGGTTCAACGGCTGGCCCTTGGTATGAGCCGATTACCATTGAGGCCTACCGTCCCGGTGCGGTGCGCCATGTCACACAGACGGGCGGCGGTTTTAACGCTACCTATAACTACACCAACCAGGGCATGATTAAAGAGGTGGACAGCCCCACCACCAATCCTTTTGGCGAGATTGTGCCACTGCCGGAATGCACCTTCACGCAGTTGTGGGAAACGGCACTGGCTGAAGGCGCACCTGAGGAAGCTGTCGCCATCATAGACTATGATGAAGACGGCTACACCTTTAACATCGTGGGAACAATGGTGCTGCGTTTTGACGCCGGTTGTGCTTTGAAATAGCCGTTCGCTGCTGGTTTCCTTCCTACTTCAGCCTGCACTTCACCGCCTTCAACACTGAGCGTGGAGCGCAGGCTGAAACTAATTGACCACAAGTCACCAACAAATCACGGAATCAAGGTGCGCAGTCCAGCGCGGTATGTTAAAATGTTCATGATATAACGTTGCCACACTAAGGTTATTATTTCATGATCGGTACCCGGCTTGGCGCATACGAACTCATCGAAGAAGTCGGCAAGGGGGGTATGGCGACGGTTTTTCGTGCCTACCAGCCCAATGTGGGGCGGTATGTAGCCGTCAAGGTTATCCACCGCTCGATTGCCGCCGATCAACAGGGACTCGAACGCTTCCAGCGAGAAGCCCGCTTGGTCGCCCGTCTGGAACATCCTCATTTACTCCCGATATACGATTACGACGGGGCGCATGACCCGCCCTATATTGTCATGCGCTACCTCGAAAGCGGCACGCTCAAAGACGTGCTGGAACGGGGCAAACTGCCGTCCGATGAGGTAGCCTATATGGTGCGGCAAATCGCTGCCGCGCTGGACTATGCCCACCGCCAGAACGTCGTCCATCGCGACATCAAGCCCTCGAATATCATGATTGATGCTGATGGCAACGTCTTCCTGACCGACTTCGGTATCGCCCGCATGACAGAAGGCGGCCAGGGGTTAACCCAGACCGGATACACTGTCGGCACGCCGGGGTATATGTCCCCGGAACAAGGCATCGGTGGCGATGTGGATGGCCGAGCGGACATTTACTCGCTGGGCGTGATGGTCTTTGAGATGATTACCGGGCGCCTGCCCTACAGCGCCGATACCCCGATGGCGGTGATTCTCAAACACCTTAACGAGCCGATCCCTACCGCCTCCGAAGTAGACCCTACCGTTTCCTCTGAAGTAGATGCGGTACTGGCGAAGTCGCTCGCCAAAAGTCCGACTGACCGTTACCAATCGGCGGCGGCATTCGCCAGCGCCCTGGCAACCGCGCTGAACGCAGATGTCAATACCACGCCAACCATGCTGCGACAGGCAGCCCAGCAAACCATTAACGTCCTGGTGGAAAAACGTGAGGAAAACAAGGACGAAATTAACGCAACGATGGCGAAGTTCGCCGCCGAACGCGGTAGCCGCAAACCTGATGCCGACGACGACACGCCGACCATGCGCACCCCCAGCAGCCCGGTGCCAGCGCCGGGGATTTCCGAACCGGCATCCCCGATCCGGCAAGGCGTTCGCCTGCCCATCTGGTTGTTAGGCATTGGTGCGGTCGTGATTATCGCGGTCGTGGCGCTCCTGGCACTCAGCGGCGGCGGGAATGACGCTGATATGACGGAAACAGCGATCGCAATCGGTCTTTTACAGACTCATACAGCAGAGCCGGGGATAGTCCCCTCTGACCGCCCTACCCAGGCCGGGGCAACCCGCACCGCAGCGGATACGAACGCGCCGGTAGTCACCGACACCACCGCGCCCACTCTAACAGCGACAGCCACACCCACCGATACGGATACGCCCACGCCCACAAAAACGAATACGCCTACCACTACGCCCACAGCCACGAATACACCCTCCAACACACCAACGCCGACGTTCACCAATACACCGACCGCCACCAATACACCGACTCCGGCGACTCCCGTTGTTCAGGCGCTGCGGAGCGTGGTCGTTCGAACCGGGCCAGGGACACAGTTTGCCGTCCTGGGCAATGTGAGCGCGGATGAGGAACTGATCCTGATCGGTATCAGCGAGGATGGCGGTTGGTTCCAGGTGATTATGCCCGATGGTATGGTCGGGTGGCTGGCGGCATCTTCGGCTTCGGCGGCGGCGTTCGGCAACTTGCGTGATGTCCCTGTGGCGCTGGCACCAACAAATACGCCATCCAGAACGCCTATCCCTACCAACACAGCAACGGCGACCGCGACCGCAACCTATACCACGACCAGTACGCCGACCAGCACACCATCGAATACGCCGACGGCCACCAGCACACCGACAGCAACGGCCACCAGCACCCCTTCGGATACCCCGACGGCCACCAACACGCCGAGCAGTACGCCGACCAACACCCCCTCGCCCACCGCGACATTTGCTCTCACCCCCACGCTGATACCCTCGCCCACAACGATTCCCGCCGGGCGGCTGCCGTATGTGGCGGATTTCGAGAGTGGCAGCCCGGTCAATGACTGGGACTTCGACCCGGAATTCTGGCAGGTTGTGCCGGAAGGTGGCGAAAACGTGCTGATCGGGCAGGCGCGAATGGATCAACCGCTGGTCATCCTGGGGCGCGGCCAACCGGAATGGCTGGAATCAACCGCCAGCGACATCGTGATTAGCTTCAGTTTTAACATGGCATCCCAGTCAGGCGGGGCACGGATGATCTTCCGCTGTGGCGGCGGTGATGGCTGTCCCGGTGGATATAACGTGGTAGAGGTGCTGCCCGGCCTGTTGAGCCTCAAGCGCAACGCCCCCACACCGAATATCTTCGACAGCAGCACAGAACGCTTTGTCACGCGGGCGGTCAGTGCCCCTATCCAGGCTAACCAGTGGTATGACCTGACAATCTGGGTGGAAGGTAATCGGATTTTCGTCTACCTTGACCGGCAGTTACTCGTTTCCGGCAACGACACGATTTCGCCGCAGTTGGGCGCGGGACAAATCCTGCTACAAACCAACAGCGCCTTCCGTGAAGTGCGCTTCGATAACATCGTCATGCAACGTGCCGAGGCCGCCAGCGACCATTTTGAGGTATCGAGCCTGCCGCGTACCTGGCAGACCACCAGCACCACGCTGACGACCACCAGAACCGAAAATAACGGCAACCAGTACATTGATATACGCGATGAGGTCACATTCAACCCGGTTATGCAGCCTATCCGTGATGTGGCGCTGACATGTCGTATCCAGTCGGTACAGGGCGGCTACCAGCTTGAAATCCGTAAGAATGCCGGGGGTTCACTCCTGTTCGATATGGACGCCGGGAATCTGACGCTGTCGCACCTGGATGGGGCGGGGAGTGTCGTCACCAGCCGGCGGATTACCAATTTCTACAACCGCAACCGCTGGGAAGATGTCAATATTTCATTTATTGGTGACCGGCTGGAAATCTACCGCGATGGTGTCAGCCGTTTTGAAGAATCGCTGCCCAATTCCCCGTCCGCCGGGACGATCGTGTTCCGCACCCAACGCGGTGACATCCTCAACCTGGATGACTGCCTGATAACCGAGGCCGCCGCCAGCCGGAATGAAGGGGCGCGTTTCGCCTATGAACTTCAGCGTCAGGTGTTGGCGCGCGACTTCCTGGAACTCCGCAGCGACCTGACCGAAGATTTCTCGGACGAGTTCCGCACCGATGTCTGGTGGCGTGATGGCCTGGGCGCGCCGGGGCAGTACCTGACTGACGCCGCATCCGCCGACCACCAGCGCTTCCTGCGGATCACCCATGAAGGGCGGATGACCTTCCGCATGTTCCGGGACAACATCGGCACGGCCATGTTCGGGGCGGGGCAGGATACCCGTAATTTCAGCGACACCACCGATCTCTATGTCCGCACGGACGTGCGCTTCCCCGCCGGGGCGGGGACAGCCTGGCTCGGCGTGCGCTCAACGCTGAGTGTCACCGGCGCGGAGGTGCATGGCTACCGGCTGGAGCTGCAACGGTTTGCCGATGGTTCAACCAATGTCGTCGTGCATTATGTGAGCGCCACCCAACAGGTCGTTTACTATGAGGGGCCGGTGCCAGGGTCGGAAAGCGGTGCGCTGCCGGAATGGATCAACCTGACGGTCATCACCTACAAAGACCGGTTGGCGTTTTTCGCCAACGGTAACTTTGTGCTGGCGCTGGATGGCGTCGAGACGCTGGGCGGCACACTGGCGCTGGGTGTGGAAAGCGGCACAACTGCCGACTTTGACGATCTGATTATCCGCGATACCACCCCACACGGAGGATAAACATCGTATGACACTGCTTACCAGTGGAAATACGGCAAAACTCTATTGTCTGAATTGGATCGAACAGATCATTCAACAAAAAGGGGAATCCATTCGCATCCTCGATGCTGGATGTGGTCGGTCAGCCAATTTCATCGAACTTCTTCGCCGCTATCCGGGGGTAGAATACACGGGAATCGAACCTAACCCGGCTGCATGTACAGTCGCGCAGCGTAACCTCAAGGGTTTCAAGGCCACCATTATCAATGATTATGCTTATGATATGATGGGGCGGTTGGTAGATAAGCCCTTTGATATTGTGCTCTCATTCAGTGTATTTGAGCACGTCTACCGCCGCCAGAAGTACCTTGATAGTGTGGTCAATTGTATGCACGATGACAGTTATTTCCTCATCAACTATGATGCCGGGCATTTCATGGCCCCGGCCACATTGAAAGAAGCCGCGAAAAACATCATCGGCCCCCTGATTGCCCCCCTCGGTATGGAACGCTATTACCAGCGGTTCGTGCCCGAAGCCGATTTTCGGTTGATGCTGGACCGTGCCGGACTATTCATCACAGAGGTAAAATCCTTTAATACCCGTATGAAGGGCATTCACAAACATGTGCCGGACGCTCATAAAGAAGCACACATGCAGCGCTGGCTTGATTATGAATTGTGGCTCAACGAACTGAAGATTCCGTATGAAGATAAGGATGCCCGCACCTGGTTCACCCGTAACTACGTTCTCAGGCGGCAGCCACAAACACCATAAGCTCAGTAGTTCACCACTGGACCTTCTAGCGGCGCGACACACTTTACCCTGTAACCTTGCGGAGAGGACTCAAACATGGTCATTACACTGGATGGCATTCTCTTAGCGTTGGGGATTTTCGCCCTGCGTGTCTTGAACAACGCGATGGGGACAGTCAGGATTGTCATCATCACCCGCCAGCAGCGTTTCCTGGCGGCAGTGCTGGCGTTTATTGAGGCACTCATCTTCGCGGTGGTCATCGCCAATGTCGTCAAAGACCTGTCCAACATCCTCAACCTGATGGCCTATTGCGGCGGATTCGCAGTGGGCAGTTACGTGGGAATGGCGATTGAAGCCCGGTTTATCACCAGCTATGTAACAGCCACTGTCATCAGTGGCACCAAAGGGCATGAGATTGCGCTG
Organism: uncultured Chloroflexota bacterium; assembly: GCA_937974245.1. GTDB lineage: Bacteria > Chloroflexota > Anaerolineae > Aggregatilineales > Phototrophicaceae > JACKCG01. The sequence continues at coordinate 36,490 of CALJKV010000124.1, read as the reverse complement.
GCGCTGCGCGAAGCCGGATTCGGCGTGACCGAAACATTTGGCGAAGGCCGCGATGGGACGGTCACCTTACTCCGTTGTGTGTTGATCCGGCGCGAAGTGGGTGACATGATGAAGGCTGTCCGTGAAGTTGAGCCAGAGGCCTTTATCTCGGTTGAGGAAGCGCGGGCTATCCAGCATGGCTGGGTGCGGAATGCACATGGGCAGCGCCGCTGACATCACAGCGCATAGGCCCGCAGATATACGATAACCCCTGTCGCGGCAGAACGATCAACCAGCGCTTCAATAATATACGAGCCGGTGTTGGTATAACTGCCGCTGTAGGCAGTCACGAAAGGCTGCCACCAGTTTAATTCAGCTTCGTAAGGGTTTGGCTGGGGAAACGGTGTAAAACCGTCCTGTGGCGTAACAATCCCTGCCCGTTCCCAGAATGCTGTCGCTGCATTTTCTGATTCGAGGCTGAAACGCAACCAGAAGATGCGGGTCGGTTTGGCCTGAGTCGCAAACTGAACATCCGCCGCGCTGTCCGGCAGTTCTGCACCCAACGCGGCCAGACCATCATCTACTGTAAATTTCCAGTTCGCCAGGAAACCAACCAGCACCACCCCGGTCACCAGGACAAGCAGGACGGCTGTCCCCAGCAGTCGTTTCAGGTAGCGCGTTGCGATTATCCCCCGCCAGAGTCCGCTCAAAGATCACATCTCCCTGAAGCACATCGTTAAACCGCCTCAATTGTGACACACTTCACCGCATTCAACCATTCCCGGTGTCATGGGACGTGCTTTGCGGCCTGAATATACCTGCTGTACTACAGAATTTACTGCAATAACACAGTTGGATTAGTATTTTCGGTATATAATAAGCGTAAGCTGGAGGGTGGGGGCATTTTATGGAAGAGGTTGCGAGGGGAATACCGAAATATTCTAAAGAATGGCTGCATAACGGAAAAATCCTGTGCTATCGTTTTGAAAACCTGACCCCGGTGACGGTAAACACCTGGGGAGATGACCTGAGCGAGGCTCTGCTCAACTGGCCGGACGATAAACCCTGGCGGCTGCTGCTGGATATTCGCATGGGCGGCAACCTTCCCAGCACCTACGCCCTGCGTCGTTCCTACGCGATTTCCAAGCTGCGACCGGAACTGCCAGGCCGGTTAGCCCTGTTGATTGGCAGCCGACTGGCCGCTGAAATCATGTCCGCCGGGATGCGTGCCGCCGGGAACAGTTACCGCCAGCGCCGCGTCTTCACGGTACAGGCGGCAGCCATCTCCTGGTTGCTGGAAAATCTTGCATAAACGTCAAGAAATAGCTTGAATGTCTACCCGGCTCAGAATCAGCGATTGCGGCTGGTCTACCGGTAGCAGACCGAAACCAAAGTGTCCCTGGGGAGTCACAATCGCATACTGGTTATCTATCCAGGCGATGAACCCCAGCGGGCCGCGCGGAGCGAATGGCGTTTCGTGCACTTTTTCCCCATCCATCCCAAATACCGCACCGTCACGACGCCAATCCAGCGTATAAGTATGATCTTCCGCCAGCAAGTGAGGATCAAGGGGCATTTCACTCACCCCTAACGCCCACTGCCCCACCGGCCACAGCCACCGGTATAATGCCGGAATCCGCATCAGAAGCAGGCCTGGCGGCGCAGCCGGCAGCAGCAGCCAGAACGCAAGACGACTCGCGTCGATTGTTGCCGCCTTCCAACCCGGCCCAGGCACACCTGCTGCCAGTCGCATATTGCTGGGGGGCGAAGAAAAAAAGAACCATACCGCCTGTGGTAATCGAAAACCGCGCTGCCCCGGCACGAACGGGTGATTCCAGAAGCCGAATCCCGCCGTGCCGCGCACAGCGTCCGCCGGGCGATCCATACGCGCCGTCACTGTCAGCCGCAGCGGTGGCTTCCAGTGAAAATCATGGCGAGACGTATAATCGGCGATCTGTGCATCACTGTAGTCTGCCTCCGGTGTCGGGTTGACCGTCAGTGCGAGGCGGGCATCCTGGGGGGCGGCGCTGGCCGCGCCTATGGTTGTCATACGCCAGTGTGACCAATCGAACATATTTTCCACTTCAGTACCCCCTCACCTTGAGAAAAGGCCGTGTTTCGAGTATCATTAATGGTATCAAGGTGGCGATGCGTGTTCTGTTTCGCCGCCGACATAGCCAGACTATAGCGTGGTTTTCACACAATCTAAATAAGAACAACTTGCGAGGAACGCCAACTTGGACATTACATGGTATGGGCATAGCTGTTTCAGGATCACTGAACGTAATCGCGTCACCGTCGTGACCGACCCGTATAGCGACCACATCGGCTTGCCCCCCCTCAAACTCAAGGGGGATATTGTCACCGTCAGCCATGACGAACCCGGTCATAACAACGTACAGGCAGTTAAGGGCGATCCCCACGTTCTGGGCGGCGCTGGGGAATATGAAATCGGAGATGTCTTTATCACCGGCATGGCGATGCACTACATTGGCGAAGAAACGGCCCGCTACAATGTCACCTACCTCATCAATTACGACAATCTGACCGTGCTGCACCTGGGCGACCTGGCTCATATTCCGGCACAGTCCACCACCGAGGCGCTGGGCGAAGTGAACGTGCTGCTCATCCCGGTGGGCGGGGGCAATGGCCTACGAGCCAGCCAGGCGGCGGAGGTCGTCGCGCTGATTGAGCCACATTATATTGTCCCCATGCATTATGCTCTGCCCGGCCTCAACCTGGAATTAGAGACGGTAGACCGCTTCTTAAAAGTGATGGGGGTCAGCAAAGTGCTGGAGGAGGACACCCTAAGAGTCTCGTCCTCATCGCTCCCGGAACAGCCCCAGGTGATCGTCCTCAGACCACAGCTATAAGGAGGCGTGGCATGGCGGATTTAGGCAAAGACAATGTAAAACTGCTAATGCAGTGGGACATCAAACAGGAAAGCGAACAGGAATTCTTCGAGTTCCAGGTACGCGAATGGATCCCCGGCATCACACAGATGGGCTTAGAGCCAACCGGCGCCTGGTATACCGCCTATAGTCATGGCGACACGCCCCAGATTATGACCGAAGGACTGGCCGAAGACCTGGCGACGATGCGCCGCATCCTCGATAGTGAGGAGTGGAAAACACTCCACGGCAAGCTGCTGGAATTTGTCAACAACTACCAGCAAAAAGTGGTCCGTGTCACCGGCGGTTTCCAGTTGTAAGCAGGTGGCTGCGGGCACGGTTTATCATGCGCCATAGCGCCGTTGAACGAGGGCGTACCAACCCTTGTTTTTTAACCCGCGCATAGTATGATGGGCGTTCACTGGAGAGGTGCCAGAGCGGTTGAATGGGCCTGTCTCGAAAACAGGTGTGGTCTTTTAGGCCACCGTGGGTTCGAATCCCACCCTCTCCGCACCCTGAGCGAGTGTGTGGCCGCCGGCCTCACTCGCTTTTTTATTTGCGATATTGGTCACCGAGGAGCGCTGCACCCTTGTTCAGACTATCCCGCACGCACCTGATCGGCGGCGTGGCGCTGGCAATCCTGCTGGCCGCGTATCTTCCCACGCTGCAAACCATCCCCAACGGTGCGGAACACTATTACATGATTGACGTGGGCGAAACACAGATCATCCTCAACACCTGGGGAACGCTGCACGCCACCGGCTACCCGCTGTATGTCATAGGCGGCAATCTGCTGGTGACGCTGCTGCGCGGTCTGGGGGTCGCGGCGGTGACGGCTCCCGCGCTGGTATCACTGGTCTGGGGGCTGGCGGCGCTGGCGCTCCTCTATGCCCTGGCGCAACACATTACCGGGCGTCCCTGGCTGGCGGCGGGGATGGCCGTCTTGCTCGGACTGACTCGTACCGTATGGATTCACCATGTTATCGCGGAAATCTACTCGTTCGGCCTGTTCCTGCTGGCGCTGCTGCTCTTCCTGGCGTTGTGGCGGCGTCCCATCCGGGGGCGTATCTACTGGCTGGCGCTGGTCGGCGGGATTGGCGTTTTTCACCACCGGGCGCTGCTGATGACAGCCCCGGCGCTGCTGCTGGCGGTCTGGCGGGAACTGATGACGCGAGATGGAGTCATCCGGTCACGGTTGGCAATCGCCCGCACGCTGGTTATCTCGCTGCTGATCGGCCTGCTGGGGTTCCTGCCGTATGTCTATCTGCCGCTGCGGGCCGCTGCCGGGGTGGAATGGGTGTACGGCCAGCCGGGGACATGGATCGGATTCTGGGATCAGTTCATGGGGCGCGAGGCGGAGCGCTTCATCGGTGCGCCGGGTTCGCTGGCGGGGCTGGCTGCCAACCTGAACACCGTCAACACAGTCCTGCTCACCGATCTGACCATGCCCGGCCTGCTGCTGGGAATCCTGGGTCTGCTGCTGGCGCTGCGGAGTCCGGCGCGGCGGCGGGCGGCGGCGGTTTTCCTGCTGAACGGCGGCGCGGCCTATGCCTTTCACGTCCTGCTGTATACCGACATCATGTCCGCGCTCATTCTGCCGGTACTGGTGAGTGCCGCCTTTGGCTGGCTGTTCCTGGGGGAGATAGTGTTGTCCCTGTCGCCGGATGGGAGAGTTGTTCAACAGGGAATTAACTGGCTTTACGGTGAGAACGCTCCGGGCACATTATCCAAATCAGATCAAAATCGTATGCTGATCCGGGTATGGGGGGCGGTGGTGATCCTCTTTGCGGGGGTGCTGCTCGGCGCGGTTTTGCGCTGGCAGAACCAACCCTTCATTCATACCCTGACCACCGACCCCACCGGACTGGAAACCATCGCCCTCGTAAGGAGCGCCCCGCCTAGCTCAACCGTGATGTTCGCCTGGGGGCCGCGCTACTTCGCGGCCAGCTTCGCCCAGGATGTAGCCGGGGAGTTACAGGACATCCGCCTGGTAGACCACCGCGCCGATTTTCCGGCCATTATGGCGGCGGGGACGCTGCTCACCCCGGAATACACTTTCTATAATCAGCCGGTAAGCTGGTGGGAGGCCAAACTGGGGACTCCGGTCTACCTGCACGCCGCTGCGCCCTACCTGGTGCAGATCGCCACGCAGCCGGAAACCGCCCATGACCTGCCGGACGGACTCAGCGTGCTGGGCGACTCGGTGACGTGTACCGAAAGCCGGATTATCCTGCGAGTGGCCTGGGCGACGAAAGCACGCCCGGCACAGGATTGGAGCGTGTTCGTGCATTTGCTGGATAGCGGCGGGAATGTGGTTGCGCAGGGCGACCAGTCCGCCCCGGTGTACGGCTGGCGTCCGCTGACGACGTGGACGGCGGGGGAAGTCGTGCGCGATGTGTACGTTGTGCCGCGTGCCGCCGGGTCGCCGCTGCTGCGCTACGGGATGTACCACCAGCTCCCCTCCGGTGCATTCGTCAACGACATCGAACGGGAACTGGCGGTGACGTGTAACGTGTCGTAGCGATTCGCCACCTCACTGCCCCGGCGTGGGGGTGAGGCCAGACAACGTAGATTCGATTTGAATCATGATATCCTTCATTGTGGGTGGCAAGTTTTCTCCCAGCGCTTCCGCCTGCTGCCAATCTTGTACCATTTGCAAATAATATTGAAATTGCAGGCTAGAATCCATTTCACCTTCGCCTAATAATACATAAGCCAACCCGCGACCCATGTAAGCCACAGCACTGTTAGGGTCTAGTTCGATAGCTTGGCCGAATTCCGCAATCGCCTTTTCATACTCACCTAACGTTGTGTAGACCAATCCCCGATTATTATACGCTTTGACATATTCTGGATCACGTTCAATAGCCTGGTCAAAATCTCCAAGTGCCCTTTCGTATTCGCCCAATATCATGTAGGCGTACCCACGACTGTTGTAGGCTTCAATGTAACCCTGATTGAGGCTGATGGCTTCGTCATAATCCGCGATTGCCCCTGTGTAGTCTCCTAGATCGGCATAAGTATTCCCACGACGATAGAAAGCACTATAAAGTGTTTCGTCCAGAGCAATGGCTTGATTGTAATCTGCTATCGCTTGTTCAAAGTTGCCCAGGTTTTCGTAAGCATTGCCACGATTGTTATATGCGGTTGCATACCCTGTGTTGAGCGTGATTGCTTGATCAAAGTCCACTATCGCTCGCCCATACTCCTCCAGATCGGCATAAGTACTGCCGCGAATATAGTAGGTTTCGGCAACATTTGGATCAAGGACAATAGCTTGATCGAAGTTCTCGATTGCCTGTTCATATTCCTCTAGGAGATAGTAAGTCAACCCGCGCCATTGGTAGATAGCAGCATTGTTCTCGTCGAGCGTGATTGCCTGGTTGAAGTCCTCAATTGCCTGTTCATACTCGCCCAATTGCGTGTAAGCCAGCCCGCGTCCCCCATAGGCCTGGGCAAATTCCGGATCAAAGTCAATGGCTTTGTTGTAGTCGATTATAGCTTTGTCATAATCTCCTTGGGACTTGTAAACGTTCCCGCGATTGTAATAGGCTTCAGCATATTCCGGTCCGAGAATAATAGCTTGAGAATAATCCGTGATTGCGTTCGCATGGTCGCCAAGGTCTGTGTAAGCATTCCCGCGATTGTTGTAGGCAGCAGCATTCACTGGGTCAAGTTCGATGACCTGGGAATAATCCGCGATTGCGTTTTCATAGTCCCCCTGGGCTTTATAAGCCAGCCCTCGTACTTGATAAGCTGAAGCGTAACTCGGAAAAATCTCTACCAGTCTGTCCATCTGGTGGACAAGTTGGCTTGGGTTATTGTCAGGTTGCAATACAGCGTTGGCGAATTCGGAGGCAATGAAACTTTTATCCTCTGCTTCTTGCCGCAGTACAGCAGCCTCGGTCAATGTCGGTGGAATCTGCGTGGCGGTGGCCTGGGCTGCTTCGACCTGCGCTACAGCAGTTGCGGCCTGACGATTAGCGGCGGCTTCCCGTTCCTGGGCGGCGTCCGCCTGCTCCTGGGCAGTGGCGACCTGCTGATTCACGAGGGTCAGTGTCGGGGGTACTGCCGTCAGTTGGTCATTGGCCTGGGCAACTTCGGTGCGGGAGGTGTTGGCGCTGGCGTTCGCCTGTATCCCCACCAGTGAAGCAACCACAGCGAAGACAATCGCCACTACCGCGATCAGCGACGCCACAACACTCGCACGCCGGATGTTGCGCAAACGGCGCAGTCGGGCATCTTCCACCGTCCGGCTGGTCATAATGTACTTGCGGTGCAGGTCAGTCGGTGTCGGCTCTTTGCTCCGTGCCTCGGCTTCGGCCAGCCAGGACTCGGCCTGGGTAATTTCGTCACCAATGAGCAGCAGGTCGTCGTCGCGCCCGCCGTTCTCCCACTCCCGCGCCCGCACCAGCAGCCGGGCATGGCGGTAGCTGTGTTCCAGGTCGGTCTTGAGCGTGTCCAGCAGTTCATTGAGCGCCTCGTCAAAGGGGCGCGGCGCACCGTCTTTACCAATGAACAGCACCCAGTTCCGCTCCCGTAGCAGGGTGCGCAGTTCCCGCGCTAGGGCAAACAAATCACGTCCACCGAGCATCTGCTGGAACAGCTCATCCTGCGGGCGCACCGGAATCGGCACGTCAAAGTCCGGCGGCTGGATGATAACCGGGATAATCCGCTTGCCATTTTCGTGAGCGTGCGCTAGTTCCAGCGTACACACAGCAGAACCGAGCGAGTCACCGCTGACCAGGAAAATGAAGCTCGTAGCCGCATCAATTCCGCGCTCGATCTCATCCCACCACCCGGCGGAACGGGGGATATTCTGCCAGTCCACCCAGGCGCTCATCCCGCGATTTTTGAGCGCATCAAAAAGCTGTTCGGCGAAGTCTATATTACTGCGCGAATACGAGATGAATACATCCGACATATAACTCCCTCAAATCACTTGGATCGCATAATCACAACGAATTATATTGTCGAGGATTTGGGGCGCTGATGCAATGAAACAGGGCGACCCACACCGGATCGCCCCTACATCCTTCACCTCATGCCTCATCACTGTGTACTCAGTACCCGGCACTGCCCCTAATACTGCGGCATATCCGGGTCAACTTCCTCCGCCCAGGCCAGGATACCCCCGGTGATGTTCACCAGCCGGTTCTTGTACCCCGCCTCCCATAGAAAACGGATGGAATCGGCGCTGCGCTTCCCACTGCGGCACAGCAGGGCGATTTCGCGGTCATCCGGGATTTGCGCCAGTACCGACTCGTCACGCAGTTTGCGCCCGGCCAACAGCGCATTCTTCGCCGCCTGGATGTCACCTTTGGGGATTTGCAGCGTATTCGCCACCGGCAGCGAGACGATCTCCCACTCATGCGGGTCGCGCACGTCGAGAATCAGGATGTCGTCGCCCGCGTCCAGCCGGGCTTTGAGTCTGGTGACGCTGATTTCCGGCACCGGGATTTCCGCCCCGTTGCTGCTCTGGTAGTTGCTGTGATCGTGGGCGGGCATCCCGCAGAACTGCTCATAATCAATCAGTTCCACCGCGTCATGCGGCACGCCGCACACCGGGCAGTTCGGGTCTTTGCGCAGTTTGAGCGTCGTGAAACTCATCTCCAGCGCGTCGTACAGCAGCATCCGCCCGATCATCGGTTCGCCAATGCCCAGCAGCAGCTTAATCACCTCCGTCGCCTGGAGCGTGCCGATTGTCCCCGGCAGAATGCCCAGCACACCGCCTTCGGCGCAGCTTGGCACCAGCCCTGGCGGCGGCGGCGTGGGGAACAGGCAGCGGTAACACGGGCCTTCCTTGGCGTAAAACACACTCAACTGCCCCTCGAAGCGGAAGATGCTGCCGTATACATTCGGCTTGCCCAGCTTCACACAGGCATCGTTCACCAGGTAGCGCGTCGGGAAGTTGTCCGTGCCGTCTACAATGACATCGTAAGGCGCGAACAGTTCGAGCGCATTGGCCGATGTCAGCGGCACATTATAGGTATCAATCTGGAGATGCGGGTTGATGTCCAGCATCCGCCTTTTGGCGCTTTCAATCTTGAGGACGCCGACGCTGCTCTCGCCGTGAATCACCTGGCGCTGCAAGTTGGTTTCGTCTACTACGTCATAATCCACCAGCCCGATGCGCCCGATCCCGGCGGCGGCCAGGTACAGGGCGAGCGGACTGCCCAACCCGCCGGTGCCGATGAGCAGCACGCTGGCGGCTTTGAGCTTGCGCTGCCCGTCAATGCCGACTTCCGGCATAATCAGGTGGCGGCTGTAGCGTTTGATTTCTTCATTCGTCAATTCTGCGACGGTATTGACCAGTGGTAACATGCGTTACGCTCTCTCTCTCATGTCATCGTGAATGCGGGTTATTGTACAGGTTGCCCCGCTAATCCTGCTAACTGCTGCCTGAGCATGACCGTCCCGGCCACGCCATGATTGACCGTCTGTGGTTTTCCCTGACCATCCAGGATGAACGTGGTCGGAGCGGAAAATACCCCCCATCGCCGGGCGGCTTCCGGGTCATCGGCAGCATCTACCTGGATAATCTGAATCCCATCCCCCAGCTCAGTCTGTAATATCGCCAGGGCTGGCTGCTGCTGCGTCTTGCAGGGCATACAGCCGGGCGTCGTGAAGTAGACAATGGCCGGAATACCTGGTTTCAGTCCGCTCAGCAACGGGTCGCGTTTGGCGTTGGTCGCCACGCGGCTCACATGATAGCGGCGCAGGACGGGATATGCCGTAAAACCAACGGCAGCGATAATGGCAAGGATCAGGACACGCTCAAGCATCGGATACGCTCCTACAACTGTCGTTAGCTCTTATTGGTGACGGGTGACTGTGCGAATCCGGGTATCCCCAACCGGTTGAGTTGGTAGTATACCCAGCAGCCCACGCAGAAGTTAATCCAGAAGTTCAGGTTCGCCAGCGCCACGACGATACCTACCAGCACCCAGGCCACCACCGGCGCAGCCACCAGCAGCGCCACCGTCGCCGCGCCGTTGAACAGCGCCCCGACCAGCATGGCAAAACGGTGCGGTTCAGGATGGTCGTTGATGACGTGTGGCTGGACTAATCCGCTGGGCTTGACGACCCGCTGGTACAGCAGGCGGTAAGGTGCGAAGGGTGCATCCAGCGCGCCCAGGAGCTGTGCCAGCGCGACGAACGCCACCAGCACGGTGCTATCCAGCACAAACGCCAGAACCAGCAGCAAGATAGTCGCCGCCTGTCCGGTTTTCAGGCCGGTGTGATCTACTTTACGGTACGTTTCAACTGCCATCGTCTCTTCTCCCTCAGTAATAGTTGGATGGCCGCTTTGTTTGGTCAATCCGACACCATGAACGCTACCCGGCTAACTGCCCGATATCACGCCAGCCGTAGGCAATTTCCAGCAGGCGCGCCCCGCCGATTTCGATGTCTTTTTCGCGGACATACTGCCCGCCCAACGCTTCGTAAAACCCTCGTGCCCGGTCATTGGCCGCCAGCACCCACACCAGCAGCGCCGGATAACCATGTACCATCAACCATTGTGCTGCGGCTTGCATCAGCGCCCGCCCCATCCCTTTGCCCTGTGCCGTTTGCAGCAGGTAAATCGCGTAGACTTCCCCGGTATAATGAGAGTCGCCTTCACGCTCCGGGCCGGCGCAGGCAAACCCGACAACCTGACCCGGAACATCTTCTACCACATACAGAACAGAGCGCCAGGCGGGGTTTTCCAGGTTGCGCCGCCACATCGCTTCACGATCTTCGTAGCGCAGTCCCGCCAGGAAATCATCCGGTACGATTCCGGCATATGCCGTGCGCCAGCTTTCCACGTGGACACGGGCAACAGCCGGGACATCATCGAGGTGCGCCGGGCGAACGATCATTACCCACCTGCAATGGTTGGGACGATTCGCAGTTGGTCGTCCGACTCAACATCCGTTTTCAGCCCATCCAGAAAGCGCGTGTCTTCATCCCCCAGGAAAACGTTGACGAAATTCCGCAGTTCGTCGCCATTAAACAGATGAACGCGCAGGTCGGGGTACTGGTTCACCAGGTCGGCCAGGGCATCGCCCACTGTCCCCCCGGCCACACTCACCTGGGACTGGTTATCGGTATACGGGCGCAGCGGTGTTGGAATCTTGATATTCGGCACAGTTTGCATCTCCTTCGTTATTGATGAATGTTTACAAGTTGGTCAGTCTGGCAGATGATCGCTGACAAGCTGACCAGCTTGTGCTACGATTGGTGTAGCCAGGAAGGTAGTCGGCGGCCTGCATCTTTTCTGTTAGCCGCAGTCCGATGGCAGACCGCTGACCGCCGTGGGCGTTGGAGCGTTACGCTTCAGCGCCCTTTTTGATCGGATTGCCGATCAGATTACCCCACTCCGTCCACGAACCATCGTAATTACGGACGTTTTCCAACCCAATCAGGTACTTGAGCGCGAACCAGGTGTGCGACGAACGCTCCCCGATCCGGCAGTAGGTTATGACCTCATTGCTGCCGCCATTGATCCCCTGTGCGCCATATAACTGCAAGAGTTCGTCGCGGCTCTTGAAAGTCCCGTCCTCGGCCACCGCCTGTGACCAGGGAATATTCACCGCGCCGGGGATATGCCCACCGCGCTGTGCCGTTTCGCTCATCCCTGGTGGGGCAATCACATCGCCTACATACTCTGGGCCGGAACGCACATCCACCATGCCAAAGCCCTTCTGCCCCAGGCGCGACCGGATATAGTCACGATCTGCCCGCAATTCATGCTGAATATGCGCCACCTGGTAGCCAGTGACCGGGTAAGTGGGGGTTTCAGTCGTAATGGGGCGGTTTTCCGCCAACCATTTTTTGCGCCCGCCATCAATCAGGCTAACCTGCTCATGGCCGTAATACTTCAACAGCCACAGGGCATAGGCGGCGAACCAGTTGTTATGGTCGCCATACAGGACAATGCGCGTATTATGACCGATCCCCGCCGCGCTCAGCAGATGTTCGAGTTCGCCCTGACCGATGATGTCACGGGCAACCTGGTCCTGGAGCTGCGTCTCCCAGTTAAAGGCCACCGCGCCAGGGATATGCCCGGTATCATACTGGGCAGTATCCACGTCGACTTCGACGATGCGAACGCCGTTGTCATTCAGGTGGTCAGCAGCCCATTGGGTACTGACAAGTGCGTTAGTCATACAAACTCTCCCTCATATAAAAATGCCACCGCCGCCAACAGCTTGAATTAGCCATCAGCCCTCAGTCATCTACCGGCAACACCGGGGAATCACTGAGGGCTGACGCTAATTTTGTATCCGTAGGGCCGCCTCATTAAACCGGGAACGGTCTGCCCGCAGCCGCCACGCCCGGCTGTTGACAGCCTGCCCGCTGGCGACAGCTGTAATCAGGTAGATGAAGTTCGGCCAGGCGTAATGACGGTCAAACCGCGACGGCACGGGCAGCGCGTCCGGGTGACTGTGATAATACCCCACCAGCGCTAGCCCCTGCGCTTCGGCCTGCGCCTCAATCCGTTCGTAATTCTGGGGCGTCATGGCATAACGATGGTACTGTTCTTCTTCAGCAAAGGTATTGGGAATACCGACCACGTCCGAAATCAATACCTGTTTGCCGCGGACTTCGCCTAACAAGAAACCGCCGCCCTCATTCGGATAGCTGCTTTCCATCTGCGCCCAGATACGCGCTTTCAATGCTTCATTTAAAATCACCGGCATTATCATCGCTCACTTGTTGTCATCGGATAGCACAAGGGCATCGCCGTCACTGCCCGAAAATAAAAAGAGCCAACCTGGACGGTTGGCTCTGCAGTTTCGCATCGCTGCGGCGGAAGCTACACGCGCCGCCGGATCGCCCGTCCAGGAAATGGCAACATACCACACATACACAGACAAGTGGCGGACTTCATTTCGTGGGCGGTCAAAGCAAAAGTGTTTCGCATGAGCGAAAGACTATCACGCTTTTTGATAGAATGCAAGGGATTACAACATTAAGATTGCATTTGAAACGCGGAATTAGGGTATAAGACCGTGTTTATGGAGAATAGCCTCTAACAGTTTGAAGCTGAAGGGCTTGACTAAATAGCCGTTTGCTCCGTATTCCATGGCGGTGTGTTCCTGAGTAACGTTGGGATCACTGGTCATCATGACCACTGGAATAGAAACCCAGTTCGGGTTTTGCCGGACACGCTGAAGGAATGTCAGGCCATCCATACCACCCATCAAAATATCGCATACAACGAAGTCGGGTGACCCGACACTGGAGAGTATGTTTAACCCTTCCGAACCATTATTTCCAACTGTGACCTGGTGTCCCGACTCTTGTAGTGTCAAAGCCAGTACCTTGGAGAATGGAATGTTGTCATCAACGAGGAGAATGTGAGCCATGCAATTTCCGCCGCAAATATTCAGGATTTTGAGAAGTCATTACAGCTTAGTCTACAGCGATTTGAGAAGTTAATCACAAGAGATTTGTGAATAATATTTGAAATGCTCCAGAAATCAATGGCATGGCCACAGCCTGTTACGATATACCCTTTCCTGCACCCGCACCCAATGCGCTACGGGGATTGCAGCGCACTGCATTCGAACAGGCTACCTATTCACAGGTAGCCCATCAGCTAATGTTGATTACGACCTTGTAACCTGCATGTAACCACACCGCAACCGGTGGAGACTACACTGGCGGCTGGCAATGAGGGATAATCATCGCTCTGAGGCGTACTCGCGTATGCTTCCGGCTGGCTAACTGGATAGAACGTCCCTCACCGACCACAGTTTCTGACCGTTTCTCGATGTTTACACACGATAAATAACCACCTTTGATGAATTCAATAGGAGAGTTGCAGGCGATGACGTACAGAGGACGTTTGTTAGTTGGATTGTTTGTCCTGGCGCTGGTCGTTGGCATTGTCCCGGCGGTAGGCGCACAAGGGACTGTCATCCTACAGATGGCTGTGCCGCAGTTCATGCTTGATGTCTTTACGCCAGAAGTTCTGGCCCCGTTTGAACAACAATACGGGGTCCAGGTTCAGGTCGTGGATGGCGGGCTGGAGACGCTCTTCCCGACTTCAGCAGCCAGTGATGTAAGCGGCTATCTGGAGTCCACCGCTGAGTATGTGAGCGCCGCTGATGTGGTGGTCGTGACCAGCAGTAACCTGACAGTGGAAGCCACCCGTGCTGGATACTTCCTCGATTTGATGCCGCTGGCGAACGGCGATCCCACCTTGTATGCGGAGGATTTCTACCCGGCGCTGTACCAGGCCTTCCAGTGGGATCGTGGGCTGTGGGCGCTGCCGGTTTCGACCAGCCTGAACACCCTCAGCTATGACCCGGCGGCATTTGATGCGCTTGGCTTGGCCTACCCCAACGCCAGTTGGACGCTGGACGACCTGGCTTATGCGGCGGGCGCTTTAACCGAGCGCGACCCATCCGGCACCGTCACGACGCCGGGGATGCAGGTTTCCAGTGCCGATGCTGTGGCGCTGCTGCTGCGCAGTCTGCTAGGGCGCGGTTTCTATGATATGAACACGCTGCCAGAAGCCCCGCTGCTGGCAACCCCGGAACTGGAAGCCTTGCTCACAACCTGGTACGACATGGTAGATGAGGGGATTGTCTCTATCGGCTTCAGCGAAAGCTTTAGCGACATACCGATGTCTATCGGTTTTGGCTTTATTGGCGGCGGCCCCGGCAACCAGCAGGATACACGCCAGAGCGTGATTCTGCCCGGCGGCCATGCTCAACTGGATGCACAGGCCGTAGCCGTCAGCAAAGGGACACTCTACCCCGAGCAGGCCTATAATCTGGCGAAATTCCTGACCAGCAGCCCCGAAGCGACCAACAACCCCTTCGGTATCCGCCCAGCCCGCCAGAGTATGCTGGGGATACAAGCCAGCGATACGAACAGCGGCCCCGGTCAGGGTTTTCGTTTCCGCGCCGCTGACGCAGCCACCGAAGCCCTCTTAGACGAAGCGCTGCCCACCGGCATCGGCGCATCAGAACTGCGGTTCAGCGCGTATGTTGCCCAGGCAATTCAGAGTATGCAGACGGACGGACTGGATGCCCGTACCGCGCTGCTGGATGCTGAAGCCGCCGCTGTCGCCAACCTGCAAACGGCTGCCGAAATTGGCGCAGATACGGTGATTATCGTCGCCAGCCCGGATTTGCCGGTGGTATTGTCCGCCGGGAAAATCGCTCTGAATTTCGGCTATAGTTCGCTGTTCCGTCTGGGCGGGCTGCCTAACGAGGATCAGTGGCAGGCCTTGATAGATCAGTTCGTCGCCAGTGATCCCCAGGTTGGGGAAATCATTATGGATGCCGGTGGCGACCCGCGCATTTCGTCCAACGATGATGCGGCAACCTATGATTGTTTCGTGTTACCGACAAACTCGGTAGCGGACACCGATCTGACGACGATTCTCAACCTCGACCCGTATCTGAACAGCGACCCGAACTTCGATCCGAACGACATGGTTTCCGGGGTGCTGGCGCAGGTGCAGCAGGATAACAAGACCTGGGCGCTGCCACTGACGCTCAGCCCGCAGGTGATGGAGTACGATCCGGCGGCGTTCGCACGTGCCGGCGTTCCTGAACCCGAAGGCGGCTGGACGGTGGATGAGTTTGTGAACGCGCTGCAGGCGCTCAAGGTTTACCCGGAAGACCCGACTCCCTTTGCCCCACAGGACGCCGGGACTTCGCTGCTGCTGCTCATCGCGGCCTACGGCGGCACGCCGCTGGATTATCGCACCAACCCACCGACGGCCAACTTTACCGACCCGGCCACAGTGGATGCGATCCGCCAGGTGCTTGATCTCGCCACGCAGGGTTATATTGCCTATAGCAGCGAACAGGGTGGCGGCTTCGTTGTCATCCTCGGCGGCGCGGCGGACGAATCGCCCATCCGCACCCAGGCTTTTGGCGGGCGTGGACAGGGATTTGGACGCGGCCTGGGCGGCGGCCAGGGCGGCACCAACAGCGCAGCAACCGACAGTGACTACCTGATGACCACCTACCCCACCGGCCTGCAGCACAACGCCGTATCGTACAGCATGTACACTGCCTATATCAGCGCCTCGGCGGAAAACCCGGACGCCTGTTACCGCTGGATCAGCACCATCGCTCAGAACACCTCCCTCATCGGGGGGATGCCCGCCCGCCGTTCGGCCATCAACGACCCGGCGCTGTTGGCGACGGAAGGACAGGACACGATAGACGCTTACCTGGAGTTTGACCGTCTGCTGGGCGACCCGAACACGATTACTCTGAACAGCCTGGTTACTGGCGGCGACCCGGCGAGTGCCATCCTCAACCTGTGGCTGAACCAGGTATTCGATGACTACGTTCTCAATGATGGTGACTTAGAAGCCGGTTTAGCTCAGGCGCAGATTTATGCCGATGGCTACCTGGAATGTGTGGCAGCCCTGCCGCCGGTGGATGTCGCCAGCGATGACCCCAGGGCTGGTTTCCAGCAGATCGCGGAGTGTGCCACAAAGGTTGACCCCGGTTTCAGCTCACTGATCGGTTTTGGACGCGCGGGCGGGTAATCCATCTCTAATCTGAGCAGGGTTGAAAGGACAGTTTTCCCCTTCAACCCTGTTCCATAGAATGTTATGCTAAATCAACGACGAACAATGGATTTACCGGGACGCGACGCGCCATGTTTCGACTGTTAGACACGCTGCTGTTCACGCTGGAACGCCTGTGGCGCCACCGTATCCTCGTGATATGGGTGCTGGTGGGGCTTTCAGCGGCAACCACATTGACATTGAGCCTGCTGCTCTATGTAGATGCGGTGAATACCGGCCTCTTGGCGTCCCATTTGAGCGACCCGGCTTATGCCTTCCGTTTCCGTTACCTGGGGAGCTGGCAGGGCAATATCACCCAGGCCGATGTCACCAGCGCCACCGCCGCCATTGAGGGTAGCTTTGTGGATACGATTGGCCTGCCCACCGCCCGTGAAGTGCGCTATATCAGCGGCGGGGCCTGGACGGTACGCCTCCAGGACGGCGCGCCGCTGGGGGCATTTACCATCGGCACGTTAGAGGGGGCGGACGAACAGATTCAGATTGTCTCTGGGGAGTGGCCCGCCGAACCGTCCGCCGAGGGTGACCCCATTCCCGTCCTGATTTCAGAGAAAATGCTATATCAGATGGGCGTGCAGCAAGGTGACATCCTGAGCGTCGCCCGTTCCGGCGCGGCGTCACTGGAATTTCGTGTCGCGGCGCTGTGGACTCCCGTCAATAGTAACGATACATCCTGGATTTTCCCGCCCAAGTTCTTTGACCAGGTGATTCTCGTCCCTCAGGATGTCCTCTGGAGCATGACGGGCGAGATCGAACGCCCGGTGGAAGAAACCGACTGGTTTCTGATTTTTGATGGGACGAATGTCAAAACATCGGATGTAGACGGCCTGTTAGGCAATATTATCAACGGGGAGCGGGATGTCACGGCGGCGCTGCCCGGCATCCGCCTTGACCTTTCCCCCACCGACGGCCTGAGCGCCTTTAATGAAACCGTGACCCAACTCACCCAGCAGCTGATTATTGTGATTTTGCCGGTGGGCGGGCTGGTGCTGTATTTTGTTATCATGGTGGCCGGGCTGCTGGTGAGCCGCCAGCAAACCGAGGATGTGACGCTTCGCAGCCGGGGGATGAGCCGCCGGGTACTGTTGATGATTCACGCCCTGATGTGGCTGATTCTGGCGGGCGTGGCGCTGGGGATTGGCATGGCGCTGTCTCCCGGTGTCGTGCGGCTCGTCGGGCAAACTACGTCATTCCTGCGTTTCAACGGTACGGACGTTCTGACAGCGCCGTTTACCGCAGAAGTGGTGCTGGTCGGCCTGGCAACCGGTCTGCTGGCGGCCAGCAGCGGCTTGATTCTGGCGTGGCGTACCATGCGCCAGACGATCACCAGCTACCGGCAGCAGCAGGCACGGGCGACCAAAGCCTGGTGGCAGCGGGCCTATCTTGATTTCGCCGTACTGCTCCCGGCGCTCTACGTGTTCTACACGCTCTGGCGGCAGGGCGGCCTGGTAACGAACGCCAAAGACCCCTTCAGTGACCCTCTGGTATTTATTGCGCCGACCCTGTTTTCGCTGGGCGTTACCCTGTTGTTCCTGCGGGTATGGCCGTTCCTGCTGCGGGTCGTGGGCGGCATCATCGCTTACAGCAGCGACCTGGTACTGCTGATGGCGCTGCGCGAACTGACCCGCTCCATCGGGCGTTACCGGGGAACACTGCTCATGATGTGCTTCACACTCAGCCTGACCGGATTCACTGCTTCGATGGCGAGTACCCTGGACCGCAGCCTGAAGGATTCGATTGACTACAGTATCGGCGCGGATGCCATGTTGATTGTGGTTTCTTCTGCCGAAACCGAGAGCAGCACCGACGCCAGCGGCCAGACCACCCAGACCGTCACCGGCTATACCAACCTGCCGGTAGATGACCTGCTGACCGTTGAGGGCGTGGCGGCAGTCTCTCCGGCGGGACGCTACTCGGCGCGGCTCGTCCTGGCGTCGCAGCGCGTGGATGGTACAGTGCTGGGCATTGACCGCGCCACGATTGCCGAAGTGATTCGCGCCCGTGACGATTACGCTGCCGAGCCGATGGCGGACCTGTTCAACAAGCTGGCGGGCAATCGTACCGGCATCATCATTAACCGGAAAATGGCGGAAACCTACAACCTGGCGATCAACCAGGAAGTGACAATGCAGGTCTCGGCGCTGAACGCCTGGCACGAGAGCAAAGTGCCGATTGTCGGCTATGTGGATTACTTCCCCACGCTCGACCCGAATACCGGTTTCTTCGCTATCACCAATTTACAACCGGTCTTTGAAGCCGTGGGAACGGAACTCCCGTATGACATCTGGATGCGCCTCGACTCCGGCGCGGATGTAGCGGCGATACGTCAGCAGGTATATGCCCTGGGTTACCCGGTGCTGCGCTGGCTCGACCCGGAAGCCGCCCTGCGAGAAGCACAGGCCGCCCCTTCGCGGCGCGGCGTGTTGGGCTTCCTTTCAGTAGGGTTCGTGGCTTCGATTGTGCTGACACTGGTCGGCGCGGCGATCCAGAGCGCAGCCTCATTCCAGGCGCAGTCCACCCAGCTCGGTTCCCTGCGGGCGATGGGGTTAAGCGGCGGCGCTGTCGGCATGTACCTGATGTTTTTGCAGGGGATCGCGGCGACCAGCGGTATCCTGAGCGGCACGACGATTGGCGTGGTGACAACCCTGCTGTTCCTGCCGCTGCTCGACTTCAGCGGCGGGCTGCCCCCGTACCTGATTCGCGTCGCCTGGGGCGACATTATCCTGGTATACGCCGCCTTCGCTACCGTATTGCTGGCGGTCACGCTCTTCACCACGATTTTCCTGGGACGCGAACGATTGTCTACGGTGATTAAAATGGGCGAGGTGTAAGCTGAATAGCCGGTTAGCTCAATAGCTGGTTAGCCTGAAAAGCTAAGATGCTATCAGGCTAAGATGCTATCTCGCTATAAGAGGAGTTCATATTCATGTTGGGTTCGTTGTTGCATCGTCACATTACTCGGATACTGCTGCCCCTCGCGCTGGTATCGCTCGCCGCGTGCTCAGGCGTCGAAAACCTGAATACCAACAGCGAGGCACAACAGCAGGCTGCTCCCACCTCCACGCCGATTCCGACAGCCCCGGCAGTCGCCCGCCCGACATACCTCGTCCAGCGCGGCGTTGTGCAGGATTTGCTCGAATTCACCGGGCGTTGGCAGCCCCGTGACCAGTTGCAGCTTTCCTTTGAAATCAGCGGGACGATCCGCCGGGTGAATGTACAGCGTGGCGATACGGTCAATATCGGTGACCTGCTGGCCGACTATGAGATCACCAGTCTGGAAAACCAGTTGGCCTCGGCGCAGCTACAGCTCGAAACAGCGCAGCAAAGTGTCGAATCCGGCACGGCGGGCAATGTGCAGTCAGTCGCCAATGCTGAGATCTCGCTGGCAAATGCCCGGTTGCAACTGGAAAACATCCGCGCCAGCAGCCCCTGGACTTCGCTGGAATCAGCACGGCTCAGCCTGGAGAGCGCCGAGCAGTCGCTGGCGAACGCCCGCCGCAGTTATAACGACGCCATCAGCCGCCCGGATAACCCGGCTTCAGTGGTGGACAGTGCTTACCAGCAGCTTCAGAGCGCAGAGAACGGCGTGAAGAACGCACAGAATCAGTATTATTCGGCGGCGCAGAATTTCAACAATCACCAGTTCAGTATCGCCCAGGCGGAAAACTCGGTTATCCAGGCGGAACTCAATCTCGAACAGGCACGCACCAGCGCCAGCCCGGATGAGCAGTCAATACGTTCGGCCCAGTTGAACATTGACCAGATCAACGCCGACATCGCTCGTTCATCACTGTACGCGCCGATTGCCGGGGAAGTCCTGGAAGTCACGATTCGCCCTGGTGACCAGGTGCAGGCCTTCACGACAGTCATCACGATTGGGCGGCCAGAGCCAAAAGAAGCGGTTGCCAGCCTGGCGATTGGCGATGCCCAACAGTTGAGCGTGGGGCTGGTCGGCGTGTGCCAGGTGATTAACGACCCGGAGAGCGCCGTCCAGTGCATCGTCCGCCAGATTCCGCTGAGTTCCCGCGATGCTGACCAGACGACCCGTGTGGCGGCTTCGCTGGCAAACGTGGCGACTAACCAGTTGATTGAGGTGGAGATGCCGCTGCAAGTGCGTGAGGATGTCCTGTGGCTGCCGCCCGCTGCGATTCGCACCTTCCAGAACCGGACATTCGTCGTGCTGGATACGCCCGACGGCCCGCGCAGTGTGGATGTGCAGATCGGCCTGCAAACTGACGAACGGGTCGAGATTATCAGCGGCGTGAACGAAGGCGACGTGGTACAGGGTCCATAGGGATGACACCGTATATTCAATGTAAGCAAGTCGTCAAAGCCTATCGAGTCAGCAACCATGAAATTGTGGCGCTGCGTGGTATTGACTTTGAAATGGAACGCTCCGAAATGGTGGCAATAATCGGCCCCAGCGGCGCGGGCAAAAGCTCGCTGCTCAACCTGCTCGGCGGGCTGGATACGCCCACTGCCGGGCAACTGATGGTGGACGGCCAGAATCTGCTGGAATTCAAGGGCAAACAGTTAGCCGATTACCGCTTGAAGCGCGTCGGCTTCGTGTGGCAGCAGGTCGAACGCAACCTGCTCCCCCACCGTTCGGCGCGGCGCAACATCACCCTGCCCATGATGATGGCCGGCATCCCCCCCTGGGAACGTGGGAAACGAGCAAACGAACTACTCGAAGCAGTTGGCTTGATTGACCACCAGCGCAAACGACCCGGGGCGCTTTCCGGCGGGATGCAGCAGCGTGTTGCGGTAGCGGTTGCCCTGGCGAACCATCCGGCGCTCTTGCTGGCGGATGAAATCACCGGGGCGCTTGACCGGCACACCGCCGCCCAGGTGATGGACCTGCTCCATGACTTGCGTGACCGCTACGGCCTGACGATCCTGATGGTGACGCATGATATGGCAATCGCCAACTATGCCGACCGGGTGCTGACGCTGCGCGACGGCGCACTGGGGCAGGAACTGAACCATGACGAGGCCGAAGACGCGCCACGACTGGATAACGGTGGGAGTATCAAATTACCAGAGGGCGTGCGGGCACACCTGGCACATGCACCGCGTATCGCCGTTGAAATTCGCCCGGAAGGGGTGCTGCTGCGCCCGGAAACCGACGAAAACGACGATGCTGCCGCTGCACTGCAAGAGATGCTCCCTCAGGATGCCCCACCGGATCAGGGTGGACGCTGGCGAATCTTCCGGCGGAGAAAGCAGCAGTCATGAGTGACATCAGTGTAGCAATGCGCGCTGTCGAACGCAGCTTTGGCAACGGTGATAGTCTGCTGCGGGTGCTGCGCGGCGTGGATTTAGATGTACAGGCGGGGGAACTGGTAGCCTTGTTCGGGCCGTCCGGCAGTGGCAAAACGACGCTGCTCAACCTGATCGGCGCGTTAGACCGCCCGAATGCCGGCACGATTCATGTCAATGGGCAGGACATTCTGAACATGAGTGACCGAGGACGCGAAAAGTACCGGCGCAAACAGATCGGGTTTATCTTCCAGAACGCGACCCTGCTGCCCACCTATACCGCCTCCGAGAACATTGACCTCGCGTTGCGTCTGCCTGGGCTGGGCTACTTTGAACGCCGCCGCCGCACCCGTGCCGCCCTGGAAGCGGTTGGTCTGAGTGCCTGGTCAGGTCACGTGCCGGATGAACTCAGCGGTGGGCAACGCCAGCGGGTAGCGATTGCCCGCGCCCTGGCACTCCGCCCTGGGATCATCCTGGCGGACGAACCCACCAATGGGCTGGATACCCGCACCGCCCGGCGCACGATGGCGCTGTTTCGGGGCATCGCTGAACACCAGGGAACGACTTTCCTGATCGTCTCCCATGACCCGATGGTGATCGAATATGTCAATCACGCTTATGACCTGGCAGACGGCCAGCTAACCCGTCGCGGCGGCACAACCCAGGTTGTCGCCGAACCAGAAAAGGAGTTTTCCGGTGATTAAAGCACTCGCTTCACGGCTGACGACACTCTTATTGATGCTCATCGCGCTGATGCTGGGAATCATCATCACCCGCATGACGATGGCACCGCTGCCAGCCCAGCAGGCCGCAACCATAACCGCCGCGCCCACCGAGGCCGGAGCGACCAGCACGCCCAGCGAAACGATCCCCCCCTATACCCCGCTGGCGACGCTGACTCCTTCGCGCACCCTGCTGCCGCCGCCAACATTCGAGCCCCCGACCAACACCGTCGCGCCGTCGCTCACGCCTTCTACGACACCCACCCCAACCTCGGAAATATTCGTGTCCATTCCGGGGCTGCGCGGCGCAGAAAGCCCGACTCCCTCATCCACACCCGGCTGCGAACCGCGCAAAGACTGGAAACTCACCTACCAGATACAGCCGAACGACGCCCTGGCACGTATCGCGGAACGCTATAACACCTCCGTGAACGAACTGGTGGAAGGCAACTGCCTGACCGACGCCAACGTGATCTACATCAACCAGGAACTGCGTGTCCCCGGCGATACCCAGCCACAGGAACCGGAAGTCGAATGCGTGGCCTGGGAGCCGCTGACGCCCGCCAATGGCACATTTGCCGTAGAAACTACCGGCACGCTGACATTTAACTGGCGAGGGCCGCTTGCGCCGCGTAACCTGATCCGCGTCATCAAGCCGAACGGAGAGATTGTCGAGTTTGTGATCGAGTATCGCCAGAACGAGACGGTGACGAACATCGTCGAGACTTTCCCGGAAGAAGGCACATACACCTGGTATGTCTATCCGCTCAACCAGTACTTCCAGCAGGTCTCATGCCTGGAAGGTGGCCCCTGGACATTCACCAAACAGCTTTCGCCGACCATTACGCCGACATCCGCCGGGTTGGGCGCGCCGTAACCTGCCATACAATCCAACCGATACAACAAACAGCCCCCGGCTTGTCAATGCAGGCCGGGGGCTTTCAGTTCGGGGAAGCAGCGGGGAAAAGACCCGGTTGCAATCAGTTACCGGTATTTGCTGATCTGGCAGGCCGCGCGAGGGTCAGCACCACTTCGTAGTCCGTGATGACGATGTCCTGAATGCGCCCGGCGGGGGCATGGTTCTTGATATACCGTACCCAGGACGTGGCAACCGAGGCATTGATCTGCGCCAACAGGTCGTCCGAGATAGGCTGTCCGTCATGGGTGACGCTCGTCACTGACCAGTTGAGGCGGTTGTTCGCAATCGTCGGCACCAGAACGGACACGGTTTGCATCGGGTCATGGCCGCGAAAAGTGACGGTTTCGCTGATCACGACCTGGCCGGGCTGCAAGTCCACGTACACGTTGGTGACAGCAGCCCGACGCGGGTTGGTCACCCGGTACGATGCGTTGACCTGCTCCTCGGTAAAGGTCACTTCATGAGAAGTTGTGGTGCTATCCTGGGCGAAGGCCGGCAGGGCAACCAGGGCGAGAACGGCGATCAGAGTGAAGATGGTGAGAAATCGAGCGGTGCGTTTCACGGTTATAGCTCCTTGTGAATAGCTGTACGATGTCTCTACCTTACCGGCCATCTGTTATCAGAGTTTGATCGCCGGATGCCCGGATGTAACTTATATGTAAACTTCGTTCCTCCCCGTTTCTCCGGCTCAAAACACCTTTTCCCGTCTGCCTACCCGCCCAGATTGGCCTGAATCTGTTCAGTCAGGTCGTTGACCGGGACATACATCAGGCCGCCATTCTCCGGTGCGCCATAATCACGTATCCAGCGCACGTTACCATCTTCGCCCACCAGCACGAAGGTATGGCCGGGTTCGCCAGTACGTGCGGCCCACTGTAGGACATCATAGGCTTCCGAGATACTGTGGTCGGCGTCCCGCAGCATTGGCACGCCGCTGATACTGTACTCGCTGATCCCTTGTTGTAATTCTTCTATGGTATCGAACGCAATGCTCACCAGCGCCACATCCAGCGCCTGGAAAGCGGGGTCATTTTGCAGATCCACGATCTGCTGCATACAGGGCGGTCAGCCCATCGCCATGTGGAAGAACAGCAGTACCGGCTGCTTGCCCTGGTAATCCGCCAGCGATACGTCGCCCCCGGCGGCATCAGGCAATGTGAAACCTGGCGCGGCAGCCCCAACCCCGAAGGCTTCCGGTGTCGCCGTCCCGGTGCAGGCCGGGAGCAGCAGGCCAACCAGCGCCAGCAGCAGCACCTTCATCCATAGTTTTACTTGCATCAACGCTTTCCTCCCATTATTGTCTCATGCCCGACTATTCGAGCGGGAGGGTATTATAGCGCACGAAACTACGAAAACCAGAAAGTTTTATCTCTCACGGGCCGGGTGTGGGTGTGCTGCTGGTCACATTGTGCGCTATAATCCGGTTATTGAAACATTGAATCAATGTGCAGCATCATGGAGAGGGAATTATGCCAGTCGTGGAGCAGTTCATTGACATCCCGGCGCCAGTAGAGGCGGTTTTCGCATTCATCGCCGATTCACCGGAGCGTCAGCCAGAGTGGTGGCGGCAGTTTGATCTACAGGAGCGTGTCACCCCACCCCCCACACGCCTGGGGTCGGTTTCCCATTATATCTACAACATGCTGGGCGTTACCATCAAAGGGGAACATGAAGTAGTGGGCATCAACCGCCCGGAATATCTGCATGTCAAAACCACCAGCGGCATAGACAGCGCCTTCGAGTTCTTCTTCACGCCGCAGGCAGATGGCACACGTTTGACCGTGCGGGTGGACTATAAGCTGCCGGGGTCGGTCATCGGCCAGCTCTTGAACCGCGTCATCATCGAACAGCAGAATGAAACCGCGCTGCGGGACGCCCTGGACACACTCAAAGCGTTGTTAAATCAATAACAGGCAAACACAGGCTAACCGAATTTTCTCGCTTGCTCATATAGATTACATCAGGCACAAAGAAAACCGGGTGGGGCGCTGGTGGGGCTGGACTTCCTCAACAGCAGCCCCGTTCCGCTGCAAGTCGTTTGGCGAAAGATGCGTTCTTCAATTAAAGCCGGGCCTGAACTCCAAGCGGGTTCATACAAAACTGTTTTCCACTTTCGACTCTGAACAAATGTTCTCACAAATGTTCACCATTTATGACCCGGTATGTGCTATGCTGGTGCTATGTTGATACGACCAACACACCCCGACACGCACTCCCCAGAACCCGGTATCCCACCATTTTTGCAGCAACTTCACGCATTTTGCCGCACAGCCACACCACCACTCACGGGAGGGTTGCGGCAATCGCGGCAATTGCAGCACAAATCTGCCTTGCGGCAAAAACACCCTGCTTTCTCCCTTGTTGACTCGGTCTGAACCCCATTTTATGGAGCAATAAGCGGCAAATCCGGCTCACTGAGCGGCAAAACACCCGGCACGCGAACCCCGTATCTGACTTATATAGTCACACCTTGCAGACGGCACTGAATGCACAAAAACGTGGAGCTAATCCCCCTGTCCCTACGGCTTCAGGAGCGCCCACATTTTGTTGATGAGGTGGCGGTTTTCCATTGCGAAATGCTGGATTATAGCCGTCAGTAAAAAGATCGTCCCGATCAGCAGCCACAGCGCCGGGGTCGGCGGCACGAAATCGAAGAACTGTGGCACCAGAAACGGCACGGCCATTGTCAGCGCCAGCAGTACCAACCCGAACAGGGTCACACGCCAGTGCTTGAGCATGGTGCGCGGCCAGAACAGTTCGACCTCGTGGATGTTCCAGAAGATCAGCGTACCGTAAATCGCAATGAACAGTGTCACCGCGCTCCGGGCGGCGAAGGTGTTTTCTTCGGTGGCGAAGTACGATACCACGTAGAGCAGAGCCAGCATCGCCGCTCCCGTAATTCCGGCTGTGAACACGTAATCCAACACATCTTTGCGGAATTTTGCCATATAACCGGGACGAATCCAGCCGATGGCGATCAGCGTGGCCGGAATATTGACCGTCCCAAAGGTGATCCAGCTGATCTGTACCGGCGTGGTGGGGAATGGCAGGGTCATAAAGCCGATAAAGAAGATCAGAGCGATGTTATAGAAGTTCTTGGCGAGGAAGAGCTTGGCCGTGCCGTAAATGCTCTGGGTGATCTGCCTCCCCTCCTGGAAAGCGAACGGCAGCGTGGACATGGCGTTGTTCAGCAGGACAATATCAGAAACATCCTTGCTGATCTGCGTGCCGTCGTTCATGACAATCGCCAGGTGTGCTTCTTTAAGCGCCGGGACATCGTTCACGCCATCCCCGACCATAGCGACGTATTCGCCCTGTTTTTTGAGGGTGGCGATAATCTTACGCTTGGTTTCCGGCTCGATACGGGCGAAGAGGCTGCTTTCCATCACGGCGACTTCAAACTCACCGCCGGATAGTGCCTCCAACTGATCCCCGGTGTAGGCGCGGTCAGCCGGCATCCCAGATTGGCGGGCGATGGCCTGCACGGTTTCCAGGTTATCGCCGGAAATCACTTTGAGGCGGACGTTCTGCCCCTGAAAGGCATCGAGCGTCGTTTGAATATCCGGGCGCACCTGGTCGCTGAGAATGATCAATGCCAGCGGCTCGACCTGTGCCAATGCACCATCCGGGGGTGGTTCAGCAGCGCGGCCAAAGGCCAGCACGCGCAGTCCCTGGCGCGATAAATCGCGGGCGCGTGCCAACGCACTGTAGCTGTCGTCGGTATCAGGCAGTAAACGTTCCGGCGCACCCATCACCAGGGTTTCATCCTCGAAAATGATCGCGCCCCACTTGCGGGCGGAACTGAATGGGATTTCCCGCACTTTAGAGGGTACCGGGCCTCTGTGATTGCTGAAGGTGCGCTCGCTGAATTCCGCCACAGCCCCGGCAGTGCGGTTCAGGTGCGCCAGGTTTTGCAGGTACAGGTGCAGTTTGTGATGAATGTCCTCGTTGACAGCACCATTCAGGGGTAGAAGCTCGGTCACAGCCAGCTTGTTCTGCGTGAGCGTGCCCGTTTTATCAAAACACAGGGTCGTCACGTTCGCCAGCGATTCGACCGCGTTCACCCGCTGGATCAGCGTCTGGTGGCGGCTGATACTGATCGCGCCCAGGGTGAGCGAGAGCAGTGCCGTCAGCACCAGCCCTTGCGGCACGATACTGCTCACAAACACGACTTCACTGCGAATCGCATTAAGAAACGATTGGCCGTGCCGCAGCTCTGAGAAAAACAGCATCGGCCCGATCAGCAGCATGACCACGATCATAAGCTCAACCAGAGCATCCAGCCGCTGCTGCGTGGGTGTCTTGACATTTTTATAGGCTTTGGCGGCGACGGAAAGCTGGTTGATGGTACTCTCTTTGCCGACACGGGTGGCGACCATCACACCCGTTCCGGCGATGCAGAACGAGCCGGAAGACAGTTCGCTATCCACCACCTTGAACACTGAGTCGGACTCGCCGGTAAGCTGCGACTCGTCCATTTCCAGGGCGTCGCTGGTGAGGACACGGCCATCCACCACGACTTTATCGCCCGGCTCAATCGGGATGATGTCATCCTGCACCAGGTCATAAATGGAGATGGTTTGCAGTTCCCCATCCCGCCAGACGCGCACCTCTTTAGCCGCGAGCGCCGCCAGTTTATCGAGCTTGCGTTTGGCGTTAATCTCCTGGATTGTCCCTAAAATTGAGTTGGTGACGACGCTGAACCCGGCAAAGATGGCTGTCGAGTAGTCCTGCAACAGCACGACGATCAACAGCAGCGTCCCCAGGACAATGTTGAAGAGGTTGAACACGTTATCACGGATGATTTGCCAGTAAGTGCGGCCAACACGCGGCCTGAAGTTATTGGTTTTTCCGCGCTGGCGGCGGGCGTTGACTTCAGCGGCGGATAATCCCGGATACGAGGGTTGGTGAGTAGGCAATGAAGGACTCCTGGACAGGTTGGACAAATAACTATAAGGATATAACCCTGATCAGCCACAAAATATACGGTTGAATCTTGACGATACGCGGCATACGGGTATAATCGTCCTATCATAACCTGTCAGGCCCTGTAGCTCAATTGGCAGAGCAGTTGACTCTTAATCAATTGGTTGTAGGTTCAAGTCCTACCAGGGTCACAAACGACGAAAACCCCGTTTCTTCTCTCAAAAACGGGGTTTTTTGTTGCTTAGCGCCGCCCGAAAGCAGCGGTTTCTATGACCAATTGATTATGGCACACTGCTGGAACTAGGATTCATCCTCAGAATCCACCGTAAAATTGAGCCGGTTGACCGGGCTAAATTTGCTGTGCTTGGCGGCCAATTCATCATAGGAAAACACAGCGTAGTAGCTGGCGGTAACGGTCACACTGCTATGCCCCATAATCTGAGACAGAGTCGCCAAGTCCCCGCCATTCATGACATATTCACGGGCAAAACCATGCCGGAAGGCGTGCGGATTCACCCTGCCGGTAATGTCCGCCCGTTGTTTCAGCCGTTCAAGCAATTGGTAGACTCCGTTCGCAGTCAAAGCCTTGCCGGTCAAACGACTGCAAAAAACGGTGGTAGCGCCCTCTGGACGCTCTGCCAGACATGCCGCCAGCAATTCAGCCGTTGGTTCACTGAAGAAAACCATTCGCATGGGGCCGGCCTTCTCTTGCACCATTGCACTATGTTGATCCATATCCAGTTGGCCGGGTTCTAAGTTGACCAGCCCTTGAACTCTGCACCCTGTATCAAACAGGAAGGCGATTAGCGCCCGATCCCGCACGCTTTCCCGCCCGGTACTGGCGGCGGCCAATAGCGCCTCAACATCGGGCAATTTAACCCCTTTCGGCTTGGGAAACTTGCGCTTGGGGCGGCGAATGTTGGTCATGGGATTCGGCAAGTTGTATTCAGCCGCCACCCACCGCCAGAAACGATGCAAGGCACGGATATGCCCGGCGATACTCTCCAGACTCAGGCCGCCTTTCATCTTGGGGCGCTGTTTCGCTCCAGCGTAGCGGGTTTTCCGTTCCTGTAGCTGGACAATGTAGTCTCTCAGCATGGGCGTTGTAATTTCGATCAGTTCCGTTTCGGGAAACTGCTGGCAAAATACCGCCAGCAGTGACCGATACCAGTGGATTGTATCCGGGCTGAGACCATCCGCCCGACACGCCAAGAGAAATTCTTGCAAGGCAGCTTCTAAGAGCATGGTCTAGCCCTCGCCGCCCGTCTTGGCCGCCAGCCGCCGGACGAACCAAAGATACTGCCGCTGCACTTTGGGCGGCAGTTCGTTAATTGCCCGCATAATCTCATCACGGGACATATCGCGGCTGTCCGGGGTTTGGCCTTTGGCCGCCGCCCATACACCAAACTGCACGTCCACAATCAGGCCGCCAAACTCCATGCCCAGTTGATCGTAGATATACCAGTGTTTCAGGGAAAACGGGCTTTCACCTGGCGGCAGTAACCGCATAGACAGCCGCAGAATGCGGTAAGCATCGTTATAGCTTAACCGGGCGGCGGCGATTGATCTTTCATAGTCTGATACAATATGTTTAGGCATGGTGTTCGCTCCGTGTCCTATCGCTGTGCTGGTGCTTCCGACACTGGCACAGCATTCTTCAAAAGCTATCTGTTGTGTGGTCATTTCATCCATTTCCATTTAAAACGTCACGCTTTGCCCGTTGGCGCTGGCGGTATGCCCGTTGCTGCTCGGCACGGCTGGCATAGATGCGATACCGTCCGTTATGGGGGGAATACTCCCAAAAGGGCGCGTTTCCGCCGCCGGTTGCTCATCTGTGACCGGCGGTAAAGCGGCCTGAGAAGCTGCTACCAATGCCGGTTGCCCGCTTTCCATCACAAACCAGTTATCCGCCGCCAGTTCGCGCCCGACCAGCGCCCGCCAGTCATCCATACTCAACCCCGGCAACGCTTCCCGCCCGGCTTTGTAGCGCCGATTCTTGGCCGCCAATGATTCCCGTAGCGCATTGGCATAGAACTGTGTCCACTGTGAATGTTTTTCCGGGGTGGCGGCGGCGGTTTTCCAGTCTTTCACGGCTTGTTGGTAGGCTTGCTCATTGGCGTGCCGCTGTTCCATGCTGGCGAAAATCAGCTTTTCACCCACCAATGACATGAACAGCACCGCAACCGGCGGCGCGAACGTTTCCAGCAAGCCGAATAGATCATGCGGCTGTGCTATCACCCAATTGCCTACCAGCGCCATAAACACCCCGAATCCGGCGGGAATCGCCATGATAAATCGTCCCCAACTGGTGAAGTAGATTCGCATCACCAGAGTCGAGACAATCACCAGAAATTCGGCCAATAGAAACGTTGCGCCGCCCGCTATGGCCGCCTGTGTGGTATCGGCTATCCCGACCAAGAAATAATCCCGCCCGGCGGTAAACAGGCGAAACAGGCTTGGCGCGGCGGCGGCGATAAACACGACCAGCATGGCCGCAGTGACCAGCGCCGCCACCCAACGCGGGTACTTGCTGGCGGTATAGTGGTCATAGGCTGCCCGGTCTGGACGTTCGCCCGCCGCTTTCACGATCATGGCCGCCGCATTACTCCGGGCGTCCAACCGCTCATCTATGGTCAGTGCTGTAATCCCTTGAATTGTCATAAGTTGCCCCTTTCAGACAGATAGACTAACAATTGCGTACCATTTGTTTTTGCAGAATTGCCCTTCCTGAACCATTATGATCTTAGAAGTGTCATGAGATATGACGTTATGACGCTATGACACTTCTCCCTATAGTGTCATTTTTCATGACACTACTCGATACAGGGTTATTGGTCGGCCATTGCCGCCGATTCCGGGTACGGTTTCTACATCTCCGGACTCGATCAACACTCTCAAGCAGCTATCCGTCATTTTGATTTGCATGTTGCAGCTTCTCATAATTTCCCGTAGTGTCAGGCCGCTTGGACTCCGTTTGAGCGTATTGAATATCCGTTCCTGCCCCTTGCTGTCGGCTGTCTCATTCACAATTTCCAATGTTCGGTGTGCCGATTCCCGCCAGCTTTCCGCAATCTGTACGGCGCGTGTCCAGTGATTCCCCCGGATAAACAGCGGATTCCCTTCCGCTTGCCCCATCCAATCAGCCAATGCCAGCACCAGCGCCACTTTTGCCGCCTGAGTCGCCATGCGTCCGTAATTGCCTTTCAGCCGTTCGTCAAGGTCGCCTGTGCGTACCAATTCGTACATGGCTTTGCTATACTGGTCAAAACCCTCAAGCACAGCATCTTCCATTTTCGCTTGTACGGGTTCATAGGGTTCGGCGTCGGTTTGCATGGGGTCTGGCGGTTGTGGTAGTCGCGTATCCAACCGCCGTAAAATCTCCATCATGTCTTCTGGCGGCGGGCTGTATTTGCCTAGTTTGTAGAGTTCGTGTCCTTCAGGGCTGAGTAGGGCGTAGCGTGCCATTTGCCCGTTTTCCCATTGATCGGTAGTCACATAGCGGGCTATCGCGGCTGGGGTCGTCGCGCCAAGAATGCCGAGTCCCAACCGCTCGGCAACAATCAAACCATCCTGGCGAGTCGTATAGGTATACCGTTCTGCCCCGTCATAGGCTTTTAGTAGCAGTTCCATTAGCCCTTGCATGTAGTCTTTCCGCACACTACCAAACAAGCTGCTGATTTCATCTATCAATGCGCCGCGCTGGGCTGCATATTGGCGTGACCGTCGAACAAGCTGCTGTTCCCTTTCAGGCAGTTCATTCATATTCGGCGGCAGCTTCCCGGCCATTTCGGTTAGCAGTGCCTCTGGCGATGCGTTCAAGGTGATAAGCAAATGCGGGCAGGTCTTAGAAATCATATCGCCTACACAACTCATGCCTGTTGACTTGGCGTAACTGGTCGTGGTGGCCGCCCACAACACCCATAGATTCGGGTAAATCGGGGCATGAAACATGGCATACGCCCGCCGTGCCGTGATAGTGGCAAGTACCCACAATGCACCCGCTTCCAGAAACAACCGGGGAGTCAACGGAGAACGGCCTACTGCCCATTCCACAAAATGATCTACCCACCGGCTGGCGGATTTCGCCGCTTTCAGGGCTTCCGGCGTCGGGCGGGCATAGTCCGGTAGTGGGGGTATTGGAATCTCTGTTTTCCGTTCCACTGGCGGCGGCATGTTAGGGTCAACCGCCAGAATTGCAGCGATGTCATCCTTGAACAGCTGCCGGGCAAAATTTAGGTCTTTCGCACTTGACCAATCAAGCGTCTCTAACAGCCCTTGCACAACAGGATTGTTGACCGTCAGCCCATTTATTGGCTTTCCACAGAATGCCCGCGCCAAAGCGTATCGGTCATGTAGGCTTAACTGCTGCGTTTTTGCCACTGGTGACTCCTCGGATTAGCAATTCCGGCCTTCAAGCCGCTGGCGATAGTTCGCTGTGAAAGTGTTTCCGATTGCCCGATCTGCTGGGCAACCGCCAGCAGCGCCGATTCCACTTCGCCGGCTGCCAACAATCCATCCCCCACAAGCTGCCCCAAGTTGTAGGCCGCCCGGTTCAACTGGTTATTCTGGTTGCCCGGCGGCATTCCCCGCAGCGCCGCGCATTCGTTCCGCAGCGCCGCCTGTGCAAACCTTATGGTACGCTCCTGTTTCGTTATGCCTATCTGTCCGCTTATGGCGGGCTGCGTCGGTGGTTTGGGCGTCAGACTGCGAATCCACTGCACAACTGACTCCAGATCAGGAACAGCCTTCACTGGCAAGGCACGTTCCAGGATGTACGGGCGGAAGGTTTCGGGGTGAATGGAGGGCGGCGCGACCACATAACAGCCGTCGGAACGTAGTTCCACATTGCCCATGTCTAAGCCGGTTGCGCGAGTCGTCGCGGGGATGATCGCCGGGGCATAGTACAGGTGCTTGCCCTTGCCGCTCCCGGTCAGTACCGTGAACGTGTCTAGCAAGTCGGGGAA
Organism: uncultured Chloroflexota bacterium; assembly: GCA_937974245.1. Classification (GTDB taxonomy): domain Bacteria; phylum Chloroflexota; class Anaerolineae; order Aggregatilineales; family Phototrophicaceae; genus JACKCG01. Next base: position 3,281 of record CALJKV010000124.1, on the reverse strand, counting down.
CTGCTTTTCAAAGGCGGCGACTGCTTGCAAACCGTCCAAGTCCACTACGACCAGCTTGGAGACACGCCCGCAGACAATCCCCACGTTCTGAAGCTGGCGGCGGCTTTGCCATGTCTGAATCTCATTTGTCCGGGCAACGTGGTGACGGAAGGGACTCCAGCGAATCGCCGCCCGTTTGCCCACCAGCGGAATCACGCTGATTCCGAGACTGGCATAGGCATACGCGGCGCTGGCCGCGCTGGCGCGGCTGGCGGCCATACAGATGTTCATTGTTCACCCCCATGAGAAGCTGCTGACTGGTCAAGCCGGTCATAGACTATCCGGGGCGTGTAACCATTCTTTTTCAGCCAACGGTGAATAGTTGTGCCGCTGACTCCGAGACGCCGCCCGGCTTCCCATTGCCCGTAATGGTTGACCAAATCAGGAATGATGTTGTGTAGACTGCCGTGCTTCTGCTCCAAGATTGCAAGTTTTTGCGCTGGCATGATAATCCCCTTTAAACATGTTTTTTGTAGATGTTATACAATAACTAAAATACACGTTTAACGATTTTTTGTCAATCGCAGCACGTAAACATATAATCACGGGAAGCAATGAAACTGGTTGAAGATAGGCAGGTTAGAATGATTGTTGGACAACGCTTGCGTACACTGAGAAAAAAACAGAAGATCACAGCCGAGGAACTAGGGGGTTATCTTGGGGTCAGTGGGCAACAGGTACTCAGGTATGAAACGAACCAGAATGACATGACAACTGATAATCTGGTGAAAATCGCCAATTTCTTTGACGTGAGTGCCGATTACTTATTAGGAATGACGGACAATCCAGTACCTTATGAAAACCGGAAAGGACTTCTCACTTGGCGAATTGATGTAAGTGCAATGCTGAATGTGTTTCAGCCTGAATTCATCGGTAGGCTTGTGAGGTCAACGGGAATCAAGGTGGTAGCCGAACCAGAGCGGATTAAGATTTCTAGTCTCTTGCAAGATCATTCCCCCAAAACGGTTGCTTTGTTCGTTAAAGAGCTTGGCATGAATTTCACGACTGTTATTGACCAGTCCCTACCGGATGATACAGATTCGGAATAATCCCGCTTTTCGTAACGTAACGAAATTCCGTCACACATGGCGCGATTCCGCATTGTTGAAACATGATGACCGGCGGCCACCTGGCGGCGTCATTTTTGTGTTTCCTTCACTTTTCGCCTGATTTCTGCATAGGTCAAAATTGCCCACCAAACAAGGCAAAACACGCCCGCTTGTGGGGCAAAGCATGGGGCAAACTAGAAAGTTGTGGGATGTTGAAATCGCCTTGAGTAGCGTTTTTGAGGGAAAAACCTTAAAATTCCAAGTAAGGTTCTAGGGGACAAAACACCGAATAGGCCATATTGGTAAGTTGGGATTTTGAAAATGAGGTGTTTCCAGTGATAAGCGCAAGAATGCGAGAATGGTATCTGGAGTCAGTTAAAGAACTTTCCCCAAAGGGCAAGCGCATGTTTCGGATACTGCGTGACCATAAGGAACTGACCGTTAAGCAATGGGCGGAATCGCTGGATCAGTACCGGGAAGCCTTAAACGGGAATGAACGCCGCCAGCTTGCCCGGATGATGAAAAGCGGCCTGGTGCTAAGGGAATCGCGGCTGATCGAATTTGAGCGGGTCACAGAGGCCGGTTGGCGTGGTGATACGTGGCAAGGCGTCAAAGCGGAGTGGTCGCATCGTGGGCGGTACTTCGTCTATATGCTCCATCCGGAGGCGCGGCAAGCGTTAGAACCGCCGCCCGCGCCGCAACCGGGGAAAACCCGCCCAACGCCCAAACCGGATGTATACGAACAATGGCTTGCCCGTTCGATGGAACACGAGAAACAATCCAAGCCCGGCCTTGCCAGCCGAGTCGCCCAAAGAATCTGGAAAATCCTGCAAACGCCCTGACAGTTGGGAAAATCCATACCTATGGCAGATTTCATAACACAATAAAGGTAAAGGGTGTAATGATGGCTGAGCTAGAAATCCTTAAGCAGGGTGTAGAAGTCTGGAATGAATGGCGAAAAAGTGACCCGGATTGGATTCTTGACCTAAGTGGCGCAGACCTGAGCAGCACAGACCTATTCATGGCAAATCTGAACCGTGTAAACCTACATCGAGCAAACCTGAGCGGTGCAGACCTGAGCGGTGCAGACCTGAGCGATGCAAACCTGAGTGGCGCAAATCTGAGTGGCGCATACCTGAGCGATGCATACCTGAGCGGTGCAGACCTGAGCGGTGTAGACCTGAGTGATGCAAAACTCAATGGGGTACACCTACGCTGGGCAAACCTAAGCCGTGCAAATTTGAGTAAAACGGACTTGAGCAGGAAAAACCTGAGCGATACAAACCTGAGTGGTGCAAACCTGAGTCGTGCAGACTTGAGTCGTGCAGACCTAAACAAGGCAAATCTGAGCAAGGCAGACTTAGGTGATGCAAACCTGAGCGGTGCAAACCTGAGCGGTGCAAACCTGAGTGGTGCAAACCTGAGTGGTGCAAACCTGAGTGGCGCAAACCTGAGTGGCACAAACCTGGACGGGGCATGTCTAAATTGTGCAAATCTGAGTAAGGCAAACTTTGACGACACAGAGCTATTTGGCGCAGACTTGCACGGGGCGAATCTGAGTAAGGTAGGCTTGCATGGGGCAGACCTGAGTGGAAAAGATTTACGAGAGACAAATCTGAGCGAGGCAGATTTAGGTGGGGCAAATCTGCGTGAAGCAAACCTAAGCGAGGCAAACCTAAATAGGGTAAACCTGCGTGAAGCAAACCTGCACAAAGCAGACTTGCATGGGGCAAGCCTGAGCGTGGCGAATCTGTTTGGAGCAAACCTGTATGAAGCAAATCTAAGTGGGTCTTGTCTAATGGGTGCAAACCTGATCGGCGCAAAATTGTACGGTGCTAATCTGCGTGATGCAGACCTGCGTGGCGCAAACCTAACCAGCGTTATCCTGCGCGGCGCAAACCTGATTGGTGCAGACCTTTACGAAACAACCCTAAGTGGTGCAGACCTGACGGCAGCGAACTTGAATGGCGCAGACCTAACAAGCGCAACTTTAATTGTGGCAGACCTGAGAGGGGTATTTCTGATTGGGGCAAACCTGAGCGAGGCAAACCTGACCGGGGTAAATTTGAGCAGAGCAAGCCTGGCCGAGACAGACCTGACTGGGGCAAACCTGACCGGGGTAAATTTGAACGGAACTTATCTAAGCCACTAGCCGGAATTTATCCAACAGACGAAGGCGGTTGGGATGGCCCA
>CALJKV010000123.1 GCA_937974245.1 uncultured Chloroflexota bacterium | reverse complement strand
TGCGCCGTTTAGTACGACTTCAGGCAGCAAATTGACTTTTCAAATGGCTTCTTAACCACTGCTATTTATCTTATGCAGTACCATGTGTATTTAGCATTTTGGGCAACAATTCGAAAAGAGCTAACTAGCGCACAGTTGGATGTTTTAGAAGTATGGGGGAAAAAACAAGCCCAAATTATGGGCTTAGGGTCAGTTTCTCTAGCCTTTTTGCATGACTTGGATTGACCCTACCCCGATTCACGGGACAGTGAAAATATCAGGGGGTAGCAAGCTGCTCGAAAACTGGCCGGATGATCCAAAGTCCCCCTCCCTATCCTCAGCTTGATGCGGGGGATGGCAGTGGGGACTGGGATATACTGTTTCTACTCAACTTCCCGCCCCGAAACCTTTGAAAAATCGCGCAACCGGGGCAGAGTTCTCAAAACGCAAATATCTGCCCTCTCTGAAAAAATCTGAGAGTGCTTACATCGAAACGCTCAAGCGAGGGAACGGTTTCTGCCCCACCGCACAACAGCCAGCAGCCCGATTCCGGCCAACAGCGCCGCCACCGGGTAGAGCGCCAGATAGTACCGCTGCCAGGGCAAAGGGTTGACCAGCAGCGATAGCAGCGTCACGCCCACCCAGGCTAAAATACCCGGTTGCCGCCACAGCTTCAGGCACAGCACCAGCCCCCACCCGGCCAAAAGGGTTAAGGCAGTCCCCAGGATTGGCCCAAACTGGACTCCGCTGAGCGGGGAGGCCATGTAGCTGTTGATGGCATCCGTCACGGCGCTGGCATTCGCCCAGAACGCAACTTCAAAGTGCTGCAGCGCGGTCAGGAAGGGCTGGGTAATGATCCCCTCGACCCGCTGTAAGAGCGTCGTCGGCGCATCCGGGTCAATTCCTACTTGAATATCCAGCAGTCCCTGGCGGACACTGATCAGGTCGGCAAAACGGGCTATCGGGTCGTTCCACAGTGCGGGCGAAAGTGCCACCAACAGCGCCACTACCAGAACGCCACTCACCAGCAGCCGGACGACCAGGCCGCCCAAGCGCCGCAAGTCAAAATGCGCTAACTCGGCCAAGACAATCCAGCCGAAAGCCGCCGCCACAAGCACAATGCCGCTGTGTTTGCTGGCGAGAGTCAGACCACCGGCCAGCACCAGCCCCGCCCACCAGTGCCACGCTGCCCGCTGTCCATCGGCGCGTTTCCGGCTGATGATAATCGCCAGCAGCACCGCCAACAGCCCGAAGAACAGGTACGAACCTTCCTGCATCGCCCGCCGCCCATTCAGCAGCACAACGGGATGCACAGTGTAAATGGCACTGCTCATATAGGCCAGCGGCCTGCCCCCTACCTGCCAGCCAATCCCAAACATGACCCAGGTACTCAGGGCGAGAAACAAGGTAGACGAAAAGCGTGCTGCCAGTAACAGCGAATCCGAGGGGAGATGCCCGGTTTCGACATTCCGGTCATAATCCAGCCCCCAATCCCAACCGGGACGCGGCGGGAGCTGCCCACTATTCATCCCGGCCAGTTGCCAGCTCAGGCCGATGGCATAGCGGTTGACCGAGCCGTTCAGGATTCGCAGCCAGGGGTCTTCATCAATACCATAAGGCGGACTGACCATCAGATAATTCAAATCCCGATCAATGAAGGCCGCGACGTAGTCATTACTCATATAAATCTGCATGGCTTCGTCGCCGTGAAACGTCGCTAGGGGCATCCCGGCGAAGATAAACCCTGCCAGCAGCAGCAGCCAAGCCACGTCAATCCAGCGCCGCCGGAAGAGAAAAGTAAACAGATGGTGTTTTTGTAAGTTCGCTCGCATTATAATCCGCTGTTGAATACACAATACTGAGCCGCCATTTTAGCACACTCATACCCGGTTGAATCTGATGAAATCACGCGCTTTGCCGCCGTTCGCCCACCATATATTCGCCTACGGCCTGTATCTTATCGTCGCTATAGTCGTGACCTGGCCGCTGGTCACGGTGCTTTCGACCCGGCTGGTCGGGCATCCCTTCGGTGATTCGTATGAGTATGCCCGTCATATCTGGTGGATCAAAAATATCCTGCAAACCGGCGGGCCACTGTTTCATGACTCGCTCCTTGCCTACCCGGATGGTCTGGGCAATAGCTGGCTGTGGGGTAACCCATTACAATCCTTCCCGGCCTGGCTTCTGGCGTTCATCATGCCCCTCCCGGCGGCCTTTAACCTGCCGCTGCTGTTTAACCTGGCGCTTAATGGATGGGCGGTCTATTGGCTCGTGGCATATCTCACCGAACAGCGCAGCGCGGCATGGCTGGCCGGACTGGTCTTTCTGGCATATCCCACTTTCCAGGGGCAGCTTGCGGCCGGGCATACTGGCCTGCTGGTGCTGTGGGGCATACCGTTCTACACCTATGGGCTGTTCCGCTTACAGGACACACAGAATCGGCGTTGGTTGCTGTTCACGGCGCTGTTTTTCTGCCTGAGTCTGCTGGGCAATACTTTGCTGCTGGTCTACTTCCTTCTGCCGGTCACGGGGCTGTTCGTGCTGACATTACTCTGGCAGCACAGGTGGTCGGCTCTGCGCTGGAGCATCGCGGCGATTATCCTGGGTGGGATGGTCTCCCTACCCTTTTTGCTCCCGGTGGCGCTGGATATGTTCTCCGCTCCGGCACGTCTGCAAGAGAGCGGCGATGTGGCCTTCAGTGCCGACTTGCTGGCAATTGTCTCGCCATCCTTCCAGCACCCGCTGTTCGGCCAGCTTGAATACACCCACCGTGTCCTGGGACGTGACCCATTCGAGAAAATGGCTTACCTCGGCATCGTGGCGGGGACGTTAGGGATCATCGCGGTGTGGCAGCAGCGGCGCGCCCGCTGGTGGCTGCTCCTGGGGGGAATCGCCTGGGTCGGTTCACTGGGCGGCATTCTGAAAGTGCTGGATGCCCCGTTGTCTGTCAGCGTCGGCAGCTATGAAACATTCATCGCTCTGCCTGGCCTGATCTTGCAGCATATCCCGCTACTGAGTTCGACCCGCACCCCAGCTCGCTTCAATTTCACGCTGGCCCTGGCAGTCGCGGTGCTGGCGGGATATGGTCTGGCGGCATTATGGCCGCACTTACAGCGACGGCGGTTAGGTTACACTCTCTGTCTGGGGCTGTCAGTGTTTGTGCTGTGGGAATATCAGGGATTCTGGTCACCAGAGGGCATCCCGGATTTGCCCACAATTCCAGGTGTAGTACCGGAAGCCGTCACCATGTTGGCAGAACGGGATGACATTCGCGCCGTTTTCGACATCCCCTGGGAACACCTGCTGACCGACAAAGACGCTATGTTCCTGCAAACCGGTCACCAGCGCCCCTTAATCGCCGGGCATATCACACGCCGCACGCCGGTAGACCCCGCCCGTCTGACCGTCCTGCAAAACACACTCGACCCCGCACTATTGGATGCAGCCGGGGCGGACATCATTATCCTGCACAAAGATTGGAGCGACAACCAGGGAGTGTTGGACGCTTTCGCCCGTCAACAATTAGGCGCCCCGTTCTACGAGGATGCGCGTATCGCCCTGTTTGCCGCGCCGCCGGTCATCAATTTGCCGGAATTCCAGGTGATTTTGCCGCCGACCACTGCGCTTCGGAACCGGATATCTATCTACCTTTATACGCCAGTGCCCGGTTGGGTTGAACTCAGTGCAGCGGTACAGGCCAACCAGCGTGAAATTCAATTTTTACAGGACGAGCATCTTATAGAAACCTGGCCGATCAACGGCGCTGCCGATATTCGCGGCGCGGTTTTTCTGGAACAGCCCGGCTACCACACGCTTACGCTGGCCGTTACCCCACCCTGCCCGGCGGCGGACTCTGGCATCCTGGTCTGTGCGTCGGTGGAAATCACCGGGCTGGAAGTAACCCTCAATCCGGGATCGTAAGCTGGCGCACATGACGCACAAAATCGAACTGCCGCAGGGCATCCAGCACCGCATCCGGGAGTGGGTAGTCCAGTGTGAGAATCGTTAGCGTTTGGCCGCCCGGTTCCGCGCGTCCGGTATGCCAACTGGCGATATTGATATTATTCTCCGCCATCAGCGTCCCCACTCGCCCGATAACGCCCGGTCTGTCATAACTCCCCAGAATCAACAGATGGCCTTCCGGAACAAAGTTCATCCGGTACTGGTTGATCTGGACAATGTGCGGTACTTGATGATCGAGCAATGTCCCGGCCATGATGATCGCCTCGCCATCCTTCAGTGTGATTTGACACGAGACAAGGTTGGTATAGTGCGCGGTTTTCAGCCCCTTCGTTTGCTTTACCTGGATACCGTGCTGCGCCGCCAATACTGGCGCATTGATGTAATTCACTTCACCCGCGATAACAGGTTGTAGCAGCCCCTTAAGCAGCGCTACCACCAGCGGCTTAACCAGCCCGTGTACTTCCTCGCCACGAAACTCCACGGCGACCTGCTGGATGTCGTGCCGCGATAGGCTGTCCAGCAGCAGCCCCATTTGTTCTGCCAACCGCAGATAAGGGCGAATTCTCTCGTAGCCTACACCGGGGAGCAGCGGCATGTTCACCACGTTACGATAGTCCGTCCCACGCAGCGCATCAATAACCTGCTGCACAATCTGGAGTGAGAGATGCTGTGTCGCCTCTATTGTGTTGTCGCCGATGTGCGGGGTATGAATCACATTTTCACACCCAATTAGCGGATTGTCCGGTGCTGGTTTAAGCGCATAAACATCCAGCGCGACACCACCCAATTGACCGGATCCGAGCGCCTGAGCCGCCGCCCGCTCATCCAACACACTGCTGTGAGCCGTGTTCACCAGCAGCACCCCCGGTTTCATCTGCGCGATGATACCAGCGTTCACCATCTCCCGCGTTTCCCGCGTCGCGGGAACATGCAGGCTAATCACGTCACTACGCTGCAACAATTCCTTCAATCCCACCAGCAGCACGCGCCCATCGTCCAGGGGCGACTCATCCACATACGGATCATAGGCCAACACAGTCATGCCGAAAGCGAGGCAGCGCTGCGCGACAACACGCCCAACACGCCCCAGGCCAATCAACCCTAGCACTCTTCCCTGGAGCTGAATACCCAGCATACGTCCCTTATCCGGCGGCCAATGCCCGTTTAGTAAGCTGTGATGCGCCGGAAGGAGCTTGCGACACAAGGCCAGCATGAGGGCAATCGTATGTTCCCCAGCGGCAACGGCATTTACACCAGGGGTATTCATGACGACAATGCCCCGGCTGGTAGCGGCTTCCAGGTCAACATTGCTGATGTCCACCCCGATACGCCCAATCACCTGTAAATGGGGTGCGGCATCCAGAAATGCGGCGTCAATCCGCACATCATCACGGGTGATGACCGCGTGCGCCTCTGGCAGTGCCGTCAATAACTCCACCGGGGATGCCCCGGTGAAATGAGCGGTAATACCGCTGTCGTTCTCGAGCAGACGAATACTTTGCGGTGTCAGGTTGGTAGTGATGAGAATCGTCAGATTGTCCAATAGTCGCTATCTCGTCTTGTACTCGTAGGTAATCGTCACGGTTTCGCCCGGTGCAATCGTCATCGTCCAGCGCAGCAGATTGTTGGCATCCTGTTCCGGCTCGGTGGAAAACACGAACAACTCACCATCCCAACGCCGCGAGTCAACCACTTCAATTTCCAGCGGTTCGGTGCCAAAATTCTCCAGGGAGAGTTCAACTTGATACAGGGTGTCATAAAACAACTCTTGAATAGCCGTTGTACTCTCGCTGCGGTTTACCCGAACATCCTGGAGCTTGCCGACTGTGATGCTGCCTTCACTGCCCACTGGTGTGATTTCGATAAAGTCACTGCCAATAAAAATACCATTCTGGTAAGAACGCACGATGCCTTCCGTCAGCGGCAGATTGGAATTATTGCGGACTTTGTAGATACTGCTCACCTGTTGGTCAGCCGCCGCATTCCATAACAACAAGCGCCGGGCAGGCAGCGTGTTTTGCGCGAGCTGAACATATACCAGGTCACCCTGCGCCGCTGTCAGCATCCCCGGCTCATAAATGTACTGGATAGTTGCCGCGCCTACCTCGCCCGACGAAACCGAACCTGATTCTTCATATCCGGCGATATACTGGTTGGCCGTGATGCGCGACAGCGTATCCACCTGCTGGGAGGTATCTACCCGCCCGGCGATGAGATGTGTCAACACGTCGTCTAACTCCAACGCGGTGTTGCGGATTTCAGCAAAAAAGTCAAAACCAACTGTGGTATCCGTCACATCGCCCAACCACATATCGTAGCGGGGAGTCCAGCCCAATCCGCTAAACAGGTATTCCAGCGTAATCTCGCGCAGGTCTTCCCCGGACTCCGCCCGTGACCACTCCAGGACGATCTGGCCGTTCTGCTGACGAACCCGGTAGGTCGTGACTCGCTCCCCTTCTTCGCGTACCACCAGTGTGCTGATAATCATCTGCTGCGGCAAAAACACCTGCACATCCACATTGGCCGGGAGCGAGATAGCATCATGAGCAAAAGCGATGTCATTCAGGAAGATGTAAACGTCATCAGGTTGGCTCACATAGCTGACTTTTTCAGCTGCCTGGGCCGGCCAGGCTGCCAGCACCAATAGTAAAACCAGCACCCACACCAATCGTCGGTTACGCATTTCTGTCACTCCTTCACACCACGCTATAGAGAAATCAGGTTCAAAACCTATCCCTATCTTAAGGCATTGGCCTTCCGAGTCAATTCGTCTCAGGTCACGTGTAGTTGGTTGCGCCGCACCCGCCAATCAATAATGAAGCTGGCCGCCAGGTAGTAGACCGGAAAAAACAGACTCAACGACACTAGCGCCGGTTCGGGGACTTCCTGGAACAAGAGGTAGATCACCAGCAAAAACCACAGCCCTGCCAGAGTCCAGGTGAGACGCCACAGAATTGGGTTTTTGCTGGGATACAGGTAGCGAGTGGGAATGAACGTCAACACACCGGGAATGACGACCAGCAGCACTGAGATGGCAGGTTCAGGGCGCAGCCAGTACAAATACAACGCGACGGTGCTCCAATAGCTGGGAAAACCGAGGAAAAAAGCGTCTTTGGTTTTCATCTCAACCTGGCCGTAAGCATACAGCGCCGCGAACACCGGGACAGTCAACCACAACCAGTGCGGCAGCAGCCCCTGCATTCCCATAATAAACACCGGTACCCAGACAAATGTGAGCGTGTCAATCACATTATCCATTTCAGCACCACTGAAGCCGGGGAGCGTCTCGCTCACCCGAACCCGCCGTGCCAAAATGCCGTCTGTGCCGTCAATCAACATCGTGATGATAAGCATCAGGAACGCCAGGCGCACCTGCCCCACAGCGGCGGCGAATAAAGCAAATACACCGAGCAGACCGCCGAGCGCTGTATAAAAGTGGACTGTCCAGGCCACAATCTTCAACATAACCCAGCCCTCATTCCGGTGTTGTCATGCGGGCAGCCCGCTGGCGGCGGCGCAGGATATACCAGCCCAGGGCGAAAGCCATCAACACATACATCACATTCTGATAGACATCCATCCAACCCAGCACCTGTTCCCAGTTCTGCCCCAACCACATGCCGAACAGTGTAAAGGGCGCAATCCACAACGCCGCCCCCAGTGCGGTATAAATGACAAACATGATAAGGTTCATGCGGGCAACTCCAGCGGGAATCGAGACGACGCCGTGTACCATCGGCAGCAGCCGCGCCACGAACACAATCACCCCACCCCGGCGCCGGAATAACCCCATTGCTCGGTCATAATCCTGCACCGTAAAAATGCTCAGGTGGATCCAGCGCCAATCCAGTGTACCATACCGACCAATCCCGGCGCGGACACGATCCTCACCCAGCTGCCGTCCCAGAGTATAAAAAATCAACGACCCGGCCAATGACCCAATCACCCCGGCCACAATGATCGCTAAGGGCGTAATTTTGCCGTCATAGGCCATTTTACCTGCCAGCGGGTACAGAAATTCTGAAGGCGTGAGGGGGAACAGGTTCTCAAACAAAGCGACCAGGCCAATGCCTGGCGCACCAAAAGAACCCACGAGTTGTTCTAGCAACCGGGTGACGCCCTCAATCAGGTCAGTCAGCATAGAGATCAGGCATAATCATTTAGCTTGCGAAGGACGTCATGAAGGTCAGCAAAAACATGGGGCGTGATGCCCTGAAAGGCGTCCGGCCCGCTGTGGGTACTGTCCGGCACTGCATAACAGGTCATCCCTGCCGCGACTGCCGCCCGCGCTCCGGCGGGGCTGTCTTCCAGCGCCAGGCAGTTTTCCGGTGCAACCCCCAGTAACCGCGCCGCTCGCAGATACACATCCGGTGCAGGTTTGCCACGCGCGTCATCATCCGCCGAACAGCGCAACGAGAAGACATGCTCCCATCCCTGTGAAACAACTGTCGCGTTGATGATGGACATAGGAGAGCTTGACGCGATAGCCGTGGGAAGTCCACTGCCCTGGACATACGCCACCAGTTCTGACGCACCGGGTTGTGGCTTGACCTTACGGGGGATCAGGCGCAGCATCCGATCCATGAGTTCGCTGTAAAGCTCGTCTACGCTCTCATCAAAGTGATAGACTGCGTTGAGCTTCTCAAAAAACTCGTCCACCCGTAGCCCAATAATCTGGGCACGAACTTCCTTGGTATACTGGTGGCCCCGCGATTCGATCAAATCCGTTTCCGCCGCGTGCCATACCGGCTCGGAATCGACCAGCAGACCGTCCATATCAAAAATAATCGCTTGTGGTTGCCAATTTACTGTCATCATCATTGTCCAAACGCGACACGAAACGCCCGTCGCAAATCATCGTTCTGAATTAACAAGCCCGACTCTTTAATCAGATCAAGCCCTTTCTGGAAAACGGCCTGGTGTGGGCTGCCGATCACCCGCGCAAACCCACTCGGCCCGGCGGCCAACGGCAGCACCGGCGCAAGCGAATTCACGCTGATGAACACGTCCGCCCCATCACGAACTTTCTGACGGCTGACCACCCCGCCAAAGCCCACAAACAAATCCACAACACTGCGGGTCGCAAGGTCAGAAGCGCCGTCCCCGATCATGAGGCGGCGACCATGCTTATCCCCCGCCAGCGCCCGAATAATATCCGGCTTGCCGCTGGAGACCGTCAACGGCCCCTCATCATAATCCAGGTAGGCCTGCTGTTGGTGTGTTTCAGGTTGGTTATAACGCCACCACTCACCCGCCAACTCGTCATATTCAATCTCGACAGCGCGGATATTCTCCGGCAGAACACCCAGGCGCCGCCCGAAACCACGTACCGGCTCGGCCAGCCCACCGCTGATGATGAAAACCTGCTTGCCCAGGAAACGCAGCGCCCCGATGACTTCCAGCGCATCCGGCACCGTCGTCTCCCAGTAACGATCTTCAATGGCCTGCAACTGCCCGCGCGTCGGACGGATGGCTTGCAGCCGCTTGCCATAGACCTCAGCCAGGTCGAGATCGCCATTCATGGCCTTGTCGGTCAATACACCAACACGCCACTCTTTGCCCTTCAAACGTGCCAGTTCATCAATACCTTCAATGGTTGAAAGGGTGCTATCACAATCGAAAAACACCAGATCATAGCTTGTCCAGCGGGTATCATTCATGCTATCGCGTCTCCCCGACGTGCAAACAGGACAAATTCTACAGTGTCCGGTGGGGTTTGTGAACCCTGGTGCGACTGTCAATAAGTGGTATTATTTTTGGACATTATGACCAAGAGCAGCAGACAGGAACACGCTTTAATCATGATTCCTCTGGAAAATATCGCTGAACTGCCCAGTTTTCACCGCGCCACAATCATGCCGGAGCATCTGGATGCAATGGGCCACATGAACATTCGCTGGTATATGGCTATTTTCGATGATGCCGCCTGGAAGTTTTTCGACCACTTCGGCATGAATATCGAGTACTACCAGCGCGAACAGGCCGGAGGCTTCGCCCTACAGCACTTCATCCGCTATCTGGCGGAAGTACGCCTGGGTGAAACAGTTGCCATTCATACCCGCATCCTGGGACGTTCCGCCAAACGCATTCATTTCATGCACTTCATGGTAAACGAAACCACCGAAGTCCTGGCAGCGACGTTGGAAGTATTAGGCTCACATGCCGATATGCGCGTGCGGCGGACTTCGCCCTACCCGCCCGATATCGCCGAAAAGATAGATGCTATTTTACAGGAGCATACTCGCCTGAACTGGGAAGCCCCGGTCTGCGGCGTGATTCAGCCCTAGCCGTTCTCCGCTAAAGCATCGTTGATACCACGGCGCAGTGTGGCTTCAGTTTGCAGCCCCTGGTAGATCGCTACCACCTGACCGCGTTCATTAAAAATGATAGTAATCGGTGTCGAGGTCACGCTGTAGCGCACTTTCAAGGGTCGCTTGTCTGCGTCGCCCACATTGGCGTATTCAACCACCAACTGGCCGTCATAAGTCTGTGCTAACCCATCCACGATGGATTTTTGCCGGAGGCAGTACGGTCAGCCATCGGCCTCGAACATCAGCAGTGTCACGGTGTCATCAGCGCGGGCAAACTGCGCTTCCACTGTACGCCCGGCGGTGCGCCCGGCAGTAACCCGTTCGGTTTTATCTGCTGTCAGGCCAACCGCCAGTACATACCCCAACATGCCCAGCAGCCCCAGCAGCAGCACCCCGGCGACCCACCGCCCTAATCGGGAGCCGCCCGCGTCAATAGGGATTTCCGGCGTCTCTGTTGATTCAGAATTCATCGCATCGTTCCATATCAAAATCAAAATCATCCATCAGGAATGTGCTTTTACAAACTGCAGCAATACAGCGAAATATGGCCCAATACCATAGATCAGCAGGTCATTATGTCCCGCACCGGGGATCCGCAGCAGCATTTTAGCCTCAGCAGGTGAAGCATCGAATAACGTCTGTCCATTTTCCACTGGAATAAGTGTATCATTTTCGCCATGAATCACCAGAAGTGGCAGATGCGACCCGGCAATTTTCCCGACGTTACCGAATACACTCGGCACCTGCTTGAGCAGATCTTCCGGTATCATCAGTCGCCGGAAGAGAGACGGCTCATGCGCGAAACCACTTTCAATAATGACGCCCCTTAAAGCATCTGGTTGCTGACTCGCCAGATGCGCTGCCGGAGCACTGCCCAATGAACGCCCCATCACGAACAGCGCCGCATTCGTAATGCCCACCCGTTTTACAATATCTGGCACGGCCTTCAACACCGCCTCTGCGTCGGCCAGCAGCGTGCTGATAAGCGGCTTTCCGCTGCTCCAACCATATCCCCGGTAATCCACCACCAGCAGCGAAACTCCGGCATCATGGAACAACTCGGCCATGCTGTCATAATCCGGAGCGATTTCCCCGTTGCCATGAAAATACAGCAACACGGGTGAGTCCGCTGTATGCACATACAAGCGGTAACCCAACGCCACCTCTTCCGCCACCGGGATCGTGCCATCATAGACATTCGGCGGGTTATTTTCACCGGGGCGTGCTGAACGTGGATAAAACAGATTATTCACAATCAGGGGGTTATCCAGCAGTTTTGGGAGCATGAATGTCTGTTCCTTTCACGGGGTTATCATCTCAAACCCGAACACGTTGCCAAAATGGACGATTACACGCGCTACCACGCCTGACATATCCACCGCCTGCCGCATCAGAGCGGCCACGCTGGTGACGCCTTTATCCTTGATGCCACACGGAATAATCCCATCAAAATAGCGCAAGTCCGTGTTCACATTGAGCGCAAACCCGTGTTTGGTCACGCCACGCACATTCACTTTAACGCCAATTGCACAGATTTTAGCCGCGCCTTGAGGGGTATCTACCCACACACCTGTTAGCCCGGCAGCAGGCCGACCAGTGATACCGTATTCGGCCAGTGTGCGCATGATGACCGTTTCCAGATCGCGCACGTACCCCACCACATCCACGCGCAGCCGTTCATCATGGCGCGGCAGGGCAATAATCGGGTAGCCCACCAACTGCCCCGGCCCATGATAGGTGATATCACCGCCCCGGTCAGCCCGAAACACGGTGATGCCCTGCTGTGTGAGTTCCTCAGGAGAAAGTAGCAGATTTTCATCATGGCCGGACGAACCAAAGGTATAGGTGTGGGGATGTTCCAGGAGCAGCAACCGGTCTGCGTTTTCGCCGCGTCCCCGCGCAACTGCCAGTTCATTCTGCCAATCCCAGGCCGCCTGGTACGGCACACACCCCGGCAAAACCACCTCACATTGCGTCATCGTTATTTGTTACTCAGCGCTTTTCCTGCGCCTAATGGGTCGGTTTGGTCGGGCCGCCCACGTACGTCTCCAGGAAAGCGAAGGTGCGCCGCAGCGCCATACGACCCGCGTCGCGTTGCGCATCGGAGAGATCTTCGGCGAACAGGTCGTGCCCCAGACCTTCGCACATAACAACATCATGCTGTGCCTTCACAGACTGCTTAAATTCCTGCCGCAGTCGTTCAATCACTGAACGCGGGATATGTGGCTCTTCACTGCCGTAAAACGCCAGAATCGGCGTGTTGGCCTCTTTGAATCGCCCTAAGTAGCGCTGTGGGAAACCGCCATACGCTACCGCCGCCTCCAGGTCAGGGCGAACGATAGCCGACTCGAAAGCCAGACTGCCACCCATCCCCAGGCCAACCGCCGCTACTTTACTGTTGGTATGGTGGTGCTTCTCGAGCACACTCAGCGCCGTATCCACCCGTATAAATCCCTGGTCGCCCAGCCGTTCGACCAATTCCATCGCTTCTTGCGGGTTGGCGGCCACCTTGCCATCAAACATATCCGGCACAATCACATAATACCCGGTCTGCGCGAAATGATTCGCCATGCGCCGCACCAGCGGGGTAATACCCCACCAGTCATGAATCAGCGCGACGGCGGGGAGTTTCGACCCGATGTTGGGGTGCGCCCAATATGCCGGAACCTGGCTGCCGCTCTCGGTAGCGATATGAATATGGCCGGTAGTGATCTGGTACTCAACATGACTCGGATCATAAATCGGCATGATCGTTCCTTCCGGGCAAAGCGGTATTTACCTTCATTATACCGGAAGGTGAGGCAATAGACAGCGAATCCGACAGAAAAAAACACCCCAGGCCGGACGACCTGGGGTGCAGCATTACGAACTTCGATACTACAGCTTTTCTGCGACGCTCTTAGCCTGGGTGAACAGGAGCAAGTAATCCGGACCACCAGTCTTGCTGTCCGTGCCGCTCATGTTGAAGCCGCCGAACGGATGCACACCTACCAACGCGCCGGTGCATTTCCGATTGAAATACAGATTGCCGACATGGAACTCGCGCCGCGCCCGTTCCAATCGTTCCCGGTCATTGCTGTATAATGCCCCGGTCAGGCCAAACTCGGTGCCATTGGCAATTGCCAGCGCATCCTCAAAGTCCTGCGCCCGGATAATCGAGAGTACCGGCCCGAAAATTTCTTCCTGGGCGATACGCGCATTGGACGGCACATCACCAAACACCGTCGGCGGGATGAAATATCCCTTCTCCGGCGTCTCTTTCGGTTGACCGCCGCATAACAGCGTGCCCTCCTGTGTCCCCACCTCAATATAGTCCATGATCGTCTTAAAGGCTTTATTGTCAATCACACCACCGTTAAAGACCTCTGGTCCTTTGTCTGGAGCATCTACCGTAAGCTGCTTCGCCAGTTCAACGACACGGTTCGTCACACGGTCATACACCGCATCTACGATGATTGCGCGGGAGCCAGCCGAGCATTTTTGCCCCTGGAAACCGAAGGCGCTGCTTACAATTCCCTGTGCGGCAGACTCAAGGTCGGCGGTTTCATCCACGACCACCGCGTCCTTGCCGCCCATCTCCAGAATGGTGCGCTTGAGCCAGAGCTGCCCCGGCTGCACTTTCGCCGCGTTTTCATGAATCCAGATACCGACTTCTTTTGAGCCGGTAAACCCGATGAAGCGCGTTTGTGGGTGCGTCACCAGGTAGCTGCCGGTGCTGCCGCCCGGCCCTGTCAGGAAGTTCAGCACGCCTTTGGGCAGGCCGCTGTTCCACAGGATTTCGCTCAACTTATAGGCCGTCCAGGGACTCTGGCTGGCCGGTTTGAAAATCACCGTGTTTCCGGCGACAATCGCCGCTGCCACCAGCCCCGCCGGGATAGCGCCAGGGAAATTCCAGGGCGGAATAACCAGGCCGACACCCAGCGGAATATATTCAAGATGCAGCTGTTCCGGCGAATAGGGAGTCAGCATGTGATCAACATCCGACAGGCGAATCATCTGCCGGGCATAGTATTCCAGGAAATCAATCGCCTCGGCGGTATCCCCATCGGCTTCCGCCCAGCTTTTGCCGACTTCCAGCACCATCACCGCGCTCAACTCGTGTTTACGACGGCGCATCTCCGCCGCTGCCCGCAACAGGTACCGGGCGCGTTCCTGGCCGGGGACAAAACGCCAGCTTTCAAACGCCGACAGTGCCGCTGCCATCGCCTGGTCAGCTTCCTTCTGCCCTCCTTTGGAAAAGTTCCCCAGCACTTCTTCAGAGCGCGAGGGATTAATGGAGGGAAAAGTCTGTTCCAGGGTAATCCGTTCGCCACCGATCACCAGTGGGTAAGTCTGTCCGATTTCCGCCTTTACCTGGTCGAGCGCGGCGCGAAACGCGGCCACATTCTCCGGCTGGGAAAAATCAGTAAAAGGTTCGTTCCGAAATTCTGGCAGCATTCGCTGTTCACTCCTTCAATGTGTAAACCAGAATGGTACTTTTGCGGATATTGTACCATGCCACAAATAAAACCCATTTTCCTTTGTGCCAATTGCCCATACCAGGGTTCATAACCCCTATTTTCAGGGGGATTTCACGAATGTTTATGCAATCCAGCTCTTAATATACATATAATGAAACGTATGGGCAAACAAAAGCATCAGAGGTGAAACAGCTTGTTTACATAGTTATAGGATGAGGTCATGATGAATATCCATCTCAGTGAACATGCCAACCAGCGCTGTGCGCAGCGCAACCTTTCACAAAATGAAATCCAATTCATCATTGCTTATGGGACCTTAGAACGCCGGGCCGGAATCGAGTTTTACCAACTCCGGCAAAAGGACGTACCCCCGGACTTGCCGGCCAATGACCCGTGCCACCGATTAGTCGGTTCAACGGTGCTGCTGAGCAAAGATTCCTCTCATGTCATCACTGCTTACCGTAACCAACGGGCCTTCCGCCGTGACCGGCAAAAATCGAAATATGACTTCCGCTGCCTGTAGCGAATGATCGCCAGCCTGTCAGCAAGCGCATGTTAACAACAAATCGGGGTGGGTGAGGTTATTCAAGGAGATACCTGAATCTTGGAAACCAAACTCCTGTTGAGCAGCCACGCCGGGAAACGCGCCAACCAACGGAATCTGTCCTACAACGACATCGTGTTCATCCGTGAACACGGCAGCAAAGTGTCGAATGCCGGGGTCGTCTTCCGCCAATTACGTCGTGACCGGATTCCTGCACAGACACCGGGGAATCACCGCTGCTGGCAGTTGGTCGGCAGTACCGTCGTGCTTTGCCCAACCTGTGAGTCGTTTGTGATTACTGTGTACCGTGACGAAGCGGCATTCTGTAAAGACAGAAAAAAACATAAGTATAATTGGAAACGGCAGGCGTCCTGCTGCCCCTATTGTGGATCAGGCCTGATAACCAGCGCCAATCACTGACGGTTTTCGCCTCATCACTCGCCTAATTTCACTCGCCCATCCCGGTTTGCAGTTGACCCACAGGCTCACCACAAATCACCACAACCGGGCTGCCCTTGCAGCGTGTCAGCACCAGCACGCGCGTATCCTCTCCCTGCAATTTCAATTGAGGAATCAACGTTTCCGGCGTCACTGCTGAGCCACGCTTCTTGACTGTCACCCGCCCGACTCGCCGCTCCCGCAGATACGCCCGCAGGCGCTTCACATGAAACGGCATCCAATCCAGCACCGGCCATGCCCGCGCCCAGACTGTCCCCACCAGCGCATCGGCAGTGATATAGGCGATGGTCTCGTCTAATAGTGCGCCCCCCAACGACAGTGCCAGGTCGCCGACCAGCCCGGCACGCAGCACCGACGCATCCGGTTCCAGCAGCCAGCGTCGTGGCTCACTGATCGGGACTTGTGCCAGTGCAGACCCGTGTCGGAGTGAAAAGGTGCCATTTGGTGTAAGCAGCGTCGCCCGCGTCTCGCCCGCGCCCATGTCCCCGCCCAACCACAGAACCGCTTCCTTCAGGTCGCCCGCCACCGAAATAAACTCAACACCGCCCACATACCGCACAAGCTGTGCCAGGTCAACGCCGGGCGAGAGTTTCACCACGATCCGAGCGGTTGGGTGGTCATGCCACCACTCGCTCACCAGCCCAAGTGGAGGTTGGTACTGTTCCACATGATGAATTCGCCGACCATCCGCATCGCGCCGTGCCGGATCATAAAATATCACATCCGCGCCCGGCAGCCCATCACGCACATCTGCCACACGAAACGCAGCCTCTAAACCCAGTGCCGCCATATTCATCCCGGCAATTCTCACCCGTACCGGGTCGTAATCCAGCCCCAGCACATCCGCGCCAGCAGCCACCAGGGCGAGCGAATCTGCCCCAATCCCACAGCAGGCATCTATCACCCGCAGCCCCGTTACACTGGTCGCCCGGTAACGGCGCACCAGGGGGTCGCTGGCCTGCTCGAGCCCGTCACGGGTAAACCACATTTTTCCCGCTTCTGGTCCGAACTTCGCCTCACCCTTCAGACGCAACCGCGCCATCTCAACTAACGCCCCCGCCTGTTGGGGCAACACGTCACGCCGCAGCATGTCCAACAGCCGTAATGTCTGAGAATCATCCAGCACCTCGTCACGCAGCCGTTCCAGCCACTGCGAGCCAGGCGGCGAAGCGAGAAAGTCCAGATCATCCAGGGTGATTGTCATTCGGAAAAGAGGTATTCATGCGGGATACTATACGAGCGGGTTATTCGAGTGTTTCGGCGGTCGCCGGGTCTACCGGCACAAACACCGCCGGGTAAGATTCCAGAATGTCATCAGTCGGGTTAAGCATAAAGGGGTGCGGCCAACTCTTGGCGACCGACCAGTTAAACTTCGCCACCTTATTGACATCCTGAATCCGGCCAGTCACGACAGCAGGCTGCATGAACTGAATCGCTTTCGCAAGACTGCTAAACGCCAGCATCACCGTTTCATCGTCGCCCACCACTGCCGCCGCCTGCCACACCAGCGCATTACTGTTTTCGGCAGAAACCACCGTCTGGCAGATAAGCAGGTGGACAAAACGTTCCTGGCGTCTTTCAGCAGGCATAGCAGCAGGTGACGCCTCCGGAATAACCCGGTCAGCAGCTTTTGGTCTGGGCTTTTCCCCGCGCAGCAGTACCCCGGTAGGTCGTGGTTGGTCTATTGCCGCTTCAACAAAAATATGAATGAATCCGGCGTCCTCCAGGAGTTTGACCAGCTTCGGTGTCGCCTCCCCTCTTGGGTTGACGACAATCAGCCGGCCGCCGGGCCGCAGCGCCGTCAGAGTCGCCCGGAGAAATGCCTGGCTGAGTCCCATATCATAGGCCGTCACGACATCCACGCTGTTCGGCGCTAATGACCAGTCATCCACCCGGCGGGGAATCGCGACAATCTCAAGGTCGGGGCGCATTTCTCCCAGCACCAGACCAGCACGACTCTGAACATCGGCTAGCCGTAATCGCGCGGTTTCCTGCGGCAGATGTTTGCCCAGGGCTTCAATGAAACTACGGGTTATGCTGCTGGGATACGTCGGGTCGGACATGGGTTACTTCCGGGTTCCTTTGCGGGCAGCATCTATGAGTACCAACAGCTCATCCCACTCCTCACGAAACAGATGAACCGTTACAGCGCCCAGTTCCAGATGATACACCGTTTCGCCGTCCGGCTCATCCGATGTCCAGGCGACATAATTCTCAGTTACGGCTAAGTTCTTGGTTTCAATTTCATCAGACATCAGCGGTCACTCGTCTCATTTCTCATATAAGTGGAAGTAATGCTACTGAGAAAATTCTTCTTATGAAGGCACACCAATTGCTATCATCTTCCCGTAAATCTCGGAAAATAAGAGTATAACGCAGGTCAGCGCCCATCGCTACAGTAAGCTATATTGTGACAAATGTCACAATTGGATTGCGCCGAATGTCACTGTAGCGGTTTCTCATCAACCATTAAACTACTCATGTATTCGGATATGCGGATAGGTGAAGAAAAGATGACAATTCCCGGCATGGACGAACTGAACTTGATGCACGATCGCATCTGTCGTTCGGTCAATGACCCTAAGCGCTTACAGATCATGTATGCGCTGGATGAACAGCCCCGCAATGTCACCGCTTTAGCACAGGCGCTCGATATACCTCAATCCACAGCCTCACGCCACCTGACCATGCTGCGCCAACGTGGGTTGGTTATCGCTGAACGCGATGGCTCATCCGTAATCTATCGGCTAGCTGACCACCGCATTATTGAAGTGATGAATATGATGCGGCATGTCCTGCGCGAGCTTGTGGAAAAGCAAAGCAACGCGATGGACTAACACCTATTTTTCTCACTGTTTCGCCCGCCATGCATAGCAAGCACAGCACTTATCTATCGGAGACAGCAATCTTGTTTAACCAATCCATCTCCATCTATTCAAAAAGGCTGGATCGGCAATGAAAGACTTCAAGTACATCTGGATTGTGGGAATAGTCGTTACGGTTCTAATCGTGACTATTCCTGTTTTCTTGTTTATAGCCAACCCGCTGCAAGCTGGTAGTGACCCCTGGACCAGTATGCCAGAACACCCCGTCCATACCGACCACACGCACCTGATCACTGGTGAATACACCACCGGTCAGGAAGTGACCACGAGATGCCTGGAATGCCACGAAGATGCGGCACATCAGGTTTCACAGACGGCACATTGGACATGGTTGAGTGATCCGGTTCAGATTGACCGCTTTGACGAACCGATTCAAACCGGCAAAGCCAATCTGATTAATAACTTCTGTATTGGCATCCAGTCGAACTGGCCGGGTTGCACGCGCTGCCACGCCGGTTATGGCTGGTCGGATGAAACTTTTGATTTCACCAATGAAACCAACGTGGACTGCCTGGTATGCCATGACCAGAGTGGCACCTATGTCAAAAGCACTGCTGGAAATCCCGCAGACGGGGTTGATCTCGTTTCAGTGGCGCAGAGCGTCGGCCTCCCCACGCGGGAAAACTGCGGCGGTTGCCATTTCAATGGTGGTGGCGGGAACGCGGTAAAGCACGGCGACATGGATGAAAGCCTGTACTACCCTGATGAAAACATTGACATTCACATGGGCGGCTATAATTTCCAGTGCATAGACTGTCACCGGACAACTGATCACGCCATTACCGGACGCTCAATGTCGGTGAGCATCGAAAACAGCAACCAGGTCGCCTGTACCGATTGTCACAGTACCGACCTGCATGACGATGATCGCATCACCGTCCACCTGGATACGGTGGCCTGCCAGACCTGCCATATTCCCAACGGCGCAGTACGGGAAGCAACCAAGATGGAATGGGACTGGTCAACCGCCGGACGTGATGACATTGAAGAGGACCCCCATGTATACCTGAAAATCAAGGGGAGTTTCATCTATGAAAGCAACTTTGTCCCCGCTTACGATTGGTTCAACGGAAGTGTAGAACGCTATTTGTACGGAGACCTGCTTGACCCGAGTGGGATTACTGTCCTGAACGCGCCGTTGGGTGGCATCAATGACCCCAACTCATTAATCTGGCCCTTCAAAATCCACCGGGCGCAGCAGCCCTATGACACGGTCTACAACTATCTCCTGCAGCCCAAGACGGTTGGTGAAGGTGGCTTCTGGACTGAGTTTGACTGGGACCAGGCACTTCGGCTGGGTTCGGAAGTCGTCAATATGGATTACAGCGGTCAATATGGCTTTGCCACAACCGATATGTATTGGAACCTTTCGCACATGGTTGCACCCAAAGAACGCGCCCTACAATGCACCGATTGTCACGGCGAAAGTGGCCGGATGGATTGGCGGGCACTGGGCTACTATGGCGACCCAATGACCTGGGGTGGACGCACTACCCCTTCCGTCGAAACTGCTGCCGCTAACGGCCAGGCCAACGATTGAGAGCATCCGTAACATGAATACACGAATTACCAGACTGTTTTTCCTGATCGGCATCACCGCATTGGCTGGGGCATTGGTTACGGCTGTGTTCGCCCAGACTCAACCAGAGCCAGCTGTGCGAATCGAAACCGCATCGCCACTGCATCCGACTTTCACCCTGCTTGATACAGATGGAATCAACGTGCTGGTTTCCGGGCAGGCCATTTCCACCATGCAAACCTGTGGCAATTGCCATGATACAACCTTCATCGCCCAGCACAGTTTCCACGTGGATGCTGGCCTCACCCAGATGACCGCCCCCGGCTCCGTGCCGGGCGGGCGGGCCTGGGATACCAGCGCCGGTTACTTCGGCAAATGGGACCCGATCACCTATCGTTACCTCTCACCAGAGGGAGATACGCTGATTGATCTGACAACCGCCGAGTGGATTCAAGCGTTCGGTTGGCGTCATGTGGGCGGTGGCCCGGAAGAATACAGTCGGGAAGGAACGCTTCTCAGCGATCTGCCGGGCAGCGTAGACAATGTAGAAACCAGCATCGTTGACCCGGAAACCGGCCTACCCATCGTCTGGAAGTGGGATGAGTCGGGCGTCGTGGAGATGAACTGCTTCCTATGCCACACACCCAATCCCAACAATGAAGCGCGTGTTGACGCTTTGGAGGCGGGCGCGTTCGGTTGGGCGAACACAGCGACCCTGCTGGGCACCGGTATCGTCGAACAAGTTGGTGATGGCTGGCAGTACAACGCCGCCGCTTTTAATGATGACGGCACCCTGCTCGATAGCTACATCAATGTGCAAGACCCGCGTACCGAAAACTGCGGTGCTTGTCATGGGCTGACCCACACCGATAACACTACTCCTCTGATATTTGACGCGCAAGACAACCAGCTCTGGTCAACACTGACTACCGGGCAGGTCATGTCGCCACAGCGACTCGCCAATTCAGGGCTGAATTTGCAGGATAAAGATGATTTGTCCCGCACCTGGGATGTTCATACTGAACGGGCGCTGCGCTGCACCAACTGCCATTACGCCCTGAACAACCCGGTATACTATCGCCCGGACGAAACCGACACACCTGAACACCTCACATTTGACCCCCGGCGGCTCGATTTTGGGGAATATCTCTTCCGCCCCATCCATGAGTTCGCCAAAGGGCAAAGCACACAGAGCAGCCTCGCGCCAGAGTACGACAACACATTGCGGCGCTGTGAATCGTGTCACTCCATTGAAACCACGCACGATTGGCTGCCCTACAAAGAACGCCACACCACCGCCCTCGCCTGCGAAACCTGCCATATCCCACAGCTCTATGCCCCCACGCTGCAAAGCGTGGACTGGACAGTGCTGCAAAGCGATGGTTCGCCGCGCCGGGAATACCGGGGGACTGACCCTGACCAACCGGACTTGATTACCGGCTACCAACCCGTGTTACTGCCACGCCCAACCAATAACAGTGAAACGGCCCTGGCGCCCTTCAACCTGATCAGCGCCTGGTACTGGGTATCCGGCGATCCGGCTCGTCCCGTGCCGCTGCGCAACCTGCAAGCCGCGTGGTTCTCCGGTGATACCTACGCTTCCGAAATAATGGTGGCATTCGACGCCAACCAGGATGGGGCACTGGATAACACCGAACTCCTGATTGATACACCGGAAAAAGAAGCTGTCATCAAAACCCGGCTCACCGCATTGGGACTCGAAAATCCGCGTATCGTGGGCGAAACACAACCGTACAGCATCAACCATGACGTGACCTATGGCGAATGGGCGACGAAGGATTGCGACACCTGTCACAGTGCCGACTCGCGGATAGCGCAGCCGCTGCTCCTGACCTCGAACTTACCGGGCGGCATTTCTCCAACGCTCATCGGGAACTTCCCCGGCGAGACTCTGATGCTCGAAGATGGCAGCGTTGTCTTCCAGCCCGATCATCAGGAGATCAGCCTGTACGTCCTGGGGTATGACGCCGTTGGCCTGATTGACACCCTGGGAGCACTCATGTTCCTCGGTGTGCTGGCTGGCGTCGTCCTACATGGTGGACTGCGCTATTTCGCGGCCCGGCGGCGTGCGCCCCGTGAGGTTGAACTCAAGCGTGTCTATATGTACTCAATCTACGAGCGCCAGTGGCACTGGCTGCAAACCATCGTCATCTTCATCCTGCTGTTCACCGGGCTGGTCATTCATAAACCCGATCAATTCGGTCTGTTCAGCTTCCCGTTCGTGGTTGAAGTACATAACCTGATGGCGATTATCCTGCTGGTGAATGCGGCGTTGGCAGCCTTCTATCATCTTGCAAGTGGTGAAATCCGTCAGTTCCTGCCGGAACCACATGGCTTCTTCGACCAGGCTTTCAAACAGGCTACCTACTACCTGCGCGGCATCTTCCGGGGTGAAGAACACCCGTATGAGAAATCCCGCCAGCGCAAGATGAACCCTCTACAACAGATTACCTATCTGGCAATTCTCAATATTCTGCTGCCGCTGCAAATCATCACGGGAGCGTTAATGTGGGGCGCACAGCGTTGGCCGGAAATTTCGGCTAGCCTGGGTGGACTGCCGTTCCTCGCGCCCGTGCATTCACTGGTCGCCTGGACATTCGCCGCCTTCATCGTGCTGCATGTCTACCTGACCACCACCGCCGGGCACACCCCTGTCGCAGGCATCCAATCCATGATTATGGGCTGGGATGATCTGGAAGTACACCCACACACGCCGCAGCCCGAAACGGAATAAGCGGTCAATCAAAGAGGGGAGCAGCTGACTGCTCCCCTGCCGAACTTGAACTATATGGTGGCCCGCTAAGGCCGCCGAATGACTGCAATATCAGGCTTTAGGAAGAGTATAAAGGGAGATTGTATTGTATGGCGACTTATAATCCGGCCCAATCTCAGGCGGCAGAGGGCCCTAAGGCAGCGCTATCACGGCGGACAACCCGCCCCTATGTGAACCCATACGTGGGCGCTATCCTGCTGGGCATCGTCTTGTTTCTATCCTTCTTTATCACTGGCAACGGCTTAGGTGCATCCGGCGGTATGAACCGTATTATTGTCTACTTTGAAGATCTAGTCGCGCCGACCCACATTGACCGCACCCCCTACCTGCTGGAGATGGCCGGGGGCGACAAAAACGCACTGGATAGCTGGGTGGTGTTTGTTGGAATCGGCGTCATCGTCGGCGGCGCAATTTCCGGATGGGCGAACGGACGCCTGAAATTTGTTACCGATCGCGGCCCGAATATTCCCGTCAGACTCCGCTGGGTAATGGCCTTTGTCGGCGGCGCATTTATGGGATACGGCGCACGCATGGCACGAGGCTGTACATCCGGCCAGGCGCTTTCTGGTGGCGCAACACTCTCGGTAGGCAGTTGGGTATTTATGATCGCGGTATTCGCCGGTGCCTACGCCCTGGCATACTTCGTGCGCAAGTTGTGGAACTAAGGAGAATAAACGATGCCAACCTTCCCGTTACCTCTTATACAGTTATTCGGCCAGGGCGGTGCGTACCTGATCTACCTGGCTATCGGTATCGCTTTCGGCGCCGTGCTGGAAGTCTCCGGTTTCGCTAACTCACCCAAGCTGGCGGCCCAGTTCTACTTCAAAGACATGACCGTGATTAAAGTCATGTTCGGCGCGATTGTCGTCGCCATGCTGCTCATCCTGCTCGCTTCCGGCCTGGGACTGCTGGACTATAACCTGGTCTGGGTCAACCCGACCTATATGTGGCCCGGCATCGTCGGCGGCTTAATTATGGGCATCGGCTTCATCCTGGGCGGGTTTTGTCCTGGCACCTCACTGGTAGCCGCTGCGACGCTGAAAATTGACGGCATGTTCTTCGTACTGGGCGCATTTTTCGGTATTTTCATGTTTGGGGAAACCGTCAGTCTGTTTGATGACTTCTGGTACTCCTCGTACATGGGCCGTTTCACCCTGCAAGACTTGTTCCAGGTAGACGCGGGCGTTGTTGCACTGGTTGTCGTCATTATGGCGCTGTTCGTGTTTTGGGGAAGCGAACAGCTTGAGCGAATCTTCGGCCAGAAAGACCTGAAAATCGAACCGCGTTGGCGTTACGGCGCAGCGGGCATCATTGTCCTGGTCGGTATTATCCTGGTCGTGATAGGTCAACCCACTACCGAAGACAAATGGGCACGGATGCAAACCGAACGCGAAACGCAGTTGGCGGATCGCCTTGTCCAGATTGACCCCGGCGAACTGTTCGATTTAATGCGGAATGACCGCCTTAAGGTTGTCATGCTGGATGTGCGCAGCGAAGCCGACTTCAACCGTTTCCACATCCTGGATGCGCGTCATATCTTGCCAGCAGATGTTCCGGCTGCGCTGACCGACTTCCACATGGAGCAGGAAAACACGGTGTTCGTCGTGATGAGCAATGACGAAGTCGCGGCAACAGAAGTCTGGAAGCTGCTGGTTGCCGAAAGTATACCGAACTCGTATATCCTGGGCGGTGGCGTAAATGCCTGGCTGGATAAATTCAGCAGTGACGACTTCAAGGCGCAGTACGCCCTGGCTACGAACATACAACCTGTTGGCGACCAACTCCACTACAACTTCCCCGAATCGCTGGGGGCGCGTTACCCGGTATCTGCACCGGACCCCGGCTTATTCCATGAACTCGAATACGAGTCGAAAGTCGTGCTGGAAATCAAGCGCGGCCCAACCGGTGGCGGTTGCGGTTAAGATCCCCTGACGCCAAGTAACTGCCCGGAGTCTTCATCCGGGCAGTTTTTTCTTACCTGCACCACTTGCCCGTAACAAGATGAAAAATCTGCTGGATAAGGGTATATTTTGTCATTAATTGAGCGAAAATAACTGCTGTTCAAGCCCGCCGCCGTGTATTGACTTACCTGGTTGGCTATGTTAAACTTTTTCCACTCAAATTTCTTTAATTATTCAAAGGGATCAGGCTATCAGCGCCTCAAATTACCGCATTAACGATCAAATTCGCGCCCGTGATGTCCGATTGATTACCGAGACGAACGAAAACGTGGGTGTTGTTTCATTCCGCCGCGCGTTGCAAATGGCGGAAGACCTCGGTTTGGACTTGGTGGAAGTCTCACCCAATTCTGACCCACCTGTATGCCGCATTATGGATTTCGGTAAGTTCCAGTATGAACGCCAGCGGCGCGAGCGTGAGGCGCGGAAACAGCAGAAAACAGTTGAGGTTAAAGAAATCCAACTGCGTCCGAAGACTGACCAGCATCACCTGGGGTTTAAGGTGAAAAATGCCCGCCGCTGGATTTCCGAGGGCATGAAGGTGCGGGTGCGGGCGCGTTTCCGGGGACGGGAGCGGGACTACCCCGATATCGCCCGTGACCGGATGATGGAGATCGCAGCGGAGTTGCAAGACATCGCCGTGATTGAGCAGCATCCCAGTATGGAAGGCAGTTCAATGTTGATGATCCTGTCACCAAACCCGGATAAGAAAAAATAACACTGGAGCAGAATTGTGGGTAAGAAATACAAACTCAAGACGCACAAAGCAACCTCGAAACGCTTTCGGGTCACTGGCACTGGCAAGGTTGTTCGGACGAAAGGCGGCAAGAGTCACTTCCGCCGCCGCACGCCCAAGCGGACTAAACGCCAGTTGCATAAGCTGATCGGTATCGCCAGCAGCAAACAGGCTAAGAAAATCAAGCAGTTGGCACCGTATCTGAGCAAGCACCGCCAGAACCCGCCCGGGTAACCCTTGTATCTCGTGACTAAAATGCACGACCCAGGGCGTTTGCTCTGGGTGTTTGTTGTCTAGGAGCATTCTCATGGCTAGAACAAAGACCGGTTTTGTACGCCGGCGTCATCACAAGAAGATTCTCAAGTTAGTTAAAGGCCAGTGGGGGACGCGTGGCCGTCTCTTCCGCCGTTCCAACGAAGCCATGCTCAAGAGCCTGTGGTATTCCTACCGGGATCGCCGCGCTCGTAAGCGTGACATGCGCCGTCTGTGGATCACCCGCATCAACGCGGCAGCCCGCCTGAATGAGATCAGCTACAGCCGTTTCATTTACGGTTTGAAGAAGGCACAGGTGGAAGTTGATCGCAAAATGCTGGCGGACATCGCCGTGCGTGACCCGGAAACCTTCACCAAGCTGGCAGCACTCAGCCTGCAAAACCAATAATCGTCCCATCTGGCGATTAAACAACAGGATATCAGTACAGCAAAGGGTTTAGGCCCTTTGTTTGCGTGTAACTTTCAAACGGAGTCTCTATCGGCTCCGTTTTTCTGATTCCTGCTTGCCCGAACCAGGCATTCATCATATAATAGGTTTATGTTTTATTGAATATACTGAATATAGTGAAAGCACAACTCAATGCGCTATATTGAAACTATCCCTCAGATCGAAACTCTGCTCCAAAACGCGAATCATGTGGATGTCAAAACAGTGGAAAGCACCGCCAGTCTCCGCGAGTTCCTGGCGGCAATGATGTCATACCAACCCGGATGGGTGACATTTTTGTACGGCGTGCGGGCGGTATTCGTGCGATTCCTGGGCATGAAACAGGAAGGAGTTCCCCGCCCTCGGCGGCTGTCCCCCGACCAGGTTTCCCTGACTCCCGGCGATTCAGCTTATTTCTTCAAGGTAAAAATCGCCAGGGAAGATTCTTACTTCGTTTCGGAAATTAAAGACCAACATTTGGATGCAATGCTCGGTGTGGTGGTAGAACCACTGCGCGACAACCTCAAACGTTTTCACGTACTGACCGTTGTACATTACAACAACTGGGCCGGGCCGGTGTACTTCAACGTAATTCGCCCGTTTCATCATATCGTGGTCGGCGGTATGGCACGGGCTGGCGCGCGGGGCGTCTAATCCCCTACCCACCGATTGGCACACGATTCAACTGCGGAATTTGAACCGGGATACTGCTTTCCCGTATCATCGTGTCATCGCACTGCGGTTCACTGAGGAGTGCCACTGTGACCAGAGTTTCCGATCAATATTACCTGCTCACCGAGCAGTATCATAATGCCGCAAATCTTACCGATCGTATCCGGCTGCACGAACAGTTCAGTACCAGCGCTTACGATTGGATGGCCTGGGTTTTTGACCAGTACCAACTGCCCGCCAACGCCCGTATTCTGGAAGTGGGTTGTGGCCCGGCAGACTGCTGGCATAAAAATCGCCAGCGCATCCCGGCGGGCTGGGACATCACCTTATCGGATTTTTCACCGGGTATGCTGGAAGCCGCTCGCGCTCACCTGGGCGACCAGGCCGGACGCTTCACCTTCCGTGTGATAGATGCCCAGGCCATCCCTTATGACGACGCCCTCTTTGACGTGGTCATCGCCAACCACATGCTCTACCACATCCCGGATCGCCCGGCAGCATTGGCGGAAATCCAGCGGGTGCTCAAACTCGGCGGACAGTTCTTCGCCACCACCATCGGCCCGACCCATCTCCAGGAATTATACGAACTGGCGCGCTGGTTCGACCCCAATATCACCTTTGGCGGCGTACAGAACCCCTTCGACCTGGATAATGGTCTGGCGCAGCTTGCACGGTGGTTCGAAGATGTGCAGATTGAACGTTTCCCGGATAACCTGCTTGTCACAGAAGTCGCGCCATTGGTGGCCTTTATTCTCTCGACAACCGGCAATGCCCGCGAAATCTTACAGGGTGAGCGGCTGACTGCGTTCATCGCCTGTGTGGAAGCCGAGTTCGCCCAGCAAAACGGAACATTCTTCATCACCAAAGACAGCGGCATGTTCAAGGCACGGCGGGCTTAATCC
>CALJKV010000122.1 GCA_937974245.1 uncultured Chloroflexota bacterium | reverse complement strand
TGCTCATGCCCCCATTTTAACCTGATGTTGGTCGACTTTCGACCTCTGGCTTAGCAGTATTGAGCCACAGCATCTTCAAGAAGTTGGTTGCTGTAGGAACCGTGTGCTAATACTGGCACATTTCCCCGAATTGAGCATTGGGGCGTTGGCTGGGTGAGGTCTATCGCAATGAGGAGACTCGCGACCGGTGCTGCAAATGATGTTCCGGCGCGATACTGGTTATCGTCAAAAAGGAACCATGCCCCTGGTGTGCTTACATCCCCATCATTGGAATGAAGCCAGAACCGTAGATTATTTCCCTCGTTGGCACTGACGCTAATGACCTCCGGCCAGCGCGCCGGGTAAAACGGTCTGCGCTGTTTGAAGTTGCCAGATGATGCTACCGGAACAATCATCAGACCACGCTGCTGACGCAGAAAATCGCGCAGGGGATCGGATTGCAGGTTGGTATGGTTGAGCAACGTAAGAACGCTCAGGTCTTGTCCTCGAAAAGTCGGTTTGGCGGCACTCGGTGTAGGTGGTATCGGGGGCATTCGCTCTGCGATTGGAAGCTGTTGGCTTCCTCGGGGCGCTGTTGGGTCAATGAGTGCAAAGCTTGTGTCGTCAATATAACCGATTCGAGAATCTTTGAGGATAGAGTGCACGTACTGAGGATCATCTCCCAACTGCTCAACTAATGAGAGTCCCGGATTGCTCTGGCGGGCATCGAGAAAATCGGAAATGTTAAATCCCAAGTCTTTATCAGTGCAGGGGATAAACACGAAACTCATGTTCAGGATAAAGCGATTGATTCCTTGCCCCGACAGGTCTTGAATGGCGGACTGAAGCGCGGGCAGGATCAGGTCAGACCGGTAACCCTGTTGGTCAGCAATATCCACCTGCTGCAAGGTGATTTGTCTCGCCGCCGCCACAGGAAGATTATCATACAACTGCTGAAATACCTGCCAGACCAGCCAACCATGCGAGGCGGGTGTATCACCGCTTCCATCCGATGAAAAATCATCAATAACCAGAATCGCCACTGATTCTGTCCCCGGAGTCGCATAGAGCAAATTATTCATAATCCAATCGGCATTGGAATCTAACAGGCCGATTTCAATATTTTCACCTTCCGGTGTCAGACCGCTATCGCTGATTTCACCTGAGGCTCCGGCTGTGCCGCTGAAGGCCTGTCCTAGAATCTGGTCTGGGGTCAACGCGCAATTAACCACGTCTTGATTCCGGTTCTGAGCATCAACAACCCCAGCACTCAGTAAAAAAACACCGATCAGACAAATCAGGTAGAATCGCTTCCATAGAGTTGACATCAGGATTGTCTCCATTTCGCTGACTATTCTGACTTAATCGTATAGTTTCGCGCTGAAAGATAGTCAATCAAATTGTCAATCTGCGTTTTCGCTTTGACATGACGCCAGAGGCTCAACGATTCGTCAAATGCCTGCTGTGCCTGATCGTGATTTCTCATCCGGTCATAATCTTCACCTATTGAACGCAGTACCCCAGCCATCCAGTAGTGATTATTTTGACTTCGCGCGAGTTCAAAAGCTTCCTGATGGGTCGCTAAGGCTTGCTCAAATTGGCCGAGTTCGTGCTCACAGGAACCCCGGTTGAGCAGCGACCAGAAACGGATATCGGTCAGCCCAAGTTGGGTGGCGAGATTTGCGGCCTTATCCGAAAGCTGCCGACCTTTCTCATAATCGGGGTTCAGTTTATTGATGAGCTGGTATCCCCGATGATGAAACACAAAACTCAGCGCAAAGTCGTCGTTGGTGCTTGTGGCGATAGCCTCGGCTTGTTCATAGTAATCGTCTGAGTCGCTGGCGTTCTGGTTAAAGCGCATCTTGCCAATAACTGTTGATAAGATTGCCTCTCGGCGTGGATTGTTGAGTCTTCGCGCGAGTTCCAACGCTTCCTGGTAGAATTTGAGCGCACGATCATAGTCGCCAATGAAATCAGCATACGCGTTCCCGATTTTGCTGAGGAGATAGTGTGCTGTCTCCAAATCATCTCTTTGTTTAGCCATTGTAATGGCATCTTTTAAGAGATTAAGCGAGAGTGCTGTATGTCCGCGTGATGCGAAATAGGAGCCATCAATGGTGAGCAAACGCATAATATCGAGGAACGGCTCGACCCGACTGGATTGAGACGCAGCTTCAGCTGCTTCCAGAATGTTGCTTTGTTCGATCTCCAGCGCATCCAGGTCATCCTTATGCACGTCCGTATAGTCCCGACAGGCGGAGATGATGTTCTGATGACTCAGCCCTTTGTTGAGAAACATAGTTCGTGCGTAGCTATAGGCCAAATCGTGCAGGCGATAGTACGTGACCCTATTATAGTTCCGTGCACTCACCAGCCCTCTGAGTTCAAGTTGGGAAAGGGTATTCTCCATTTCCTGTAGGGGCAAATTCATCGATAGGGCAAGAAGCTCCGGGGTGGAACTGGGTTCGAACATGCCCCCAAGGGTTACAAATACATCAAATAATGTCTTATGCAGGGCATTGATGCTGGCGTCTAGTAATGACTTGATGCCGGTACGCCCCATTTCGCCAAAATTGGCGGGCATAGCTAGGTCATGTGGCGCATCCTCGATTTGCTGGAGCAATTCAATGGGTTTTAAACGGTAGACTTTCAGTGATTTGCTGGCGATTTCGAGTGCGAAAGCATGGTATCCCAAAACTTCACACAGGCGCGGTGCATCCGGATCATTACTCAAGTCTTGTTTTCGAACGTGGAGATTCAGTAGCTTGAGCGCCTCGTTCGGATTCAGTTCGCCAACCTCTATGATCTCGTCAAGGGGAAAGCGATGCCGTGATGTGACGAGCAAAGGCATACTACGTGGCATCGCTTTTACGATACCCGCCAATGAGGCGCCATTCCAGACATCATCCAGCACGAGTAACCCTTTATTTTCAGCTAATAAATGCCGAACGACCTTGATCCGTTCGTCTCCGCTGGTACTGGCAATAATTTGCTGAGCACCAAATACGCGCCCCAGTGCTTCAAATAAGGCATCCGATTCTGCGGCTCCTGCGCGGAGCCAGATGACTGGGCCTTGACCCTCGTTCACATACTGGGCGGCGATTGTAGCCGCGAGCGCCGTTTTGCCCATGCCGCCAAAGCCGCGTAGCAGCACGCGCTCATTGTCGTGAAGCAGCTCTTGAACTTCCTCAACGAGGTCTTCACGACCGATGAGTTTCTTGGGCTGTTCGGGAACATCATCTGGAATTTGCGCTAAGACAGCGGTTGTCGCGCTGTGATAGGCAATTTGGCGATCCAACAGCCATTTCTCGATAGATCGAGTGACCTGTTCTTTGAAGTCTTCAAGACTACTATACCAGCGCGGGGTTATTCCAAATCGCACATCGCTTTGTTTATCGAGGAAATTTTGCAGCCGGGGATCACGTTGTTCAGGGTTAGTGTTTTTGACATATAGGTGGCGCTCAATGCCCCATTCGGTTGCTCGTTCGAACTCATCAATCGTCCACTCGCCGAATTCGTTCCAGAAGAGACCGATATAAAGCGAGGAGCTTTGCAGCGCTTCTAAATAAATGTCCCTGATAGATTTGTTGCTCGCTGGCGCGTCGCCTTCAAAAACCCAGGTACGAAGTTTGAATGTGTCCCTAGCCAGAGTCGGCAACAACTCTTGGAGCAGCCTCCGCTCTGGAGCAAGCTCTTGCATTTTGGAGCTGATAAAGACGTAAAGTTCAGATGACACTGCTGCGAACCACGCGCTATATTTCTTGAAGTCTGCATAGTTTACGTCATATACATGGTGGGGACAAGTTATCAGCGCTACTTTACTGCGTTCATTTACAGCCCGTAGCTCAGAGTTCAATTCCAGTTTGAAGCGTTTTTTGTACTCCCGGAGTCCATTGTTTAAGATTGTCCAGTTGGCCCCTACAACCCTGTGTGTGAGTTTGCGCATCACTGACAGTGTGAATCGATAATACGCATGGGAGCATCTGTTAAGCGAGAGATGTAAACTGTTTAAGAGTAACACAGTGGGCGATATAAAGGTTGAGCTGGTCTCCAAGCCACTGGAGCAAAAAATAGTGGGAAATATTGTGAGTGTTTCATATCAGACTTGGTCGGGCACCTGGAGGGGTTAGAATAGAGGAGACTTAACGGATTGTTGATCGTCGAAACGGTAAAGGGGGCGAGGAAAAGTATAGGTTATCGCTCATTTCTTGCTAATGCGTCTATATGTTCCGCTTCAGACCAACTCGGACACGCAGATGGGCTAAAATAAAGGAACAGAAGAATGGGCAAGAAAGTGTACGCCGAAGCCTTGGTACAGGATATTCGCCCCGACATATCGGCAACACAATGCCGAGGAGTGTCGCGGGTTCGATCCTCTATTGAACCCACACTGGCTACAAATAGAAATTCCCCCTCGATTAAGGGGGAATTTTCGCTTCGGGAGTGACGGGGATCGAGGCAGCACGTGTATATTACTCATTCCGCCGTATTTGCGCCCGGACAATCCCATTCTAACAGCATTGGTCAAGCAGTACACCGTTACGAACAAACAAAGTACATTTCTGGTGTATCTCACGCAGCGATATAGCGCATGAATCATGAGATTTGCACTGCTGGGAATGTATTCCACTTGAAGCCATCTAACGCAGCACATATTCTGGGCTTGTCTGACACGCCATTACTCTATGCTCGTGGATTATCAAGCCTTACGGCACACACTTTGTATTCCGGAATTTTAGCAATTGGGTCAAGGGCGAAATCCTGTGTCAACATATTTGCCGGAGCTTCTCGCCAGTGGAACGCCAGAAACACAGTCCCTGCTGGTACATTCTCGCTGATCTTGGCGCGAGTCCGAATGCTCCCTCGTCGGCTCGTAACGACCACTGCATGACCATCCTTAAGGTTGACATGCGCCGCGTCTTCGGCATTGATTTCAATATAACCACGAGGCTCGCGCCATGCCAGCGGTTCACTGCGCCGGGTCATAGTTCCGGTATGGTAATGATACAGGACGCGCCCGGTTGTCAGGATCAGAGGGTATTCCTCATCTGGTTGCTCGGCGGGATCATGTGCGACTACCGGGTTAAATTTCCCAAGTCCGCGTGAGAATTTGCCAACATGCAGAATAGGAGTACCAGGGTGCTCAGCGTCAGGACAAGGCCATTGCAAGCCTTCTCCTGACAGACGACTATAATTCATACCGCCATATATAGGCGTTACGCCCGAAAGCTCTTCAAAGATGGCCTTTGCTGAGTTGTACTGCCAGTACCCCTGGTTACGTTCACGTCCAGTCTGCTTGTCGAAGCGAATCGCCAGTTCGCTGATAATCTGCCAGTCAGTCCAGGCGTTCCCTTGCGCTGGCAGTACCGGTTGAATCACCTGCACGCGGCGCTCGGTGTTAGTGATGGTGCCATCTTTTTCTAACGAGGAAACCGCTGGCAGGATGACATGAGCAAGATGCGCAGTTTCGCTGGGGAAGATGTCCTGCACGATGAGCAGGTCTAAACCGCGAAGCGCCTGCTCAACGTGGTTGGTGTTCGGGTCAGACATCATCGGATTTTCGCCCATGACGTATACCGCCCGCACTGAACCATCGGAAACAGCACGCATGGCTTCCACAATAGTCAGGCCGACTTCTCCGGGTAGTGTTTCGACTCCCCATGCCTGGGCCAGTGCGTTTCGTGATGTTGCGTTTGTCACTCTCTGGTAGCCAGGGAAGACATCCACCAGGCAACCGACATCACACGCTCCCTGCACATTCGATTGACCGCGTAGTGGGTTTACGCCAGTGGAAGGTTTGCCGATTTGACCGCATAACATGGCGAGATTTGCCAGTGTCATCACCATGTCTGTGCCGTTACTACGCTGGGTGATCCCCATCGCATACAGAATCATACTGTGACCGTGAGAATCATCGTAGCAGGACTGCCCGCTCTTTCGTCCGCCCAACGCATAGATTCGCGCGGCGGCCTCGATCTGCTCAACTGGCACGCCGGATACGAGTGAGGCGTACTCAGGAGTGTACCGCTCGAGATCTACCTTGAAGTCCGCATATCCCTCTGTACGTTCGACAATGAAGGCTTCGTCAGCCCATCCTTCGCGGATGATTGTGTGCATGATCGCCAGGAACACATAAATATCTGTCCCCGGTTTAATTTGTAGGAATAAGGTAGCATGTTCAACCAGTGGAATACGCCGAGGGTCAATGATAATCACATGCGCCCCGCGCCGTACTGCCCGAATAACTTCATAACTGATGACCGGGTGAGACTCAGCTGTATTCGACCCGGTGATGAAGATACAATCTGCATCCCGTATCTCATGGATCGAGTTTGTCATCGCACCACTTCCGAAGGCCTGCACGAGGCCTGCAACGGTTGAGCTGTGTCAGAGACGGGCGCAATGATCCACATTGTTCGTGCCTATCCCGGCACGTATAAACTTCTGAAACAGATAGTTCTCTTCGTTTGTACAGCGGGCTGAAGCCAACCCCATGACCGCGTTGGGGCCGTGTGTCTGAACAATATCCTTCATTCGTTCTGCCACCAGGTTCAATGCGGTATCCCAATCGGTCTCGATGAAACTATCGCCGATCTTCGGCTGGCGGACTTTTAATGGCGAAATCTCTGGGAGTTCCCATGGTTCATCTGTCAACCCAAGTTGATATGCGATATCCCGACGAATCATCGGGTTAGCTAGGCGGTCAGGGTTGGTCGCAAAATCCCAACCATAGCGCCCTTTGGTGCAGAGAAAATCACCATTAACCGATTGTTCACTGACGCCCTGCGCGTAACAGATTTCACCATCCTTGAGCGCGTATTCAATTTTGCAGCCCACACCGCAATACCCGCAGATAGTTTCAATCCGTTCCATTTCCCATTCACGGCCTTTGCCCGCCCGTGATACCGGCATCAAAGCTGCGGTAGGACAAACCTGCACGCAGCTTCCACAAAAAACACAGGTTGAGTCAATCATCGGGCCATCAAAGGGTGTGGCGACATGACTCTCGAAGCCGCGCCCAACGATCTCAATGGCATCTGCACCAACAATCTCCGAGCAGGCACGGACACAGCGACTGCACAAAATACAGTATTTGTGGTCGCGAACAAAAAACGGATTGTCATCCTGATACAGGCTTCGTGATACATTAAACTTATGGCTGGTTTTAGTAAGCCCGTACTCGTAGGCGTATTTTTGGAGCAGGCAGCTGCCTGCTTTTTCGCAGATCACGCAGTCCAGCGGATGGTCTGCCAGAAACAGGTCTATAATTTCCCTGCGTAGTTGGGAAAGCTGCTTGCTCTGGGTATGGATGACCATTTTATCCTGGCATGCTTGCCCGCAGCTCGGCACAGGGTCGGCGCGTCCCTCGATTTCGACCATGCACAACCGGCAACCGCCTGAGATACTCAGGTCCGGGTGGTAACACAGATATGGGATATCAATGCCATTGGCACGTGACGCTTCCATAATGGTCGTACCGGGTTGCACCTCAATGGGTTGTCCATCAATAACTATGTTCAGCATATTCGCTATCCTCGGCAGTGAATGGGTATCTCTGCGTAAGTCTAATTGTTTGTGACGTCCGCGGTTTTCACCTTTAGTAGAGCTTCATATTCATCCCTGAAGTATTTCAGGGTACTCAGGACAGGATTTGGCGCAGACTGCCCCAGGCCACACAGGCTGGTCTTCTTAACCACATTGCACAGGTTTTCCAATCTATCCAGGTCTTCTGGTCCAGCGTTTCCCCCAATTATTTTGTCCAGTTGTTCTCGTATCTGAACCGTGCCAACCCGGCAAGGAACGCATTTCCCGCAGCTTTCATCTACGCAAAAGTCGATGAAGAAGCGTGCAAAATCTGGCATTAGGGTCGAATCATCTATGATTACCAGACCACCCGACCCCATGATAGAACCTAGCTGCCTCAAACTTTCATAGTCAATCGGGGTATCGAGGTGTGCTTTGGGTATACATCCACCACTCGGCCCGCCAGTCTGAGCCGCCTTGAATTCGCGGCCTTCTGGCACACCACCGCCGATCTCATAAACGATTTCCTGCAACGTAATGCCCATCGGAACTTCAATCAGGCCGGTATTGCGTAATTGCCCCGCCAGGGCAAATACTTTCGTTCCTTTGCTTTTATCTGTCCCGATACTTGCAAACCAGGCCGCGCCTTTGTTGATAATGGAAGGGACATTCGCCATCGTCTCTACATTGTTAATCACGGTTGGCCTGTCCCTTAACCCGGCTGCGGTGGGATAAGGTGGTCGAATGCGAGGGATGCCACGTTGTCCCTCAATTGAGTGGATTAAAGCGGTTTCTTCGCCACACACAAACGCGCCCGCCCCAATTCGAATTTCGGCATCAAAACTGAATTCCGTTCCTAACACGGATTTACCCAGAATGCCTCGCCGCCGCGCGGCCTGAATAGCCCGGCGAATCCGGCGAATGGCAATCGGATACTCACCCCGGATATACAAATACCCGGAAGTCGCTCCAGTTGCATAAGCGCAGATAATCATACCTTCCAGCACGCGGTGTGGGTCGTCTTCCATCACAGTGCGATCCATGTAAGCGCCAGGATCGCCCTCGTCGCCGTTCACGATGACGTACTTCTCAGATGCCAGTTCCTGGTTCGCTAATTTCCATTTCAATCCGGTTGGAAAACCTGCGCCACCGCGTCCCCGAAGACCGCTGTTCAGAATCTCTTCACATACATCTTCTGGCGACATTTCTGCCAGCACATGTGCCAACGCTTGGTAGCCATCATGCGCAAGGTAATCATCTAACTTCTCTGGATTGATCTGACCCGTTTCTGTGAGAACTACCCTAACTTGCTTGGCAAAGAAGGGA
This sequence comes from uncultured Chloroflexota bacterium, assembly GCA_937974245.1. Lineage (GTDB taxonomy): Bacteria > Chloroflexota > Anaerolineae > Aggregatilineales > Phototrophicaceae > JACKCG01. Next base: position 2,471 of record CALJKV010000122.1, on the reverse strand, counting down.
GAATCCAGGGGGATAATGAATCGTTCCAGACTCTTTTTTGCCCCACTCGCACGCAAGTGCATAAAATCGTGAGGTGTAGTTGCGTCTATACTGTCATCATCTAGTGCATCTTCCTCATTAGCCGACAGCGGGATATGCTCCGTGACTATCTGCTGTGCAACATCGGCGGATACATTGCCATAAAGCAGCGGGGCATGGTTCTGGATTTCAACACGGACTAACGGCCCCTGACTGCATAACCCCATACAGCCTGTCGGCACAATTTCAGCCTCTTCCTCGTCGCATTGACACTGCGCGAGCGCCTGATCTAATGTGTTGTGAGTAATGGCTGCCCCGGCGGATAAACAGGCGGTGCTGGTGCAGCAGAAAATGCGGCGTTTGTATTTGCCTTGCCGGTCCCGTTCTTCCTGCGCCAGCGCTTCTAGGTGTGTGCTGTCCATTATGATCCTTCTGCTTGTTTGTCTTTGGAGAAAGCTACAATTTCCCAGGCACGTCTCGTCACGGTTTCCGGTGTTTCTTTACCCCGAACCTGACCGTCTAGGACCACAACGGGTGCTAATCCGCAACTGCCCAGGCAGCGTGCTATTGTCAGACTGAATAAACCATCGGGAGTCGTTTCTCCAGCGGAAATACTGAATTTGTCTGAGATCGCCTCAATAATGCGGTTTGCGCCTTTGACGTGACAGGCTGTACCCGTACAGATGATGCAGGTATGTTCACCAAGTGGCTCAAAAGTGAACATATGGTAAAAGGTCGCAACACCATACACACGACTCAGGGGAACATGCAGTTGTTTGGCAATATAGATTAAGAGATCTTCCGATAAATAACCAAATAATTCTTGAGCGGAATTGAGAATTTCCAGCAAGGCGTCCTTCTCATATTTCAAACGTCTGAGTTGATTGTCAATTTTCTTGAACCGCTCATCACCGCTGGGATGTTGATTTCCAGTTGCCGTTTTGTTGGGTACGATCATTTGTATCCTGCTTTTCATGTAGCGAAAAATATCTACTTTATTAGAGAAACCACTTTCGTCCTGACTAGGCGTTTTTCGAAATCAGCGTTTTTGGCTTAATTGCAGCCAAACAGACTGGCACAACTGTTACCATGCAGATGCGGCTAAAGCTCCTCCAATACAACCTCCGAGAGATTGGGATTAGTGCCATTTGCTTTAGGCTTGACAATGGCCCAGCCAGGAGCGACCGTGCGTAGAGCACCTGCACACAAAGCCACGAAAGCCTGGTAGGCTAACGGCATATCACGACCAATAACCAGACCTTGAGCTGCTTTGTGAAGTGGGCATGTGTCCAGGCTGTACAAAATGCGTGAGGGTGTTTCAAATCTCGAGTATGAGACATTCATTGAGTTCAGGATGGTTTCAAAGACAAGAAATACCTGACCAGAAGCAGATCGTAACGAGGTCTTCTCAAGTAATTTCATCGCTATCAAATGACCAAGGTGATCGCCAAATTGATCAGCTTGATTGTTTCGTGCTTGCAGATCACGATGCCCCTCACAAGTCATGCTGTATTCAAGCAGAATCTGTGCCAGATCAATGCAACAGGTTCGGTCACTTCCAACCAAGGTCGCCTGAACCAGGAAACCAGTCTCAACGTTCTGCTTGAGATAAACTTCTCTTTCCCCCACTTCAATGTATTTCATGTCGGCACTGGCAACGATGTATTGAAGTAGCCTGGTATCATTTACTTGATGGCCGTTCAATATCATGATTTTCCCTCAGTCGATCTAAGCCAAAATAGTAGTCGTATTGCCAATTAACTGACTTGTGTATTTGCTCCCATTTCAAATGATCATCGTTTATTTTGAATTGGTGATTACCCTTTAACATATAATACAGAGCAAAAAGCCAGCTAGTGTCAATACTCACTATCTGGTTATGCAAGGCTTCATGGAAAGTGCAGGGCAAGGTTCGCTCCCGCGATCCACATGCTATAGGTTAAAAAGAAAAGAGCCTCTCGGCAAAAACTGAGAAGCTCTTTATTGATCGGTACCTCATAAAATAAGACAGAAGTCTGCGATAATGAAGGACAATAAAGGGGTGCCAAGATGAGCCGACGGATACCGAAAGAGATCAAAGAGGAAATCCTCAGCAAAGTACAAGCAGGCGAGCGTGTCGCGGATCTGGCCGACCAGTATGCGGTCAGTATTAAGACAATCTATACCTGGTTGCGCTAGGACACTGGCGAGGGTGTGGTATCGGTGCTGCAATACAACAAACTGAAACGCGAGAACGAAGAACTCAAGCGACTGCTCGGCGAGCTGACGCTGGACATGCACCTGCAAAAAAAGTCGAAATAGTCCGGCGTGCCCGGATCAAGTCGGTGTGCGCTGACGCTCTGGGCATCAATCGCAAGAACATCTACCGTGAGTTGAAGCAACCGCTGAAAGATCAGGCTCTCAGAAGCCATTTGAAAAGTAGCGGCAGCCAGAATAAACTGAGGGAATGGACA
>CALJKV010000121.1 GCA_937974245.1 uncultured Chloroflexota bacterium | reverse complement strand
AAATGGATATACCTGATCTATCTTTCTGGCTGAATGTGAATTGTTCTTGTACTGATCCAAATTTTTATACATGGTTTCACGAGGAATGGGTAGATTTTGGAATTATCTGGAGAGCTACTGATCATGGCGAAACAGACGATTATCATATTGAGTACGGTTTAAATCCTAATCGAGATCCAGAAAGGATATCAGAAGATGATGGATGGTATTATTATCCCTATTATGTCTTTGTAACAACGCGCCACAACCCTGACCCGACTTCTGCTGATCTTGAGCGACAGCTTCAATTTGCGCGAGAATTGATAGGTCGGCTTCGCAAGAAAGGGTGTGATGTTAATTTCCAGGGACAACGAGAATTTGAAGATATGCTTTGAAAAGCTGCACTTACGACACACCTCACACTACACAGATGGATGGATTATTCGGCTGGTGCTTTATGTATCTTTCACTTCATCCGGGCGCGTACACTAACCCGACTGCGAAAAGTGTACGACGCGCGTTTTGCAAGTGTGCTACGCTGTTCGTAGGTGAATGCGGCTGCTGAGGTGCAGGCCACCGACCCTCCCCGATCACGCGGTGGGGCGTTATACTCATCTACCAGATGCCATTATTAGAAGAATTCGAGGAAATCATGATACGCCGTTCGATGACTCTTCTCCTGCTGATTGCCCTGTTCGCCGCCAGTGCTATCACTCTGGCGCAGACCGGCACGCCGGAAGCGACTGTCCCTTCTCCCGAAACTACCGGCACACCGGAACCGCCACCGATTCTCGTACCGGAGGTGCTGGAAGTCTACCCGCACGCCACCGACGCTTATACCCAGGGGTTGGTATTCCAGGACGGCCAGTTGTATGAGAGCACCGGGCAGCGCGGCCAGTCATCGGTACGGCTGGTTGACCTGGAAAGCGGCGAAGTGCTGCAAAAAACAGATGTGGACGCAGCCTACTTCGCGGAAGGGCTGGCGCTGGTGAATGATCGTTTGATCCAGATCACCTGGCAGTCGGAAACCGCCTTTGTGTACGACTATGAGACGTTCGAGCAAATTGGCACGTTTGACTATACGGGTGAAGGAGAAGGATGGGGGCTGTGCTATGACGGTCAGGCCCTGTACATGAGCAACGGCAGTGATACGATTACACTGCGCGACCCGGAAACGTTCGCGATTCTGGATACGGTGCAGGTCACGCTGCTCGACCAGCCGATCAGTATGTTCTCGCTGCGCGGGCGGCGGATTGACCTGCTGAACGAGATGGAGTGTGTGGGCGACGAGATTTACGTCAATGCGTGGCAGACTGACCTGATAATCCGATTCGACAAAACTAGCGGCGCGGTAACTGGCCTGATTGACGCGAGCCAACTACTTACACTGGACGAGCGTGAAGCTGTTTTCACTGCCAGCACTGATAATGTGTTGAACGGCATCGCCTACGATGCGGAAAACGACGAGTTCTTGCTCACCGGCAAACGCTGGCCGAAGCTATTCCGTGTGGTGTTTGTTCCCTATGAGGGGGAATGAGGCTATAATCATCTTTATAAAGCGGGGCGGTTGTATAGCCGCCTCTTTTCTTTCCCACCTCTTTTTGACCAACCCCTATCCATTCGATACAATCTTGCGCGTATGAATCCGGTTTGCTTGTGAGGTCGTTGTGAGTTCATCTGGCTTACTCTCCGGTTGGCTGTGGCGTGGTATCTGGATACTGACCGCCGTCCTGCTGCTGGCTGTATTACTCTATGTGCTGGTACAGGTTGTGACATCGTTGGGCAGTGGGGTGCAGGTCTGATGCGCGGGGCGAGGCTGTTCTTTTTCGCCTGCCTGCTGGTCAGCTTCGCTTTGGGAGTGGCCGGGGCAGCGGGGACACTGGCAACCCGCCCGATGTCCCTGAGTGCTGGGAATGGGCTGGCGGTGTGGTATGCCAATGGCTGTGAAGGGTGCCACACGCTCTATGGGCAGGGGGCGGTATTTGCGCCCGATCTGACACAGATTTTCAACGTGCGCGGCCCTGACTATTTACGTGAGTTCCTGGCGAACCCCAGCGCCTTCTACCCCAATCAGCGGCACATGCCCGTGTTCGGCCTGACCGCCAGTGAAACTGACAGTCTGCTGGCATTCCTGCAATGGATGGGCGAACAGAATGCTGCCGAGAAGTGGCCGCCGCGTGTGCTGAATGTACTGGGTGGCGGCGGGCTGGATGCCGTCAGTGTGGAAGACGCCACACGTGGCACGGTCCCCGAAGACCCGGTAGGGCGGGGGGAATACTGGTTCAAGCGCCCACCCGCGATTTGCGCCACCTGTCATGCACTGACACCGGACGTAGTGATTATCGGGCCGTCATTGGCCGGTGTCGCGAGTCGCGCTGCCAGCCGTGTATCCGGGCAAACCGCCGAACAGTATCTGCGCGAGTCGATCCTTAATCCCAGTGCATATATTGTAGAGGGCTTCGAAGACGTGATGATGAAGAACTTCGGTCAGCAGCTTACTGCCGAGCAGATTAACGACATAATCGCATTTTTATTGACGTTGGAATAGCCTATGACCCGTTCGCAGCAAATCACGTACCAATTCTTCGCTCAGACAGTCGTCCTATTTGTGCTGTATGCAGCGTTGGTACTGTTGGGCGCAGTGAAATTCCTCGCCCCGGCAGATCCGCTGGCGGGTTCGTTGCCGTTCCAGCAGGTCAACGCTCTGAGCAACATCATGTTGGGGCTGGCGGTACTCAATGGGCTTCTGGGCGGTGGCCTGTTTCTTGCGTTAGATGCCTCCCCTGGCAAACGCCTGGCAAACGAGCCGCTGCTCGGCTATACCGCTCAGGCATGGAGCGTATATCTGATCGTCGCGGTGCTGGCGGGATTGTTCGGTTTTACGGAAGGCCGTCACGGGCTGGAACTGCCGGGCGTGCTGGACATCATCGGCGTCGTGCTGGTCGCGCTGATCGGTGTGAATGTGTTATTGGGGCGTGTGTTACGCCCGATACAGCAGGTATGGCTGGTCGGGTTGGCAGCGCATATCCTGGCGGTTATGGTCGGGTTAGCGCCGGCCTCGGACTACCTGTATGACCGAGCGCTGCGTGTGCTGGCGCTCGGTGTCGAACAGTATATCGCTTACCTGTTGATGGCGCTGGCACTCGGCTTCTGGCTGATGCACCGCTTCAGCGACATCACCCCGGCCTGGTCGGATACCGGCGTCTATGTGACCGGCGGGCTGGCGGCAGTGGCCGGGATATTGCTCACGCTGGCGGGACTCTATCCGTTGGGCGTCCCGGACTGGCTGCTGATCCTGGGCAGTGTGAGTCTGTTTGTTGTCCCGATTATTTATTTCATTATCGCGGCTCACAGCTACAAAGGGTTGAGCAGTCGCAACGCGACGCGTACGCTGGCCGGGAGCTGGTTTGGCCTGGGTGTCCTGCTGCTCCTGCTGGGGCCGGGTTTTCTGGGGGCACTGGGGACGCTGCCGGGAGTTGCCCAATGGACGATTGGCACCCAGTTCACCAGCCTTCAAACCGTGTGGATGGCGCTGATCCCGCTCAGTTTCGCGCTGGGTGTTATCAATCAGGGGACGATTGAACTGCGGGGAAACAACCGTCGGGTGACGGGACTTATACCCTTCTGGTTGGTGTCGTTTGGTTTTATTGGTGGCGGGTTGGCGCTGGCGGCTGCCGGAGTTGTCCAGGTTTACCTGGAACGTATTCTGAGTATGGGCTACCTGGACGTACAAACGCTCCTCGTGCCGTTGTATGTCTTATGGACAATAGGGCTGTTGCTGGGTGCGCTGGGCGCCGGCATTTATGCGCTCACGTTCTGGTTGCGGCAGCCCGGAGGAACAATAAACTCATGAACATTTACCTGCCACGCCTGTTTGGGACGACTCTCCGGCGTGGTTTCTTTGTCACGGCGTTGCTGATGGCGGCGCTGGTCATCACTTTTCCCATAATGGCGCAGGATGCGGCGGAAGACCCCGGCGGTGACGTAACGTTTACGGTTGAGAAGCTCGTGACTGCCAATTATCCGGTATCGCTGGCCTTCGCGCCGGATGGGCGTCTGTTTTATACCGAGAAGGCGACGGGTAACGTTCGTGTAATTCATGCCGATGGCACAGCGCAGATTGAGCCGGTTATTCACCTGGATACCGATGCTCTGGTTGAACGCGGACTGCTTGGTATCGCGCTCGATCCGAACTATACGGAAAACGGGATGATTTGGGTGATCCACACCGCACCCGGCACGACCCGCAACTGGCCGGAAAACCGCGTGGTGCGTTTCCATGAGGAAAACGGCGTGGGCAGCGCCCCGGAAATCATGCTGGCCGCCCCGATTACCACCGGCGAACTCAAGCACAACGGCGGCAACCTGCACTTTGATGCCGATGGCCTACTATATGTATCCTTTGGGGACTTTGGGGATGCGTCGAATGCTCAGAATCTCGACGCACTTCCCGGCAAGATTCATCGTTTTGCTGTCACTGACGCGGGATTGGTCGCGGCGGAGGGCAATCCCATTTCCGGTAACAGTGCCTATGCCTACGGTCTGCGGAATTCGTTCGATTTCACCTTTGACCCCTTCGGCGGTGGTCAAGTGCTCGCAACTGAAAACGGTTTCCAGTGTGACGATGAACTCAACCTGATTCTGCCAGGGATGAATTATGGCTGGGGGCCGGATTACCAGGATAACTGCTATGGGACAGCGCTGCTCGAAGTGCCGGATTATATGCCGCCGCTGCTGTCGTATACCCCGACTATAGCGCCCACTGGCATTGTCGTGTATGACCATCCGGCTGTCCCGGCGTGGGAAGGACAGGTGTTCTTCTGCGCCTGGAACCCCGGCACCATGCAGCGGGTGGTGCTGAATGCGGAACGGACGGCAGTTGAGGCGGTGTACCCGGTGGACCTGGGCGGAGTATTCTGCCGGATAGACGTGGTAGTCGGCCCGGAGGGGGCGCTGTATTTTCTCGACCCTATCGGGATTTATCGTCTCTCACCTAACCCTTAAATATTGTTCATAAAAGGATAAACGATGACCCTTTTAGAGCGCAGCACCCTGATTCATGCCTCGCTGGAAGCGATTGACGCAATCGCGATGGACTGTGGCAGTTGGCCGGAGTGGTATCCCGGTGTTCAGCAAGCGACGCCGGATGATGTCTACCCGCAAGTTGGCGGGAAGATCAATATCGCCTACAAAACCTCCGGGCTGTCTTTCACCCTGACGTTTACGCTGGTGGATTATGTTTTTGGTCAGACAGTGGCGTATGACATTGCAGGGATGATGTCCGGCAATACACGCTATATCCTGGAGCCACAGGCCGATGGTGTAATGATGACCGCCCGTTTTGATTACACCGTGCCGGGCGGCGGGCTGGGCAAAATCGCCGATAAACTGGTGATTGAGCGCATGAACGCCGAAAACCTGGAAAAAAGCCTGGCAAACATGAAGGCTATTCTGGAAGGGTAGCCGGTATCCCTTTACCTCATCTATGCCGAATCGCTGCGTGGAGGGGTGTGGTTTTTCATGATTGGCATTCAGATTCTGGGTGGTGGATGCCGAACATTGGACGGGAGCGCACATTGGCGCTCCCATTTTTGCAGTTTATTGTCTGCTACTTGCTCAAATCGCGTACCACGATGTCATCTACATAGAACTGAGCGCCGGGCGGGGCGATGAAGAAGATCGTCCCTTGATCGAGCTGTCGGCTGGTGATCCAACTGCTCAGGCTGTCCCCAAAATACAGTTCGATGCGTGTGCCTTCCGCCCGCAGCCGTATGTCATACCACTGCCCCGCAATCAACCCGGCGCGTGCGTCCGCCAGCAGGTTAAACGTCCCCGGCAGCAGCAGGTAAGCCAGCCCGACCCGGTTGGTGGTGGTGCTCAGATAGGCGACATACGCCCCGGCGTCACTGTAACGGATGCCCATAATCGCGGCGATTTCGGCGTTCTGTGTGAACTTTACACGCATACTGACATCGTAATCGGTCCATTCACTGCCGGTAATCAGGCTGGATGCTTCATTTCCACTGATCCGCAGCACCCGGTTGCCGTCGTCGTCCACAATCTGCGGGTCGCCGGATACATCCAGCAAGAGCAGCGATGTGCTGGATTCAAAGTCATCCGTGAAGAGGATATCATCCCCTGTAGTGGCCGTGGTTGTTCCTGTGGTCGCCTTTGTGTCAGCAGCTGCATCCGGTTCTGATAGCAGGTCGCAGTCGCCACTTTCTTCTACTACATCGGAGCGTACCCACGCGCTGCTTTCGGTGAGCCGCCACCATACAAAGCCATCGCTGCCGGTAGTTTGCGCGTTGGCGAAATAGGCTTCGTTGGGTGTAAGTGTGCCTTGCTGGGCGTTATTTGTCCCCGGCCCGCTGCGCAGATTCACTGCACGCCCGGCGCTGACTGTGCAGACAATCCCGGCCTTGAAAGTCGCGGTGATGGCGATGATCTCCGCCTCGAAGTCGGTTACCGTGCCAGATGCCGTAACAACCAGCACGAATGCGGTATCCTCCTTGCTGAACGGGACAACCAGCAGCAGCGCATCACCTATCGAATTCTCCGTTACAGCGCCTTGTACGGTGTTGTCTCCGATTTCAAATTCGATCTCCTCGCCGGTCAGGGTATCATCTTCAAGCAAGCCGATCAGCGCTTCCAGAGGGGTCATGCCGTCTTCAATTCCCAGATCGGCAGCGGATGCTGGCGCGATAAAGTTCATCAACAGCATACCTTCCGGCACACCATCGGTTTCATCTGTCAGCAGTGCCTCATCATTGATGAGTGTCACCGCTCCTACGCCTATTGCAGTGTTAATTGTCCACCCTTCAGGATACTGGAAGACAATAGAGCCGTCCGGGGCGGTATAGGTTTCAGTGAGTTCCGGTGTATCCTGGGCGAAGGCCGCCAGCGGCACGACGACCAGGATGAGCAGAAAACCAATCAGTACCATAGTCCGTGTAGTTGAACGCAACAAAGTATCCCCCTTGTGGATTAAGTGAGTTAATTTTATTGTAGGGGAAAATGATGCTATGCAGTCTTGATAAAGGATAAGGATTGCATGGCTGCAACCAATTCCGGTTGTTTTTCGTATAAAGAATGACGGCAGAGTGCTTATCTGGAGGGGACGATGTTTCCTTTATTTACACCACCTTCATCCGGGGATGAATCAGATGCCCGACAACGCCTCAAAATTGTCGCGGTTATCGCTCTGGGCGTGCTGGCACTAGCCGGATTTGTGATGATGTTTGCTGTGCGGAGCGGCACAATGACAACACCTATTCTATTTATTGTGATTGGTATCGCTGTGCTGTTCGTGATCCTCGTGCCATTGATTGCCTTCAGTAACGAAAACCAGCGTAAGCGCGATACCGCTGCCAGAAGCAAAGCCAAGCGTGGGTTGGACAGCGCCGATATGTATTCACTGATTGATCGCATGGTAGATGAGATGGATGACGACGAGGCCACTTACCTGCGCCGCTGTCTGGATGACCGTGAGCGCGGCCTCAAACGAGACGAGACGAAAAACGCCCTGGATGACCTGCTGGATGAGCGTGGCGATGCCTCGCGCGCAGGCTGGCGCTAGTCTAAGGAGAATTTCATGTTCCCATCACCGGATAATGATCAGAGCAACAAACAGAAGATGCTGGCCTGGGTGATTATCGCTATCGGCCTGGTTGTGCTGGTCGCGTTCGGCGTGTTCTATGCAATAGAAAGCGGAGGGCTGACCGCGCCTATGGTGATTGCGATGGCAATCGCTATTATCGCCGCCATCACCACCCCATTGATCGCCATGAACGCCAACAAGCAGAAGCGCCAGCAGGGGACCACCGCCAAAGCCAAACGTGGGTTGGATGGTACTGATATGTATACACTGATTGACCGTATGGTAGACGACCTGGATGACGACGAGGCCACTTACCTGCGCCGCCGCCTGGATGACCATGAACGAGGCTTGCAGCGGGATTCGACGAAAAACGCGCTTGCTGATCTGCTCAATGAGCGTGACGATGCTTCGCGCGAAGGTTGGCGCTAATCTTTAGGAGGGACTTATGTTCCCGATTTTTACAGAAGACGCTGAGAACAGTGCCAGGATATTCGCTGCACTGATTGTCGGTATTGCGGTTGCTGCCGGACTAATGATTTTTGTGTTTGCCAACGGAGGCAGTAACTTTGAATCGTTTGTGCCGTTTTTCTTTATCTTTTTCGTACCAGGATTAATGGCCGCCAAACGGCGGCGCGTCAGACGAGCATACCAGTACCGCCACGAGACGACTAAAGCCAAGCGTGGGCTGGATGGCAAGGATATGTACACGCTGATTGATCGTATGGTGGATGACCTGGACGACGACGAGGCCGCTTACCTGCGCCGCCGACTGGATGACCGCGAACGTGGCTTGCAGCGCCAGGAAACGGAAGAGTCTTTGGCCGACCTGCTTGACAAACGTGAGGCTGACCGTTATCAGGATGGCTGATAGCCACCTCACTCACACCACACTGTCCCGCCCGGTTGCCCTGCCGGGTATTTTTTTCCATGTGGTTACCCTGGGATGCGCCCCGGAATTCTGAATTTTTGGGGAAATTTAGTTTTTACCGTGTACATTTAAGGAGAATGCGATTGGTTTACGGCTATAATTAGATTACAATGGTTGTTTTCGCCAGTAGTCATGTCATCCACTATGGCGAGACGTGCTATGATTTATGGTGATTGCGCGAGTAGTTCGGGCGTAATTGAGAGGGCGGTGTTTGATGATTCCGGTAGCGAAAACCCAGAACGATGACCTATTGGTTGAATCGTTGCCAGAGCGGGTTCCCCGGCACATTGCGATTATCATGGACGGTAATGGACGGTGGGCCAAGTCACGCGGATTGCCGCGTACCGAAGGCCACCGTTACGGCACCGAGAATCTGCGCCGCACCCTCAAATCCTGTGTGGAATTTGGTGTTGAAATTCTGACCATTTACGCCTTTTCTACTGAAAACTGGAGCCGCCCGCCGCTGGAAGTGCGCATGCTCATGCGGATTCTGGAAATGGTGATTGACCGAGAATTGAAGGAACTGCATGAAAACGGGGTGCAAATCCGCCATATTGGCGAGATGGAAGGTATTGCCCCGGTGCTGCAAAGGAAAATCCAGTATGCCTGCGATTACACCAAAGATAACACGCGCCTGATCTTGAATGTGGCGTTTAACTATGGCGGGCGCGATGAGATTGTCCATGCCGTCCGCCGCATCATGCAGGATGGCTTTGCCCCGGAACAAGTGACAGAAGACCTCATCAGCCGCTACCTGTATACCTGCGGGCTGCCCGACCCCGACCTCATTATTCGCACCAGTGGTGAGCTGCGTGTGAGCAATTTCCTCATCTGGCAGGGCGCGTATTCGGAATATTATGCTACGCCCGCCTACTGGCCGGATTTCGACAAAGAGGAACTCCGCAAGGCACTGGTCGAGTACGGCCAACGCAAACGGCGCTTTGGCAAAACCGACGAGCAGCTTGGGGCCGAAGACGAATAACGCGATGCAACGCAACTTATCCGAATATTCTTAAACCAGAGGCTTATGCTCCTTGTTTTTTGCTATCTGTTTCAAAAGCCCCTTTTAGCGCCACCAGAATCTCTCTCCAATACTCAGCCGCTTATAGATAAATGACAAATGAGTACGACTTGTGTGAGGTTTTTCACTTGTCTAATCAGGCAAAGTGATTGAATATCACAATATAAATAAACATTGTTGATCGTTGCAACTGACGCCGAACCAGCAGCGAACATTACAGAATCATGGTACCTGCTGAAAGTTTGCCTTCTATGCAAGGTCAACTTTCAGCTTTTTGTTTAACTAGGGACAAACATATTTTGAAGTTTGGTTAGTCGCAAACCACACATTGAGGAGGAAGCGGACAATCTTATGGAAACAGTAACTGTCGAAACGGGGGCGCTCTATGCCGACCACCACGTAACGGAAGTCCGGCGTATCTTGCACCAGATGCCGGGCGTTGTCGAGGTTTACGCCAGTAGCGCATTTCATACGATCCAGGCAACTTACGATCCGGCACAAGTGGATGCAGCCCGCATCACTGCCGCGTTGGAGGCTGCTGGATATCTCCAGGATCTGATGATGCCGGCTGAAACCGGAAAACCGGCTTATGGGAACAGCCAGAAGGACACGTTTTTCAGACATACCTCCGCTTACGCCCAAACACGCACGACGATCAGTTTTACCCAGAATATGCCTTATGCTGACCGTCCACTCTGGCCGTGTCCAGGAATGGGGCCGATGAAAAATCACGAGGGAGACAACGATCATGGCTAAGGAAAAGCGCACCCCTGAGCAGCATTCGATTGACCCTGCTGCTCAAGAAATGTTGATACGCGCCGACCAAATCGGCGTCGGCACTGCTTTTTCCCGCGCAGACGATATGGTGCCGTGCAATATTGGTTCGGCGGGCATGTGCTGTAAGCTGTGCGGGATGGGGCCGTGCCGGTTGACGAAAGAAGGACAGACGGGCGTGTGTGGTGCGACTATTGATACCATCCAGGCCCGTAATTTAATCCGGGCGATTGCGGCGGGTGCGGCGGCGCACTCCGATCATGGCCGCGACATGGCTTTTACGCTTAAGGCCGTTGCCCAGGGAGAGACCGAAGGCTACATCATCCGCGATGTCGCCAAACTGCGTATTGTCGCTTCTAAATATGACATTCCAGTAGATGGTCGCTCGCCGGAGGAGATCGCTAACGACCTGGCCGATCTCTACCTGGCGCAGTTCGGGCAGCAGCGGGGCGCCGTTGCCCCCATTATCCGCGCCCCGGAAAAACGCAAGAAAATCTGGGAAGAGCAGAAGGTCATACCGCGCGGTATTGACCGTGAAGTGGTCGAGGCCCTGCACCGCACGCATATTGGCGACGACCAGGACCCGGAACATATTTTGCAACACGCGATCCGCACGGCACTGGCTGATGGCTGGGGCGGCAGTATGATCGCCACTGATGTCGCTGACATTCTGTTTGGCACGCCCGCCCCGGTGCTGGGGCAGGCCAACCTGGGCGTGCTGCGGGCGGACATGGTGAATGTCGTCGTACACGGCCATGAACCCACTCTCAGCGAGATGATCGTGGCAGCCTCGCAGACCCCGGATATTATCGCCTATGCCAGAGAAGCCGGAGCTGAAGGCATCAACCTGGCAGGTATCTGCTGTACAGCCAATGAAATCCTCATGCGGCAGGGTGTCCCCGCTGCGGGGAACTTCCTCCAGCAGGAACTGGCGATTTTGACCGGTGCGGTGGAAGCGATGGTCGTAGATGTGCAGTGCGTCATGCAGGCGCTGGTCGGCCTGGCAGAAAACTTCCACACCAAAGTTATCACGACATCCCCCAAGGTCAAAATCAAGGGTGCGACCCACATCGAATTTGACGAACACAAGGCGATGACGATTGCCAAAGATATTTTGCGAGTCGCGATTGATAACTACAAGAATCGCGGTGGTGTCCATATCCCCGATGTGCGCGAGTCGCTGATTCCCGGCTTTTCACACGAATACATCAACTATATGCTCGGTGGCAGCTACCGCGCTTCCTTCCGTCCACTCAACGATGCCATCATTTCCGGGCGGATTCGTGGTGTGGCAGCCATCGTGGGTTGCAACAACCCGCGCAGCCAGCATGATTACCTGCATACATTTGTCACCCGCGAACTGCTCAAGCAAGATGTGTTAATTGTCCAGACCGGCTGCGGTGCGATTGCCAGCGCCAAACTCGGTTTGCTGCTAGGTGAGGCGGGTTTAGACCAGGTTGGGGCAGGGCTGCGCGAAGTGTGCGAAACGGTGGGTATCCCGCCGGTACTGCACATGGGTTCTTGTGTGGATAATACCCGCATCCTGACGGTGCTAACTCAGATCGTAGAAGAAGGCGGCCTGGGGGACGATATTGACCAGATTCCGGCGGTTGGTTTAGCGCCGGAGTGGATGAGCGAGAAGGCGCTGGCGATTGGTACTTACTGTGTGGCTTCCGGCGCGTATGTCATGTTTGGTGGCTCTTCCCCGGTGAGTGGGATGCCGGATCGGGTCGAGGATAGCGATATTGTCGCACACCTGATTAGCGATGGATGGGAAGAAATCTATGGTGGCAAGTTGGAATTCGTCGCCGACCCGCAAGAGATGATTCAACGCACGCTTGATCATATTGATCGTAAACGGGCTGACCTGGGACTGCCGGAATACAACCCGAATCGCTTTGGGCGTAGTGGTGATGCACGGATGCGCGAACTGGAACAACTGCCCTTCGCAGAACGGCAGCAGGCGCTCTACGGCATTCCCGGAAAATAGGAGACAGGCACGATGTCACGTTACATTGCAACACGAGCGATTCGCGGAGCAAACGCGCTTGTCGCTGAAGCGGAATACATGTACCAGCAGGCGCTGGTCGAAAAGGGAGCGGATACACGGGTGGCCTTCCCCAATACCGCCTATTATCTGCCGCTGATTTTTGGGATGACCGGAATGCAGATTGAAACCATTGGGCAGCTTGAGCCGGTTCTGGCCCATGCCCGTGAACTGCTGCACCCGATGCCATCCAGTAATCACTGGACGCCCTACCTAGGGGAGACCCTCGATTCCGGTATGGCGACCCTGTTTGCGGCGGAAGTGATTGAAGCTATCCGGTTTGTCTACGGGCTACAGCCTGAACCGTTGCCCGGCTTCCAACTGGCGGGTGGCACGTCGTTCACCAGCCCGGATATGGGTGAGAACGGCAACGGCAGCAATGGGATGGATGGGCATCTCAATGGCCCGATTGATGATATTCAACTCCGCAGTTGGGGTATCCAACTGGTGGATGGTCGTATGCCAGGGTTCGCGGCGATTGTCGGCGCGGCCAAGTCGAACGAAGTGGCCGTCAAGATCGTGCGCGAATTACAGCGTCGCAATATCCTGACGTTTCTCTCCGGCAACGTTAACGGGCACAGCATCATTCACCAGTTGCAGGAAGAGGGCGTCGAACTTGGCTACGACACCTACACCGTCCCGTTCGGCACGGATACCCTGAGCGCGATTTATGCGCTGGGGTTTGCGGTGCGTTCGGCGCTGACGTTCGGCGGTATGAAGGGCGGCATGGCACGCGAAATCCTGATGTACAACAAGGAGCGTGTGTACGCTTTTGTGCTGGCACTCGGTGAGGTTGACGACCTGAAATACGCGGCGGCGGCGGGGGCAATCAATTTTGGCTTTCCGGTCATCGCGGATACAGTGATTCCTGAAATTCTGCCGACTGGCGTCACAACTTATGAACATGTTGTCAGTATGCCCTTTAACGAGATTGATGGGGCGGATGACCTGGAACGCGCCGAGCAACTGGTACAGAAGTGCATCGAGGTGCGCGGTGTCAAGGTGAAAGTCGCCAATGTGCCGGTGCCGGTGCCGTATGGCTCCGCCTTTGAGGGAGAAGTCGTGCGTAAGGCCGACATGCGGGTTGAGTTTGGCGGCAAGCATTCGCGCTGCTTTGAGTACCTGCGGATGGTTGACCTGGACTCCATCAGCGATGGCAAGATTGAGGTGATTGGCCCCGATTTTGCCGACGTGGAGGTGCAGGGTCACATGGACATGGGCATCCTGGTTGAAGTTGCAGGCCGTGGGATGCAGAAGGACTTTGAGCCGGTGCTGGAACGTCAGATTCACTATTTTGTGAATGGCGCTTCTGGCATCCAGCATATCGGGCAGCGTGACATTGCCTGGATTCGCTTGTCACACGGCGCGGTGGATAAAGGTTTCAACCTGGAACACTTCGGCAAGATTCTGCACGCCCGGTTGCACGCTGATTTCGGCGCGATTGTGGATAAAGTGCAGGTGACAGTCGTCACCGAACCTTCCCTGGTGCAGGAATGGTTGGGGCATGCCCGTGAGGCCTATGACTACCGTAACAAACGTTTGGCCGACCTGACCGATAGTGCTGTGAATGAGTTTTACTCGTGTACCCTTTGCCAGTCTTTCGCGCCAGATCATGTATGCATCGTCAGCCCGGAACGGTTAGGCCTGTGTGGTGCGTACAACTGGCTGGACTGCAAGGCATCCTTCAGCATCAATCCGACCGGCCCGAACCAACCGATCAAGCTGGGATCACAGTTAGATGATCACAAGGGCTATTGGACGGGGATTAATACTTATGCTGAGAGTGCCTCGCACGGCAAAGTCGCGGAAGTCTCGATGTACTCCATTATGGAAAATCCCATGACAGCATGTGGTTGTTTTGAGTGTATCGTGATGCTGATTCCAGAATCGAATGGGGTGATGGTGGTCAACCGTGAGGACACCAGTATGACCCCGGCAGGTATGACTTTCAGCACGCTGGCTGGTATGGCTGGTGGCGGGATGCAGACCCCCGGTGTGATGGGTGTAGGTAAGTACTATCTTGTCAGCCCCAAGTTCATCTCGGCGGACGGTGGCTTCAAGCGTATCGTCTGGATGAGCAGCGTCCTCAAGCAAACGATGGCCGATGAACTGCAAGCGGTAGCTGAACGTGAGGGCGACCCTGGATTGATCGAGAAGATCGCCGACGAACGGACCGTATCTACTGTAGATGAATTGGTCGCCTGGATGGAAGAACACAACCACCCGGCACTGATTATGGACCCGATTTTCTAGTGCTGTGTTTTTCGTGGGGGAGAGTCTCATTTTCTCCCCTACGGCCCTCACAACAAGAGGGCAGGGATAGACAAGGAAATGAGTATGGCTGAACGTATCCTCATTCGTGACCTTATGACCGTCGGGGTGGCAAGTTGCGCCCCGGATACCCCGGTGGTCGAGATCGCCCGCCAACTCCTGGAGAAAAACCTCGAAGCCCTGATCGTGCTGAATGAAGACGGGCACGGGGTTGGCATGGTCAGTCAGGACGAGTTGGTGAATGCCTACTCACGGGATGAATGTCGCCAACTTACCGCCGAGGATATTATGAATGATAACGTTCCTCAGGTACCCCCGACTATCCCCCTGACAGCGGCGGCGCAGATCATGCGAGATCAGGGTTGTCGGGTCTTGTTTTTAACCCATAACTCCGATGGTGTGACCTATCCGGCGGGCGTACTGACTTACCAACATTTTTTACGCCATCTGGCAGCCCTGGATGATTCCGAATTAGGAGACCTGGGCATCAAAGCAGCACGACAGGCGCCATTAGAGGCTTTCATCGCAAAACGGGATGCGGCACTGCGCCGGGCCCGGTCAGAAGATCAGGAGTAAATAGATTATGGCGGTTGAAATACCAAAAGATTCATGGGCTGGCTCTGTTCGCGTAGTCACGCTGGGCGCAACCCCCGCAGACGGAGGAACGCGCTCGCACACTATTATGATTGGAGGCCAGAATACATTACCGTTTATGCATTTTGAAAAATCGACTCCCCATCGTCCGGTAATTGCCGTAGAGATTAAGGATCGCCGGCCTGAGGACTGGTCGGGGCTGCTGCTGGAAATCTGGGGTGATGCGGCTAACGACCCGGCAACCTGGGCTAAACAGGCGGAAGTCGCCAGCGCAGACCTGCTGGTACTCGCGCTCACCCTGACCGCCGCCGATGGCAGTCCGACGACTCCTTCGATGGCAGTAGGGGCTGTGAAAGCGGCATTAGCTGCCACCAAGCTCCCTCTGATTGTCCTCGGCCCAGGGCAGGCGGATGCCGATAACGAATTGCTCGTGCCGGTGGCCGAAGCAACCAAGGGAGAGCGGCTAGCGCTGGGTCTCTGCGAGGACAAGAACTATCGCACGATTGTGGCGGCGGCAATGGCGAACGACCACTGTGTTGTTGCACGTACCCCGATGGATGTCAATCTTGCCAAACAGCTCAACATTCTCATTCACGATATGGGGCTGCCACTGGATCGGATCGTGATGGATCCGACCACCGGAGCGTTGGGTTATGGTATTGAGTACGGCTACTCGGTGATGGAACGGCTGCGGCTGGCTGCCCTGCAGGGCGATGCGATGACGCAGCTCCCCATGATGGTCACGCCCGGCTTTGAAGCCTGGAAGACCAAAGAATCCAAATTCGGCCAGGACGTGCCGGAAACCTGGGGCAAGTGGGAAGAGCGAGCTATCAACTGGGAGACACTCACCGCGATGACGCTGGTTGAATCCGGCGCAGATGTCGTCGTGCTGCGCCACCCGGAAAGTGTGCGCCGTGTGCATCAGGCCATCACCGACCTCATGACCGTACCGGAAACTGTATAAGGCAAGGAGTCATTCATGGCACTCTCTGGTATTCAAATTTACAAAATGCTGCCGCAGATCAATTGTAAAGACTGTGGTTTTCCCACCTGTTTGGCCTTCGCCATGAAGCTGGCCGCCAAGCAAGTCGAGCTTTCATCCTGCCCGCATGTGGCGGAAGACGCTAAAGCACAACTTTCCGAAGCGTCCGAACCCCCGGTGCGGCTGGTGTCGCTCAAAGCGAATGGTCACGAGGTCAAGGCTGGCAACGAGGTCGTGATGTTCCGCCACGAAAAGACGTTTTATAACAAGCCGGGGCTGTTCCTGCGATTGAAAGACAGTCAGCCCGCCGGAGAAATCCAGGCAGCGGCAGCGGAAGCCGATGGTTACTGTGTCAACTATGTCGGGCGTGACTTGACGCTTGATGGTTTCGCGGTAGAGGCGGTTTCCGGTGACGCTGCGGCTTTCGCATCGGCGATTGCAGCCGTCCGCCAGGCCAGCCACCGTCCACTGATCCTCATCAGCACCGATTCAACGATGATAGCGGCGGGGCTGCGGGCGGTGGATGGCGAAAATCCACTCATCTATGGCGCAAACACAGGAAATTGGCAGGCGATGACCGACCTCGCCAAACAACATCATGCTTCCCTGGCGGTGATTGCAGAGTCGCTAGATGAACTGGCCGACCTGACCGAGAAGATCAAAGAAGCTGGCGTCAAAGACCTCGTGCTTGACCCGGCGGCACGCGACTTGAGCCAATCACTGGCGCTCAATACACAAATCCGGCGGTTGGCGCTCAAGAAGAACTTTCGACCCCTGGGGTATCCGCTCATTAGTTTTCCAGGTGAAGGGAGTGACCCGGCACAGGAATCAGTCATGGCTGTCCATGCTATTACCAAGTACGCCGGGTTTATCGTGCTGGATCACTTCGCTGCGGAGACAGCTTACCCGTTGCTCGTGTTACGGGAAAACATCTACACCGACCCGCAGAAACCGATCCAGGTGCAGCCCGATATCTATGAAATCAACAACCCCGGCCCAGATGACCCGGTGCTGGTGACGACCAACTTCAGTATTACCTACTTCAGCGTGGCGAACGAAATCGAAGGTTCCGGGATTCCTGCCTGGCTGGTTGTGACCGACGCCGAGGGCATGAGCGTGCTGACGGCGTGGGCGGCGGGCAAGTTCGACGCCGAACGTATTGCCAAGACAATCAAGAGTTTCAACGTTGCCGATAAGGTCAACCGCAAACGGATTGTCATACCGGGGCATGTTGCCGTGCTTTCCGGTGAGCTGGAAGAAGAACTACCGGATTGGGAGATTCGTGTTGGCCCGCGTGAGGCCATTGACCTCCCGGCATTCATCAAGCAGGTGTTGTAGCGATTGAATGGTTTTGGGAATTTTGCGACTGTGGGGTTTTACGTTCCCGTAGGGAAGGGTCTCAGACCCTCCCCAGGCGAATAGCGCGAACTAAATACGTTGTAGGGACATGGTATACCGTGTCCAGGCACAATATATTGTTCCCCTACAGACAACAGGTGATATAGGGATTTCCTGAACAAGCGAGTACGCACACATGGCTGAACACATCATCACCTTCGAGAATAACAAGCCGCCGGTCACGGTTGCCACCGGGACGCTACTGGCCGAAGCCATCCAGCAGGCAACCGTTTCTTTGAATCAACCATGTGGCGGTCAGGGGCGCTGTGGGCGCTGCGCGGTTCGGGTTACGGATGGGACGGTACGCAGCCGCAGCACCTTGCGGCTTTCTGCCGAGGATGTCGCAGCGGGGTATGTCCTGGCGTGCCAGGCGGTAGTTGAATCCGATGCGGCTATCAGCATCCCGCCACAGGAAAAAATCGAGCGTCTGCTCACGACTGACCTGGTATCTGCTGAGGTTGAAGTCCCGGCGGGATATGACCCACACAAAGTGCAAAACGTGCGCCGCGTTACGCTCACATTGCCCCCACCGACAATGGACGACCAGACCGACGACTGGAACCGACTGCTCACAGCGCTGCGCCAGCAGGCCGATTTCGGCACGGTTCAGGCGTCACTGGATCAGATTCAGGGGCTTGGTGGTGTGCTGCGCGAGGGCGATTGGCGGGTCACAGCCACACTCGACGCGGAACGCTGGGACTGTCCTGGTTGCCCGGCGCGGCTGATTGATCTCAAGCCTGGTCACACGCCGGTGGAAACTCCGTTGTGGGGTATCGCCGTAGACATCGGCACGACGACGGTTACGCTCTGGTTGGTGGACTTGCTCACTGGCAAGGTATTGGCACAGGTGGCCGAATACAACGGGCAGATCACACGCGGGGAAGACGTGATTTCCCGTGTCATCTACGCCGGGAAGAACAATGGCGCGGCCGAACTACGTGACCTCGTGCTAACGACTATAAACGCCTTGCTGGAGACAGCCTGCAAGCGCGTTCAGGCGCAGCCCTGCGACGTGGTGAAAGCAGTTGTTTCCGGCAACAGTGTCATGATGCACCTGCTCCTCAATATCAGGGCGGACAGCATCCGGCTTTCCCCGTTTGTGACGGCCATCAACGACATTCCGACGCTCACCGGGCGCGAAGTTGGTTTTAACACCCACCCCGCGGCGACAGTGGATTGTTTGCCGGGGGTCGCCAGCTATGTCGGCGCGGATATTACCGCCGGTGTGCTGTCATCTGGCCTGATAGATACCGAAGCTGTTACACTGTTCATTGATATGGGTACAAACGGCGAAACCGTCCTGGGCAACCGGGACTGGCTGGTGACATGCGCCTGTTCCGCCGGCCCGGCCTTCGAGGGCGGTGGCGTCCTGGACGGAATGCGGGCGACGAAAGGCGCAATCGAGGAAGTCTGGATCAACGGGGCGACCTTTGAGCCGACCTTCCGCGTGATTGGCGGCGTCAAACCACGTGGATTGTGTGGAAGTGCCTTGATTGCGCTGCTGGCGGAAATGGCGCTGACTGGTGTGATGGATAAAGGCGGACATATCAACACCCACCGCGATCATCCGCGCATCCGTGACGGCGAGCACGGGCCGGAATACGTGGTGGCCTGGGCGAATGAAACCGCGCACAACCGCGATATTGTCATCACAAATGTTGACATTGATAACCTGATCCGGGCGAAAGCCGCGATTTATGCCGGGTTCTCGGTGCTGGCGGAGCGCGTAGGCGTGCCGTTGGAGATGGCCGAGCAGGTGTTGATTGGCGGGTCGTTCGGCAAATATATCAATGTCGAAAAAGCCGTCGAAATCGGACTACTGCCGGATATGCCCTGGGAAAACTTCCATTTCCTGGGCAATACCTCGGTGCGCGGCGCGTACCTGGCGCTGCTCGACCGTGAGGCACGGGCGCGTGTCAAGGCTAGCGCCGCCCGGATGACATATATCGAGCTTTCGGCGGATAACATCTTTTACGATGCTTTTACTTCGGCGCTGTTCCTGCCGCATACTGATCTTTCACGCTTTCCTAGTGTGCAGGCCGCTGTCGTTTCATGAGGATATACGCTGCGTAGTTGACCGTGCGGACAGTGGGTTTAAGCTATCTGCCCGAACAAACAGGTCGAACTGCGTGAAACCATAAGGAAAAGAGACATGTACATTATTGGCGAAAATATTCACATCATTTCCGAAAAAGTCAAACTCGCCCTCAAAGAACGGGACGCGAAATACTTCCAGGAATCAGCCGTCGCCCAGGTTGAGGCCGGGGCGCAGGCACTGGATTTGAACCTGGGCCCGCGCAAAAAGGACTGGGAAGAAGTTTTCCCCTGGATGGTCGAAACGGTGGAGGCGGTGGTAGATGTGCCGCTGAGTTTCGACTCGACTAATATCCTGGGTATCGAAGCCGGGCTGAAGAAAATCACCAAAGCCCAGCCCATCATCAACTCGACTTCTGCCGAGCCGGAACGCCTGGAAAATGTACCTTTGATTGCCAAGAAATATAATGCCCGCCTGGTTGCCTTGACGATGGCCGCCAGCGGGATTCCGGTCAGCGCTGACGAGCGAGTGAATATCGCTCTGGAAAAACTCATCCCGCGCATGATGGAAATTGATTTCCCAATTTCTGACCTCATCATTGACCCGCTGGTATTGACGGTTTCCGGCTGTCAGGAATATTGCCCGGAACTGGTCGAAGCCATCCGCACCCTGCAATATGCCTGGGACCCGCCGCCTCCGATTTCGGTGGGGTTGTCGAACGTGTCTAATGCGGTCCCGGCAGAGAATCGCGCCCTTATCAACCGTACCTACTGCGTGATGCTCATGGGGGTTGGGCTGAAGATGATGATCGCCAACCCGCTGGACGAGCCGCTCAAGAACACGATTCGCATTATTGAGGAACGCGATTCCAGTACCGCTGTTGGTCGCCTCTACCTGAAGCTGCATGACCAGGTGGCGGCGGGCGAGGCGCTGGCAATCACCGATGTTGATATGAAGGACCCGGAACAAGCCGCGATCTGGAAAACCATACAGATTTTAATGAACAAAGTTATCTATGCCGATTCGTACCTGCAACAGGCGTCTATGGCGTAGTGTAAATCACTGGATAGGGAGGTGTACAATGCCTGGTTTCACACCTGGTCGCCGTTGGCAACCACCATATTACCCCTTCAAGCGTGAGGCATTCCGCCGACGGATGCTGGCACGAATGGAGCGGTGGGTAAAAGGGCCATTATTCGGCTGCCGCATGTGTGGTAACTGCTTGTTGCAAGAAACCGCGTTTATCTGCCCGATGGAATGTCCGAAAGGGGCGCGTAACGGCCCGTGCGGAGGGTCTACGGAGGCCTTTTGCTATGTAGATAACACCCGCCCGTGTATTTGGTATAAAATCTATGATCGTGCCTATGCGATGGGGCGGCAGGAAATGCTGCTGGAAGTTCTGCCCCCGCTGGATTGGGATAAAGTCGGCACGGAAACGTGGGGCGATGTTGTCAAACAGGTGCGTGAGGTGGGCACGGGCAAGGTCGTTAGCGGCCTGCTCTCTCGTGATCCGGTACAGCGCACCCAGGCCTGGGACTCCGTGTTTCGCCCGGTGCGTCAGCCCGACTGGTGGGGGGGCGACTCGGAATATCATCCCCCGGCCTACAGCGAACCACTCTCCAACCTGGAGCGACGTCTGCGTGCCGGGCAGTTTGTTGTCACCGCTGAGGTCGCGCCGCCAATGAGTGCCGCCACTGGCAAGCTGTGCCAGAATGTGGAGATGGTCAAACCGTATGTGGCCGCCATCAACTTCACCGATAACCCGTCAGCTACGCCGCGCATGTCTAGTCTGGCGTGCAGCGTGATGGCTGTGCAAAACGGCGCGGAACCCGTGATGCAGATTGCTGCCCGTGACCGCACCCGCATGGGCTTGCAGTCCGAGGTCGTCGGTGCCAGCACACTCGGTATTCGTAACATCCTGTGTCTTTCCGGCGATCATAGCCGGATGGGACCGCCGCCGATGGGCCGATCCGATATTGTGGACATCGACTCGATTCAGATGTTGTGGATTCTGCGCCGGATGCGCGACGAGGGGCATTACCTGGATGGTCGGGAACTCAAGGCAAGGCCGCAGTTCTTCCTGGGTGCGGCGGCAGCGCCGTATGCTTCCAGGCCGGAATTCCAGGCAATCCGCGAACACAAGAAGGTCAACGCCGGGGCGCAGTTCTTCCAGACGAACCTGGTGTATGACCCTGATGGGCTGGAAACCTGGTTGAACGAACTCGCCAAACGCGATATTCTCGATAAGGTGTACATCCTGATCGGCGTTACACCGCTCAAATCATATAAAATGGCTGCGTATATGCACAAAGAGATCCCTGGAGTCAGCATTCCGGAACCATTGTTAAAACGTATGGAAGCCGCCGGGGATGGCGCTAAGGAAGAAGGTGTGCAGATTGCCCTGGAGATTATCGAGACAGTGAAGGGCAAGCAAGGCGTCAATGGGATTCACCTGATGGCTGTCGGCTGGGAAGAAATTGTCCCGCGCATCGTCACTGAGGCCGGTCTGCTGCCGCCCGATTTTGTGCTGCCGGAGAAGAAGGTCAAAGAACCTGCCACCGCTCCTGCGTAGGTCAGGGAGAAGAGGGATACAGGTATCATCAAAAGATCAATCAGTGGACATGCAGCACTCAGTAAGTACGGCCTCCTGACCGTCCTTCGCTGGTCGTTCGCTGGTTGCTTTCAACTTTTCACTCAAGACAAAGGACTTATGCAGTTGATTAAAGATACGGACGCGATAGATTGCGCCCCTGCACGAAAATATGCTATCAACTTTTCAATTGGCACTCAGCACTTTTAACAGAGGACTTGCACAATGAAACTGGCGATTAGCGGAAAAGGGGGCGTGGGCAAAACGACGCTGGCCGCGCTGCTGGCACAGGTCTATGCCGATGGCGGCCACGCTGTTCTGGCGGTGGATGCCGATCCGTCACCCTGCCTGGCAGGGGCGTTGGGATTCCCATCCGAACTACGGCGCAAACTTACTCCGATTGCCGAGATGGATGAGTTGATCGAGGAGCGTACCGGCGCAAAACCCGGCACGGTAGGCGGCTTCTTCACAATTAACCCGCGTGTGGATGACCTGCCGGAACGCTTCAGCGTGGTGCATCGTGGCGTGCGCCTGCTCGAAATGGGCGCGGTGGATACCGGTGGATCGGGCTGTATCTGCCCGGAAAGCGCTATGCTCAAGACGTTGTTCACAAACCTGCTCTTCCGCGATGATGATGTATTGATCCTTGATATGTACGCTGGGGTCGAACATCTGGGGCGGGCGACGGTGGACTTTGTAGATGCGATGCTTATTGTGGTTGAACCCACCCGTCGCAGCCTGGGGACTGCCACGCAGATCAGGAAGCTGGCACAGGATATCGGCCTCAAGCGCCTGTGGCTGGTTGGCAATAAGATACAGAATTCGGACGAGGCCGACTTCCTGCGAGCCGAAGCTTCGCTGCCGCTGCTGGGTTTTCTCCCGGCAAATGCGGCTGTGCAGGAGGCGGATCGCCTGGGGAATGCGGTGTATGATTATGTGCCGCCGCTGCGCGAGGCTGCCGCTGCGATGGCCGCCGCGCTCAATACACAACTGGCTAGCGCTCATACTGAAGGGACATCTTCATGACGATCACCATCGCACTGGCCGGTAAGGGTGGGGTTGGCAAGACCACCATTTCGGCGATGATTATCAAGTACCTCGTGCAAAAAACATCCGGGGCGGTGCTGGCAATTGATGCTGACCCTAGCAGCAACCTAAACATGGTGCTGGGGCTTGACCTCGAATGGACGGTAGGCGACATCCGCGAGAATATCCTGCAAGAGGTGAAGCAGTCTCTCCTGGAAGGCGGGGCAGCGATGGGGACGCTCCCTGGCGGGGTCAACAAGCGCGACTACCTCAATTACCAGGTTCGCAGCGCGATGTCCGAAGGCAACCGCTTCGATATGATTGCAATGGGGCGTTCGGAAGGCCCTGGTTGTTACTGTGCTGTGAACCACAACCTGCGTGAAGTGATAGATGGCATCAGCAAGAATTACCGCTATGTGGTGATTGACAACGAGGCTGGGTTGGAACACCTGAGTCGCCGTACCACCCGCGATGTGCAGTTCCTTATCGTAGTGAGCGACCCGACCCGCCGCGGCCTTGTAGCTGCCCAGCGCGTCGCGGGATTCCGTAAAGAATTGGATATCAACATCGAACAGGCTTACCTGATTGTCAACGGTGTGCGTGAGGATAAGCTGCCTGAACCGCTGCAAGACTTCGTTGATTCGATGGATATAGACCTGTTGGGGATCACCCCTTACAATCAGCAGCTAGTCGAATTTGAATACAATGGCCGCCCGTTGGTCGAGATGGAAAACGACTCGCCAGTTTACCAGGCAGTGGCCGCTATGCTGGATAAGATATTGTAGTTGTTCGCGGGAAGGAACAAATATGTCACTCATAATCGGCGTTCCCAAAGAACACCGGAATTTTGAATATCGTGTGGGCTTAACACCCCCCGGTGTATCCATCCTGACCGGACGCGGCTACCAGTGCTATGTGGAAACTGGTGCGGGACTCGGCAGTAGCTTCACCGATGCAGAGTATGAGCGTGCCGGGGCGCGTATTGCCTTCGGCAAAGACGAGGTTTTCCGGCGGGCGGACCTTATCCTGAAGGTGCAGCGTCCCACAGAAGAAGAAGTCAGCTGGCTGCGCGGCGACCAAACTATCATGAGTTTTATGATGCTGGCGAGCGCCTCGGCCAGCCGGACACGTGCTCTGGAAGAAAAGAACATCACGACAATTGCTTATGAGCTGATTGAAGAAGATGACGGGCGTCTGCCAGTGCTGTATCCCTTGAGCCAGATTGGGGGACGGATGACGGCGCAAATCGCAGCGCGGTATCTTCAGAATGATGTGGGTGGCAAGGGGATGCTGCTGGGTGGCGCGGTCAGCGTACCACCGGCGGATGTGGTGATTGTCGGGGCGGGTGTGGTAGGTACCAGCGCGGCAGAAGCCTTTATCGGTATGGGGGCGCGGGTGATTTTGCTCGACAAGAATATGAAGCAGCTACAACTTGCCCATAACCATTTAAACAGCCGGGTCACAACGATGGTTTCCCATGACTTCAACCTGGCGCGGGTATGTACTTTCGCCGATGTGCTGGTCGGCGCGATCCAGGTGCCGGGGCAGCGTTCCCCACAGATCATCACGCGGGATATGGTGCGTTCGATGCGCTCACACTCGGTCATTATTGATATGAGTATTGACCAGGGTGGCTGTGTCCAGACCAGCCGGCCTACGCTTCATGACCAACCGACGTTTGTGGCGGAGGACGTTATCCATTACTGTGTGCCGAATGTGCCGGGTGTGATCGGGCGCACCGCGACTCATGCGTTCCTGAATGCGGCCTGGCCGTATATCCTGGAGATTGCGGACAAAGGGGTGGATGCAGCTGTCGAGCAAAATCCTGCCTTAGAATGCGGCGTGATGTTTCATGGTCGTGCTGCCAACTGAATCCTGTTAATGAATGAACGGCGTGCATATGCGTGTTCATGGGGCGTAGGATACTGCGCCTCTTTTGTTTTTCTGAATATCTTAGTATATTTTTCGTAAATCTTATCGTCTCCATGTAACAGAGGTGTTATAATGTAAGGTGTACTGTTAGATGATAGTCGATAGCACAAGGATGGATTCTAATTCAGGAGTTGGCAAAGCCAGCAAGTTCAGGCGACTAATCTGCGGGGAAATTCTTCTCAAACTGCGTAAGTCCTGATTATTTGTTTGATTTTTAGGTGGTGTTTAAATGAATCTTGTATATTCGTTCGAAAATCACCAATTACTAGTGAGTCCTGTTTTGCGGACGGGAACAAAGTTCACTTATTATATATCCAATACACTTTGCTTTCATTTTCCTAAAAAATGTAAATGGACGTTTATTTATTAAGAAAGAGCAGGCTAGCTATGTCCGAAACTCCTAATATTCCCTGGGTTATCATCTTACGTGCTCCCCAGATGCCGGAACCGCTCAAAGTCCGACTGGAAAACACTATCGTTTTAGGTCGGATAGTCGAAGGGGATATGCAGCAGCCCGATGTTGACTTGGGGGTATATGGTGCTGAAGAATTCGGCGTATCGCGCCGACACCTGTCTATGCACACTGAGGATAATCGCCTCTGGATAACTGACCTGGAAAGCGGCAATGGCAGTTTCGTCAACGGTGAACGGTTGAAGCCCAATGAACCATATCCGCTGGCGCATGGCGACACACTGCAAATTGGGCGGCTGCGGCTGGAAACACAGGTAGTGGTTTCACCAATGTATGGGAGTGGGGCGCATAAACAGCCCTCTATCCAGATGGAGGACGAACTCCCTGCCGGGCGCGGCCAGTTGGTTCTGATTGTTGAGGATGATATAGAAGTCGCCAAAGTCCTGTCGCTTATCCTTGAACGGGCAGGGTATACCACCCGCATCAGCCGAGAGGTCATTGGCGCGATTCGCCTGTTCAACCAGAAGCGCCCCAGTGCAGTCGTGCTGGATTTGATGCTGCCCGACCTGGATGGGCTGGAGTTCTGTCGCTATGTCCGCCGGGATACGCAGCAGAACGACATTCCGATTATTGTTGTGAGCGCCGCCAAAACACAGTCCTCGGTTTCCCAACTGCTGGATGCGGGCGCGAATGTTTTTCTGGGTAAACCGGTCAGTGCTCAGGAACTGCGGCATGTGGTCGGGTCATTAATTGCCCAGCATGAAAGCGGCAAAGCGGGGATTGCGACGAAAGCGCTGGTGGGAACGGCGCCACTGCGGGCAATGCCTTCGGAGAGTCGCCGTAATTCAGCGGTTCTGTTTATTGCCGGGAACAGTGAAGCGCCAATTACGTTGACCGTCAATAGCCCGATTTCTTTTGGTCGTTCCAGCAATACCGGCCAATTGGGGGATAAGTCCCTTCATGTGAATTTGAGCCGTTACGACGCGGTGAATCTAGGCGTCTCGCGGGTTCATATGTTTCTGCACTTCCGCGATGGCAAGTTTTTTGTAGAAGACGCGGATAGCATTAACGGGACATACGTCAACGGCGATCCGATCAACCCGCGCACCCTTGTACCGGTTAATAACGCCGACGAAATCCGGCTCGGCCAGCTCCGCACTTATATCTATTTCCTCGATGATAAGGAAATGGAAGATGAGACATAACGTTGGTTTTCAGGCTGCCCGCTGCCGCAGCAGTACCGGCCTCAACAGCGTGCGGACGGACAAGCGTTGGTGATACACGTACCACTCGATGAGCAGCACCAGGAGCGCCGCTAAGACAACCCAGGGCCATATCTCGCGTTGGCCGACTTCTTCGCGCCCGGTGGCGGCAATTGTCGCACCGCTCAGGCGGATTTCGCTGCGGGGGGTGATGTCACTTTCATTCAGTGCGAACAGGTTGACCGTGAACGGCGCGGATTCCAGCAGAGAATCCCCTTGCAGAATGTCCACTGTGTAGAGTCCAGGCAGACGCGTTTCCCCAAACACCATTACATCCCGGTCAATTGGTAAATCGCGCTGGTTGCCATCCGGCAGGGTGACGCGGATGGCGGTGGCTTCAAAGGGCGGGCGAATTGCCAGCGATTCCCCCACGCTCAGGCCGTTGGGGGCGGAAATCGCGCTGCGCGGCGTGAACCAGTCTAACAGGTTTGCCATCAATACCGGCCAGGCAATTTGCAGCGGCAGATCAGATTCGTGCAAGTCAAATGTGAGAATCGCGACCTGGCGGCCATCCACTTCCCCGGCCAGCAGCAGCGGCTCGTTATCTGCTGAAATCAGCGTATCGGCCCAGGGCGTTTCGCTTACCGGCACATAGCCCAGGATATTCACCCCGCTAAAATCCACAAATGCCATTCGCGGATCGTTACCGGCGACAACCGGTGTGCTGCGCATCTCGCGCTTGTCGCCCACTGTGAACAAGTTGGTGCTGCGCGGGGGGTTGATAATCAGGATGTCGCCGTCGGGCAGATCGCCATCGGGCAGCCAACCATCCAGCAAGTAGAGATCAAAATTTCCACTGGGCAACCCGCTGGTGATGTTTCCGGCGAAGGCTTCAATCGCGGGCAGGCTGCGCATGACCTGGCTGAGAAACAGGTTGCCGGATGACATCACGAGGACACGGCGTGTTCCTACCTCGGATGAGACGGTCCAGGCGGTGTTATCCGACGCCAGGTAGTCCGGCACTGTGGAGTCGCTGGTGGTCGTCAGCCCGGCTTGCAGGACGGTGAAATTGTCGGGTAGTCGGGTGGAAACCAGCGAGAAGTCCTGCCCGGCGGGGATGACATGGCGCTGCGCTGTCAGCAAGTCGCCATCCACGCGCAAATCGAAAATGACCGGGGCGTCCTGTGGTCCATAGTTGGTGATTTGGGCGAAAAGCTCCGGCTGCTGCCCCGGTAGTGCGCGGGTTGCCAGGGCCGTAATTGCTAGGTTGCTGCTGGAAACTCCTACCGGCACGTAGCGTACACGTTCCGGGTTAGGGACACCGGGCAGATTTTCGGCATCGCCCAAGCCGCCATCCCCGATAATCACGATGTCGAGGCCAGTGCTGTTGACGGCGTCGGCAACGGCTAAGGTCAGTGCTGCCGTCCAATCGGCACCGGCATTGCCAGGTTGGGCGTCATTGATGGCGCGGCGCAACACACCCCGGTCATTCGTCGCCGGGGCGATTACTTCTGGGACATCGCCCACGCGAATCACCGTCATGGCATCGTCCGAACCGAGCGTATCCAGGATATTGAGTGCCTCGCGCTTAGCCTGGGTGAAGCGTGACTGCCCGTTCACGTCAGTGGCATTCATACTGGCGGAAGCATCCAACAGGAGTTCAACCTGCCCGGCGCTCACCGCCGGCACGATGATAAATGGGCGTGCCAGGGCGAATACCAGCAGTGCCAGAATCACCAGTTGCAGCAGCAGCAGGATATTGCGCCGCAGTCGCTGCCAGGGGGTATTGGCCTCGTTATCCAGCACGACCTGCCGCCAAAGAAATGTGCTGGACACCAGCACTTCACGCCGCCGTAGCCGCAGCATATATAGCAGGATAATCGGGATTGCCAGAAGCGCACCGAGCAGCGCCAGAGGAGTGAGTAACGACATAGCCGCAAGCCTTTGTGGTAACGGGATTTTGGAGTTGACCTATTCTATTGTGACCCGGAGTGCCGCCGGGTACAAGTGATGATCTTGTGAGAATGTGCCCGGCAGTTGGCCTGAATTGCCCAAATGTTGAAAATCATGCTAGACTGTTAGAAAAAACCAATTCATTATACATTCTGCACCGATCACCTAACCTTATATACACATAAACAACGAAAGGGGTTTAAATGGCTGACGTAACGCTGACTCAAGTTCAGGCGCTGGCAGACCAGCTCACACGTGAAGAACGGACATCCCTTATTCAACATTTGCAGACTGGACTGTCCGCCGTCCCATCCGCGCCAGCCAGTTCAGGGGCAGCAGCCGGGGCTGCCGCAGCACCCCGCGCAGCAGAACCCGCCCGTGAACCCGCTGTAGCGCCGGCAGCTCCACGCTTTACCACTGTAACCGGGACGGTCAACGCCAATACGAACATTCGGGATGGATACCGCTACAATGTCAAAGATCCCAGTGATAATGATGCCAAAGTCACCACCCTCAAGCCCGGCCAGCAGGCGCTCGTCACTGGCTATACCATCTATCCACCGGCTGGGCAGTATGAGCGGCGTTACCGGCTCGAGTGGGACAATAAAGTCGTGTGGGGGACTGCCGAGACCTTTGATGTCAACTCGCTTTATGGGCGGCGCGGATTGGAATTCCTACCTTTTAACCTGGCAAACCCGACCGCTGAACTGCTGCGAATGATTGGCGTATCGCTTGACGGCGGTGTGAGCCTGGATACGGCCAAAGAAGCCGCTGCGCTGCTCTGGGACCTTCAACTTTCACGTATCACGAGTGTGGAAATGTTCGAAGAGGCATTGGATATTATCCAGAAACTTGAAAAATACGGTGTACTGCTGGGTGTTGAAGCGGATGGCAAGTGGTCTATTGGCAACCTGCGAACCGTGTTTGACGCAATTGAAAATACGGCCAAAGGCACCGGGGCGCTATTCGACCCATTATTTGGCTTCCGCGATGATGCTCTGGCCTTCAGAGTGATGTATGGCCCGCTCATGATTACCCGCTCTGGTAAGGATAACGTGAACCCCTTTGGAGACGCGATGTGGTATGCCCGCAACACCGCCGGATATGAAATCGTCTTCGGCAACCGGGCCTTCTTTGACGGCCAGCAGACCACGAAATCAAATCCCGGGCTGTTCTACACTTCGGCTGACCTTATCGCCCACGAAGTTGCTCACATCATCAACTGGCGCTTCCCACGAGAAATCAAGCCGGGTTCGGCACTCACGCAGAAGCCTGCTGACTACTACGAAACCAAAATTGCCTTTGCATCTTATCAGATTGAGGGACAAACGGTTAAGTTCGGTGCCTATAACGAGGGCTATGCGATGGCTGCCCGCAGCAGCAACGGCAAACATGAAACTATTACCGACGCGATTGCCTGCCTGAGCCTGAATCGTTTCACTGACGATGTGAAGGGACGTGCTCGCAAAGCCCAGATGACCGACTACATGCGGCAGGTTATCACCTACCGGGTGCGCGAACATGGCGGTGTGGATCATATGGTAGAGGACATCGCCAAGAAACGCTCAACCGACCTCAAACTCCCGGCCAAGATGCAGGCTATCCTGGAGACGATGACCACCGCGCCGCGTCACCTGGATGAGGAACTGCATGACCTGGGTACGAAGTTGGCGTAACCCAGCCACCAGGATAAAGACAAACAGATTTTTTGTGTCTCCAGTGGGTTTAGGCCCACTGTTTTTGTATAATCACAAATTATGTAAAAGCTAATATGCACTAAGCGCGGTAAAGGATGTGAGTGTGACGGTTTCAGGTAAAGTGAATTGGTTATCGGTAGTGACACGCCTGGTGCAGTTGACGGTGGGCGCAATTGTTGGGGCTATCGGCGTCACCGTGTTTATGGCACCGTTTCAGATTGCGCCGGGCGGTGTACTGGGTATCGCAGTGATTTTCAATCACCTGAACCCCGCGCTGCCGATTGGCCTGATGGTTCTGCTTGGCAATATCCCCATTCAGATCATTGGCTTTCGGATGCTTGGCGGCTGGCGTGTAGTAGCCGCGACGGTCTACTATGTCGTGGTTTCGTCCCTGGCGATTGACCTGCTGACGCCGATCATCGCGGCGAACCCGGTAGATGTCGGTAGCAACATCCTGCTAAACGCGCTGTTCGGCGGTATCATTGGCGGCATCGGGGGCGGGCTGGTCTACCGTGCCGGGGGGACGTTGGGCGGTACTTCGACCATTGCGCGAATTCTGCAAGATCGCTTCGGCGTCCCGCTGAGTACATCTACACTTTACACTGATACTGGTGTGATTGTGCTGGCCGGGCTGGTGTTCGGATGGGAGGGGGCGCTTTATGCGATGGTTGCCCTGTTCCTGGGCGGCACGGCGGCGGATTATGTACTTGAAGGGCCGAGCATTATCCGTACCGCGACGATTATCACCGACCAACCAGAGCAGGTGTCGCATGTGATTCTCCAGGCATTGGGGCGCGGTGTGACCTTTTGGGAAGGCAAAGGGATGTTCACTGAGAAGGTACACGGTGTTCTCTTTGTGACGATTTCCCGGCCACAGGTCAATCGGCTGCGCGAACTGGTTTTCATGGCTGACCCCTCGGCGTTCGTGGTGATCGGGCATGGGCATATCGCGTATGGGAAAGGCTTCCGTAAAACGAAAAAGTGATACGTGAGCCTGTAATATTATCAGCGAGGGCCATCCGGTTTTGGATGGCCCTTTAGGCAATTCTACAACTACTGCCTTATTCGACTGGCAGCGCAGAAAGATCGGCTTCATCGTCCGTCGGACGTATCAGACTGTTGAATACCCAGGCTTCGGTATCGTCCTCGGTGACGACCTTATACCAGTCATTTGCTGCATTACGGGCCGTGGCGATGACAAGTGTGCCGGGGGCGGCAGTTGTCACAATGTTGTAGTTCGTGCCGGGGCCGCTGCGTAAATTTACAGCGCCATTAGCGATGATTTCGAGTTCAACGCCCTTGCTGGGGTCGAATGGTTCCCGCAGTATCAGGGTCATTGTGTAATCATCGCGCTCGGTGTTGTAGCTTTCCACCGTAACATTGTATATACCCGTGTCGGCGAGGGTGATGCCGGAGAGTTGGAGGTCTTCATAGCCGCCGGTGACTTCACCGATCACTTTCCCTGATGGGCTGATAAGCGTGACATCACCGTATACGTTGTCCATTTCGATGGTCAGGCGTACATGCTGACCGGCTGTCGCTTCGAATGACCAATTATCTATCAGGCCCGGCACCAGAGTATGGGTTTGCGGCTCTCCGGAGACGAGGGTGCCAAAAAACGGTTGTGCGATTTCGATGGAATCCACCCGCAGAGTGTAATTGGTGCTGCGACTGCGTGTCGGGCTGACGGCAACCGTGTAGGTGCCATCCACAGGCAGCGTGAAGTTGGTGATGAGGTTATAGTCACTGGCGACTTTCGTGCCGTTGGGGTCGAGAAGCGCCATCTCGGCGTCGTAATTTCCGTCCAGTTCCAGTTCAACCCCTGCACCCTGTGTGCCTTCGAATGTCCACAGATCAACCCGTCCACTCTGGACAGTGCCGCGCTCCTGTGTTCCGAAAACGAGACTTCCAGCCTGGAAGCGTGCCTGATCGCCGTCCTGTAGCATGAAGGTGTGTTCGCCAGCTACCGGGAACGCGATCCGATATGGCGGTACACCAGCCAGGGTGAATACCTGGGTTTGTGTGCCGCCCTCATAGTTACTGTCGTTTTCTTCGATAGTGAACAGCGGGTTGGCCAATTGTTCATCTGCGCTGGTAATCGTGATCGGGCGGTTGGCATAGTAGTTGCTTACCGTGTACGATACGGTGATAGTGTCACCCTCGACAGCATCTTCCAGGGTATAGGTGGCTAATCCGGGCGGAGTGTCGTTGGTTACTTCATCGCCAGGCGCAATAACGCCCATATCATTGCTCAATACATCGCCGGGGAGCACGGCCAGGGTGTACGGCGTACCGGCATTACTGCTATCGAAGCTAATGGTTACCGCACCCGGTTCAAGCACTTCATAAACGTCTGCTTCAAAGTTCTCGCCATAGGTATACTTCATGTAACGCAGTCCGCGCGGATTCTCGTGGCTGACAGACAGATTTGGGTAGCCATCCGACACCGTGACAAAGGTGAGCATTTGCGGCTCATCCACATTCAGGGTGGCTTTGTAATACGCATCATCCTGGGCTGCACGCCCCTCAAGGGTTTCTCCAATGGTGATTGTCCCGACATCTTCCCGCAGGGTATCCCCATCTTCGACCAGCAGGGTATATTCACTGCTGGCGTTTATGAACAAACGATGGTCGCCATCGCCTGCCGCAGTCAGTATAAAGACGCGAGTGCGTTGATCCTGCTCATAGTCGTAGATGGTGCCGCTGTAGATTTGTCGTGATATTGAGCCATCTTCAGCGAACAACCCCGTTGTCACATTAAAGGCAGCATTATAGGGCTGGATTATCCGCAGCGTGATGGTCTGGCCGTCCTCCACACTTTGCAGGTTGTAGGTTTTACCCTCGCCCTGTTGAACGTCTTCGACTTCATCCCCAACCGATAGTGCCGCGGAAGGGATGTCCGCGGCACCAGCGACGATCTGTACATCAAAGCTCCCGGTGTCAGACTCACTGCCGCTCTGGACAAACAAGCGGTACGGCCCAGGCACCGCCGTATCGTAGACGCTGGTGCTGGTATCTGTGCCCGCTATCCCGGTCGTATAGAGTGGTCGGATTGACGTTTCATTAATACCGATAATCTCCGGCGCGAAGGTATTGCCGGCCCCGACAATAATGAGTGAGAACAACTCATTGGTAGGTACATCCAGCATCCAGGAATCGATCTCGAAGCTATCGAGTTCGCCGCCGGTACGGGTATCCAGCGTTAGCAGCTCTCCCGGTTGGCGAATTTCCCCGGCTATTGGGGAGTCTTGCACGGCGATGGTTGGTACCTCAGGGGCGATGCTGGTAACTGCCAGTTCATCGCAAGGCGTATAGGTTACTGCCAGAGTGCCGATTGCCTGAGTGTTGCCCACCTGGGTTGCTTCCAGCAGGAAGTCGAAGTTGATCGTCTGGCCGTCGTAGAGTACCGGCAGACTCCAGGCGACCTGGCCGCTGTCCAGGAATGTTCCCCGCTGGTATGAATCGGCCACCAGGTCGTATGCTTCACTGTTGAGCGTATACGTTACGCGGATGTTCTGCGCGGCTACTGACCCGGTCAGTGAAAGGGCGCTGTTGACAAATATATTCCGCAAATTGGCGAATGACCCGGAATAGGCATAGTCCTGGGGCGAGCTGGCGAGCTGGTTCAGCAGGCTCTGGTCGCTGGCGCCTACCCCGATAGTATTTAGCTGAACGTTGGCGGCTTTGATATGGTCGGCAGCGGCGTTGGCTGCTGCGGCGTCACTGGCACCATCTGACAGTAAGATGATGACCGGTAAGGCTTCACTCGCACGGTCGCTGGCTTGCAGCGTCGTGTAGCCCAGATTCAATCCAGCGTCTATGGCTGTGCCACCGGTGCTGGCAAGGCCGGCAATCCCGCCACTTGCTGTGCTGAAATCCGCCCCCAGGGGGGAAATGAGGCGTGCCGTGCTCTCAAACGCTACGACACCCACGCGGTCAACTGCAGGATCAAGCTGGTTGATGAAAGCCAGGGCTGAGCTCTTGGCGGAGGCCAGTGGCGCACCTTCCATACTGCCGGAGATGTCAATCACAAGGACAACATCCAGCGGTTGCCGCGATTTGACCGGACATTCCGCGGCGTTACCCATGAGCGCGATGTTTATACGCCCATCTTCTCCAACTCCCAGGGCTGAAGGCACTGTCGTTGTGATCGTCACGGCCTCCATATCGGTTGTTGCGCTGAGTGTTTCTGGTAGTGTCACTGGTTCTGGCAGCAGGTCAAACGGAATACCCTGGAGTAGTTCAGTCGGGTATGGGAAGGCCGGCGCGGGGGCGCTGGTTGGTGTAAAGCCGTCGTCACCGCCCAATTTAACGGTAGTCATCCGGCCCTCTGGAACAATCTGGCGGCTGCTGTTGGCCCGCACGCTGCCTTGACCTTGGACAATCAACAGACGTGCCTGGTCGTTTGCTTGTGCGAATAAGACGGCAGTCGAACCCAGACCAATCTCGATACCGTTGGCTGTAAGGATGACTTCCGTGCCGTGCGGGTTTTGCAGTACCAGCGTGTTATAGGGAGCTTCCTCGCAACCGGAACGGCCTATCCCGGTTGAATAGCGGAAGAACTGCATGGGTGGTGTGTCTTCCGGTGAAAGGTTCTCCACTGTTACGTCGCCTACCAGCAAAAAAGTCACATTCTGACCGGGCAGTGTGTCCGGCAAATTAGCCTGCACCGACATAATGCCGATGCCCCATTCGTCATTCTGATCATTCAGCGGACTGGCATGAACAGCACTCACATCAATCAGGTCGGCCAGATCACCGGGTGTATCCATCTCGATGTCCGCGCCGGACGCGGCAGTTACTTCCAGGTTCGTATTGCCGTAGCACAGTTGGTTGCGTCCGATTTGGGCACAGGTTTCGCTGGCCTGGGTGATGGCTGCCTCGACGAGCACACCGCAGTCGTTTTGCGCTGTCACCAGAGAAACGGTCAACAGCAGACAAAACCCGATTATCCAAAAGAGCCTCCATCGTGTCACAGGTTAAATCCTCCAATATAATATTCTATCTATTTATATTGTAGATCAGTTTCGTCTGCGTGCGGGTTGGTAGATCGTTTGTTAACGTCGTTTCAAGCTTGATATCTGAAACAAAAAAAGGGGACCATGTCCCCTATTCGAATGAAGATGATTGATTGCCAGTTATTGTGACAACCGTGCAGCAAGTACCCCCGCTCTATGTCCGGTATTCGGCATTGATTGAGACGTAATCATGGCTCAGGTCGCACGTCCATACTGTTGCCACACCGTTCCCCGCGCCACAGTCCAGCCAGGCTACTATGGAAGGCTGCCGGATGATCGCGGTGGCATCCGCTTCCCGGTAGTCCGTTGGCATACCATTGGCGAACAGCAGTACCGACCCGTCGGTGTGTACTAATGACTCGCCAGGAATGAAACGCAGCGACATGCGTTCCGGATCGAGAGGAATACCAGCGCGTCCGGCAGCGGCGATTATCCGCCCCCAATTGGCGTCATTCCCATAAAACGCGGTTTTCACAAGCGCCGACGTCGCAATTGTATGGGCAATATGGCGGGCAGCTTCCGTATCCGGCGCCCCGGTGACGTGTAGTGTGATGAATTTCGTCACACCCTCTCCATCGCGCACGATGTCCTGCGCCAGCATGCGACTGACTGCACGCACCGCGTTGGGGTACTGGCCGGTAGGTGGCTCAACCGCGCCGGAAGCGTTATTCACCAGCAGCAGTACAGAGTCATTGGTACTCATATCGCCATCTACCACAATCCGATTGAACGTCTCGTCAGCGGCCGTACGCAGCAGCGACCCTAAAGACCCGGCAAAGGGTGCATTGGCGATAACGACGCCTAGCATGGTTGCCATGTCGGGTGCAATCATCCCCGAACCTTTGGCGACTCCGGCGATAGTATAGGTTTTCCCGTTGGCGGCCTGGAGGCTGGTCGAAGCAGTCTTCGGGCGCGTGTCAGTGGTCATAATCGCGCGGGCGGCAGCATCCCAGCTATCCGCGCTAAGGGCGTCTGTCGCCAGTTCAATGCCGCGCCTGATCTTGTCCATTGGTAGCTGCGCCCCGATTACGCCAGTAGACATCACCAGCACTTCGTCCTCAGCACAGCCGATATGCTGCGCGACCCATTGTGCCGTCTGGTAGGTGTTATCCATGCCTTGCTGCCCGGTACAGGCGTTAGCGCAGCCCGAATTGATGGCAATTGCCCGGATGCGGGCAGTATCCTGCGCCAGGATGTCCATGTTGCGGATGACCGACGGGGCTTTCACCTGGTTGGTCGTGAACACCCCCGCAGCGGTACCCGGCGTATCACTCACGATGAGCGCGAAATCGAGATTGCCACTCTTCTTGATTCCCGCATGAACGCCGGAGACACGAAATCCTGGGATAGGTGGAATGATTGCTTGAATGTTCGACATGATTTACCCCTCGTGCGCAGCCAGCATCGCCGTCAGGCGCTCGACCAGCGTATCCACATGCTGTTTTTCCACCACCAGCGGCGGTACAAAGCGCAGGACATGCGTCCCGGCGTTGACCAGAATCAGGCCATTCCGGTAGCCAGCCTCAACCAGTGGCGTCACTTCAACGGTGAGTTCGAGGCCGACCATCAGGCCGCGCCCGCGCACTGCTTTAATCAGCGGGCTGTTGATCTCGGAGAGGCGTTCAATCAGGTAGTCGCCCACTTCCCGCACATGCGCCAGGAATTCTGGCTGGCTGACCCGTTCCAACACGATATTCGCGACGCTGGTCACGAGTGGGCCGCCGGCAAACGTCGTCCCGTGTTCGCCAGGGTGCATCGCGCCCGCTACCGCTTCGGTCAGTAGAATCGCGCCGATAGGCAGGCCGCCTGCCAGTGGTTTTGCCAGTGTCATGATGTCCGGTGTTACGCCGCTGAACTCGTGCGCCCACAGTGTCCCGGTACGCCCCATGCCACACTGAATTTCATCGAAAATCAACAGCGCTTGATGCTGGTCACACAGGTCACGCAGGCCGCGTAGGAACTCGGTGGTCGCCGGGTAAATGCCGCCCTCGCCCTGCACCGGCTCGACAATCACGGCAGAAGTGCGCTCGTTGATGACCGCACGTGCGCTCTCCAGGTTGTTGAATTCTGCCAGCTTCACCCCCGGCATGAGTGGTTGGAATGGCTTCTGGTATTTCTCGCGGGGAGTCAGTGCCAGCGCGCCCATGCTGCGCCCATGAAATGCACCGGAAAATGTCACAATCTCGGTTCTATCCGTCCGGCCTTTTTCATAAGCTGCCTTGCGGGCGAACTTAATCGCCCCTTCGACGGCTTCTGTCCCGCTATTGCAGAAGAACACACGATCCGCGAAAGACCGTTCGCACAGTGCCTTCGCTAACTGTGCCTGCGGCGCGGTATGGTACAGGTTGCTGACGTGAATCAACCCAGTGGCGGCACTTTGAATCACCTGGGTGAGTTCCGGGTCGCCATAGCCCAGGGCATTCACGGCGATTCCGGCCACCCAATCCAGGTAAGCGTTACCATCGGTATCGAAAAGTGTGACGCCTGCGCCATGTGACAGCACAAACGGGGCGCGTTTGTAGGTCTGGGCCACGTGGTCGGCTTCATATTTCATAATCTGGTCGGTGGGGTGGGTGGATGCTGGCATAGACTGAATCCTTACTGTTCTAAGACGACACGATGCGGCTAAAAGGGTTTTCGTTTCCGTTAGTTTACTCATCTCAGGCGGAAAAGATAGTGTCTCGTGTTATAGCATTGGGGAACGTAGAGACGAAGGCAACTAAACCCGACACAGTCCTTATGGGGTATAGCACCTCAACGTAATTGTGTTTTAGAGCTGTAAATCAATCTACTTGCGGACTTCGACCTTGCGCAAGGCGTCTACCTCCTCGCGCATGTAGCCGTGCGGGTAGAAGCGGCGGGCGCTCCGCTGGGTATGGCGGCGGGGGATTACAGCGTGTAACAGGGCATTGGGCACTGCGAAAATCAACAATAGAATCCGCATTGTATGGGTGTCCTTACATTCAATCACAATCTGATTCTAAACCGTTCTCTAACGCAGTATCCCCCCAAAAACTGGGTACATCCCTTAAGAAAAAAGAGAGCGACCTTTTTGAGTCGCCCTCTGTTATACACCTGTTTATCGGGCGAGGCCCTATCGGAAACGGCAGCCCATGTTCCTACTGGAATTTCGCTGGGTGGAGTTGCCGCGCCAACTGTTCTTCCTGTTCCACCAGGTCGCCCAACGCCGCCAACCCTTGATTCCAGAAGTTGAGGTCGGTCAGATCAATACCGGCTTTCGCCAGGATGTTTTCCGGCCAGTCCGAGTCGCCCGCTGCCAGCACATTCATGAACTGCGGCACAAACGCCGCGCCGCGCTGCTGATACAGGTTGAACAGCGCCAGCACCAGGAGTTCGCCAAAGGCATAAGCATACACATACCCCGGCACCTGGACAAAGTGGGGCACATAGCTCCACCACTGGCTGTAGGCGTCACTCAGGTTCACACTATCCCCGAACATCGCCCGCTGTGTTTCCATCCACAGGGTATTCACTCGCTCCGTCGTCAGTTCGCCCTCGCCCCGGCGGGCATTGTGGAGTTTGTTCTCAAAGCGATTCATTGAAATCTGGCGGAAAATCGTGGCAAACGTATCTTCGATCTTCTGCGCCAGCATCGCCAACCGGACTTCCTCGTCGGGTTCTTTGCCCATCAGATCCGTGAAGACCAGCATCTCGCCGAAGGTCGAGGCCATCTCCGCGGTAGTCAGTGGGGTATGCATCCCCAGGATGCCCTGTGCCTGGGTCGCCAAGTAGAAGTGGATACCGTGACCGAGTTCATGTGCCAGCGTCATCACATCATTGGCTGTGCCAGTGAAGTTGACGAATACAAAAGGATGGGCGGAAGGCACAGTGCCGGAGCAGAATGCCCCGCCGCGTTTTCCGGGCGTGACCGGCGCGTGAATCCAGTTCTCGTCAAAGAAGCGCCCGGCGATTTCGGCTACCTGCGGGCTAAAGGCCTGGAATGCCGTCAGTACAATAGCTTTGGCCTCGTCCCAGGTGTAAAAACGATCTCCGGTTTTGAGCGGCAGCGGCGCATAACGGTCATACTCGGTGAGTTCATCCAGGCCGAGCAGTACACGCTTGAGCCTGTAGTGACGGGCAACGATTTCGTAATTGCTCGTCACGGCCTGTACCAATGCTTCAACCACTGCATCCGGCGCTTTGTTATCCAGGTTTCGGGATGATACCCAGGTCGCATAGCCGCGTCGTCTGTCGTCAGAGGCTTTATCCGCCACCAGTACATTAAAGATATACGTCAGTTCCATCGAACGGCTTTGCAGCGCAGCGGTGATGGCGGCATTCGCCTTACGGCGCACTTCCCGATTAGAGTCGTGCATTTTGGGAAGGACCTGAGAAAGCGTCAGTACCTCACCGTCGTAATCTACCGTCAGGGCGCTGGTCAACTGGGTGAAAAAGCGACCCCAGGCTGAACTGCCGGTCACGGATTTATCCACCAGAATTTGTTCTTCCGGCTCAGTCAGCTGATGCGGTTGGTAGCGGCGTTCAGCTTCCAGGTAGTGGCGGTACTTTGCCAGCGCCGGGTCATCCAGCAGGGCTTCTACCGTCTCGGCAGTGACCTTGTTCCATTCGAGTTCAAAAAAGACCATCTTCTGACTGAGCGCCGCACCGAACTCGGT
The DNA here is from genome assembly GCA_937974245.1 of uncultured Chloroflexota bacterium. GTDB lineage: Bacteria > Chloroflexota > Anaerolineae > Aggregatilineales > Phototrophicaceae > JACKCG01. Next base: position 222,152 of record CALJKV010000121.1, on the reverse strand, counting down.
CACACGCTGCACGAGCTGGCCGTAAGCCGGGTCGGCGGTGTTGGTCGAATACATCAGGCTGGCGAACGAACCGATACGCCCGCGCCGGTCATACAGATTTTCGAGGGTACGCATCGCCTCGGCAAGTTCTGTCGCGCTCAGTTCGGCGATTCGTCCCCGGTACTGCTGGGCGAAAGCTTCTATATCGGCGCTCAGAGCTTCCATGTTGCGCTGGATGGCCGGGTCATCGCTGCCACTGTAAAATCCCGATAAATCCCACACGACACTTTCTGCACCGGTGGCCCGTTTCGCTGTTGTAACATCAGCCATATTTATGCTCATTTCTCACACTAGAGGGTAATCAGACTAATTGCACTATCCTACTGGATTTTGCGGGCAGTGACAACCCGGCATGGTTGAGCTTGTGATGTTATTAATGCAGCCGTTCTGGGTGATCAGTCAGTGTGCCGGCAATATAGGCGTGGGCGGCTTCTTCAGCGTCACGCAGCGTCGTGATGAAGGGGCGCATATTTGCCTGTTCAATAGAGCGATACGCGCCCATGCCCATCCCCCCGGCGATGACAGCGGTACAATCCTGCACTGGGTCAAGCATCTGGTTGTGCTTGTCTGCCGAGCGGGCGTCCATACCATGCCCCTGCTCATGCAGGTGGATTTCGTTGTCACGCTGATGGTGGTGTTCGTGCGCGAACTGGTTGTGGCCGGGCTTCTCACGCTGCTCTTTCTCGATGATTTCCCCTTTTTCAATATTGAAGACGAGATAACAGGATGCGCGGCCAAAGTGCCGGCTGATGGTCTTGCCGTCGTCGGAGACGATTGCGATTTTCATAACACTTCTTCTCTCTCACTAGAGATACAACCAACTTTCACCCCATTTTACCCCTGCTGCATCCAATAATGGTCATAATGGTTTCTGCCAGAGTATAATTACCGATAATAATGTGCATCCTACGCGAGAGGAAACGACCCATGACGCGGATTCGGCGGGGGCTGTTATTTATGCCGGGTGATGACCCGCGTAAGATCGAAAAGGGCGCGGCGCTGGATGTGGACGCCGTGATTATGGATTTAGAAGACGGCGTAGCTCTCAACAGGAAGCCCGCCGCCCGCATTGCTGCGGCTGCTGCCCTGCACGATGTGGACTTTGGGCGCAGCGAACGCCTGATACGGCTCAACCCGGTGGGCAGCCCGTTTTTTGAGGATGATTTCCTGGAAACAGTAGAAGCACACCCGGATGGCTATGTCCTACCCAAAGTCGAGTCGGCACGACAGGTGCGCGAAGTCGCTGCGCGGTTGCTGGCGGTGGAAGCACGTAATGGGTGGCAACCCGGTGCGATTTGCCTGCTGGCAATCATTGAGACCGGACGTGGCGTATTGAACGTGCGGGAGATTGCGGAAAGTGACCCGCGTCTCGATGCGCTCATTTTTGGCGCCGAGGATCTTGCCGGAGATATTGGCGCGACACGCACGCCGGAAGGTTGGGAGGTGTACTATGCCAGGAGCGCAATCGTCATTCACGCCAAGACCTGTGGCTTGCAGGCGATAGACACGCCATTTGTAAACCTCACCGATTTCGAACGGTTAGCACAGGAAACGCGAGCGGCGCTCAGCATGGGCTTTACCGGCAAGCTGGCGATTCACCCTAAGCAGATTGATATTATCCAGCGGACATTCACACCAACCCCGGTGGAAATCCAACAGGCGCGGAGGTTAATTGACGCGCACGACGCCCAGCAGGCCGGGGGGAGTGGCGTATTTGAATTGGATGGCAAAATGGTAGATATGCCAATGGTACGTGCAGCACAAACAATCCTTGCCCGCGCCCAGGCTGCCGGACTCACTGTGGAATAGACATGCCGTCCTATCCGATACGGGCTTCAATGGCTTCCTGGAGTGTCAGCGCGTCGCGATGATTTTCACACGCATAATACATCTCCATTAGGCGGTTTTCATCGTGGCCGACCAGGACTAACAGACCCCGATTGGCATGGCGCGACTCATACAGATGTACGCTGGCGATTTCGTTGAGCCGGAATGTTGTTTTGCGCCCAAAGAGCGTGGAGAGAATATCGGTGCGGCGCAGACGCACATAATCGGGATACAACTCGATCTGTACACCTGGGGTCGTGCTGGGAAGGACGTTCAGCGGTTCGACTAAGTGTTTCTCTTTCGTCACCATCACACCCATCCTTTGTGGGAAATCCCACACTTCCTTACCCCATTGTACCATTAAACCCGCTCGGCAGGTCGTGATAATTGGCATAGCGTGCGAACGCCGCTCATCACATTCGGGGTGTTTAGTCTGCTGCCTGCTGTTCTTCCTTCCGGTAAGTAAAATAACCGACAATGACCGCGATAACCGCTACCATCAGCCAGTAGATCAGCCACCCATTTGGCCCCAACAGGTCATCTCCCCCAGTGAAGTTTGGCAGCAGCTCGGTGATAATACCGAAAAGACCCACTGCGATCAGCAAAATCCCGGATGCTCGATTGAGCAGCAGGTGATGCCGCCCCAGCCCGCCAACCAGTCGGCGCTGTACCGGCAGAGCGACCAATGGCAGCAGTGCCAGCGGCCAGCCAAACCCTAAACCGAATACCAGGAAATACAGCAGGCCATTGATGAGTTCACCGGTACTGGTTGCCCCCAGCGTAAACGCACTCAGGATGATCGGCCCGGTGCAGGGCAGCGTCATCGGCCCGAAGAATAATCCGTAGATATAGGCCGTAAGATACGGATTTCGCAGCAAGGGTGCTTGCCCCGCAGAGAAGCGGGCGAACGGGTTTTTATCCAGCAGCATGAGTACACCCAGGATAATTACCACGCCATAGATGAGTGGCAGGAGCACTGACAGTGCATCGCCGAATGACTGCTGCAACAGGTAGAGCACCAAACCGACCACTACCATCATCGTAAGCACACCCGCCAGCACCAGCACGCCAAGCCCGGCGGTTGCCCGGCGGGAACGCTCGTCTTGAGCCTTCCCCGCCAGAAACGCAATCAATCCCGGATATAACGGCAGCAAACAGGCGTTTGTGAGTATGGCCGCGTTACCCAGACTGAATGCAGTCAGAAGTTCTTGCATTTTTATGACCCCATCGCTTCGCTAATCTGTGCCAACAGCGTATCAGTACCCTCAAAGCCTGTGTGCAGCGCCGAAAGTGTCCCGGTGGGGCCGACGATGAAATGCGGCGTGGATGGTGGTGTAATCACCCCTCGTCCGTAGTCTGCTGTCATGCCCGCCGTGACTTCAGTGGAAGCGACGGCAAAAATCCACTCCCAGCCCTGCTCGTCGGCATATTCGGCCAGTCGCTGGTCGGTCACGTTCTCACCTACACTGAAAGAGATAAAAACTACTTGTTCCGGGTCGGACCTCTCGAAAGCCGGGCGGACATTACTGCCCAGCTGGCGGCGGCAGTTAGTACACCAGGTCGCCATCGGTTCAACAAACACGGTTTTCCCGGCAAAATCGGCTAGTGTGAAAGTCTCCCCCGTGCGGGCGTTGATGATCGGCAGGCTCGCCCAGGCCGGGCCGTTATACTCAGCCGGCGCAGCTGCGGCTTCGGTGGCCTGCATAGGTTCTGCGGTTATATCCACCATCGTTTCTTCAGTGGCGTCCATTAGCGCTTCGGTGACTTCCGGTATGGCTTCTTCGGTCATGTCCGCCATTGCCGCTTCGGTGGGCACAGCCTGGCTTTCGGGCGAGCAGGCTGCCAGTGCCAATAACAAAACAGATAACAGAATTATGTAAAGTCTCAACATTTTCTCTCCTTTTGTATGGTGGTGGTTTCGTCGCGCTCTTGTTTTCATTATGGCAGGAAAAATTACACTGATCTTATGAAAACATGAGCAGTTCGTGAGCCAGCGGCAGGGTAGGGTCACTATCCCCGCAAACCCAGAGTCCTGCTATACTATACGTTCATTAATCAGGGGGGATGGCCTATGTATATGGCAGATACTGTACTCACCAGCAGGATTCCGACGGTGATTGGCGGACGGGGAGTCAGTATACGGTAATTATGCACATTGAACACCTCTCGCTGACCAATTTTCGCAACTATGCCCGTCTGGAAATCAGCTTGCCACAGGGTAAGCCGGTGGTGCTGCACGGGGCTAATGCCCAGGGCAAAACCAGCCTGCTGGAAGCCATCTATTATCTGGCGACTTCACGGTCACCGTATACGACCAGTGACCGCCAATTGATTCACTGGCGCACTGAGGATGAGCCAATCCCGTTCGCCCGGCTTTCGGCGGAAATCGCCTCACGCAATAGCCCGCTTGACCGGCTGGAAGTCGCGCTGGTGCTGGAAACGCAGACGGATGGCGGGCCGCAGCGTTTCAAGAAAATAATCCGGCAGAATGGGGCGGATAAGCGGGTAATGGATGTTGTCGGGCTAGTGAATGTCGTGCTGTTCCTGCCGCAGGACCTGGCGCTGGTAGAAGGTTCGCCGACAACGCGCCGCCGCTTTATGGATGACACCTTGAGCCAGGTTGACCGGGACTATCTCCAGGCGGTCAATACTTACGATAAAATTCTGCCGCAGCGTAACGCTCTTCTGCGCCGGATTGCCGACAAACAGGCCAGCCCCGGCGAACTCGCATACTGGAATGACCAGCTCACGGAATCAGGCAGCGTAATTATCGCCGGGCGGCAGCGCTTTCTGCGCGAGTTGGAAGTCAGCGCCCAACGCTTTCATCTCGACCTGACTGGCAAGCTCGAATCGCTCACGCTGCGTTACCAGCCGAGCTTTATGCCCACCGCTGAGGGTGACGGCCAACTTTCGTTTAATACGCTGGGGCTTGACCTGCACCGTGAACTTACCGCCGAGGCGATTGCACCGCAGTTCGCCGACCAGCTTAAACGCGAGGAGGGCGAGGCAATCAATCGGGGAGTGACGCTTTCTGGCCCGCACCGTGACGAACTGCGCCTGCTTATCAATAACCGTGATGCTGGGTTATACGGCAGCCGGGGACAGGCGCGAACAGCAGTCCTGGCACTCAAACTGGCGGAACTGACATGGATGCGCGAGCGTATTGGTGAATGGCCGGTACTGCTGTTGGATGAAGTCATCGCAGAGTTGGACAGCCAACGCCGTGCCTATCTGCTGGAACAGATAGACGGTGCTTCGCAAACTCTGATGACGACCACCGAACTCGATATTTTCACCGAATCATTTTTAAATCGCGCCGCCATCTGGCATGTGATAGATGGGCAAATCGCCCCGGATGACCCGGCATAGACGGGCTTGTGGGTTATTCATCAGCATATTTTTTAGGCAGACGGCAGTATTGCTTTTTCCTACTTGAGCGGCTGGAAATATTTGGCGTCCCAAATGCGGTCAATCGGCGCTGGCACGCCCGTAGTCGCGCTCACATCCAGGCTGTAGGGTTGGAAGTGGCAGTCGTTCACGTCGTCATCAAAGGCGGTGTTGAAGACCACCAGGTAGGTGTACGTTGAGCCGCTGGTGGATACCACGCCATCGCGCCCCAGCAATGACGAGGAGGCCTGGTCGCCGGTAACACCCACCGCCCACACCTGGAGCATCCTGGAAGGTTCATTTATGAGCTGCACGCGATATGTGCCGGGCGGGACGGCCAGCGCCACGTAATTCGCGCCCAGTTCTTGTATCCCGGTATAATCTGAGCGTCCGGTTCCAGTGATGCGGCCTTCCAGCCAGACCGTAGCCCCGCCAAAGTCCGGGGCGAATTTGTAGTTCCGTACCAGGTTCTGAATCCGGTATCGGGCCAATGCCGCCGGTATCGTATCCTCGTGGACGCGCAGTGTGTTTTCCATCGCCGCGAATCCCTCATCTACCGCCAGCTGCTCCCACAATTGACGGATAATCGCGCTTCCGTAAACATCTACCAGCGACTGCATGAACAGCCAATCTCCATACATGAGCATCCCATCGTTGGGATCTGACGCGGTGCCAAAACACAGTTCGGGATAGTGGTAGTTATAATCCACATAAATCGTCGCATCCTCGTCTTTGGGGAAGGTGACGGTTTCCATCCAGGTAGATGTCGCTTCGTGGTACCACAGGTGGGCGTCACCATAATCGTAGCCGTGCTGAACAGCGTGGTGGAACTCGTGGGCTGCCGTCGCCCGCATTAGCGTGATCGCCCCGCGGTCATCCTGACTGGTTTCGGAAAAGTCGTTTTCGATACGCATCACACTGCTGATCGCGTACTGCTCGACAGGCTGGGTGGAAGGGTTGTCACCAATATCGCCAACCCCTTTGGTTGTCCCCAGCGGACCGTCGCCGGTATCGTCCATTAAGTCCATCAGATAGACATCCAACCGATTGTTCCCACCCTGTTCGCCATCGTTGGGCGGGGCCGGCCAACCAATCTGCTCAATCTGAATGTGCCAGATTTCCTCCATCGTATCGGCAACGGCCTGCGCGTATTCGTTGGTTGCGGCGTCGTTGCCCTCTACCGTGTAGTGAATACGGAAATGTACCGTGTCAATCACCCGTTCCGGGCCGCTGAACGCAACTTTGGAGAGGGCTTTTAGCTGGCGCAGGACGGTTTCATCGCCAATATCAATCATCAAGCTATAGTCCCCACCGCTGCCACTCTCGAAATAATCATACCGACTGACCGTTACCCGATATTCACCACCGGTAATCGCGGTATACCCTAGCGCGGAATCCAGGGAAAATGCGTTGCGGTCATCATTCTGACTCACAAGTTTATCGTTAGGGTCATACAGGGCCAGGATTGTATCTAAGTTGTCTCCAACAGCCTCAGCACTGATAACCACCGATTCCCCGGCTTGCAACATGAAGGTGTAAGCTGTTTCGGGATTAGCATCATCCAGTCTGCCGCTGTGATGCTGCGTCTCGGTCTGAGCGGCGGCGCTGCCGGTCAACAAGGCCGTGATAAACAGGGTGACACTGATAAGGCGAACTACCGATTGAGAAAGCATGGCTCGTCCTGTTTGCTGGTCAACATATGGGCGTGGTCTATCCGAACTTCATGAGGAGTGACACCGCCTGTTTCTAACAGGATAGCATCAGGCAAATGGATTGAGCAAGCAAGAGAGAGATGAGAAGGTGCTGCCTGACATGAAGCTGGCTGGCATCTCGTTACTGAGAGCTGTATTTTACCCATAGCATAACTGTGTCACAGCCGGAAAATTCATTCCCCAGAAAAACTTCCGGGCAATATCGGATGACTCTAACTATACAATTCCGCCAGCGCCTCGCGAACAGCGGCGCGGACTCGTGCTTCCAGGTCATCACCCGGCGGCATCTCTGCCGGACGCACCCCACACGCCGTGTAAAACCGCTCCGCATCCCCCGAACGTGACAATCCCAACCGTTCCCGGATAGCGATCAGCTTCTCCACCTGGTCGGGTGAAATCGCGGCTTTCGGCCCACCCAACTGCTCGACCATATACAGGATTTTGGCGGCATGTTCCAGGCTTTCCAGCCGTAGGTAGGCATCCCACACTGTTTTCGCCACCGTCAGCGACCCATGATAGGCCAGCATCAGGGCGTCATGCTCACTAATAAGCCCGCGAATCGCGTCACGGTTTTCAGCGCTGGATGGGGTTGAATACGGCGCAGTGGGGATAATTCCCAGGATAACAACCATTTCGGGGATCAAACACCCCCCAAAGTCATACCCGGCAATTGTCATCGCCACCGCTGTGGGCGGGTGGGCATGGACCACACCCTGCACATCGTCGCGCTGCCGGTAACACTCGAGATGCATCAGCAGTTCGGAAGTCGGACGCAAGTGAACGTTGGCGGGAGTGGGCGTATCCACCCGCTCACCCGCCATATCCACGATAATCAGCTGTTCGGGGGACATAAACCCCTTCGCCAACCCGCTGGGAGTCGCCAGGATATGGTTGGCGTCCAGGCGGGCGCTGACATTCCCGCTTGCGCCGTCAATATAACCATTGCGGTGCATCAACTCCCCGATCAGGCAGATTTGCTCCCGCAGTTGTTGTTCGTTCATGGATTCACGTTCTCACATAGCTGGATAGTTTGTAAGCCCGCTAGCCGAAAGGCCAAAATACTAATCAGCTACCGGGCTGATCCTTTACTGTGCGGCTTCGACCACTGCTGCCAGGATATCCAGTGAGACACCGCCTCGGTCGTAGACTGTGCCTTCGTATTCTACCGGCACCATGTCACTATCGCCCAGGCGCATCCGTATTGCCGGAGTCCCGCTCACACCCACCGATTGGCCCACTTCAGCATCTATCATAATCTGCCCGGCTTCCCCGGCACACGTCGCCAGCGAGTCAAAGTCCAGTCCAGCACGCGCTGCAAACCGGAACGGAGTCAGTGTGTTATAGCCCTGCAAACTGATGAGTTCAAACATCATCTCCCGCGCATCCCAGAAGCTCCCCGGCTTTAATGTATCGGAGCATTCGACCATGACCGCCGCCAGCACCGATGCCTGGGGGTCAATCACCGGATACATGCGGTATTCGAGCCGCGCCTGCCCGGTCATCACGTAATCCTTGATAAACTGCGCGATGACTACATCGTATTCGTGACAGTGGGGACACAGGAAATCAGCAAATTCGACAATCGTGATCGGCGCATCCGGGCTGCCCAACACAAAGCCGCCATCTTCCAGGCGCGACTGCTCAATCTGGCTGAAGTCAATCGCACCCTCGATGGGCAGGACTTCAACCTCACCGCACGCAATCTTAGTATCCTGCATCAGGCCTTCAAACGCGCTCATCAGCCCCATCGCCTGGCTGACGGGGAGTTCCATGTCAGCGAGCGCCGTCCCGACTGAGGTGAACACTTCACTCAAAACACTGAGGTTACAGCCTGGCGGAAGGTCCTGCTGCACGGCTACCGGAGCATCCTGCGCCAGGACCGGGACAGCCAATACCAGCGCCAGCGTCATACTCATCACAATCCGTTTCATCGTCACTCCCTTTGTATGGTTATTAACAGGATTTACGTCGTTCGCTGGCAGGACAAGCAGTCGCTATGCCGGTTTCCAGCCCAGGTGTACCCCGAATTGGGTACTCCGGCGGATTACCTTGGCGATGTCCTCGTGAATCTGGGGGATGACCACCTGCCGCACTTTCAGGTGTATCTCCAGTGCGGCATCGGTGATTTCCAGGGCTGCCTCGACATCCGAAACCAGCCCGGTGAAAAAGACCAGCCCTTTACCGCCCAGCCCGTCCGCTAACCGGATCTCCATCAGCGTGACTTCCGCACCTTTCACGCCTTTGTCTGCCGCATGGATTGCCGCGGGGACGCTCACCGTTTCAACAATGCCCAGCGCATCATGCTCCGGCGTGAGCACCCGGCCAGCCGTCAACGCCCGCACGACATCCTCATGCACACCTGGCAGGAAAATGTGGTCGGTCAGCGTATCAGGGGCAGTTTCCTTCCCGGCCTTGAGCGACTCTTCGACTTCGCCCACCGCGCCACCCAGCAGTACCAGGAATCGCCCTGGCTGCACCGTCCCCGCTTGCACCACGTCCAGTGTGGCGCGTTTCACCATCGCGTCCGCTGCCAGAATCCCGGCGGCAATACTGCTGAATTCCAGCAGCGCCAAAGCTGGCTCAATCACCAGGGGAGTCGATTCGGGTAGGGCTCGTGGGGTGGTCGGTGTATCGCTCATGTAGTCCGTGTCAGTCGCAGTCCATTAGAATGTGTACTATACCCTGTTTTTGAGTATGAAAACAGTGGTTGTTGCCTGAACAAAACCCTGGAGATGGTCATGAAATGCCCAGCGCCAAGCGCTTTGTTGATAATTGCCACCGGAAAAGGATTATGTTTCGCAATATTTCCTGTTTCCTTCTGTTTTTCAGGAAGGTAGAATCCACTCCGGCGTCCACCGGCCACAACCGACTCATTCATGCCTTTCATTTTGCGCGTTTGGCGGTTGGCTGGTAATGTTATGAATAGTTATTTGCACGGCTGAAAATAAAGGGTTACGCCGATGAGTGAGCAGACCGAATCTACGCCCCAATCTCCCTATCAACCACAATGGGAACGATCCACTCGGTTGATGATGACTGTATTCCTGATTATCGCCGGAGTCTATGCGCTGACATTGCTTGGCCCGGTGGTCCAGATGTTAATTTTCGCCTTCTTACTGGCATTCATCATGTATTCCCCGTCACGTTTCCTCACGCGGCGGGTGCGGTTGCCCTGGGCGGCTTCGGTCGTCATCAACTATATTATCATGATGCTGGTGATCCTCGGCATTGTCCTCGTCGTCCTGCCGCAGTTCGTCAACGGGGTGAACCGCGTCGTGCTGGAAGTCCAGCAGGCATATATAGACCTGCAAGACCGCCTGAATCAATATCAGCCCGAAGATGGCATGCTGGATATTCTGGGACAGCAGGTGGACTTCAACTTCATCATGCAGCCCGCCCGTGATTTCATCCTGGGGAATCAAAATGACATCCCGGATATCGCCGAATTAAGCGGCAGTACAGACGTTGTGCCGGAAGTCACGCCAGAACCAACCACTGACTCCGCCACGGGTACGAACACCACCGATACCATCACAACAGACTCTACCTCAACCGGCCCTCTGCCCATCGGCCTGCTCGAATCGGTAGACTTGCAGCAGTTATTGAACGGCATTTTTAACGCCGCCGGCACCGTTACCGGGACGGTCACTTCGGTGATTTCCAGTGTAACCGGCGTTTTCTCAACGCTGCTGTTGGCGCTATTCGTCTCGTTTCTCATTATGATTGACCTGCCCAACACCCAGGACAGCCTGGAAAAGTGGGTCGCGCCGAACTACCGCCGTGAGTATATGCTGATTATCTCTCGACTACACCGGGTTTGGAGCGGTTTCTTCCGGGGACAGGTAACAATTGGCGTGATTATTGGCCTGCTGACCTGGATTCAACTCGCGCTGATGGGTGTTTCCGGCGCGACAGTGCTGGCGATCTTCACGGGCATTATCTCGCTGATTCCGACATTGGGCGGCTTTATTGCGCTCATTCCGCTGGCGATTGTCCCAGCACTACAAGGATCAACCGTGTTTGTGGATATGCCCAACGGTCTGTTTATGTTGCTGGTGATTGGAGTCAATCTGCTCATCTCCCAGGTGATCTGGAATGTCGTCGCCCCATCCATCCTGGGTGACATCCTGGATTTACCACTGCCGGTGATTATCGTCGGCGTGTTTATTGGTGCAGCAGTCGGTGGCGTGCTGGGGGCATTCCTGGTTGCGCCCATCATGAGTACCATCCGCATTGTGGTATTCTATATCATCCGTAAAATCGCCCAACAAGACCCTTTCCCCGGTATGGAGCCTTCCCCGGATTTCGGCAAGGTGTTAGACAAATGAGTGACAATCAGCAGAGTGTAGCAGAGGATGGGTTTGTGTAGCAGATGCTTGATTGGTATTGGAAAGTTGAGCAGAATAGGGATGGATGATGTTTGAAAACATTACGCAGGTGAGTCAAGGCTTAAGTGAACAACAGTATATAGCGACTGATGAAATCTCAACAGTGATGTTCCTGGCGCATCGCTTGAATAAGCCGCTGCTGACCGAAGGACCGGCGGGTGTCGGCAAGACCGAATTGGCGAAAGCCTGGGCGAAGGCCTGTGGGCGGCGGCTGATCCGGTTGCAGTGTTACGAAGGGCTGGACGAAAGCAAGGCACTATATGAATGGGAATATGCCAAGCAAATGCTCTATACCCAACTGCTGCGCGACAAACTCAGCCAGCTTCTGGCTCAGGCCAACACCCTGACCGAAGCAGCAGACCGTCTGGCGGCGGAGGACAACATCTTCTTCTCTGATCGTTTCTTGCTGGCACGCCCTCTGCTGCAAGCCATCACCTCGGAAGAGCCGGTAGTACTGTTGATTGACGAGATTGATCGTGCTGACGCTGAATTTGAGGCGTTCCTGCTGGAAGTCCTGAGCGATTTCCAGGTTTCTGTGCCGGAACTGGGGACAATCAGCGCCAGACATCTGCCAACAGTTGTGTTGACCAGCAACAACACCCGCGAGCTTTCCGAGGCGCTCAAACGACGTTGTCTTTACCTGTTTATTGACTACCCTAGTTATGAGGCCGAACTGGATATCATCCAGATGCGTGTGCCGGAACTACCAAAGAAACTCGCTCAGCAGGCGGTTGAAGCGGTGCAGGCTTTGCGTGGGCTGGATTTGAAGAAGAACCCCAGCGTTTCCGAAACAATTGACTGGGCGAAGGCGCTCCTGATGCTCAACGCTGACAGCTTGGACAAGAAAACCCTGGAAAATACATTGACAGTACTGCTCAAACACGAAAGCGATGTACAGAAAGCCCGCCGCCTTCTGACCGAAAGCCGCGAACACCCCTTGCAGCGCCGCTCGTCTGATGACATTGGACGCCGGGATTGGAAGAACTGACGCAGGAATAAAATGGGCTGGTTTCGAATAGACCAGCCCGTTTTTACTGCGCTGTGAAAGCGCTTACTGCTGGGTTTCCCCCTTCTTAACGGTGTTAAGCAGCACATAGCGGTACGCGAAATAAGCAATGACAGCGATCACCGCGACGATCACCGTAAACAAGAATGCAGTCCCCAGGAAATCGGTAATCGGTGGAATAGGAATGCCGCCGGTATCCACAAAACGAAGCGCGGCATACGGCGCCAGCAGACTCACCAGGAATGTCACCAGAACGACTACCACCAAGCCATACCGAAACAGCCGTAAACGTGCTTGAATATCCGATGGTTTAATCATGAAACCCCCCTTTTTAGTGACGCATTGCCATTGAATCCACGCAAAGTCCATTATCTGACACACATGAGTTAAAAGTCAACTTAATGTAAAATTATTCTATATATGTTCCTATATTCATTGCTGATACACTGATTTGAGCTGCCAGCCTCGTGCTTACAGAAACAGTGAGCACGAGCAGCCCGTGCGGCAACTCAGGGAGCCTACCCCGGCATAGCCCTATTGGCATATTGGCAGCCTGCCCATCATAAAATACACTGATTAGGATTGAACATATCTTAACGCTATCTACAGATTCCCAACTGTTGCGTTATGGGTTTTGGGGTATAATGAGATGGTGTTAATTTGAAGTTCACCTCTGGTTGGAATGGGATGCTCTTATGGCGGCTTTACCGCGAATTCTCACCATAGACCCGACCTGGATGATTGCCCGTGTGGTGCGGGCCGCGACTGATCTTGTGGATCGTGCTGTCATTCAAGTGGATGTGCCTGGCGGTACAGATGCGCTGGACGAACTCAATCGCGGTGGGGCGAAACTGGCCGTTACCAGTTGGGTGTTGGACGATGACATGCGTGGGCTGGAGCTGGCGCTGCGAATCAAGCAGTCCAACCCAGATACGGCTGTCATTATTCTGGGGGATGTTACTGACCCAGATGAGCTGGACGAAGAAACGATTGCGGAATCACCATTTGTTTATTTGCGTCGCCCGGTAGATATTCATCAATTTATGCGGGTACTGGTGGCCGGGTTAGATGGAAGCGACATTTTCGAAGCCTTACAGACGCCATCCGGGTCTGTCGCACAGATTCTGGATCGTGGCCCAGTGCCGATGATTGACGCTGATAATGCTCTGGCGATTACTAAGCGCCTGATGTCCGATGTTGGCGCAATGGCGATTATTCTGGCGAATCGGTCTGGCGATGTGATTTTGGAACAGGGCGCAGTTGGCTACCTGAACCGTGACCAGCTTGTGAACGCGCTTATCCCCATGATGACGACCACGGTTGAAATGAGTTCGCTGGTCGGCGGGCAGGCACAGAATATCCAGTTTTATGATGGTGACGATAAGGATGTGTTTGTTTTCTCAATTGGGCTGCATTATTTCTTGTGTCTGGCCTTTGATGGGCAGGCCGGGCAGCGCCAGTTTGGTGTTGTCAACACATTTGGTCGCCGCGCTGTGCAAGATTTGGTGATGCTCCTAGGCCCCAACGCCTGGCAAATTCAAGCCCCTAAAGCACCGCCGGAAAGTCGCCACCGCAAGCGTGCTACTCAGGATATTAAAGCAGCGGAGTTGGATGAACCACTGGAGACAGTTATTCCTCGTGCCGAAGCGCCGGCTGCCGAACCAGAGGCGATTCACCTGGACCCAATCAGCGATGACCTATTTGACCCCGCCTTCCTGGATGGGCTGGACAAACTGGAAGATGCGGATTTCGATAACCTGTTCGACCCGGACAAACTGGCCGACATCGCCCAGGAAGGCAAACTACGTTCCAAGACTCTTTCACAGGAAGAGGCCGAAGGGCTGGGGTTGCTTGGTGGGCTGGGTGGCGGCGGTTAACGGTCACTCCATTCTTAAAAATGTGAAACGGTTGGGCGTTATTGTACCAGCCGTTTTTATATTATCGGCCTACACCTCATCAGCGGCGTTAAGGCCGGTATTATAACGAAGGTATCACTTTGCGCGTAACTAACAAAAAATTGGGATTCCTTTTGGGTTATGCAAGGCAGATGTGGGCTATAATAGCGGTGAGGGAGTTATCTGCGTTGTACGGCGGTCTGACTGCATAAGCGGCGCTTCGCAAAAATATCCGAGTTTTAGAGAATGCAACCTTCTTTCCTATACCTTTGCACCGTATTTTGCGGATCAACGCCTATGACGCGGTGTGACCGGCCAAAGTGAGGCATCCGGTGAGTAAAACAACCAATATTGATGAAGCGAACCAGACGAGAGACCCTTTGATTGGCAGACAGTTAGGTGACTATCGCCTGACAAGCCTGCTGGCAACCGGCGGGATGGCCCGTATCTATAAAGGTATGGATTACAAGCTCCAGCGACAGGCAGCTGTCAAAGTGTTGATTCAGGATGAGACGGCCAATGATCCTACCCTGACCAAGCGCTTCCAGCGGGAAGCAAGGGCGGTGGCCGCACTGGAACACGACAACATCATCACGATCTACCAGTCGAACGAGCAGGATGGTGTGTACTTCATCGCCATGAAATTTGTCAAAGGCAACGACCTCGCCCAGGAACTCAAACGGCTGCGGCGCACTCGCAATAAAAAAATGGATGTTAAGCGGGCTCTGTATATCATGGAGCAAGTCGCTTCCGCCCTGGACTATGCCCACAAACAGGACGTGATTCACCGAGACATCAAGCCCTCAAACATCCTGATGGATGACAATGATAAGGCACTGCTGACGGATTTTGGATTGGTTCTGCGGCCTTCCGCCGAAACCACGATGGGGACGGCTTTTGGCACGCCGCGTTATATCGCGCCGGAACAGGCTATCTCATCTAACAAAGCTGTACCGCAAAGTGATATTTACTCACTGGCCGTGATTATGTATGAGTTACTGACCGGAGAAACGCCTTTTTCCGGTGATTCGCCGATGGAAATCGCACTGAGTCACATTAGCGACCCGCCACCGCCGCCGCGTTCGATTGATAGCAGTATCCCCGAAAAGGTGGAGGAGGAACTACTCAAAGCGCTCAGCAAAGAGCCGGAAAAACGTCACCGTACCGCCATTGAGTTTGTCAACGCAATCAAGGGCGGCTATGGCCTGCTGGATGATCCATCAATGGGGCGGACATCCATGAATATGGCAACCAGTATGCCGGCGGTTCCGGTATCCAACGACACCGGCACGACGAAAAAGGGCCCCAAGGTGAAGTCGAAAAAAGAGAACAAGCCCACTCGGAATTCGGATAAAAAAGCGAAATCCAGCGGGCGTTCCCGCATGCTGCTGCTGGTTGTTCTGCTGGTCGTCATCGGCGGTGGTGCTTTCATTGTGCTGGGCGGACTTGGTACAGGTGGTAATGGCGCAGCAATTACCCTTATCTACAACACCGAAAGCTTTACTATGATTAACGGCGGTGGCTATACATTGAATGTCGGGACGCTGCAATTCATCCGGGGTACAGATGGTGGTGGTGACGATTACAATGGCTACCGCATCACCCAGGATATCGTACCTGCTGGAAAATGCGTTCGTATCTTCTGGTCGGGCAAACAGATTGAATTGCCACCACAGTGTGTGAATAATCTCCATTACAGTGAGCAGCTTGTGACACCGGACCTGTTCTTCTGGCGCAAAGAAACAACGAGTGATACTCCAATCAGTACCTTTGCTGTGATGTATGATGGGCGCGAGATCGCCCGTTGCGACACAGTGGCGCGGGGCGGTGATGCCGAATGCCGCTTCAACTGGCCGGTATCCCCTACGCCTGTACCTGCTGCCGGGAGCTAATCCACTCCGGAAATAGCCCAATCCGCTACACAAAATCTGATACGGTCTATACATCAGGTCTAATAAGAACCTTTTCCTGATGTTGCTCACTGCCAACTGGTGATGGGAATCATGCGGCGCTAGCGGCTTGCCATGTTAGAGTCTTGATGTTGTTCATTGGGCAGAAAGCATAGTGTATGAACCCGGTAGTGGATGCTGTTGAAGGCGCTTTTCGCATAGTCTTTACCCTGATTTTCTCTCCTCTTCTCCGTAATTGGTATAACCACTGGGGCGCAACCCCCACTGAGGTCAGC
This sequence comes from uncultured Chloroflexota bacterium, assembly GCA_937974245.1. Taxonomy (GTDB): domain Bacteria; phylum Chloroflexota; class Anaerolineae; order Aggregatilineales; family Phototrophicaceae; genus JACKCG01. The sequence goes on along the minus strand of CALJKV010000121.1, from coordinate 205,713 downwards.
CTCGTGCTACCTGGAGACCAGGACGTGCCACAGCCGGCGATGGGCTATACCCGCGCTATTACTGTCCAGGCACCTGCTTCCGAAGTGTGGCGTTGGGTTGTGCAGATCGGGCAGGGGCGCGGCGGTTTTTATTCGTATGATGTCCTCGAAAACCTGGCCGGCTGCCAGATACACAGTGTCGACAGCATCCGGCCGGAACTACAAACCATACAGGTGGGGGATGCTGTACGCCTGGGAAAAGAAGGCTATCCGCTGTTCCGGGTGACGGAAATCGTACCCGAGAAGGTGCTGGTACTGCGGGCCGCCGACCCGAAAACCGGCGAAATTGCGACTTTCACTGACTCGATGCCCGATGCCAGCGCCCCGACTGTATGGGGTTTTTACGTACGCCCAGTAGACGACGCAGCATCCCGGCTCATCGTGCGCCAGCGACTGTACCACTCGCCAAAATGGATGTTCGCCCTGATGTGGCGGATGGTTGAGCCGGTCAACTTTGTGATGGAACGCAAGATGCTGCTCACGATCAAGCGCCATGCCGAGGCGCACTGTCACACTGGCGGATAATGGCTGCGGTATTTTGCGTCAGTAGTTTTCATCTGATGTCCCCAAAAAAGTGCTACAATACGGCCTGCTGTGTGTTGGCTGGCGACCAATCGCGCATCTTTTCGCCCTGTCAGCCGTTGTTGTTCAATATATTCACCAGCATAGGGAGATTAAACCGTGAAGTATCAAGATGATGGGCCATTGGGCTATTACTTTGAGGAGATTGAGATCGGGCAAACCCTGGTTACGAGGGGACGGACGATCACCGAAAGTGATATTGTGCAGTTTGCCGCGCTCACCGGGGATTTCAATCCCATGCACACCGATGTCGAGTTCACCAAGAATCACCCGGTCGGCCAGCGGGTCGCACACGGCTTGCTCTCATTGAGCTATGCCGTTGGTCTCATCTACCAGCTTGGTTTGATGGAGCGCACCATCCTCACTTTCCGCTCGCTCGAAATGAAGTTCAGCCAGCCCGTGTTCATTGGCGATACCATCTACGCACAACTCAAGATTGTTGAAAAGAAAGAGATGCGGCGTCTAGGCGGTGGACATATCACCGGGGAGATTAAAATCATCAACCAGGACAGTAAGACTGTACAGTCTGGTACCATGAGCCTGTTGGTAGCCTTCAAGCCAGAATCTGAGTAACGCCTCACTTCCATGAGACTCACCCCCTCTTTATCCTGCACGGCAAAACGGGCACGCGAGAAGGGGTGAGCAATCCGGCTATAAACGATAGCAGTGTCTGTACAGCACTTCCTGCTTATTTTTTAAAACCCCGTACTTAAGACTCTATACTATCCCGGCGCATCTTCTGTTACCGCTGGCGGCTCGACCGTCTCAGCGGGCGCTGGTATATCCTGGGTGACTGCTGGTTCGGGGGGTAGGGTAGTGGCTTCTTCAGTCTCCGCTGGTTCGGGGGGCAGGGCAGTGGCCTCCTCGGTAGCTATCGGGGCAGACGGTGCGCCTCCCAGGTTGAAAGCCGGGACCACCTCGTAGCGCACGATATAGTTGCCAATCCCCAGTACAGCCGTCGCCAGCCACAGTGCCAGTGACAGCCGCATGAAAACCTTCGCATTCTTGAACCAGTATTTCGAGAGTTCGGTTTCGCCCCGCTTCTTAGCTGCCGTCACCTGGGCATCTTCCTGAAACATGCGAAAGAGAATGTATGTCGCCAGAAGTTGTGCTGGAAGTCCCAGCAGCGCATGAACAGCGGGCAGCAAGTAACGGGCATTCCCCGGTTGCTGGACGATGTTGTCTGCCACATCAAAGACGTAAGCCCCTACCATGAGAAACAGAATGAGCAACCAGTTGACCACTGTGATGATCGTCATCGTGTATTTATGATGAGGACGGTGCAGCCTGCGCCGGGCAAACACGAAGCCGACAAGCATCCCTGGTACGATGAGCAGGATATAAACGATTAACGTGATGTCGGCCAGTAACCCGGCACCCGTGCCCAAAAAACCTTGTGGCTCCAGATAGATGTTCATAAAAACTATTCTCCCAGAATATGCAGGTAAGTTATGTGGATGTGGAAAGCGGCAGTCACTTAGGAGCTGTGCGCTCCTGTTATTATATGCAGGGATCGTTTTTTTCGGGCCGAAGTAGCCATAATAGGCACAATTACCCGATTTTTCGCATAAACTACTTGACACTTATGAGCCTTTATGATACAGTATATGCATATTACCCGCTAAAATGGGTTTTTTGAATAAAGGAGAGTGTATTGGCAGATCAAGATTTCGTACTCGCCCCGGCAACCGTCCGGGTACGCCTGGATTTAGAGCCGGCGTTTAATGCCATTAACACATTGATGCTGCTGGAGCAGGTGGATATTCGCTCTGGGTTGAGTGAGTGGGTCGTGCAAACCGTCGCCGAGCTAGTGCCGGAACGCAAGCGTGCCAACCGGCTGATCCTGTCGCTTATGGGCGATGCTGTCGTGCCTGACCGGAGCTGGCCGAGTTTCCCAGCGTTCATCAATCATCTGGCGACCCAGGACGCGGTGGCTCTGCGTGATCGGGCGTTAGCCTGGTGCAGTGACCCCAAGATGAGGCAAAAGGGCTACGAAACGATTGAACGCGATGCCCTGCTTGCCAGCGAAGCTGCCTATACTGGCTACATGCAGCGCCACATGGAGCAGGCCTATGCCCAAAAGGGCGAAGACCATGAGATGCATTTCGACACGGCACTCTATGCCGAAGCCTATACGCTGCTGGTTGACCCCTTCGCTCTGCAGAACTATATCGTGACGCATCTGCGGGCGATGTGGGATGACATGCTACAGGCGGATTGGGAGCGCAACCTGCCCATGCTGACGGAATCTATCACGGCGTTCCAACAGTTGAATTACAGTGGCCTCACAGCGACTGAAGCCGCGCGGACGATTACCGGACGTGACTTGAGCGCAACCTGGGAAGAGTGGTCGGATGAGATCGTCTTTGTGCCATCGGCGCATATCGGTCCGTATGTTCTGCGCTTCGGCTGGGCAGAATCCGAGGTGACACGCCTGATGTTCGGGGCACGACTGCCGGAAGGGGTGCGTACGATCTCACCCGCCCTCAGTCGTTCCGAACTGTTGGTACGGTTAAGTGCGTTGGCCGATGATACCCGGCTGCATATGCTCGAACTGCTCACCCAGCACGAGGAACTCTGTGCCCAGGACATGATCGAGATGCTCAATCTCAGCCAATCGGCAGCATCCCGTCACTTACGCCAGTTGACTGCTACCGGCTATCTGCTGGAACGGCGGCGTGAGGTCGCTAAGTGTTACAGCCTGAACCCGGATCGGGTTGCTGACACGATTCAAGCACTCAAACGGTTCTTGAAAACCTAGCGATTTTCCTGCGGGCGGGGTCGCGTTTCTGTGCGAGCTGCGCCGCCAAACCTAAAACCCATACCCTCTTGAAGACAGGCTAACGCCCTATTGCGTTGGGTCATCTTAAATGCAGCTATTGCCAGATGGAAGTGTAGAACAAGCGAAATAAGAGAGGACCTGGTGACGTATGTTTAATCCATTGGACGAACGTTTGAATGACCTGTATCGTGAAGAAATGCGGCGCAGAGCCGCCCGTGAACGGTTGGCTGGCGAATCGCGGCGACAGGGTCGCCGGGCCCATGTCCTGCGGATGTACCGCCCGGCACTAAACCAGCTTGGGCATTGGCTGGTGCTTTCCGGCACACGCTTGCAGCGACGATATGGCGATATGCGCGAAACTGTACCTATGCAGCACAACCGCCCAGCACGCTCCGGCAACATTTAGCCCCGCTATAAAAACAGGGGGTTATAGACCCCCTGTTGGCTTCTCCTGTGGCACAACAATCTACGAATCAATCGCCCTCAGGTTGCTTGGTAAAGGCCTGGACTAACTGGTCGTACAGCGTTTGGTAGCGCCGTGTCGTCAGGCCGTTCTGTTGATCGCGCTGGCGATAGAGCAGGATAGTTTTCTGCGTCGAGTCGAGGACAATGTGACAGTTCGAACAAGTCGCCAGATGTTCTTGTGCGGCGTGGGTGAGTGCTTCATCTAAACGGTTATCAATGTAATCCGAAAGATATTTGATTAAGTCCTGGCATTCCATTGTGTCACACTCCCGTTTGCTCGAACTGTTCCCCGAAATATGGCGCTAACCACTCGCGCAGCAGCAGTCGCGCCCGGTGTAACCGCACTTTCACCGCCGACTCGCTGATCCCCAGGACACCCGCTGTCTCACTGGTCGAAAGTTCCTCAATGTCACGCATAACAAACACAGCCCGCAGCGCCGGACTCAACGTAGCAATCGCCCGTTCCAGTTCACTGGTTATCTCGTTGGTAAATATCATCTCCTCGGGGGCCGGCCAGGGATTGAAGTTCACCGGCATCATATCCGGTTCGTCCAGGCTGTCCAGTTCGAGACTGGGTTTTACCTTACGGAGCTGGTTGAGGCAGTGGTTATAGCCTACCCGGTATAGCCAGGTGCCCAGGCTCGAACGTCCCTCGAACTGGTCAATATGCTCAATTAAGGCCAGAAAGGTATCCTGTACCACGCAGTCGGCGTGCTGTTCGTCATGTAAAAGATTCATACCCAGGCGATAGATACGATCCGCATAGGTTTCAAAGACGGCGGCCAGTGCCGTTGGGTCACGCTGCTTGAGAGCGGTAATCAGGGCTTGTTCATCGGTCACGGCAATTTCCACCTGCTCATTAGATGTTTTTTCGACAGCAGACGTTACATAGCGCAAGGATATTGTACAGGGCATTGCCCACGCCCGCATCTCTCTCTAAAATAGGCTATCTGTGCCCACTAAGCAACACTGAGTTGTGACAAGGAGACATCATGCTGCCTGACCGTTCCGCACCGCTGTACACCGCCCCATTGAATGACTTGTTGGCGATGCTGTTGCGCCAGTTTCGGCGGTTGCTGGCTGAAAAAGGGGTCGAGCTGGATGACCCGGCCATACGGGCGATGGCGCAGGCTGCCTGTGAACGCCAGTATTCCGCTGCTAATGTGCCGGTTATGAGGGATACGCTGGCAGCGATCATCGCGGAAAGTGAAGCCGTCCTCACCCGCTGGAATTTGATATTCCCGCAAGCCTTGATCACACAGATGGATGCTATCCCCGGTTGGGAGTCCACATCCGATTTTCTCGAAATTGCGAATGAGAAGGCCAACGCCGAACTGCGTATCGCCGCGGGGGCGACGCTGCTGGCCGCTTTGAATGACTACCGTTACACGCCTTACCTCCTGGCGGCGCTTGACCACGCGCCGGATGAAGTCGAAACGATCATCGCCCGCCGGATGCTGCTCTTCGCGAGTGGAATCAATGGCGACGCGGCGGATTGGCGTGACCAGATAGGGTGGTGGGTCGCAGAACACCACGCTTGATTGTGCTATACTTAGCACACTTGTTTCGGTTAAACTGCGAGAATCCCAATGGCGAAAACACGCACGAAATACGTTTGCACTAATTGTGGGCGGCAAAGCCCGCGCCACTTTGGCAAGTGCCCGTCCTGCGGTGAGTTCAACACGATGGTGGAAGAAATCGAAGAAGTCAGCAAGCCAACCAAACAGAACCGCCAACCGGTGGGTATTGCCCGGACACAGCCGCAGCGGTTGGCTGAAATCAGCAGTGATGCAGGGGAACGCCTGGTGGTGCCGGTGGAGGAGTTTAACCGGGTGTTGGGGGGCGGCATTGTGCCGGGGAGCATTGTGCTCTTGGGTGGTGACCCTGGCATCGGTAAGAGCACACTGCTGCTGGAGATTTCCGCGATTCTGGCACGGTCGGTAGGCGTCGTCCTGTACGTTAGCGGTGAGGAGTCAGCGCGGCAGATCAAGATGCGTGCGGATCGCATGGGCTTGCAGGCCGAAGACCTTTTCCTGCTGACCGAAACCAATCTGGGGCACATCTTTGAGCAGGTCAACCGCCTGAACCCGGCCATCCTCATCGTGGACTCGATCCAGACGACCTATACTGAAGAACTCGACTCGTCGCCAGGGCTGGTTTCCCAGGTGCGTGAGTGTGCCAGCCGCTTGCAGGCGCTGGCGAAAACTACTGGAATCAGCGTGTTTCTGGTGGGGCATGTGACTAAAGAAGGTAACATCGCCGGGCCGCGTGTGCTGGAACATATCGTGGATACAGTTCTCTACCTGGAAGGTGACCCGTTTCAGGCGTTCCGGCTGCTGCGAAGTGTGAAGAACCGCTTCGGTGCGACCAGCGAAGTCGGTGTCTTTGAGATGACTGGCGGCGGGCTGGCGGAAGTCTCGAACCCGTCCGAGGCGTTTCTGGCGGAGCGGGTCGTCAATGCGCCCGGCTCGACGATTGCGATTACGATGGAAGGCACGCGCCCGCTGCTGGTGGAAATCCAGGCGCTCACCAGTCCGACGCCGTTTGGCAACCCGCGTCGTACGCCCAACGGGGTGGATATGAATCGGCTGCTGTTGGTCAGCGCCGTGTTGAGCAAGCGTTTCGGTCTCAAGCTGCATGAACAGGACATTTTCGTGAACGTGATCGGTGGCCTCAAGGTGAGTGAACCGGCCTCCGATCTGGCGGTAGCGGTGGCGATGGCGTCGAGCTACTACGAGAAGACGGTCCCGGCGGATGTGGCGATTGTGGGTGAAATCGGCTTAAGCGGTGAATTGCGGGCGGTGGGACAGTTGGCGGCGCGGCTCAATGAAGCGGCGAAACTCGGCTTCAAACGGGTGGTCATCCCGCGCACGCGACGTAAGCTGGACGATTTGCCACGCGGCTTACAGCTTATTGAAGTGCGCAGTGTGGGCGAGGCGCTCAATGCTCTTGTGCCGAAGGAGTAATTCCCAGTAATGTCCTGAAAAACAGGCGAAAACAGGCAGCGTTTGGCCGCTGGTTGAAGGTTATTGAATGGACATTAGGCAGGCGAATGCTGTTGCGCATAGGTAACGTGTTGTAGTGTCATCACTCACACATCCAGCAGCATCCGCGCGTTCAGCACCCAGGCCAGCCACAAGGCTCGCAGAAACCGCTTGATCTGGATCACCGTCCGATCATCTTCGGACGCAGTTTTGAGTAGAAACGGGTAGCGCGTGAGGGCATCGTCCGGTGAATCTGACAGATGCATGAGTTCGTCCGGGTCCAGGTCGCGTTGGATCGCCCCCAGAAATGCCAGGAGCATGGCGGCATACGATGGGCGGATATGCCCTTGCAGAAACAGCATCTCGAAAAGCTGGTCGCCATTCACCTTGAACTCACCAAACAATCGTTCCGGGGCGGTGGTCGCCTCAAACAGTGTTCCGCTGGGGCGCATAGCCTGGAACGTCTCCTCGTTTTTTCCCAGGCGCTTGAGCATCTGTTGGAGCAGCAGCCATGTCAGTGGTTCACGATTATCGGGGAGATGGTTGAGCAGCCATTCCTCCCCCTGGACAGAGAATGGGTACTCGATCTGCGCCATACAGCCGAACGCCAAACCGGTGTTATTGGCCGGGCAGCCGTAACAGTAGTCTTCCAGTGGCGTGAGTTCGTCGGCGGCATCCAGGACATCCTGTGCGACGTAGACGCGCGTTTCCGCTTCACCGTTCGGGGTGGACTGCGTGAACTCAAACCCAATCTGACTCGCCGGGCGGTTATCCCCCTGTTCACGATAGAGGGCGATCACGGCTTCAGCCCGCGCCCGTGCCTTTAGCCGTTCGAGGATATTGTGAGCGCCTGACTTCTGTTTGGGAATACACTGATATTCAATAATGTAATCAACGGCCATATACGTTTATTGTCCTAATGATTTAGCGCCTGCACTGTCCGAAGCAGGAGCATCTGGCAGCAGGTATCCAGGTGATAATTGAGTTCAAACTGCCCCGTATCACGGCTGTAGGAGGCAGTGACCGTCACCTGCGGTTCGCGGTCATGCTCTTCACAGCGGATACCGGCCAGTTTGTGCGCGACCTGCTGGCGAAGCTGTTCACCCGTATGCGTGAGGGTTTCCGCCAGTTCATAATCTTCTTCCAGCGCGTCTATCTCGACCGGCTGGTCGTCTACCTCGTATTGCACTTCTATCGCCATCTTGTTTTTCGCCTGTGTAATTAAAAAAGCGCCTGTGACGGCGCTTCCAGGTTGGGGCAGGTGGGACTCGAACCCACACGTCCGTGAGGACAGAAGTTTTTAAGACTTCGGCGTCTGCCATTCCGCCACTGCCCCGCCTTGCTTAGAACGACATTAGTTTAGCACCAGGGGATATGGGCGTCAACCGCTCAATATACCGGCACAAGATTGATATCACCATAGATGGCGACATACGGCGCGTAAATCCAACCGACGACGCCCTCATAGCGCACCAGGAACCAGTAGTTATTCCCTCCCTGGATGGTGCGTCCCAGGATTTCGACATCACCGCCCCAGGGAATCTGGCTCAGGCGGGTGGTGCGCTGGCTGGGCCGGACGCGGAAGTTCATCACCGAGCGCGGTGCCCCCATCACGCCAGTGCTGGTTGGGTTACCGAGCTGCTGGAAAATCGTTGTTTCTACCGGCACGCTATTGGGATCGCCTGTGATCTGCAAGTAGCGCCCGGAAACCCATCCGGTCTTTTCGCCAATCGTGATCTTGAACCAGGTGTAGGTGCCTTCATCGCTATTGCGGGCTAACGGGGCATAGGCTGTGCCGGGACGCGCCACGCCGATGAGCGATGCGCCCAGGTACGGGCCGGTGCGCAGTGACAGCCCCTTCACATTGACGACCTGCACTGTCAGCGGTGGCACAGCGGTAGAAAGTGGTGTGGCGGTGACGCCGGGTATGGGGGTTGTGCCACCCGTACCCTGCAAAAACCACTGGAACTGGAGAATCGCCTGGTCAATCCCCTCGAAGTATTCTACGGTGAGGGTGTGGCTGCCCGCCGTCATCACCCGCGTGAAAGTATCGGTAGTCAGTGCCCGCCCTACGAACTGATCCCAGACGGTCACACCATCAATCAGCACACGCACGCCGTCATCCGAGGCGACGACAAACTCATACGTGCCATCTACAAAAGTCTGAACCGAGGTGAAACGCGCCGAGAAATTATCGGTCAGTGCCAGGACGGGGACACCATTGACAATCGGCTGGCCGGCACCCCAATTAAAGTTAAGACCATTGATCCCGGATACCGAAGTCGGTGTGCCGGTCAAATTAGGGGTATTGTAAAATGTAGCCGACCAATTGATGCCGTATTCGGCCTCAACCCCCATACCGGGAAGCAGCACTAACGCCAATAAAAGGCCTGCCAGCACCATCCATATCTGTGTATTGCGTCGCATGTTCCCTTCCCCGCTGCTCAAGTTGAGTTTCTACTATGTAATTTCTCTTTGCGATTTTTAACCCTATTATAGACGGTCTGGGGCGATTCGGGTACAGGACATTGGTAGAACGCCGTGTGAACATGTATAAGCATGATAAATTGCCGGGAAATTCATGCAACTTTGCTCTGCACAACCACGTATAAGGTGGTGTACGGTAAAGATGTTGGATGCCTTAACCGGCAGCAAACAAACAGACAATAGGAGACCGAACAATGGCAGAAGAGAAACCCACCCTCAGCGAAGAGACTACCGATAAGAAAACCATCAGCGAAGAGTTGGAAGTCGCCGGAAATCAATTGGTAGACCGTGTGCAGGAAATGGTCAAGCAGGGTAACGTGCGCCGCATCATCATCAAGAACCCTGATGATGGCATTTTGCTGGAAATGTCCCTGACGGTAGGCGCGGTGGCCGGCGGCGTGCTGGCGCTGGGTGCGCCCTGGCTGGCGGCGTTGGGCGCGATAGCCGCGCTGATCGCCCGCGTGAAGATCGAAATTGTGCGTGAAGAAGAGGAATAACGCTGGTTTCGGCTTTGTGAACAGCCATCATGAGGGGGCGCGGTGAATTCGTTCGCTGCGCCCCCTTTTTTGCAGGTTGTTACTTTTTCAGCAGGTCACGTGCTGCCTCCACTACCGCACCGGGTGTCAAACCAAACTGCTCGTAGATCGTCTCGTATGGGGCACTGGCGCCAAAACGGTTGATGCCGATGATGATGCCCTGCCGGCCCACGTAGCGATCCCATCCGAGTGGCACACCGGCCTCAATGCTCACACGGGCCGTCACGCCTGACGGCAGTACGCGCTCCTGGTAAGCGGCGTCCTGCGCCTCGAATAATTCCCAAGAGGGCAGTGAAACCACCCGCGCCCTGACGCCTTCGCGGGTCAGGGTCTGGTACGCTTCCAGGGCGATATGGACTTCACTCCCTCTACTGATGAGAATCACATCAGGCACACTATCATCGCCTGCCAGTACATAGCCTCCCCGGGCAACCCCTGTGCGGATGTGGTCACCTGCCAGCACCGGCACATCCTGGCGCGTGAAGATCAACACCACCGGCCCAGAGAGGGTCATCGCGGTATGCCAGGCCGCTGCCGTTTCGTTGGCGTCCGCAGGGCGAATCACAGTCAGGTTGGGGATGGCACTTAACGCGGCGACATGCTCAACCGGTTGGTGAGTTGGACCATCTTCGCCCAGGCCGATGCTGTCATGGGTGAAAACGTATACGGCGGGCAGGTTCATCAATGCGCCCAGGCGGATCGCTCCACGCATGTAATCGCTAAAGGTGAGGAAAGTCGCTGAGTACGGCTTGATGATCCCGCCATGCAGCGCCAGCCCGTTGACAATCGCGCCCATGCCGTGTTCACGCACGCCGAAGCGCACATTACGCGCCGTTGGTCGTCCCTGCCAGGTGTTCTCCGCCTCTTTGAGCAGGGTCTTGGTGCTGCCAGCGAGGTCAGCGTCACCTCCGATCATCGTCGGAATATGTTGGGCGATGGCATTCAGCACAGTGCCAGAGGCGCTGCGGGTCGCTACCGGCTTATCGGGGAAGGCCGGGATGTTGGCATCCCACCCGGCGGGAAGCTGGCCGCTTTGTGCCCGCTCCCACTCGACGGCCAAATCCGGGTAAGCCGCCTGCCATGCCCGAAAGCATGCCTGCCATTCAGCTTCGTAACCCGCGCCGCGTTCAACAGCTTCACGGTAATGCCGGAGCGCTTCATCGGGGATATAGAAGGGTTTATCCTGCGGCCAGCCGTAGAATTCTTTCGTCAGACGGACTTCTTCCGCCCCGAGTGGGCTGCCATGTGCACCGCTCGTCCCCTGTTTGTGCGGGCTGCCATAGCCGATTACCGTGCGTACCGCGATCAGGGTGGGCTTGTCGTGTACATCTTTTGCCACCTGGATCGCACGGGCGATCGCTTCAATATCATTACCATCGGCCACCTTGAGGATATGCCAGTTATATGCCTGGAAACGTAGTGCCACGTCCTCGGTAAACGTCATCGCGGTTTCACCGTCAAGCGTGATGTGGTTATCGTCGTAGAGGAAAATCAGTTTACCCAGCCCCCATGTCCCGGCCAGGGAACAGGCTTCAGACGCGACACCTTCCATCAGGTCGCCGTCGCTCACCAGGGCAAAGGTGTAATGGTCCACAATTTCGTGGCCGGGGCGGTTGAAGTGCGCTGCCAGGTAGGCTTCCGCTAATGCAAAACCAACGGCACTGGATGCACCCTGTCCCAGCGGGCCGGTAGTGATTTCCACGCCCGGCGCCTCGTGGACTTCCGGGTGACCGGGCGTTTTGCTGCCCCATTGCCGGAAGTTCTTCAACTCATCCAGAGAGAGATCGTAGCCGGTGAGGTGCAGAAGGGCGTAGAGGAGCATCGAGCCATGCCCGGCACTCAGGATGAAACGATCCCGATTCGCCCACTGAGGATTATGGGGGTTGTGGCGCAAAAACTGTGTCCAGAGCGTATATGCCATTGGCGCTACGCCCATCGGCAGACCGGGATGCCCGCTGTTGGCCTTCTGGATGGCGTCTATCGCCAGAGTACGAATCGTGTTGATTGCCAGGTTTGTAATGTCAGTGTTCAAGTGTTCGCCTCCTCGAATTGTGCGATTTGGATTGTGTTTGGGTATCGATGACAAAAACACCGGATGATACAGGATAAAAAATGCGAATTTGCCGATTATAACACGCGGTATCCGGCTGCTGATATACCAATCAGCTGTACCGGCAGTCATATAAATGAACGCATCCGCGCGCCTGCACATGAGTGCATTTGAATATCTGGGCGGTGTCTCAGGCAATCCGTGCCGGGATTTTGTCGCTCAGGAAGACGGGTGTGCCGCATTTTACCGCCATAAAATGGTGTTCAGGCCAGGCAAACAGGGGAGGAGGCGGGGTGTTTTTGCTACAAAACGGATTTGTGCTGCAAGTGCCGCGATTGCCGCAATCCTCCCGTGAGTGGTGGTGTTGCAATGCTGCAAAAGGCGTAATCCTGCCGCAAAAATGGCGGGAAACCGGTTTCCGGGGGGTGGGTGTGGTGGTGGGTTGATGGTATCAGCATAGCACCAGGGTAGCATAAGACGGGTTATCAATGGTGAATATTTGTGAGAACATTTGTTCAGAGTTGAAAGTGAACAGTAAATGCAGTACTGAGTCTTGAGTGCTGAGTCTTAAGGAAAAGCAGGCATGAGGCTTGTGTGGGTTGCCATCACGCCGCCAATCATCTGGAATTTACCCAGCGTACACGGCCTGCTTGACAGCGCCTTCCAGAACTCGCTATGCTTATGCAATCAACTATTCTAGCCCTGGAATACTCACGATGATGATGACCGATGCCGAACTATCTATTTTGAGCCTGGTTGCGGAAGGCCCGCGCTATGGCTACGAGTTACAGCAGATTATTGACGAACGCGGCCTGCGCGAATGGCTGACCATTGGTTTTTCCTCAATTTATTACATCCTTAACAAACTGGAACAGCAGAGTCTTTTGACCGGCACGCTTTTCCCGGAAGGACGCGGCCCGGCACGCAAAGTCTACGAGATTACTGAAGCGGGACGCGGCATCCTGCAAACGGCAATTGCCGAACTACTCCGTGAGCCACGTTCATTAGGATCGGGTTTCGAGTTGGGGCTGGCGAATCTAGGGGCGCTTAAACCCGCCCATGTCTATCAGGTGCTGCGCCATCACCAGGCTGACCTCAAAATACGCCTGGATGCCATCAAACTTGCCTGGCAACGCCACCAGGACGAGAACCACAGCGGCGATCATATCCACGCCCTTTACACTCACAGCATCGCTATGATGCAGGCCGAACTCGAATGGATGAACGGGTTTCTGAATGACTGGAAAGAACGGTATCCCGGCGTAGAGCAACGCACTGCCGCGGATACGGGGCCGCTCACCGACCCGAACCGTGCCGTCACCCAGGCCAACCGCCAGACGGTATCAACCGACCCGGCCAAGATGATCCAACGCCTGAAACGGATTCCGCCGAAGCCGCCGGAGGGATAAGGGCGTAAACGGTATAGCGCGCTATCCGTTTATCAACACGGACTTCAAACCCCGCCGTCTGCAGCGCCGCCAGCCAGGGTATGACCGGGGCATCATCCGGGGCGGGGAAATAGCGCGGCTCGTGTTCTGGTAGGGTGAGCGCATCGTGTACGAGTGCCTCCGGTGTCGGGTAATATACACGGCGTTTGTTTGACCACGCGCCCATGTAATAGCCTAATTCCCACCCTAACCAGTGGTCATAAATGACCGTCGCTAACGGTTTGGCATTCAAGTAGTCTGCCAGCGCGTCAATCCCGGCGTGTGCACCGCGATCCCCGCCCACCGGCACGCGCCCCTCGCTGGCATCCCAGGCGGGAACCAGCAGGATGACGAGCAGCGGCAGGCTTAATGCGATATGGCGTCCCGTAATAGGTGAGGGTCTTAGACTCCCCACACCCAAGACAATTCCCGGCATTCCATTGACGAACCGCTCTACCCCCCGCGCCATGAGCAGCAGGATGGGAGGCAGCAGTGGCAGCAGGTAGCGGTCATGCTGGCTGAAGGCGACCAGCCAGTGCAGCAGCCCATAGGCGAGGATGTACAACAGGAGAATGGCATCAGTGTGGGTGTGTAAGGCCGAGCAATCTGTAGGTGAGCGCACCGGGTCGCCCTGACGTTCAGAATTTCTACGCCGGAACTCGCTGATAATACGCCACAGCGCCACCCCCAGCGCCAGTGTCGCCAGCAGTATCGTGAGGGGCAGCGTTCCGGCCAGCAGGCCAGCATACTCCAGCCATGTCCATAGCCGAGGGAGCAGTTCGTCCAGCCGCGCCAGCCGGCCTGGGTCGTTGTTGGCGGCGGCCAGCGCCCAGAGACTTGTCTCCTGCCCGCGCCCGGCATCCCAGGCAAACAGCAAGACTAACCCGACGAGCAATGGAATGGCAAAACGCAGCCATCTGACGGCGCGCCGCATGGGTGGCCTGCTCGCCAGCACCAGGAGCACCAGCGGGATGTAGAGCAAGGCTTGCTGCTTGCAGGCGAAGCCCAACGCCAACCAGACAGCGCTCCAGCCCCAGCGCCCAGCAGCACCCTGCCACAGCGCCAGTGTAATTGCCAGCAGCATGAGGCCGTCGGTGAAGGCCGTCGCGCTGAAGGCGATGGCATACGGGGAGAGCGCCGCCAACAGCAGGGCGACCAGCGGCAGGAAATCCCCCGCGCCAGGATACAGCCGCCGCGCCGCCGTATACATGACAGCGGCAAGGATAATACTGGCGAACGTGCCGGGCAACCGGGCGGCAAACTCCCCCCGGTGAGCCTCCAGTGTCAGGACACCGTCCGGAAGGGTTGCCACGCCGGTGAACATCATCGAAATGGCACCCGCATAGATTGTCAGGGGGGGCTTATCGAGCGGGCCGCGCAGCATCCAATCACCGTTCACCGCTGCCTGACGGGCGAAGGTTGCAAACAGCGCCTCGTCGGGGTGGAAGCGGATATCCACCCCCAGGGCGTGCAGGCGCAGTAAGATTGCTAACAGCAGGATGAGGAGGGGGAGGCCAAGTCGTCGCATAAGGCAACGATTTTACCTCATCCTGGTCGAATCTGCGGTCCAGCGTTTCCCCGCAAGGATACCCGAACTATTCCACGCGGAAAGTGCAGGTGCGTGCCCCGTGAATCCAGTCGGTGTCGTAGGTGTATGTCCCCGGCGAGAGCGTCACATAACCAGTGGTTACAGCGCCATAGGCTGTGCCCTGATCCGGGGTAGTGCAGTCTCGCTGCGGCTGGATGCTCACGCCCGGCCCAGCGCCTGACCAGGTCGCAAAACTATCGCCAACAGCGGCGAAAGCCTCCTCGCACGAGTCATAGCCACCGACGCCGTGATAAAATGTGAGCGTCCCCGCCCCAGCTGCGCCGGTATTGCCTGCACCGGCATTGCCCACATCGCAGCCCCAAGGATGGAAGATAATGCTGTGCGGTAGATTCGATGAACCGGGGGGCGCTGTTGGCGGCGGTTCGGGCGTGGGTGGTATCGCTGTGATAACCGGAAGTGTGTCGCAAGCCCCGGTAGGGTTGACGACATCCGAACGCACCCATTGGCTATCGGCAAGCTGCCACCATGTCTGGCCGTCCACACCGACGGCCTGCCCAACGGGCTGGACGCTCTGGCCCGCCGCCAGAGTCGCTACCCGCGCGTAGCCTGTCCCCGGCCCGCTGCGAAGGTTCACTGCGCCGCCCGCCGTGATGGTGCATACGCCCGCCGGGTTCTGGTTGGCTTCCGGCGTAATGCTGAAGTCGCAGGCATGTTCGCCTGTCTCGTCGGTGGTGCGCAGGCTGTATTCCCCGCTGGAAACCTGCCACCAGGCATAGACTTCGACTACAAAATTACCACCTACCTGGGTCACCGGCGCGAAATAGGTTGGCAGCCGGGTGTCGCCCATGTAAATCGGGTAAGCCTGGCCGAGAAGTGCCTGCGCTTCTTCCAGCGTGGCCGCTGTGTAGACCGCCTGCACCAGTTTGACCCATTCACCGGGTTTGGCCGCTGCCAGTTCACCCGATTCACAGCCGGATACACCCATCTCGGTATAGGTGAAATCCGGGACGACCGGCACGTTTTCCGGCAGGGCATAGACAATTTCGCCCAGGTGACTTACCTCGTCGGCGGAGAAGGCCTCCATCGCACTCGGCGGCCCTGCGGCGTGCATGTCCTCGTCCACCGGAATCGTGATTTTCACCCCTGCCGGCACAGTCTGCGCCACCTCAAAGGCCGTTACCCGCGCCTCACCTTCCAGCAGGAAGAGGGACATGCCATTTTCAGCATTGGATTGTAGAAACGCCGTCGAGCCAAGTTCAACGCTGACATCATTGATGGTAAGTTCAACCGGGCCGCCCTCGCCAGGCGTCTGGATCAGAATGCCGCTTTCCGGCACTTCGTCACAGGCTTGCCCGCCCATACCGCTGGCAAAATAGAACGCCTGCATCGGTACCGCGTTGTCCTTCGCTTCGGTAGATTGCAGGGTGACATCACCAAACAGCAGCACGGTGACATTCTGCCCCGGCAGGGTATCCGGCAGGTTCGCCTGTAACTTCATGAGTGCTACGCCCCAGGTGGCTTCAACTTCATCGAGCGGTTGCAGGTGCAATGTCCGAATCGCGCTGACAGCTGTGATGTCGCCGGGCGTATCGAACTGGAAATCCGTTACGTCGGGCTGGGCTTCGGCCACCAGCATCCGGTGTCCGTAACAGGCCTGATTCCGCGCCGCGCCCTGGCAGAGTTCATCCAGGGATTGCAGCGCGGTTTCAACAATCGTCGGGCAGCTCATCGCCTCCTGGGCAGCGGCCAGCCCGCCGCATAAAGTGATCCCGAAAATAAGTAACACAAGAACATGTAAGCGCATTCGATCATCCCCTTGCCAGATTAAGTATTCAGGCGCATGTGTGTGCTATTCGATAGTGACCACACAGGTGCCTTCGCGGGTTGGCGCGTCCACGCCGGGCCATTCCCCGTGAATGGTGTGTGTGCCTGAGGTGGCGATCCAGGTGGCGACGGCTGAGGTGACATACGCCTGGCTGCTATCGTTGGCCGCCCAGATGTGAATCGGGTTGGTAAAATTCGGCAGAGTCACACCATCCACCGTAATAATGGCGCTCTTGCCGACGAGCGCCGCCTCTGCCGCCTCCATAGACGGCCAACCGCCCACTCCGATACTCAAATGAACCCGCTGACCGGCCAGGAGTGGCCCATCTGCCGGTTCCTGAATTGCACACATCTGTATCACGTAGCGATTATCTATCTGCCCGGCGTTTGCTGTCGCGCTGGTTGGTTGGCTGGGCCTTTGCGCAGGGGGCGGTGCTGGTGGCAGGTCAGTGATGACGGGCAGGGCGTCACAATTTCCGCTTTCCGTGACGACATCCGAGCGCACCCAACACTGACAGGGCGTGAACCACCAGACAAACCCATCCGATCCCAGCGCCTGCCCAATCGGCTGTACATCATTGTTGGCTGCCAGCGTTCCGTCTCGCGGGTAATCCGTCCCCGGCCCCTGGCGCAGGTTCACGGTGTTGGACGCCACGATACTGCAACCCGCCGTCGTTAATGGCGGCGCAAGGGTAATCGCCTCAGGCAGATGGTTAACCGGCAGGGCGCGGATGTCTTCTTCGGTATAGGACACCGGCAGACCCGGTGGCCCGCTCGCAGCGCCATTTTCATCCAGTGGGATATTCACCTTCGCTCCGGCGGAAACGATACGGGTGACATCGAAAGCAGCCACCTGCGCATGGCCTTCGACCACGCCCAGAACCATGCTGCTGTCTCCGGTGCGGACAAATACCGTTGAACCAAGCACGACGCTTACCTCATTCACCTGGAGGTCAACGCTCATGTCGCCTTTCGGAGTCTGGATCAGGATGCCACTGTTCGGCACTTCCTGGCAGGGTGAAGCTCCAAATCCAGTCTGAAAATAGAATGCCTGCAAAAGCGGCGCATCGCGTTCAACTGTGGCGGGCTGGAGCGCGACATCGCCAAACAGCAGCACGGTGACATTCTGCCCCGGCAGGGTATCCGGCAGGTTCGCCTGTAATTTCATCAACGCTACACCCCAGGCAGACTCAGCTTCGTCGAGCGGTTGCAAGCGCAGCGCACGAATCGAACTAACCGCCGTGATGTCTCCGGGCGTATCGAACTGGAAATCGGTCGCGTCAGGCTGGGCTTCGGCCACCAGCATCGGGTGTCCGTAACAGGCCTGGTTCCGCGCTGCGCCCTGGCAGAGTGTATCCAGGGATTGCAGCGCCGTTTCAACAATCGCCGGGCAGCTCATCGCCTCCTGGGCAGCGGCCAACCCGACACATAACACCATCCCCAAAATCACCAGTACAATCAGTCGCAATCGCATGATGTATTCCCCCCTAAAGAACACATTCATCCTCATTGTAAGAGGGAATCGACTGCTTTTGACCGCTATCGCTTCCAGAGTCGTGATAATCATCACAAACAGACAGTGACAGCGGGGCGAATCAAAAAGCCCTGCCATAGTGGTCAGGCAGGACTGGTAAGTAGGTTATTGCGTTTTACCCGGAGCAGGCACTTGGCAGCGGTAGTCAACTAATCAGAATCGGGAAGCTGTACAAAGGGTTCAATCTGATAATAACGTTCCCATCTTTCCCGTAATATTCCACCCCCGCTGATGACTAAAGCAAAGCATGCTGATAATTGAGGGTAAAACCCTTCTCATACGCGGTGATTATCGGCTCATAAGGATCTAGGAGATTGAAATTTTCAATCTTTTCAGGATGCGTATCAGCTAAGGCGCTCCAATGGAGTGCCCATATATAGATGCGCCTTGCCGGTTCATGAATATGGTTAATCTCTCGCAAATGCTGCATCACTTTTTCGATGCTGCTATCGTCCGCCCGCACCGTTGGATCAATCTTGTAGGCAATATCAAAAAAGGGCCAGTCCCCGACTTGTGTGCAATCGAGCGCTTTTGTCCATAACGCAACCCGTCTATGATATTCTCTTACGAGCTGAATATGATATTTGGTCTGTGAATAATCAGGTGCCCAATTGGAAATCAAAAGCCGATGCACCATTCGTTCTAATTTTGTTTGTGATTTCACTGCAAATCCGCCTTGATATAAGAAAAATCACCGTAACCAATATGAAATAGACGCGCACCAGCACTATAGTTCAACTATACGTCTTTCTGTGGCAGGCGGTAAATAAGACGAGAGATAAGTACCGGTAAAGGGTGACAGCGCGGGGAATCAAAAAGCCCCACTTCATCAAGAAGCGGGGCGGTAAAATGCTTACCTCCTATTCCCCATCCGACTCCGGTTTCGTCTCGCCCTGTTCCTCCACCAGCAGACGGCGCAGCACCTTACCTACAAAACTTTTCGGCAGTTCGGCCCGGAACTCGATTTCCCAGGGGACGGCGTATTCCTGTAGGCGGCGCTTGCACAGCGCGATCAGTTCATCGGCGCTCAGGTTCGTTCCAGGGCGCGGCACGACATACGCTTTCACTTTGTCCCGGTCACTGTCATCCTGTGCCAGCCCAACCACCGCAACTTCTTTCACACCGGGATGCTCATACAGCACTTCCTCCACGTCTCGCGGGTAGACCTGATACTTCCCTGCCAGGATCATCTCTTTCTTGCGGCTGATGATCTGGAAATAACCGTCCTCGTCCATGCGGGCGATGTCGCCGGTATGCAGCCAACCATCCGGGCTGATCGGCGCTTCTTCGTCCGCCGCTTCGCCCCAGTAGCCTTCCATCACCTGCGGGCCACGCACCGCCAGTTCGCCAATCTGCCCCATGCCTACCGGCTCGCCGGTTATCAGGTCGAGGATGGTCGCCTCGGTAGAGGGCAGCGGCACGCCGATACTGCCGACTTTCCGCAGCCCGTTGAGCGGGTTGGCGTGCGTCACTGGCCCTGCTTCTGTGAGGCCATAACCTTCCACCAGCCGCCCTCGTGTGAGCTTCTCGAAGGCTTCCTGCACTTCCACCGGAAGCGGCGCTGCCCCGGAGATACAGGCCTTGATGCTGCTGATGCCGTATTTGCGCACGCCGCTGAACTGGTTGATCGCCATGTACATGGTCGGCACGCCAGGAAAGAGCGTCGGCTTATGTCGTTTGATGGTCTTGAGGACTTCCAACGTAATGAAGCCAGGAAGGGGGATAATCTTCGCGCCGAGCGCAATTGGCACGTTCATCGAAGTCGTCATCCCATAGGAATGTGAGAACGGCACGACGGCCAGCACGGCTTCCCGTCCCTCATGCAGCTGGGTAATCCAGTGGCGTGTCTGAAGCGTATTTGCCAGCAGCGCCCGGTGACTGAGCATAACGCCTTTGGGCTTGTCGGTTGTGCCGCCAGTGTATTTGATAACTGCTACCGAGTCCGGGCTTATCTGGATTTTGGGCGGCGTAGCCGGGTATGCCTGACAGAGTTTCGTCCACAGGTACTCTTTTTTCTGGATTCCGCCCGAGAGTGTATGGCCTTCGGGCTTTTCGCGGCGCAGGGTAAACAACAGCTTTTGGGGTGGGGCGAGGTAATCCTTAATATTGGTGAAAATCACACCGTGCAGCGCCGTGTTTGCCAGCAGATGCCGGGCGGTTTTGCTGAACACGGTGAGGGTTATCAGGATGTCGGCCTGTGAATCGATGACCTGCCGCTGGAGTTCTTCGCGGTCATTCACCGGGCTGGTGGAGATCACTACACCCCCGGCCTTCAGGATGGCAAAGTATGCGATGATGAACTGTGGCGTATTGGGCAGCAGCAGCATCACCCGCGTACCTATCTCGACACCCAATGACCGCAGAGCGTTTGCCAGCCGGTTCACTTCACCGTTCAACTGCCCATAGCTGAGGGTGCGTCCGCCAAAGGCAACCGCCGGACGATTCCGGTGCAGACGACTGGCACTGTTGAGGAGGTGGTACAGAGGGCGGTTCGGGAAGCCGAGTGTTGCCGGAACGCCTTGCTCGTAATGCCGCAGCCAGGGACGCTCCGCCAGCGGATCAGCCTTGCCACGCCGCCCGCGCCAACTGGGTTCAGCCTGTCCGCCGCCAACGAAGCGGGTAATCGCCCGATTCACTGCGTCCGCCCGTTCCAGCGGCACCAGATGCCGTGACACGCCGATATT
Organism: uncultured Chloroflexota bacterium; assembly: GCA_937974245.1. Lineage (GTDB taxonomy): Bacteria > Chloroflexota > Anaerolineae > Aggregatilineales > Phototrophicaceae > JACKCG01. Next base: position 184,770 of record CALJKV010000121.1, on the reverse strand, counting down.
GACGTCCTCCGCGCCGGGGATTACGCGGGCAACTTCTTCAAAGGCGGCTGTTGGGTATACCTGGTCACGTTCGCCTCGAATTACCAGCACAGGCATACTCAGATCACGGAACATACTCCACCCATTCCATGTATTCATGTTACGGAAGAACACCCGCTTGAGGACATGCGCCTCTGCCGCTAACTGCTTGCGCACCAGGTTACGGATCGGACGCAGCACCACCAGTGGCAAGCTGAGTAACTGCGCCCCACCAGGGAACAGCGAATACTCCCCGGTAGTCGCAATCAACACTAAATGAGAGAGCATGTCGGGGCGGCGGTGGGCAAACTTGGTCACGATTGCACCGCCAAAAGAGTGACCGATCAGGATAAATGGCCGCTCAACATGCAGCTTTTCCAGTAAGGTATCCAGGTCGTGCTGGGCTTCGGGCATATCGTAGTTGGAGTAGGGCGCATCGGAGTTACCATGCCCGCGCACGTCGTAGGCGATGACCCGGTAATTATCCGAAAAAGCCTTGAGCTGGTTCGTCCACTGCATGGCGTATCCACCGTAGCCATGCACGAACACCATCGTACCGACCGGATGCTCTGGCGCAACTTCAATGTAACTCAGGCGTACCGGGGGGGTGTCACTGACTAATATTTCTTCACGGTATAGTTCCAGATCAACTTCCATAATGTTTTTTTATCCCTCTCTAATAAGAATCTATTGTACGCGGATTACGGGGTTTCTCAAAAGCCTGAGCAAAAGGGCATAACTCACCCCCAATTATTAGGGGGGCAGGTCGCGTGCATAAACCTGGCAGGACGGTATTGCGTATATTAATTAGAACTTGCACAAAATCGGAGACCAGATCAATGTCGTCAGACCCCTAATATTTAGGGGTGTGATTAGGAAAGTCTAATAATATAATTTGATTGACTTAATAATATTCAGGGGATTGAAAGAAAGGTTGAATTAGAAAGACAGAAATCATGTATCAAATGCCTTCATCTTGGGCAGACAGCATCTATTTATTGGCGGACTGTAGTCTATTTAATCCGCTGAAATGTATTGTGCAAAATTGCGCAACCCCCCCAAAATTGGGGGTTTGTTGCCCGTACCCGCCCCCTATATTCGTGGCAGCCGGTATATTCTAACAACTTGCAAACGCATGAAGATTTGCGTTCGTCTATAATGGCGGTAAATAACGGAGAGGTCACTATGCCTGAATTTTTTAGGCTGGAAATTGCAGAGACACTGGCGGAGCTTCAAACCAGCCAGGAAGTTGGTTTGACGGCGAAAGATGCGGGCAGCCGCCAGACTCAATATGGGAAAAACAGCCTGCCCGTTGATGCTGGAACCAACTGGTTGGAATTAATTGCCGGGCAGTTCAAAGAACTCATGGTGATTATTCTGCTAATCGCAGCAGCCATTTCCTTGTTCCTGGGCGATACCAAAGACGTGATCGTCATTATGGCGATTGTCATCTTGAATGCGCTGTTGGGAATTTACCAGGAATACCAGGCCGAACGCGCCCTGGCTGCCTTAAGTGCGCTCCAGGTGCCGCTTGTCCGGGTGAGGCGCGACGGCGAAATTCACCAGATCAGTGCGGAAGACTTGGTGCCCGGCGACATCGTCATTTTGCAGGAAGGCGATCGCATTCCCGCAGATGGCAGGTTGGTCGAAACCGTGAATTTGCAGGTTGATGAATCCGCTCTTACGGGTGAATCTGTACCAGTGGATAAAAAAGTTGACCCGCTTAGAGGGGAAAAACCGATTGCGGTAGCGGATCGTTCCAACATGGCGTTTATGGGGACTGCGGTCAATTATGGACGCGGCGAAATGGTTATCACCCAGACCGGCCTGAAAACCGAGTTAGGGACGATTGCTGCCATGCTGCTTCAGGTTGAGCAGGGCATTACTCCGTTGCAGCGCCGTTTGAACCGGCTGGGGCAGATCCTGGCGATAGGCGCAGCGATAGTGGTTGGTGTGGTTTTCCTGGCTGGTATCCTGCGCGGTATCCCGGCTCAAGAGATGTTTCTCACCGCCATCAGTCTGGCTGTAGCCGCGGTGCCGGAAGGCCTACCCGCTCTGATTACGATTAGTCTCTCGCTTGGCGCGGCGCGAATGGTGCGTCGTCATGCTTTGATCCGGCGGTTGCCGGCGGTGGAAACGCTTGGCTCGGTGACGATCATTTGCTCGGACAAAACCGGCACACTGACCAAGAATGAAATGACAGCAACCACGATTGCGCTGCCTGGCGTGGATGATGAGATTATCATCACCGGCATTGGTTATACCCCTGAAGGCAAGTTCCGGCAACCGGATAAGGGGACGATCAATTTCGAGCGGGATACGCTGCTCAAGCGGTTTGTGACGGCCATTACATTGTCAACCAATGCCTATCTTGACCAGAGTGAACGGAATGGGCAGGTGAGTATCGTCGGTGATACGACCGAGGGCGCTTTGCTGGTTGCGGCGCAAAAAGTCGGCTGGAAGCGCGAAATACTGGAAAAGGACCTGCCACGTCGGGCTGAGCTTCCCTTCAGCAGTGAACGCAAGGCGATGACCACTCTCCATGAAATCGTTGACCCTGAATTCCGCGAACTGTTCCTGAATGCGTCCTTCATATCCATTACGAAAGGCGCACCAGATCAGCTTATCGAATGGGCCTCTCATGAAACTCTGATGGGTAGCCCGAATGCCCTGACTCCTCAACGTCGGCGGGCGTGGCTTAACCAGATTGAGGAAATGGCGCAGCAGGGACTGAGGGTGCTGGGGATCGCCTATCGTCCGTTGGAGGCTGTGCCGGCACAGGATACCCTCACGCCAGAAACCATCGAGCGCGACCTGCACCTGCTGGGACTGGTCGGTATCCTTGATCCGGCACGCCCGGAAGCCCGCGATGCGGTACAGACAGCAAAGAGTGCAGGCATCCGCAGCATCATGATAACGGGTGACCATGCGTTGACTGCCGAGGCGATTGCCCGCGACCTGGGTATTTTGTCGGATGGTCAGCGGGCCGTTACTGGTAATCAGTTGGATACGCTCTCTGACGCTGAACTCCTGCAGAAGATTGATACGACTTCCGTCTTCGCCCGCGTTTCCCCGGCTCACAAGCTGCGACTGGTGCGGGTATTGCAAGGGAAGAGCCAGATTGTCGCCATGACGGGCGATGGGGTGAATGATGCGCCCGCGCTTAAGCAGGCTGATATTGGCGTGGCGATGGGCATTACTGGCACCGACGTGAGCAAGGGCGCGGCGGCAATGGTGCTGACTGACGACAATTTCGCTTCGATTGTCGCGGCCATTGAAGAAGGGCGGATCATTTATGACAATATCCGCAAATTCATCAAGTATCTACTGAGTTCAAACGTGGGCGAAATCCTGGTGATGTTTGTCGCCCTGCTTGCCGGGTTGAAAATTCCGCTGCTCGCCATTCAAATCCTGTGGATTAACCTGGTGACGGATGGGCTTCCGGCCATTGCGCTGGGCTTTGAACCGGCGGAACCGGATGTGATGCAGCGTAAACCACGCCCGAAAGAAGAGTCGATTTTGGCGGGCGGTACGGGACGCCATATCATCTGGGTGGGTATCCTGATCATGGCATTGACATTGGGCGGTTACCTGTACGGCCATACGGTCAATGGGTTGGAGCCCTTCAACCAGACACTGGGATTAGAGACATTCAGCCAGGCCGACCTGCAAGCGCTGCTGCGTCAGGAATCGCTCTACGAACTGATTCCTGCTGACTGGGACAGCATGGATGAACAGGCACGAATTGACTTTATCCTGCCACATGAAGCTGGCGAACAACCATCTGAGGAAGTGAATGATGGGCTGCTGGGCGCGGCAGAGCGTATCCCCCGTACTATCGCTTTCACTATTCTGGCCTTCACGCAGATGTTTGAGGTTATGGCGATTCATGCAGGTGACAAAGCCGTGTTTTTCCGGGTATGGTTCAAGAAAAACCAACTCCTGTTATGGGCGGTAATTTCCACCTTCATTCTGCAACTGCTGGTGATCTACCTGCCGTTCCTGCAAAACACGTTCGATACCAGTCCGTTGAACGGTGCTGAACTCATCCTGTCATTCGTGCTGGGGGCGGTGGTATTGTTCGGAGTCGAGATTGAGAAGTATATCAACCGCGAATTCCTGAACAAGGAAATAGCGTAACCACTGCTCTCAACCCACAACCGTATAAGACACATCAGCCAAGGGCGCAGCACATCGCGCCCTTTTTCTTACCTTCAGCTATCTCCCTAACCGACGTGCTTCGGCCAGCACGAATTCTACTGCTGATGTGATGGTCGGGTCGGGCGGGGTGTTGGGCGGCATGTCCAGCACCGTCCGCGCCTGGATTACCGGCACATGATTCGCCCACGCGACATGAATCACGCCGACCTGCAGGGCTTCTACCGGGGGAAGGTAAATCTCTCCCACAGGGGAGGGCCTAAGATCGGGAGGATTTTCCGGCGCGGGCGAAGCACGCTTCGCCCCTACGAGGGCATCGGAGGCTGAAGGTGGCAACACGATTCGCAGACTCCCGCCAGGGGATGAAATCCCCCGGCTAGAGGGTGTATAAGCCCCATGAATGGGGCTGGTGGCTTGATCGTTCAGATCATCAGTCGTCTGAAACCGACTTCCATTATCCTCAGACGGATGGCTTTCAGCCTCCGTCGGCAGCCCTGTCCCACACGCCACGACTACATCCCCACTCTGCCAGGGGTGGGCCTCGTCCACCAGCGCGATGCCGAGGTAATTGGCGTCGAGGCGGGCGCGGCCTTCCGCTGTCAGGAATCCGGCGACATTGGCTGCCTGGTAGCCCATTGCATCCAGCACGATGAGCGCTGAACGCCCTCCGGTAGCGGCGCAGTGCCAGGTATCCAGCGCACAAGCATTCCCGGCATCCAGCAGCAAAATCCGTCGCGCCACCGGTTCAACCGCACAGAGCATCACATCCGGCTCGTCTGCCGGGCGCTGGTTCTTTAGCTGGCGCAGGAAAGTATGCAGGCGGGGCAGCCGTTCGAGGTCGCCCCGCAGGTTGGCGGTATAGAGAATCGTCAGCGGTTCTTCCATGCGGCCTTGCGCTTCTCCACAAAGGCTTTCATGCCTTCCTGCTTGTCTTCCGTGCCGAAAAGCAGGAAGAAATTACGCTTCTCGAAGGTCAGCCCTTCGCTCAGGCTGAGTTCTTCGGCCTTGTTGACGGCTTCTTTGATGAGTTGAACGGCCACGCCCGGCATCCCGGCGATTTTCCCGGCCAGCTTGATGGCCTCATCCAGATATGTCTCCACCGGGAACACGTGGTTGACGAGGCCGTAGCGCAGGGCTTCTTCGGCGGTCAGGTTGCGGTCACCGAGTGTGACTTCCATCGCCAGTGCCTTGCCTACAGCGCGGGTGAGCCGTTGCGTGCCGCCCGCCCCAGGCATAATCCCGATCTTGACTTCCGGCTGACCGAACTTGGCCGACTCGGAGGCGATCAGCATGTCGCACATCATCGCCATCTCGCAACCGCCGCCCAGTGCCCACCCGGATACCGCTCCGATGACCGGCTTGCGCAGGCCCATCATGCGTGTCCAGTCGGTGAAGTCACCGCCGGTGAACATGGTTACAGCGTCGGTGTTTTCCATTTCTTTGATGTCCGCCCCGGCGGCAAAAGCGCGGTCACTGCCGGTGAGCACCATGCAGCCGATAGCTGGGTCGTTATCGAAGGCTTCCAGCGCGGCAAAGACTTCGGCAGTCAGGCCGCTGCTGAGGGCGTTGAGGGCTTCCGGGCGGTTAAGGCGCACCAGGCCAACCCCCGGCGCAGGCGTTTCGGTCAGAATAAACTGGTAGGTCATGTAATTTGTCTCCACAAAAGTGATTTATGCAACGCTGCGACCTATTATACCGGATCGGAGGGTGAACGCCGTAGAGTTCTCCTCCCAAGTTTGAAATGGTATACTCACCTGCACTCAGCCAATAACAAGCTCAAAGAAATACCATGACCGATATCTGGACTCGAATCGAAAGTGATGAAACCAACTTACCCATACCCATCGCCACAGACCCGGATGGTGTGACTGTTTTCCTGTCCCGTGAAGTCTGGCAAAACCACATCCTTGCTCACCATCCTGAAATGATAGATTTTAAAGACCTGATTTTGTAGGCAATCACCCACCCTGTCTTCCGCGAAGTAGAAGATACTGAGCGACGTATAATCCGTTGTTATGCTGACATCCCACCGCCGCGCCAGCCTGGAAAAACGCCACTACAGGTACGGGTCGTGGTAAAATACGTTCAACCACCCGAACGCGATCAGCAGCGTACCGGCGTGATTAGTTCGGCTTATTTAGTGCGATGGAAGGTGACATAATGGCACAGCTAATGGTTCATGGTCGGCAGGTCATATACGACTACGACACCGTCCAGAATATGCTGTATATCTTGTTCGAGGCCAACCCCAGCGCAACCTTCTTCGCTGATGTCCCCGATATGCCGGGCGTGATGCTCCGCTACCGTATCAGCGATGAATCCCTGGTTGGCATTACCGTGCATGATGGGTCGAACTGGTTAGCAGCAGATGTTCCCCAGGACGCGGCGCTGCGCCAACTCGTCCATACGTTCGTGCGCCAACTTGATCCGCAGTCGGTTGATCGTGCCTCGTGATTGCCCCCATTATCTACCCCCAACACGGAGTACACCCATGCAGCCCTGGAAAACGCTTGCCCGTAAGGTTGTGCTGAACTACAGCAAGTTTCTCACTGTTGAAGAACACCGCGTCGAACTGCCGGACGGGCAGGTCGTCCCCGACTGGCCCTGGGTCGTCACGCCCGACTATATCAACGTGGCGGTTGTCACCGAAGACGGGCGCTTCCTGTGTTTCCGCCAGACAAAATACGCCCTCAAGCGGGTGTCGCTGGCGACGGTGGGTGGCTATATCGAGCCAGGGGAAACGCCGCTGGCCGCCGCCCAACGCGAATTGTTGGAAGAAACCGGCTATGAAGCGGCCCAGTGGACGGATTTAGGCACGTACACCGTAGACGCCAATCGTGGTGCGGGTAAAGGCACGCTCTTCCTGGCACAGGGGGCGCGGCGTATGACCGACCCTGACGCCGATGATCTGGAAGAACAGGAACTCCTATTTCTCAGCCGGGCGGAAGTTGAGGCGGCGCTGCTGACGGGGGAATTTAAGGTGATGGCCTGGGCGGCGGTCATGGCGCTGGCACTGGCGCGGCTGTAAACGCATTCCACCATACACGAATCTCGTTATACAATTGAGAAAATACTCATCACGGAGGAATACCATGAAACTCACCGGCCTCCATTTGCTACTCACTTACCAATGCACGCTCGAATGTGACCACTGTTTCGTGTGGAGCAGCCCCTGGCAAACCGGCACAATGACTTTACAGCAGGTTCGCGAGATTCTGCGCCAGGGGCAGGCACTGGGAACGGTCAAGGAAATCTATTTTGAGGGGGGCGAGCCGTTCTTGTGCTACCCGATTCTGGTCAAAGGCGTGGAGGAAGCCGTCGAAGCCGGGTTCACCGTTGGGATCGTTTCGAATGCGTTCTGGGCGACCTGTGTTGAGGATGCTATCGAGTGGCTGAAGCCCTTTGCCGGCAAACTGGCGGACATTTCGGTGAGCAGCGATGTCTATCATTGGGACGAGCAGTATGGGCAGAAGGTGCAAAACGCCCAGGAAGCGGCGACCTACCTGCATATCCCCCTCGGCACGATCAGCGTCGCCCAACCGGAGACAGTCAGTGCGGCGCCGGCAGTCGGGCAGCTCCCACAGAGTGAATCCAGAGTGATGTACCGGGGGCGGGCGGCGGTCAAACTGAGTGAACGGGCGGCAAAACGTGCCTGGGAGACCTTCACAACCTGCCCGTATGAAAATCTGCGCGATCCAGGGCGGGTGCATGTTGACCCCTTCGGCTATCTGCATATCTGCCAGGGGATCACACTTGGCAACCTGTTTGAGACGCCGCTAAGCGAAATCTGGGCATCTTTCGACCCGGACTCCCATCCGATCACCGGCCCACTGTTGGCGGGTGGGCCGGCGGAACTGACCCGCCGCTACGATCTGACACCCGATTTCGGGTACGCCGATGCCTGCCACCTGTGCTACACAACCCGTGAAAAGCTGCGAGCACGCTTCCCGGCGATTCTCGCACCCGACCAGATGTATCGCGTTATCGAATAGTCAACCAAAAACAGCCAGCCACCGCGCTGGTTGTTTCGTTAAGTAAGGGATGTCAGCCGGTGAATGCTATAACGTGATAGGGTTTGGGTATGATCCGCAAAAGCTGATATACTCGTTCGCTAAATATCATTTCGTAATTGTGAAGAAGTCTGATGAAAAAATATGCTGTGTTTTCGCTCGTATTGGCCTCTTTCCTGCTCACGCTGCTCCTGAGCAGCGCCACCTCCGGACAAGATGCTGGCAGCAGTGTGACGCTGCACCTGATACGAAGCCGCGACTCTCTGGCGATCTATAATCCAGCGGATGTGCCGGTTTTGCTTGCCGGTCTTGAGCTGCGCACGGTCACACAAAGCATATCCCCCGTTTCGAATTTTCAGGCACTGTCGTTGAATGGCGGCATGGCTTCTCCGAAAACGTGTTATATCTATGTACTGTTCGAAACCGCCGAACCGACGCCGTCGACGTGCCTACCGTTCCCTGTAATCCGGGTGATCCCGCAGACCGATGTGTTCTGGTATGATTTCGTCGCAAATAGTCCGCAGGCTATCGCCATTCAGCTTAATGGGCAATCTATCGGGCAACTCTGTGACGGAAACATTGCGGACTGTGTGTTTTCCTGGACTCCGCTCCCAACGCCTCCGCCAACGCCTACCCAAACACCTATACCCACCTCCGTTATCTCGATCAACCAGAACGGATTCAGTAACCTGGGTGAGATTCAACCGGATTCTTTAGAAAATATCCTGGTGCAGACCGGCATCCAGGCGTGGGTAACTGCCGGTTGGGTGGGCGCGGGACAGCGAATCGGCGTGCTTGACCATCACTTCGGGGATATGGCTAACCTGCCGTTTCCCGTCGTGACCAAAGATGCTCTGGCCGGCTACAACACCGACAACCTGACCAGTGGTCGCGATGTCCTGGAAGTTATTCACGGGGTCGCGCCGGGCGCAGAACTCTTCGCCTGCCGGTATGCGACCTATGATGAGTTTACTTCTTGTGTGGATTGGCTGGTCGCGCAGCATGTCACGGTTATCAGCCACGCTGCCGGTGCGCCGGTATTGCGGCTGGATGAAAGCAGTGGATGGTCGCAGAAGGTGAACGAGACTGCCGAGCGTAATATTGTCTGGGTTGAAGCGGGGGGCAACTTCGCCGGGGCGCGTTTTGAGCAGTTCTTCACGGATGATAATGAAAATCATCTCCATGAGTTTGAACGTATCAACCGTTACCGTGTCGAGGGCTATAACGAGGTGCTGGCTTTCGCGCCAATCGGACACTATTCCGGCACAGTCATGCTGGCCTGGGAAAGCACTCCAGACAGTCCAGTTGATCTCGACCTGGTGATTACCGATCCGCAAACGGGCGAACAGATTGCTGAAAGTGTGCAATCCACGACCGCAGAAGCGGATGGCACCGGCATTGAGTATGCTGTATTCGATATGCAGGATGGATTTGGCATCCAGGTTCGCAATATGAGCGGCCATCCCGTAGACAGCCTGTTTAGCCTGTATGTGGAGTATGCGTCTGTCACCGGCTCGGAACAAGACGATTCAATCGCCGCGCCAGGAGACAGCCCGCAGGCGCTCACGGTAGCTGTCATGCAGGGCAGTCGCATCGCCCCGTATAGTTCTCAGGGGCCGGCTGGGGCGGAGATCAAGCCCGATTTAGCCGCAAGGGGTGAAATCCAACTGGCAGATGGGCGACTCTTTATCGGCAGCAGCGCCTCCGCAGCCGTGGTTTCCGGTTTTGCCGCGCTGGTGCGAGAAGCCAACCCCAATTTTGGACAGGAAGAAGTACAAAGTTTCATACTCGATTTTGCTACAGGCGACGATAGTGAGTTTCAGGGCAGAGACCCGGTGTACGGCGAAGGCTTTCTGAATGCCCCTTCTCCTGTGCCTACACTGACATACACACCTTCACCGGAAGAGACGAAAACGAGCGTAACGGTTACACCTACCGCGACGGCCATCGCAAACCGTGCCGGTCAGCCTGTAGCTATCGTCCGGGAATCGTCTATCAATCTGCGGCGTGGGCCAGGGACAGTCTATGAGGTTGCCAGCTACGCCTATCTAGGTGAGCGTTTTACGATTATCAGCAGGGCTTACCGCTGGTATCTGGTGGAAAACGCGGACGGTCAGCAGGTCTGGTTAGCGGCCAGCGTGGTGGATGTGGACAATCTGCCGGATACACTGCTACCACCTGTAACCGTGCCACCCGCCCCGACACAACCAGTACCGCCCAATACGGCTACGTTTGAGCCATCGCCGCCCCGCCCGCTGGATGCACCGGACTCGCCCGGCAGTGTGCGCCTGACACCGACGCGCCGCCCGCGTCCCGCTGGTGTAGTGACGCCCCTGGTGACCGCAACGCCTAACGGGACGGCAACGCAGGGGGTTATCGCTACCGCCACCCGGTATGCGGCCAATCTCACCGCATCCGCAACCTTATGGACGCCGACGGTTGACCTGACCAAGATGAGCGCCACACCAACTCCGACTGTGACGCCCTCACCGACAAACACGATTGGGCCGGCGATTGGGGGCCAATCCGCTGTCACAAATACGCCTGCGCCTACACTCACGCCAGCACAGTGCGTGCCGACTAAACCGGCATCGTGGTCTGGCTGGGTCGCCTATACGATTCGCAGCGGTGATACCCTGGGGCAGTTAGCAGTCGATACGGGGACGAGTGTGGCTGCGATCATGACCGCCAACTGCCTGCCATCCAGCAACATCATCGCAGGGAACACACTGTATCTGCCCAAGCAGCCGCCTGCTCCGCCACCGACAGCGCAGCCATCTCCCATTGCGCCGGGTGATCCCACCGCAACATCCTGCGCAGGTGAGGGATGTACACAACCGCCACCGGTGTCCTGCCCTGCCCCTGGCATTACCGGCGCATCGTCAGGAAATGGCTGGCAATATACCGTGAGCGGACACGCAAGTTCGAGGCCATCCGCCACTTTGCGGGATTGGGTGACTCCTACGCCAAATAGCTACGATTACTCGGGGAATGTGTCTTTTGATGGCTGCAATTGGAGTGTAACCGTTCAACTGGGTACGGATGCGAACAATCCGCCAGCCGATTGCGGCAAAACGTTCACCGTCATCACTTCGGTAGGGCAAATTGGTGTAACCAAGACGAGTTGCCCATAGCCAGGCAGGGTAGCCGCTAAAAATCAGGCGCACGCTTTAGCTTTCACGGGCGGGTAGGCTATAATAGGGGCTTGTCCATGAGATAGGAAACCCGCCCATGCTGGAACAATTAGCCCGCTACAGTGCTCCGGTGCTGTCCCTACCGGTCATCCGGCGCACTCGCCGTAACCACGGCCTGGAACATGCCACGATTCACGTCCTCTCCCGTAAGCACGTCAGCCTTTCCGGGCGCAGTGATGAAACTGGTTTTGTTCTGTTGGGCCAAGTCGCCACCAGCGATGTCGAGGCCGCTGTGAACGAAGCCCTGCGCCGTATGAAAGACGGCGAACACGGCCTGGCGATTCATCCCAACTGCGGTACAAACCTGCTGACGACGGGTCTTCTTGCCAGTCTGGTTGGGTTAATCGGCCTGGGCGGAGTTAACCGCCGGGCGTCGTTCAACCGCCTGCCAACTGTCATGCTGGTGATGATGGCCGTCATCCTGTTTTCGCCACTACTGGGCATGGAATTGCAGCGTCTGTTCACTACTGATGGCGACCCGCAAGACCTGGAAGTGCTGCGGGTACAGCGCCGCCAGTTTCGCCTGCCGTTCACTACGTCGCCGGTTGTGCTGCACCGCGTCTCCACCCGTTCGAGTTAAGCAGGCAGCGAAACAATGAGCAAACCGGCACCAACGTTCTACATCCTGCATGGCGACGATCTGTTCACGTTGGAACAGGCGCTGGCGGAATTCCGGGCGAAAATGAATGAGGCCGATAACGGAGATTTGAATACCAGTGAATTTGACGGCACAACCGCCTCTGTGCCGGAAATCATCAACGCCGTCAGTTCCTACCCCTTCCTGGCTGATAAACGTATGGTCATCGTCAAGGGGATGCTGGCTGTCATCACACGCCGGGGCGCGGGCGAAGCGGCAAAAAAAGCCGTCGAGCAGTTGGTCGAAGCGCTGCCCAACCTGCCCGATTGGGCGCGGCTGATTTTTGTTGAGCGGGAACCCCTTTCCGAAAAAAACAAACTCGTCAAACTCGCACAGGATACCGAAACAGGCTACGAAAAAAGCTTTACCGCCCCTAAAGACTCCACCAGTTGGATTCTCAAACGCGCTCAGGAGGCTTATGGGGCGGAGATTGAGCCGCGTGCAGCCGTCGCGCTGGCCGCCGTAACCGGAAGTGACCTGGGGCGGGCCGATGCCGAACTTGTCAAACTCATCAGTTATGTGGATGGCGAACGCGCTATCACCGAAGCCGATGTAGATCTACTGACGCCCTACCTGGCCGAAGCGCGGGTATTTGACATGGTGGACGCCATGACCGAAGGCCGCACGCAGGCTGCGCTCCAGCAGCTGCACCGCCTGTTGCAGGAGAAAGATGAAGACCCCTTCCGCGTTTACGGAATGATCGTGCGCCAGTTCCGCCTGCTGCTCCTGGCGAAGGAGTTTCTGGCCGCAGGCGGCTACCCTAAAGATATGGCCTCGGCCTTAGGTATGGCGCCCTTTGTTGCCAAGAAGATGGCACAGCAAAGCCGGGGCTTTTCGCTGGAACAGCTTGACCGCATCTACCACAGTCTCTTTGAGACCGATTTTCAGATGAAGACCGGGCAGATCAGCCCGGAACTCGCGCTCGACCTGCTCATCGCCGGGTTGGGTGTGGGGTAGCAGCAATCCCACCAGGGCGGTATCAGCCCGCCATCGCCAGCGCTGCATGCAGCAGCACATTCGCGCCGTTCACGCAGTCCGCCGGACTCGTATATTCCGCCGGGTTATGGCTGATGCCGTTCACCGAGGGCACAAAAAACATCGCGCTCGGCATAATCTGCGCCGTAGATTGGGCGTCATGCCCGGCGAAGCTCATCAGCCGGGTGTGGTGCAGGCCGAGGCTCTCTGCGCTGCCTTCAATGGCGGCCATCAGCCCCGCGTCCATAGGGGCGGGGGCTTTGTCATCCAGGCGAATGATGGTGAGTCCAAGTCCGAATTCACCGGCACAGGATTCAGCGGTTGCGGTCAGATCGGTTTCCATCGCATCCAGCAGCGCCGTGTCGCCATGCCGGAACTCGAGCGCGAGTTCAGCCACACCGGGCACAATGTTAAACGCACCCGGTTCGAGGCTCAGCCGCCCGACATTCACCACGCCTGGAGTATAGCGTTCCAGCACCAGCGCCCGCGCCCGTGTGACAAAGGCTGCTGCGCCCCACAGCGCATCCTGCCGCTTATCCATCGGCATCGTCCCGGCGTGTGCCGCCGTGCCCGTAAATCGCAGTAAGCGCGAGCGAATGCCGACGATGGCCGTCACTACGCCCATATCGAGTCCCGCCTCTTCCAACCGTGTCCCTTGTTCGATGTGTACTTCGATATAACCCAGTAGTGTTGCCGGGTCACGTTTCGCCGCCAGAACACTTGCGTTGGTGATGCCAACCCGTGCCATCCCCGCCAGCAGCGCCTCGCGCCCGCCGCGCGGGTGTTCCAGATCATGCCGGGTGAGCGTTCCGGCCAGCGCCGAACTGCCCATCAGTCCCATCAATGTGCCTTCTTCATCGGTGAATGAGATGGCTTCCAGATGGAAGGGGAGTTTGCATCCGGAATCACGGATTGCCCGCAGCGTTTCCAGCGCGGCAAGTGTGCCTAAGGCGCCATCGAAGCGCCCACCATTCACGACGCTGTCGAGGTGCGAGCCGATCAACAGGGTCTTCGCCGCTGGATCGCCCGACTCCAGCACGGCGGAGAGGTTGCCTGCGCCATCCTGCCGGAAGGTAAACCCTTCCGTGATCACTCTCTGGCGGAACCAGTCTCGCCCGGCCACATCCTGCGGTGAAAGGGCTGGACGCGATACACCGCCATCGCCGGTGCTGCCGATTTGCGCCAGGGCGTCAAGATCGTTCAGGAAGCGGGTTTCATTGATGGTCAACATTGCGGGAATCCTCTCAGATTGTGGAATATCCAGAGTGTACGCCATATACCCTGGTTGTTCAAAAGGATAGGTGTCGAATTGTCATTCAGGAACACGGGTCGTCATGCCTGAGGAATGGCGGGGGGACTGTGGGATTGGGAAGCGGAGTCATGGTGGGGGTTACGTCAAACCCTGGCATTAGATAGGGGTCTTCGATTTGGAGATCGCCATTCCCGCCAGCGAAGATGAGAGTCTTCCCATCTGGGTTCCATTCCCCTGTGACGACTTCCGCCGTTGAAGCAAATATCCCAAGTGCCCGTTGTGCTGGCAGGCTGAAGACGATGTTGTCTCCCAGCAGCGTCTGCCCATCCGGATTCCAATTCATCACTTGAATGTTCAGACCTACCGGAAATCCGGTCACAAGACTGCGTGTATTTACATCGAAAATGTCAACCCCAACATCTCCTCCAACACCAATGAGATTGCCGGTTGGCTGCCAGCCCACTGAATAGGCGAATGGCCCGAAAAGCGGTATAGATTGTATTGTCGTCCCTGTTTCTGTATTGATAAAGAAGGCGGCAAGCTCCGAAGATACGATTATATCGCCTGCATCCAATCGTCCTTGGTTCCCAACAATCACCAGTGTTGGCAAGCCCTGTGGATTCCAATCCATCAGATCAGCACCATAATGGAGGGTATCCACAATGTACTGGTCATCCAAGGTGCACTCTAAAGTCCATAAGATCGTATCCCATATTTCCACCGTGCCAATTGCGAGCGTCGTGCCGCCAAGCGAAAGGGCTGGATCGGTGAGGCTGATGGAGGCTAATTGCAGCCCATTTGGACTCCAGGCCAATTTGGTGTCCCTACCGTCTGGCTGAAGCGCACCCTCCATGGATGTGAATGTCTGGGTTGAATTATCCCAATTCCAGATTTCAATTCCTGAATCATAGGCGACAGCCAGTTGATCGCCTGACGGATTCCAGGCTACCGATGACATCGCGTCACTTTGATGAAGTTGGGTAATAGCCTGGAGCGTATCGGTGAGGACATAGATGCCCTGGGAACTTGCCACAGCTACAATATCCCCTCCAGGATGCCAGGCAATATGACTAATATCAGCCCCAAAATTCACCGATGCGAGAGGTTGGTCGAAGAAATCCTGAGCAGCGATTCTAAGTGATGCAACTGCAAATAAGATTAGCAGCCAAACGATAGATATTCCAAATTTCCTGGATGTAGTTTTCTGCATAGGAGTTTACTCTATTAGAATTATCTACAGCGCCGATACTCTTACCTGTGTGTCATATAGTGGTTGTTTATCTTCTGCGATAATTACCGCCCGATCACCGCCCGGCAAAAGCCCTGCGTTTCGGCGTCGGCTGCGATGCCCAGGGTGCGGGACCTTGGCTTCAACGGTTTCATCAGCAAACCGATTGACGAAAGCCACACTAATGAACGAGCCGGTAGTGCTGCACGGGGCAGTGGGCCTAAGCCTATTGTTCCGCCAGGAATCAGAACTTCCTGTTTCACAATCCCCGTAAACAGTGGACTTATCCCAAATTATCCCGCACGATCACAGAGCGCCATCATCGGCGCTCTTGTGTTTGCTTACCGGCGCAGCGCCTCGTCAAAAAACGCGATCATACGGGCTGTATACGTTTCGCGATTCTGGTACAACCCGCCAATATGCCCGGCGTTTTCGACCACCCACAGCGCCCCATTTTCTCCCAGAAACGATTCATACGCTCTGTTGATAATCGGTTCATACGGGGCCAAGGCGCCGGTAATCAGCATCAGGTGGCGAGGCGCAATCTGCGGGATCAGCGTCTTGAATGCAACCGGATGCTCGCCCAGATACAGTCCGCCCAACCAGATGGCCTGCTGGTTAATGAACGCGATGAAAGTCCCCGCTAAACCCTCATGCGGCGGGAAATCGTCAACCGCACTGATGCCCAGCCCATCGGCCCAGATGGCTTTCAGGCGCGGCTCATCCGGCCCAGCCATGACCAGGATATGTGCACCCAGCGACAGTCCGACTCCGCCGATACGTTCACTATCCACCTCAGGGCGGGCGGCCAGCCAATTTATGATCGGCGTGATGTCACGCCGGTCGTACAGGCCGATAGACTGGCGTTCGCCGGTGCTTTCGCCGCTGGCACGCTGGTCGTACACCAGCACCCCATATCCGGCGTCATGCAACACCCGCGCATGATCGAGCGACCCTTTACGGTTGCCCTGGCTGCCATGTAATACGATCACCACTGCGCCGGTTTCATCTTCCGGCGGTGCGTACCAGCCTGCCAGCGTTTCACCGTCGGCTACCGGGATTTTCACAGCTTCGACCCGATTTCCCAACCCACTGTCTTCTATACAGCATACGGCATAATGCTGTGGCGTGGTTTGCGCATAAATTACGATGAACGGCCCAACAAAAGCGATGATGAGCACGATTTCGACCAGGACAGCCAGCGTAATGCGCCGGCGGTAAATCCACCCACCCAATGCCCCTAGCCCGAACTCCACCGCCAGCCCAGCGCCCAGCCCAATGACCAGTCCGACAAGTGCCCAGCGGCCAATATCAAACAGATAGTAGCCGATAACGGCAAACAGCATAACAAACACCATCGCGTTCACGATGGGGAAAAACCAGCGTTTCATGTCTGTACTCCTGTACCTCATATATTGCTTATTATGCCGCGGTGGGCTGGCTCAGGCAAAGACTTTATAAACAACTGGGTATCATAATGCCAAGTACTTCATTTATAATTGGATTTACTACCAGAACGGGGTTAGCCTGAAATCTATACAAGCTAGGACTTACGCAGGTGTCTGAAAGGGTAGGGGGCTTAATCCTCCTGCGCAAACAGAATTTCTCTCTCAACTGAGTAACTTCTAACAAAAAATCGGGATGAATTTATGCTGGATGACGACCAATTGAGTACCTACCTGGCAAAACCGACCAATTCCAACATGCTGTTTGACTTCTTAAGAAATATCCTTCGTTCCGAAACGACCACCGAACTGCTCGACAGCCTGGTCCAATTCCCCCCGAATGAAGGCTGCGACATAATCGCGCTGCGCCGCTGTGTATTTGACAGCGATGGGCTACCTCGTCTCGAACCAGAGGCCTTCTGGTCAAAGCGTGACGTAGACCCCTGGGAGCAAACCATTCATATAGACGATGACTCGCTTGCCCAGATATGGATTCTCGGCTATGGGCCGCCGATGTTTGTCGAAAGCCTGGAGGATTTTGCCCTTTTTACCGGCGAATCGCGCCGGTTTCATCAGGAGCAGGGCATTGTCTCCCTTTATCACATCCTGGTGCAGCGGCACGAGAATATCAGTGCAGTAGTCAGCGTGTTGTGGCGCACCCCGCACACGTTTTCTGATGAATACAAAACCATGATTGAGTTCGCCGGCTCGATTCTGGCTCCGGTGATCGAAAGCATTTTTCTTCACCGCCAGAATGATGCATTGGCGACGACGGTCAAAGTGCTGGAACAACGGCTGCATGATAAAGATGTTGAGATGCAGTCCCTGGTGCATGATCTCAAGCAGCCAATTACCTCGATCATCTCGACAGCCAGTCTGCTCTATAACTATCTCGATCGCCTGGACAAAGACCAGATTACCGCCAAGCTGAAACGCATTTCTGATACAAGCTGGGGCATGAACGATTGGATCACCAGCATACTGCTTCTCGCCCAGGTGAGAAGCATGGCACCTGTCGAGACTGTGGCGGTGAATATGCAGGAAGCATTGAACAATACTATTGAAAGCCTACAGGAACTGATTGATCGCTCGTCAGCCACGATCCGCTTCAGCACGCCGCTTGATAATCTGTCACCGATTCAGGCTAACCCCACCTGGGTACAGCATATCTGGGCGAATTTCATCAGCAACGCCTGTAAATATGGTGGGATGCCGCCGGTCATCACCATCGGGGCGGTGAATCTGAATGGCAGTGTGCAGTTCACGATTCAGGATAACGGCCAGGGCATCCCGCCAGACAAGCTCAGCTCAATTTTTGAACCGTTCGTCCGCCTGGAAGCCCATGCGCTGAAAAAAGCCGGAACGGGTGTTGGCCTGACCACCGCCAAACTGCTGATTGAAAACCAGGGTGGGGAAGTCGGTGTTCTCAGCGATTCTGGGGGCAGTACGTTTTGGTTCACGCTGCACAAATCCCTGGAAGTACCTGCCGCCTAAGGATGGAGGCGGACGCCTGTTTAGCACAGATTATCGTCTTTTATGCTCGAAGGTCGTGCGCTCAACGGGTAACCAAACTGCTGCTGCTAAGATGCATTCTGGTCAAGCTGATGGGCTACGTCCGGCGTCGACTCGCTAAACCGGTTTCCGGCTGTAAATTCCCCGATCAGACAATGCCATATCTTACCCCACATTCGTGTGGGGTTTTCTGTTGTTGTGGTACTAGGACAGCCTGCGTTTTTCACACGTAGGGCAAGCGTCAGGCAGGCGTATTTACGAAAAACACTAATCGGGAGCATAATGATGACTGTAACAACTGCCCAGTGTTCTTTCGCGGAATTCGCCGCTCACTGGCAGAATCAACTCATGGGGAGTGTAAAACTATATGCGTATTCGTCGTAATGCCTTGCTGTTCATCAGCCTGGCACTGGTCTTACTGGCGGGTGTATTTCCGGCCTTTGCCCAGGATGGGGGGACAATTACCCTCGGCCAGGTCATTATCGGTGAAATCACCAGTGAAAATCCCAGAGTATCCTATGCCTTTAGCGGTCGGGCTGGGGACATCATCACGATCAGTATGACCGCGATCGGTGGTGGGCTGGATAGCTATGTTGAACTGCTCTCACCACTCGGCAACCCGCTGTATATGGATGATGACAGCGGCGGCAATCTCAACTCACTGCTTGGGCCGTATACCCTGGCGGAAACGGGGACGTATACCGTCGTGGCGACTCGCTGCTGTGGCGAAGGTACGGGCGGCAGCGTCGGCACGTATAACCTGGTAGTCAACCAGGCCGCAGTCACAACATTTGCGGTAGGGGAGACGGTTTCTGTTGACCTGACCGACAGCCAATCCACTGTATTTCTGCAAATACCGGGCGGCGCAGGGACGCCCGTTTTATCGCTTATCAGTCGCGTGAGTGAGGGCAGCACGGCGGTTATCATTGAAGTGCGCGACCCTGGTGGCGTGTGGGTGAATCAGTTGACACATAACAACAGTGTGCGTGTCAGCCTTGATCCGCTGGTACTGCCGGTGGAAGGCAACTACCTGTTCACAGTGCGTCGTGACCCCAACATAGCCGGCCCGCACATGCCGACCCATCTCTCACTGGAGGTCAAGCCGCTAGAGATTGCGCCGCTAGCCGTTGGCGATTCTGTTAGTGGTCAGCTGGATGATAACAACCCAACGGACTACTACAGTTTTGTCGGGACAAGCAGTGACCTGCTTCGCCTGACTGGACAGCAATCACCGGATGGACAGCCTTTTGACGTCTCCATCTATGACCCGAACGGATATAACATCAATGGAGGCAGCACCAGCTATTTTGATCCTTCCGGGAAGACCGGCGCATTCACGATTGATCCGCTGCAACTGCCCGTAGACGGCCAGTTCCTGCTGGGACTCCGCCGCAGTGATCTTACTGGCACCGGCGCAACCGGCTCCAGTACATATGTGGTCGTTCTGGAACTCTCCCAGATTCCGGCGCTGCAACCCGGCGTAGAAGCCACTGGCCGCATTGACCAGAATACTACCCAGACCGTCTACCGGCTAAATGGCGTCGCCGGGCAGACGGTGAAGATCACGCTGCGCAGCGTGAACGAAGCCTACGCGCCCAATATGAATGTGCAGGGGCCAAATGTCCCGGCAGTGGAATCCGCTAGTATTGGCGGTGGTGGTGGCGGTGGTGGCGGGTTCTTCATGAATGTCAGCGGCGGCACACCAGGAACAGTCACCTATGAAACTGCTTTTCCGGTGACAGGTGTGTACTTGTTCTGGGTCTACAACGGGATGTACGTCCCTGACCAGCCAGCTGAGTTCGGCCTGCTTGTGACCACCGGAAGCTAAACCCGGCGGGTCAGCAGTATGACAGCAGCCTGTACGAGTTGTCTCGTGCAGGCTGTTTTTTGCATATGATAAGGATATGAAGAGCAGGGGGTGAAGCATGTTGCGTCGTTGGCTGTGGGTGATTATCGTGTTTTCAGTGTTGATCGCATGTAGTTTCCCATTGGATTGGTTGGCGAATAATCGCATTGACCGTGCCGGTCTGACAGTAGACATTCAATATGAAGGTGATTTCTATACCGAGGTCTTTGGCTACAGACCAGATGCCGGGAATATCCGTCATGTCGTGCTGGTACTGCCAGAAACCCTGGCCGCCAGAACTGACTCGCCGGGCTGGATTTTCACCAGCATTGAGCCACAGGTTGAGGGCGGGATGGTCATCCGTGATAACCGGCAGGAATACCAGTGGGCGCTGGATTACCTGTATGAAGCGCCGGGTGGGGTATTCAGCGGGGTATTCAAACCCGGCACTTATGCAGTGGCAGCAGCGTTCCTGGCCGGGCCACTCTCCCGTGAGGAGGCCGAAGTTGGAGACGATGTCCTGTTGTGGCCGGGCGTTACCGGGGGTGGGGCATCCACCGAGTACCGGATCGTCGAACTGGTTGCCGGGGAAACGACGGCACTCACCTTAGCTATGACCGACGCGAACGGCTGGGCGTGTCCCTGGTTGTATGTTTTCGATGGCACGAACTACCAGCGCACCAGTGAAATTCTGCGGAATCTGCGCGGGGCGGGTAACCAGCGCCTGGAAGTCACTCCCTTGAATACGACCTATGTGACAGATGGTGCGATACACCTGCGTGTAGCTGAGGAAAAAGACGAAACGACTACCCTGGATGCGCTCTATCTGCTGGTGGACGGTGTGCCAGTCTATGCGGATGACTCCCGATTGAATGTGGCGGACGGCGACATCGTGATACTACGCCAGGGCGACTGGCTCGATTTGCGATTTGAGGTGGGCGACCTGGCAGGGGATGTATCTGTGGTGGTGGTCACTGTCGGGTACTATGTGCCGGAATACGAAACCCCGCCTTAGATCAGATGGTCACGGGCGGCAATGACCAGGGCTTCCGTGCGGTTTTCCGCCCCTAGTTTTTTGATAATGTTGGTAACATGGAAACGGACAGTAGACGTGCTGATATACAGCTTGTTGGCAACTTCATTGTTGTTCAGCCCATCACCCATTGCGTGCAGGATTTGCATCTCGCGGCGAGTCAGGCCGTAATCCTGTGGAGACTTCCCTGGGGACGGGGTAGCGGTTTTATCACATCTGCTGAAAAAACGAATTGACCACCGTATACTGCCTGGAGGGTGCTTTTCAGTTCTTCCGGGGGCGCGTTCTTGAGGAGATAACCGCTAGCGCCCGCCGCGATCATACTCTGGATGGTCTGGGTGTCTCCCAGTGGCGTGCCATGATTGCTCTGGTCGCGTCAATTCCATTCATCACGGGCATCGAAATATCCATGAGGACAATATCGGTTTTGTACTGGTCACACAGCGTAATTGCTTCCTGCCCATTGCGCCCCTGGGCAACCAGTTGTATTTCGTCGAGTGCCTGGAGCAACCCACCGATTTCGTCATGAATTGTGTCGTCGTCATCTATCAGAATGATACGGATTTTGCCAGCATCTGTCACCATATCATCGTACCTTGCCCAAGGCATTGGAGATTTCAAATTGGCAGCCGCAGCGTGAAGGTACTCCCTTGCCCTACCTGGCTGGTGGCCGTATTGAACCGCCGTGCATTTCAATAATTTCTTTGGTGATTGCCAACCCCAGCCCGGTGCCACCCGAACGAGTCTGACGGGCTTCCGACGTGCGGTAGAATCGCTCAAAAATGTGAGGGAGCTCTTCTTCGCCGATTCCCATACCTTCATCAATCACGCGCACAATAACATCATGCTTGCTCGCCTCAGTCTCAATACGAATCGTCCTGCGCTCAGGCGTATAGTTGATGGCATTAGAAACCAGATTCACCAGCACCAGATGGAACGGGTGCTGGTCAAGCGCAACTGGTGGCAAAGTCGGAGTCATATTGAGTTCGAGCGACTGCTGTTTATCGAGCGCCACCGGCTCATAGATGTCATACACGCGCTGTACAAGGTCATTCACATTGTGCGCTTCTAGCATCAGTGTAATCTGTTGGCGGTCAATTTGCGACAGAGTCCGTAAATCTTCCAGCAGATTACGCAGGTGCTGCACCTGGTTTTCCAGTGCCCTCAGGTGGTTCGCCAGATTTTCCGGGGTGCGTTTGAGTAGATACAGGCGGGTACTCAGCCCGGCAATCGGTGTCGCAAGGTCATGGACCGCATCAGCCACAAAACGGGCTTTGAAGCGCTCAACCGCTTTCATCTGGGTGATGTCATGCCCACTCAACAGCACACCATTCCGGGAAGCATCCTCCGTGACACTCACCGGGATTAACACGAGGTCAATGTCTTTTTCATGACCTTCTTTTGAAATAATACGGGTTTCCACGCGCTGGGTCTGGCTGTCATGAATAGTCCTAAGCAGAGCAGCACTGACTAACGCGACCTGTTCCTCGCCTATCAGTGACCAGAGCACAAACTCAATCGATTCCGCGCCCCGCTCGACAAAAGTGGCGCGGAAGGCGGGGTTTGTCACCAAAATATCCCCAGTGGGGTCAGCAAAGGCCAGTGCATTGGCAGTATTATTCAACACCAGTTCAAGCTGTTCTTTGGTATGGCGCAGCGCGTTCGTGCGCTCGTCTACCAGTTTTTCGAGCCGGTTGGCGTATTCCTGAAGTTCCGCTTCCATACGTTTTTGCTCGGAAATATTCCGGCTGTAAATCGCATAGGCTTCCACCGAGCCATCTGGCGAAAAGAATGGATATACGCTGTTATCCCACCAGCCACCATTCTCAGCCTGATCCTCCCAGCGCTCAGGTTGTCCGGTCTGTGCTACGGCTTCGAACCGTCTTGATCGTTGGTCGCGCAGCTCTCCTTTCAGAGAGCTGAGGCCGTTGAAGCCGATCATTTCCTCGACGGTGTGCCCCATCGAATCCGCCAGCGACGCATTCAGCGTCAGGAATGTGCCGTCCAGCGCCATCAGGAAAGCGGCGTCGGTGGTCGCGTCCAGCAGTGCCCGGAGGTGCACTTCACTGCGTTTGACAGCATCTTCCGCCCGCTTGCGTTCACTAATATCCTGGAAGATGGCCCCAATGCACCAGCCAAGCTGAGAGCGAATTCTAAACAAAGACTGTTGAACTTGCCTGTATGTCCCATCCCTCCGGTAGATAACTGTCTCGATTTGGTGGTTAAATGCCGGCCACTCGCCAGTCAGTAATGCGGCAAGTGTGTTCGCTTGGATGCTCTCCAGATATGCTGGTGAACGTTGAGCCGGGGGCGCACACTGCATCTGAATAACCCAGATCGGTTGGCCGACTGCTTCCTCGCGGGGTAATCCGGTAAGGGCGCTAAAGGCCTCGTTCCATTCAATTACGGTTCCCGCTTCATCAGTCAGCAGAATGCACTCGGAAGACTGCTGGATAAAAGTGCGAAAGCGCTCTTCGCTTTCGCGCTACGCTTCCACCGACTGTTTGCGTTCCGTGATGTCCTGCGCGGCGCCGTAGAACCGGGTGAAACGGCCCGCTGCTTCGTCCCACTCCGCGCGGCGGCTGATATGCAACCAGCGCAATTCCCCACTTTTGGTGAATATACGATATTCACCGCCTGTTGACTGTCCTTTAATCGTTTGCTGTACGTGCTCTTGCGCCACCGCCGCGTCCTCAGGGTGGTAGAGCTTATATGTGATGCCAATTTCATGCCAGTCATAGCCGGTCAGCCGCTTGAAGGAATCGTCGGTAATCCATGCCGAGCTGAAACTGCCATCCGGGTAGATGTCATAGGCAAAGGCATAGTCGGAAATCATCTCGCTGATGGCCCGGTACCGTCGTTCGCTTTCGCGCAGTGCTTCTTCCACCAGTTTACGTTTGGTGATGTCCTGCACCCCGCCATTAATGCCAACGAGCCGATCATATTGCTCGTCCCAAATCGGCAGAGCGTTGACGTGTACCCAGCGGACTTCACCATCTTTTCTGATGGTCCGCAACTCCGTTTCTATAGGCCGGTTTTCCCGTAGAACGGCCATATCGCGCTCATCTTGTTCCAGGTCGTCGGGATGCAGAGTAGCACGCCAACCGCCAACCGACAGGAACTCCTCAGGTGTATAGCCAGTGATGGTCTCAAAAGCTCCAGTGAGTAACAGGTGTTCCAGTTCACCCTGAGCATTTAAGCGTGAAGAATACGTATAATCCGAGGTTACGGTAGAAATCAGGCGATAACGCGCTTCGCTTTCGAACAGTGACTGCTGGGCCTTATTGAGCGCGTTCAAGGCCTGTTCTGCCTGGTTGAGTGCCTGCCGGGCCTGGCGCAGCACGAAGTAGGCCGCAGCGGTCACTACAATCATGATCGTAGTCTGCGAAAGCCAGGCGCTCAGCGGGCTGGCGAAAGGTATAAGCACCATGCCCGCAGGGTCTGCCAGGACGAGGATGGCTCCCATGATAATCGTAATTACCGCGGAAATGAAGGCCAACCGCCAACCCGATAGTAAAGCGGCGACCATCACAATCATGATATATAGACCGAAGATGGGTGCACGTGTCCCACCTGACGTGAGTACAGTGATAGTGACGATCAGCCATACGCCACTCAGGAGGACGCCGCGAGCCAGCACAATCCGTTCCTTGCGGATTAGTATCAGGGGCAAGCCGGTTGGGAGAAATAGCAGCAAAGCTAAAACTATACGTTCTGCATGCTCTGGCATGATAACCGGCCAGACCAGTGCGTAACCGGCGGCCAGTGCGAATCCGAACGCGGATATCAGTGCCAGTGGACGTACAATCCAGCTTATCTTTTCATCTTCCAGTAGAACGGGGGGGGATCAATAGTTGTTCAATCTGGTTGATTATGCCGGTTATATCCGTCTGCAATCTGGGTATTCGCATACGACATCACCTTGGTTCATTGGGTGGTACTGCGCGAAAGGCACCAGAACCATGAAAGGAAAGTACCATACAATACTCCCACATATTCTGACCTAATGCGCTTTGTCATTGTTATTCTATACCAGAGCGGGAGGCTGTGCAGGATTTTCCATAGAACTTCACAATTCTTCATAAAAAGTTATTCATAGCTGGATGAGGCCCTGTTACTAATATGCTTGCCCTCCTCGTTATTCTCGTCCCCAGAGTGTGCGGCCGTTTCATTACAGGTTTTTTACACCTGGATGGTACGGCGATAGGGCGTTGCCAATCAGGCGTGTGAGCGTAGGGCTTTCGTCCTGAACTATGCCCCGCTTTCCCATAGGATGAACTATAATCATCTATAGATGACGATATACCCGCTGTCCCTATTTGCCATCATTCAGGAGGGAGTATCATGAAGAGATACCAGATTATCACGCTGAGTGTCATTGTGCTGGCGCTGCTGCTGGCCGTGACCGTGAGCGCCCAACAGACGATTGAACCGATTCCCGATCAACTGGTCAATCCCAATGCCCATATCAGCTGGCCGCCGCCGATCTATGTGCTGCGCGGGCAGTTCACTATTCGCGGTTCGGCCAATCTGCCGAGCATGACCAGCTATTTTATCGAGTTTCGTCCGCTGGCGGAGGATCTATCCCCGCAGGATGAAATCGCCCCCTGGTTCCCGGCGGTGCTGCCGACGGCTGCCGCTGTCCAGGATGATATTCTGGGTGTATGGAATACGACTACCGCACCTGATGGGGTATATGAACTGCGGATGACGATCAATATCGCTTCCGCCGAGCCATTCTACTTCCGGGTGAGTCCGCTGCGGGTGGAAAATAACCCGCCGCCCTTCGCGGTGACTCCTACGCCACAGGCGGTCATTCAGGCTACCCCTGTCCCGCAGGTCGTCGCGCCGACACTCATCCCCACGCCTACGGCATTCGATACAACGCCGCGTGTCACCGCAATTGTGGACGCCAACGTTCGCCGAGGTGACAGCACCCAGTATGAGGTGATGGGGTCACTGCTCACCGGCCAATCGGCCCAGGTTGTGGGCATCAGCAGCTTCGGTTCCAATTGGTATCTCATCCTGTTGCCCAACGGCACACGCGGTTGGATTGCGCCCAGTGTTGTGAATGCGAGCGGAAGTATGGCGAACGTGCCGCTGGTATCCCCGCCCGCGCCGCCAACCCCCACTTTCACGCCGACTCCGGCGGCACAAGTGAACCTGGTTGCTGGCAATATCACCTTCAACCCGGCCTCACCCAACTGCGCCCAGACGTTTAACGTCTTTGTGGACGTTGCTAACTTCGGCACCACCGCCAACACAATCACTGGCACGATTTCCGTAGTAGATACACGAACGGCGGATGGCTCAGTACAGCAGACTACAGTGGGCGCCTTCGGGGCTATCCAACCGGGGCAGACCATCAATGTTGGACCGATCCCGATCACCGTCAGCACCTACTATGGGGAAGAACACCGGATTAGCATCGTGGTGGACTCCGCCGGACAGATTGCGGAGACGAATGAGGGCGACAACAGCAATGTGAAGGCCTACACACTGAACAAGGCATCCTGCCCATAAGGAGGGCACAGGCCCGCTATGTTTTCCGGTAGGGGAGGGTCTAAGGCTCTCCCCTGCCTTGTTTTAAACCTGGATCGGGGACAATTAGGACAAAGGTGGCAAAAGGTCTTGCGCCATAAAAAATACTCATATACTGGATAGTATCGCTTGCGTGCGTCGCCACGCTATTTTGTCCAGGAGAGGGAATCATGGACTCGCTTTTTGCCAGTATTGGCAATATGACCACCATCATCATTGCCATCACGGTGATTATCACGGTTGTCGTTTTGTTCTTCGTGTTCCGTATTATGCGGAATGTATCTAATATGACTAGGGGGAACACACAGTTGTTGATGACGGGGGAATCGGCGCAGGCAACGGTGGTTTCGCTGAATGATGCCGGGATGCTGGTCAACAATAATCCAATGGTAAACCTTATCCTGAATATTGAGCCGATTAACCGCCCGGCGTACCAGGCCGCAGTGCGGACAATGGTGCCGATGATTAAGCTGGCGCAGGTGCAGCCCGGCATGAAGATAAACGTCCGCATTGACCCCACGAACCCGGCTAACGTAGCGCTTGAGCTGCGTTAAGGGGAGGATCTTATCCGACTATAGGCAAACAAGGGGCTTCGCGGCCCCTTGTTGTGTGTACACAACTGTGCAGCAGACTAACGCCCCTGCTGCTGGCGGGATGAGTCTTCTTCCGCCTGGGACGCCAGGAGTTCGTCCAGCGACATGTTTTGCAGGCGGTTTTCTGCCAATGCTGCCCGCAGTTCGGTACTGATTTCACCGTCTTCCTGGATGTGCCGCCGCATCCGCCGCGACTCGGACTCGGCCCAGCGGAAAGCGTGTTCCGCCAGCCGCACACCATCGGCGCTGACACGCATTCCCCAACGGCGGTGCATAGCCTGGGCATCATGAATTGGCAGCCGTGCCGCTGGCATCACGAGATTGCGCCCGCGCTCAAGCTGGTAGTTATCCTCATGGACGAAGAGGATCTGCCCGTCGCTGTCCAGAATCTCGAATTTCACCCGACCAACAGCTTTTTTGGGCAGGCGAAGCTGGACGAAGGGCTGGATGTAGTCCACATCGTTTTCCACCGGGCGAGTGCGGTGAACAACCGGCTCCTGGTCACTCTTGAAGGCCATCACACCAATATCTACCGGCAGCACCGGCACCTCATCCGGGTTTAAACCGGCGCGTTTGACTGCTTGTAGGGCATGGCTATAGACCTGTTCCGCACCGGATTGGCGATGCAGGGTCGGCTGCTCCGCCGGGTAATAGGCATCATCTGACCGGACGCGGTTCTGTGCCTGGAAGTGTTGCTGGGCCGGACGCACCATCAGGAACAGCCCCAGCAGGACAAGCAGTATCGCCGGTGGCGCTTCCACCCCCAACCCGGACAGCCCGGAAACGACCAGGAACAGACCGATGATGATTTCCCAAACGCGGTTCGACCGTGAACGTGGCATAATCTCTCCTCTTTAGCGGCGCTGCTGACTGCGGAGTAAATCTTCCAGGCTGACGGGCGAGTCATCGGCTTCATCTATCAGCAGGGAATCATCTCCGGAATCATCCAACTGCGCCCGGCGGCGCAGCAGGCGATCCCGGTCACGCAAAGAGGGAGTCGTGGTAAAAACCAGCGTTCCTACCAGCAGGCCATCCACCGAAACCTTTAAGTCCCAGTCACCGGCTCCGGAGATACGCTCGTTCAGTGCCAGCGGCAGATGATGGTCAGCCAGGATATTGAGTTCGCCATCGCGCAGGTAGGTTTTCATCTCGTGGACGTACTGCGGCTCTCCGTCATGATCCACGATCTCGAAGCGGATGACGGCTTTGCGGTCGGCTTCGTCCGGCTGCACGAAGAGTGTGATATAGGGGCGCACGCCATCATCATCAAGTGACACATTCCGGGTGCGGCGCATCATCATGCCCTCACTGCTGGAATGCAGACTAATCAGGCCGACATCCAGCAGCGTGAGTCCGCTGGGGTTATAACTCGTGCGTCGCCGGGCACGTTCTGTTGCTTCGCGTGCCTGGGGACTCATCCGCATCCGTGAGAGCGCGGCCTGGGGGGTGGTCTTCAAGAGGCGAGTTGGCTCGAATTCAATGACTGAGGCTGCCAGCGCCACCAGGAACAGCCCCACCAGTGTAACCATCACCTGGGGGGAGGCCGTCCCGGAAAGCAGTACCAGGCTCACCAGTGCTGCGATAATCCCCAGCCAGATGGTATTTCGTCGTCGTAAGCGCATACAGAATCCTTCGTTTCTTGTTTTTCAGCCTATTTCGTGAATCCAAAAAAGATAGGTGGCTGCCACCTGTTGATTATTTAGATTATACGGCAAATTGGGGTCGAAAGTTACACTTACCGCGACAGATCAACGCGCCTCGGTGCGATAATCGTCTCGTGGCGGCGAAAAATTGTCAATCACCACGGAGTCTACCAGGGCACGGGCGCTGTGTAGAATGCCACCGGGGACGGCGTAGCTATCGCCTGGTAAACACACATAAACCTCGTCACCAATGGTCATTTCCAGCCGTCCGGAGACAACATAGCCCACCTGGTCGTTTTTGTGGCTGTGTTCCGGCACCACCGCGCCGCGTTCCAGGAAAAATTCACAGAGCATGACTTCATCGGTAGTCGCCATGGTACGGCGGTGAATACCTGGCAGCATTTCGACCTGCCCAGCGCTTATTGAGGTTACAAAGTATCCATCAGCCATTCCGTATCTCACCCTTCTGCCAAGCGTGGCAGTGTCTGTACTGATTAATTGTCTGTAATTATGCTGTGTTCAGGGGCAAGTGTCCAGTAGTCCACTGGCAACCAATGAAGCAGGGGGCATAACGAGCATGTTTATACCTTCCGACTTTGCATCCGTCCCAAGCTGTGCCATACTCCCTGCTGAAAGCTCATTCGGGACACATTGTCAGCTAAGGAAGCCAACCCTTGAATGCGATGATCTATGAACTTCCCCCGGCGTTATTCAGTCATGCCGCGCCGGTTTTCTTGCCGGCGTGGTGTGACAAGCCGTTTATGGATGCGGTGCTGGAAGGTATAGATACCGGACGCATTTTTGTAGACCGGGTTGAACAGCCTACCGCCGCGCTGATGACCCGATCGTATGAATATTTCGCAGCAGGCGAACCGGTGGCGGCATTGCGCCAGTTTATCCAGGATACCCCGGCTGAACCCGGCATTTTCCAGCACATTTACGGCCTGGTGGCGGTGTCCGACTCATGGCAGATTGCCCTGTTACAAGACCTGGGCGAGCGGGTTGAGATTGTCCCTCGTCGTAACTTCACCTGGGGCGATGGGGATGTCTCCGGGTGGCGGGAGCGTATCCCGGCGGGCATGATGGTGCTTCCGCTCGACTCGGCGCTGGCGGCACGGGTTAACACGGAAATCTACCACTATGCGCCCCTGCTGACGTATTTCTGGGGCGACACGGATATTGAGGCACGCGGGCAGTTCGGGTACTGCGCTCTGGCAGGGGTGTGCCATAGTGTTACGGTGAGCGCGACCCAGGTTAACCTGGGCGTGGAGACTGTCGAAGCCTTCCACAGACAAGGGGTAGGGCTGGCGGTGTGCCAGGCCATGATTGAGGCAGCATTACAGCGCGGTCTGACTCCCACCTGGGACGCGGATGGCAACAATCTGCCGTCAGTGGGGCTGGCGCGGCGGCTCGGTTTTGTCGAGGGCAAACCGTTCAGCGAACTGGCTACACCAAAACGGGTGAAGTGGCAGCTTTCTGAAGGGCGGTGGACAGCTTCAACCGAAGAAAACGGCGTTACAGTGTGGTGTCGTTCATGAGAGATAGCCCAAGTAAAGGAGTAGCGCAGATGGCTCGTGATATGTCCCTGGAAGAATGCCATGCTTTCCTGATGTATGGCACGCGCACCGGCAAGCTGGCAACAGTCCGCCGGGATGGTCGCCCGCATGTTGCCCCGGTCTGGTTCGTTATGGATGGCGATACGCTCGTCCTTAATACCGCTGAAGGCAGTGTGAAGGCGCAGAACATCGCACATGAACCCCGTGTGGCGCTGACGGTGGATGACCAGCAGCCGCCCTTTTCGTTTGTGATTGTCGAAGGCCGGGCGGAAATTGTGGATGCCTCAATGGAGGAACTTCTGCACTGGGCGACGGCTATCGGTGGGCGCTATATGGGGGCGGGGCGTGCCGAAGCGTTTGGGCGGCGGAATGCTGTTCCCGGCGAACTGCTGGTGCGGATTCACCCGACGAAAGTCATCGCCAAGATGAATCTTTCGGATTAAAGGCGCTGCAACCGGTGACTTGATGAACCGTCAAAGATAGCGACTAAGTACCTGTTCGGGCGCGATTTCGGCTTACCACGCAACGTGGGAACTGTGGTAAACGGATATTCAGATATTGGTTCACAATTTGCGCGGGTGCTGTCGGTCAGTGTTGCCCGCCAAACATCTCAACCACAAGCTGGGCGGCGGGCTTGGGGGTGTAGTCGCTCCGCCAGATTCCGAAGTGATGTTCGCGGTTTTCCACGTCGGGACAGTGGGGCGGTAAACAGGTAGCATCCAGAGGGAAATCAAATGCCGTCCAGATGAGCCAACCAGCCAGGTGCGCGGCTTCCGCCGTTTCGATAATGCTTCGAACACTCTCAGCCTGGTCATCTTCAGGCAGCGGGAACGTGGGATAACCGAACTCTTCCAAGAGAATAGGGTGGTCAGACACGGCACGGATTTCATCTATCCGGCGGCGCAGGTCGGCATCGTCCCACCAATGATGAAAGCTGATGACATCAACAAAGGGAGCGGTGCTGGCGGCGTCGGTCATCCATCCGGCGGTAATCAGGTGGTTGGAATCCAGGCTGCGTATCTGCCCGGTGACTGCCTCCACCCAATCCAACACCTGCTGGCGTGGGAACTTCGCCAGGAGCGCCCCATCGCGTGTGCCATAGTCAATATCCCCCTCGTTGCGCACATCCCACATGAGGATCGCGGCCTCGTCATGGTAACGTTCGACTATGAAAGCGGTTTGTGCCTGTGTGTGGGCAGGATTGGCATACAACGGATAATTCACCAGGTCAGGTGTATCGTTCAGGGTGAGGATGATGCGGAGGTCATGAGCCGCTGCCGCGTGGATCAGTCCATCCAGGCGGGCAAACACGTCATCGACCGGCACTGCGCCGCTGCCGGGACAGGTGAACATCGGCTCGTACCACAGAAAGGTGCGGATGGTATTCAGGCCTGCCGCCCGCAGCAGCGCGAACTCGGCATCAATGGCCGAGAGATTTGACTCGGTCAGGAAGCGCCGCCAGGGGTAATACACTGGAAAGTAGTTCACGCCACGAACCAGGAAAGGTTCGTCATTGATGGTGAAGAAACCGTCTTCCAACCCGGCGAACCCGGTCATTCCGGAAGGTTGGTAGGGGGACAGTGCGGCCAGGGCTGTTTGGACGTCTGCGTCAGAACAGACGGTCAGCGGCGGCGCGTCTGCCCGGATGCCAATGTAGAGAATCGGCCCCTGCGTGAAGCGAAATACCATCCCCAGGATACCCAGCAAAACTCCCAGGATGACTAATAGCGCAATGAAAATGAGCCGATGGGGCGCGAGATAGCGGCGCAGCCTGGGGGTTGGTGGGAGGGCAACCAGTCCACCACGCAGATTTCCGGATAAAACGGTTTTCATGTGCCGGGGGTAAAAGGCAGCGCCTCAATCGCTTCTGCTACCATGAAATCTTTGAGAGACAGTTTATTCCCGGCATCGTGGGTAGTGAAACTGATTATCACTTTGCGCCAGCCGATATGGATATCGGGGTGATGATCCAGCCCTTCCGCGATGACGCCAACTGCCGTCGCAAAGGCCAGTCCGGCCAGGTAGGTCTCCATCCGATAGGTCTTGCGAATCGTGTCGCCCTGCCGCTCCCATCCGGGCAACCGAGTCAACCGCTCAACAATCTCTGCTTCCGTCGCAGGTTTCGTCGCCATTGGTAGTCCTTTGGTTGTCGTCAGGACAATCCTCGGACACTCAGAAGGGCATTTCTAAGAGCATCTGTGTAGAAAAGCGCCTCTGTGTGTCCGCCCATAAATCTCACAAGTTGGTGGTGAATCGTGTCTGATCGCGCTCATCCCCCGATATTAAGTGTTGGCTGTGCGACCGGGGTATCGAATGGCAGCGGCTCGATTGTCGGCAGCGGCGCGGTTGTCGGCAGCACCGGTTCGGCTGTTGGCGTCGGGTTGTTAATGTTCACCGTGATCTGGCGCGTCAGGTAGCCCGCGTAAGCATTGTTGGCGAACATCTGCAACCGCAGGGAATAGGTGCCATTGGGCAGGGTGCGGGTATCCCACGTTCCCAGCGTCCCGGACGCCACTGGTGTAGTGATCGGCCCAGCAATGGGGATGGCCTGGCCGGTGACTGACGATACCGCGTCAATCTGGTAGCGGCTAAAAGTCGTCGTGGCCGAAGCCGACCCGGTAATATTGACAATGCCCTGTACCGTCGTCCCTTCGGAGGGGTAGTTGAACAGAGCGATTGGGATTTCGGTATTGGTGTCGCAGGCTGCTGTCGGCATGGGCAGCGCCTGGTCGGTGATGCCGTAGCGTTGAGCAATGGCCTTGCCCGCGCCGTTTAACCAGGCGAGCGCCGCAGTATCCTGGATGTTCACAAATGTCTGGGTAATCTTGTTATTCTGGCACTGAGCAGTTGCCAACAGTCCTGTCCATGAGTCTATTTCGACCTGGCGTACAAACGCACCTTCCGGCCCTGGCGGCGATTGGTTGCCGATGAAGATTTCATTGCGCAGCCCGGTACAGTTCGGGGTTTGCTGCGTGCCGGTGTCCACGCAGATATCATAGTGTTGAATCCCGGCTACTTCGGTGAACACAGCCGGATTGGGAAGGACAGACAGCGAGTACTGCATAAGGCGCTGCCAGATCGGAGCAGCGGCGGTTGATGCAGCAGTTACACGTGTTGGCTGGTTATCGTGCCGCCCCAACCAGACACCGACAACGGCATTCTTGGTGAAACCCATCGTCCAGAGATCGCGGGCGTCGTTACTCGTGCCGGTCTTGGCGGCGACAAAATTACTGGTCGGGTAGCCCGGAATCGTCATCGGCCCGCCTTGACCGAAAACGGCGCTGCGCGAGGTGTCATCGCTGAGGATGTTCTGCATCAGGTATGCCAACTGTGCCGACACAGCGTTAGGGATTGCCGCTGGTTGCCCCGGCCATGCTGCATCCACGCCTTCTGAAGTAGTGATGCGGCGGACGGCGTACAGGTCGTGGCGCGTGCCATTGGCAGCCAGTGTGCCATAGGCCGTCATCATGTTATAGAGCGTGACTTCCGTGGCACCAATGGCTGTCGGCAGCCCGAACTGCGCCCCATCCAGGAATTGCAGTCCTAATCTTAATGCGATGTCCTGGAAGCGATCTGCGCCGATGAAATCATAGGCTTTGACCGCCGCGATATTGATGCTGTTTTGCAGCGCGTTACGTACCGAAATCGGGCCGCGGAAAGCGCCGTCAAAGTTGACCGGGGTATAGGGCGGTACCGTATTGGTGTAGGTTGTTGGGACATCCCAAATGATGCTGGCCGGTGTCAGGTAGCGGTCAACGACGCCATCGCCATTGGTGTCACGGCCCTCCAGCGCGGCGGCATAGACCACCGGTTTGATGGCCGAACCCGGCTGCTGCCAGGTGAGTGCATTATTCAACTGTCCGGCAATGGCTTCATTGTTGAAGTCCGGCCCGCCAACCATCGCCAGAATCGCGCCATCAGCGGGGTTCGTTACCATGATTGCGCCGGTGTTCACATCACGCGAGTTGTAGAGCGCCATCGCCGCCTGTAAATCGCGGATGGCCTCATCCTGGATGCTGGAATTGAGGGTCGTGTAAATCTTGAAGCCCTGACGGAACATCGTGCCTTCGCCATAGTGGCGATCCACCTGGTCACGCACGAACTGGATGAAGTGCGGATATTGGAAGTTCACTGTACGGGCTGTGAACTCAGTGGCGAGTACCTCAGCACGGTTGGTACGCTGTTGGCGGGCGACTTCCGGCGTGATACAGAAGCCTTCGGGCGGGAGCGATATGCCCGTGCCAGGGAATTGCAAACAGTTGACTTGTTCCATCCGTGCCAACACTGCGTCCATGCGATCAATAATCTGCTGACGCCGCACCCCATATGCCTCGCGGGTTTCATCGGGGTGAATCACCGGGTCATAGACCGATGGGGACTGGATTAATCCAGCGAGGAAAGCGGATTCATAGAGGTTGAGGCTTTCGGCACTGTGACCAAAGTAGAACTGTGAGGCAGCTTCCACACCGTAAGCCTGATTACCGAAGTAAATCTCGTTCAGATAGAGTTCCAAAATATCCGCTTTAGGATATTGCTTGCTAATTTCTGCCGCAATGACGACTTCCTGAATTTTGCGTTCTGCCGAGACATCATAGCGCCCCAGGACCAACTGGCGGGCGATCTGCTGCGTGATGGTACTTGCGCCGGATTCAATGGTGCCGGAACCAAGGTTCTGGATGAAGGCGCGCCCAATAGCCACGATGTCCCAACCAGGGTCTTCAAAGAAGCGTTCATTTTCCAATGAAAGCACAGCATGAATCATGAAGGGGGAAATGTTTGCGAGTTCAATATTCGTCCGTGCCCCACCCTCGGTGCTGTTGATTGAGGCAATCAGCCGGTCTTGAGCGTCGTAAATCTGCACTGTCTGGAAAGCCGGTTGATAGTTCGCCAGCGCCGCAATCGGGGGTTGGTACTCGTTGGCGATATTGCTGTAATTGAGCAGAATAATGCCGATACCGCCCGCCAGCAGCAGTGCCAGCAACCCGGCTCCAATCGCGGCCAGACGTACAAACAATCCGATAGTCTGTCGCCGTTCCTCTTCCGCCACCTGGTCAAAATACGGCGTTCCTTCATTTGCTGCCTGGTCAGGGGCGCCAGCATCATAGGCCTGGCGAGCGCTGCCAAGTGACTCGTCGGCGGGCGCAATGTCCACTGGCGTGTGTGCCACCGTTTCCTGCCATTCAACGCCATAGGCCTGCTGGGTGGCTGCTTCCGACTGGCGCTGTTCATACATATAGGGCGCGTTTGGCCCGACCAATGTTTGATCGGGGTCTTGTACCGGTACCTGGCGCGGGAGGGGTGAGTCGTCGCCAATGACCTGCCCGAACCGATCGGGCTGGGCAGGTGTCTGGTAAACGGCGCTGGGCTGAGTATAGTCCTGTGGCTGAACCGGTTCGCTGGGGAACTGCGGCAGGGGCTGGGGAGCCATTACACCAGATTCCGCTGTGCCAGTCGCTGATGCGGCGGCCAGCACCGGGGGAATATCAATAATCCACTGAGCCTGGCTCTCGTCGTAACGATACCAGACATCACTTTCAACCCCCATCATCCACCACACCCGCTTTTCATCCAGAACCAGGAGGTCGTTCAACTGTTCCCGTAGCTGTTCCTCCGTGATCTGCCCGGCCTGGAGCATCTGGCGCAGTTTGGCAACTTCACGCTCGGTCTTGCGGTATTTCTGGAGGAGTTCCTGCTGCTGGGTTGTGGGTGCCGGGGCGGCAGCAGGCTGCTGTTTTTGAATTTGCGCCAACTGTTCCTGCGCGTAGGTCGTCGGTTCCCCGGGGCCGGTAGCCTGCCCCTGGCTGGTCACGTCGCCGGCTGTCCCGGAAGCCCACCGCTGCGCTTGAAGACGGGCGTATTCCGCCGCCTGTTCGCCGCTCACGGCACCCGCCTGTCCGGTAGAAGCACCCGGTTCTTCGGTACGCAGTCTTTCCAGCGGTTGTGGTGCTGAACCTTCTGCCGTGCTTATCAAGGGAAGGTCACTGACCGGTTCAGTGCGCCCCCCTGCTGCCTGGATAGCGGCTCGCTCCGCCGGGGAAAGCCCGCGGGAAGATATGACCGGTTCATCCTGGAATTCCGGGGTAATGGCGGCGACACCTGGGGCAGCAGACCCAGGGAGAATATCGGGCAGGGTGGACTGCTCAACCAGGCTCGCCAGTGCTACCAACTCGCTCATACTGAAAGCATCGTCGTCGTCATCCAGCGGCTCCAAAACTGCCGGGGCGGCCTCGGAGATCGAGAGCATATCTTCCGGCTTAATATTGGAATCCGGTTCGCCCACCTGCGATGCTGGGGCAGGGCTTTCCGGCTCCGTAGAGAAAACCGTATCTTCCGGTTTGGGAAGATGCCACGCGCCTTCAGCCTCCGGCTCAATTTCCAGTTCTGCCGGGAGCGCTACCGGGGCCGGTTGACGCCAACTTCCTTGACTCGATGAGGCATCGGGAGTATGCCAACCACCAGGAGACTGGGGCTTGTGCCACCCACCGGAAAATTCGGGTTTTTCAGGTTGTGATTTCTTCTGCTGGTCGGCCATGCGCCAGGAATCCTTGAGTTAGTTTTACATAATAATTTTTGCCGGATGCAGACAACTGCTTAAGCGGCCCGCACGACGTTGGTGTTCAGTCGGTAACTAGTTGACATTATACAACAATTTGGAAAGTGGAAAAACCGCAGCCGGTATCGTTTTCCCGTCTTTCGCGGGTATCGTCACTATGACTTGAGCGCTTGCAGCTGCTCATCCAACCATTCGACCCGGTGTGTCATATCCGAATCGGCAAAGATTCGTCGCGCTTTTTTGAAATGACTGATCGCCTGCCGCGTTTTGCCGCTGTCCCGGTAAGCCGCCCCCAGGTTCGTCAGCCCGTAAGCCTCGCCGCGCTTGTCGTCCATCTCGCGGGAAATGTCTAGCGCGCGCTGGTGATGACCGATGGCCTGGGCAAAGTCGCCCTGTTCCCGGTACGTATCCCCCAGCCGCCCTAGATTGATGGCCTCGCCGCGTTTGTCGCCGGTCTCGCGGGCAATGTCCAGTGCTTTTTCGAGGTGCTGCGCCGCCTCATCAAACCGTCCCTGCGCCCGGTAAGCATCGCCCAATCGTCCCAGGTTAATACCGCTGCCACGTTTATCCCCGGTCTCATTGGCAATCGCTAAGGCCTGCTGGTAAAACGTGATGGCGCGTTCGATTTCGTCCATGTCCCGGTAGGCATCGCCCAGGTTGCCCAGGTTGATCGCTTCACCTCGTAGATTGCCCAGTCCTTTGGCGATACGCAGCGCCTGTTCCAGGTAGTTGATCGCACGTTCGGGCTGTCCCTGATGGCGGTAGGCGATGCCCAGATTCGCCAAATTGATTCCCTCGGCACGTGGGTCGTTGACCTTCCGGGCGATCTCCAATGCCTGTTCCAGGTGGGTGATGGCTGGCTGCGCCTGTCCTAACAGGCGGTGGGCGATGCCAAGCCGCCCCAAAGTCACCCCCATGCCCGGTAAATCATCCAGTTCCTTGTAGAGCTTGAGCGCCGCCCGATAGTATTTCATGCCCTCTTTGATCTGGCCTGAATCGCGACAAGCACTGCCCAGATGTCCCAGATAACGCGCCTGGGATGCCGTTTCGTGAAGCGCTTCGGCGGCATCGGCGGCCAGGGAGAGCAGGCTCCTGGAAAGGCGGGCATACCCCTGTAGATGTAAAAACCCTTCCGTACCAGATTCGCTTGGCTGGCGGTAGAGATGATCGGCGATATAGGTGACATCGGTATAGCGCCCGACAGACAACGCCCAGTTCGCCCCGCTAATGAAATTATCGAGTTCGGCCCGTACAGCAGGGAAATTCTCAGCTTTGGGTTCGTGGTATTTGTCGAGGTACGCCAGGCAGATATCCAGTCCCCGGCTGCGCTGTGTCTCGTTGGCCTGAGCACGGGCGTAACTGTAAGCGAGGTCATGGATACGAAATTCACCCGCCCGTTCCGCATTTTCATGAATGCGTTCGGCCAGGCCACGTCGTTGCAGGCGGGTGAGCGCTTTCTCAACTTCCGATACACTTTGCTCGAGAAATAGCGCCAGCATCTCCGGCGTGGTGGTTGATGTGAAGAGCGCCCCGAACGCCATGAAGACCGAACGCGCCTCAGAATCCAGATCGTAGAGGCTGGCACTTAGCAGGTCTTCGATGTTGGCCTGGCCTTCCTCAACATAGTCTTCGGGGATTGCCAGCTTGTGCGGCTCGGCGGCGATCCGGGTGAGCAGTTCGCCCGGAGTCAGGTCATCCAGCGCGAGCGTCATACCGGCCACGCGCACGGCGAACGCGTGGTTGCCAAGTTTCTCACACAGGGTGCGAGCGTCCTGGTCATAAATCCAATTCGGTTGGCCGTAGTAGGCCAGCAGCGCCAATGCGTCCCCGGTTTCCAACCGATCCACGTCCAGGCGAGTCAGCCCGGCGAAACGGTAGCGCGATGTAACCAGCACCGGCACGCCCCTGGGGATGGCATTGACATTGAGAATGCTGTGCAGCGCTCGTCCGTTCCAGGCATCATCCAGAACCACCAATTTTACACCATGTTCCAGCAGCAGCAACCGGATAATCCGTGCCTTATTGATGATGTTGGGTTCGTTCGCCAGCGCATGCTGGGCGTCAAAGGCCCGCACCATCGCCAGGAATAGGCCATCCCGATCTTCCGCGCCTGCCCGCAGCCATAACACCGGCCCTTCGTCGTCTCCCAGACGTTCGGCAGTGATGGCAGCCGCCAGCGCGGTTTTGCCTACGCCACCAAATCCCTGGAGCAGCACACGTTTGCCCCGGTCAAGCAGGTGGTTCACTGCAGCGGTCAGCTCACCACGTCCAATCAGCTTCTCCGGCTGGTTGGGAATATCATCGGAAGTGGTCGCCAGCACTGCGTCGAGTTCGCCGCTGCGTGCCGCCCGCCATTCCTGCCAGTTGACGAGCGCCCGCAGGAGCTTGTTCTGGAAGTCATCAACTGACATGAACAGTGCCCGAATCACTGATTTATTAATTTTATTCTTGAAGGCGTTCAACCGAGCTACATTGGCATGGTCATAGGCTTCGGCGGGCCAGGGCTGGCCGGGGTCTATTAAAAAACACAGTCGTTCCAGGCCACGTTCCCCGGCATAGTCAAACTCAATTTCGGTGACACTGTGGTTATAGCCTTGCTCAACATATCCGTAGCGGTGGGCAATGATACCCACATACAAGTCGGCCTCTTTGAGCTTGCGCTTGCTGCCCTCCGTCGCGCCGACCCCCATCGCCTCAAAGTTTTCCATCGCAATCGGTACGAACCCCAGGCTGGCACAGGTATCAATTGCCGCCTGACGGTAGTCCTTCAGATCAAGACTGGTGCTGCTGATAAATACGGTTTTTGCCATGTGGAATCCCGATTTGGCTTTTGCGGATTTCAGTTCAGGATATATGCAGTTCGGATCATTTTTCTAAGGGCTTAATGTATCATGCCCTTATCACCACGCAACTGCTCAATTTCTATCAATTAAACGATCCCCGCCGATGCTTTACCACTACAGTGTATCTTACGCCAGCCAGATCATCCAAACAAGACGTTACCATTCTATCAGGTGTGGAATGTGTCTCAACGTTTTCTCAGAGTTTGGGACAACCGCACAATTGCGACTTTCGCTATAATGCCGCATGATAGAGGCAGGATAATATGAGAAGGTGTCAGCTTGTATGTGGCGTATGGGTTTGTTACTGGTAGTGGGCATTGTGGTGGTCATCGCTGGCTTCAGTCTGGTAGATGTTGGCGGCGGGGAGGTCGGTGCCAGTGCGGTATTTGATAGTGTGGAGATGGACATTAGCGGTTATTCCCGTGCGATTGAACTGTATGACTGGCAGTTCCCACGGGACTTCGGCCCGCACCCGAATTTTCAGACCGAGTGGTGGTATTACACCGGTAACCTGGCCGATGAAGCCGGGCGGCGCTTCGGCTACCAGTTTACAATCTTTCGCAGGGCGACCACTCCGGCGGAAACTGAACCTGGTTCGGAATGGCGGGCTGCCCAGATTTATATGGCGCATTTTACCGTGACGGATGTCAGTGGCGACCAATTTTACCACCAGCAGCGCTTCAGCCGGGGCGCGGCAGAATTAGCCGGGGCCACTACAGAACCGCTTTACCGTGTGTGGCTGGATGACTGGCAGATTCTGGCCCAGGATGACGACGCGACGGTTGTGGCGATTAAGGCGGTGGCGGATGCTGT
Source organism: uncultured Chloroflexota bacterium (assembly GCA_937974245.1). Taxonomy (GTDB): domain Bacteria; phylum Chloroflexota; class Anaerolineae; order Aggregatilineales; family Phototrophicaceae; genus JACKCG01. The sequence goes on along the minus strand of CALJKV010000121.1, from coordinate 143,920 downwards.
GGCCGTGAACCTGCGACTGGAGCAGGTCAAGCCGGTGGCGCTGCAAGGTAATCAAGGTCTTAGCGCCAAGAGTGGCGAGCCGGGCAATGCCAGTTACTACTATTCACTCTCACGGCTGCTGACCACAGGTACGATTACGATAAATGATGCCGTCTATACCGTGAGTGGGACGTCCTGGAAAGACCATGAATTCAGCACCAGCGCGTTAGGCAATTCGGCGCAGGGGTGGGACTGGTTTGGTCTGCAACTGGACGATGATCGTGAACTAATGTTAGGGCAAATCCGTCTCGTTGACGGCGGGCGTCAGCCGGAATTTGGCGGACTGCTGGTTTACCCGGATGGCAGTACGCGCAAGCTCGAATCGAGCGACTTCACATTGAACGTGACGGATACGTGGCAAAGCCCGCATACCGGCGCGACCTATCCGGCGGGTTGGCAGATTAGTCTGGACATTGGCGAGGCCGAACCGCTTGACCTGACGGTAACACCCCTTATCAGCGACCAGGAATTGCATGGTACAGGCAATGTGGATTATTGGGAGGGCGCAGTGCGGATTTCCGGCGATATTACCGGGTATGGGTACGCTGAACTGACGGGATATGTCAATGCTATGACCGGGCGTTTTTAGCAGCATACAACATCTGAAAGGTACGACGAATGAAGATTGACCGTCGGGTGAAACGAACACGCAAACTCCTGCGGGATGCTCTCTTGGAATTGATTCTCGAAAAAGGATACCAGTCCGTAACCGTCCGGGACATCACGGATCGAGCAAACCTGGGCCGGGCAACGTTTTACCTGCATTATCCCCATGGAAAAGACGAACTACTTCTGGTGATGATGGAAGAAACCATGCAGGACATTATCCAGCAGCTCGGCCAACCGGTTGATGAGAATTTCATGGTGGATGGCACACCCCCCAGCCTGATTGCCTTCGAACATGCTAAGGAAAACGCTGCTTTTTACCGGGCTGTCGTCGGAGCGGATGGCCTGGCCGGGGTCATGCATGGCTACCGCCAGTCTACCACTGAGCAGCTCAGAAAACAGATTGAAGCGATGATACCCCCAGGCGTCAAGCCGGTTGTGCCGCTCGACTTTATTGCCCATTTTCTGTTTGGGGCGCTCAACGCGGTGATTGTGTGGTGGCTGGAAAATGAAAACGCCATTTCAGCGGAGGAAATGGCGCTGCGTTTTCACCAGATTTTAACGGATGGAATGCGGGCGCTTATGAAGTTACAGGACACTGATTGCCGCGATTCAGGCGACAAACGCGAACAGCAGCACCGGGATTAATGCCCCAACCAGCGTACCGGCTACTACCTGCGCCGGGGTATGACGGTGGAGCTTGAGGCGAGCCGCCCCCACCAGTGGGATGAGTGGAGTCGCTAGCAGCGCAGGAGCAAGGCCAAACAACAGCCCGATGGCGACGACAGCACAACTGATGCTCATGGTGTGCATACTGATCTGCCACACCAACGTAATCACGGCCATCACCGTCAACTGTACCAACGAAAACAGCGCGAACTGCGGCACAACCGATGGCGCTCCCAGCAAGCGCAAGACCCACCAGGCGACAGCGGTACAGGCAATCGAAACCAGGAAAGGACGCAACCGGTCTTTTCGCAGTTTCATGTGAATATCGGTGATTTTGCCCCGGTGTACCATCCAGGCGATATATGCCAGCGGGAACAGGCATACGAGCAGGGTATAGACCCCTGCCCATACAATGGCCTGACCTTGTGAGTAGGCATCACGGAAGGCGATTGGAAAGGCCAATACCGCCCAGACCACAGGCGGGCTGAAAATATTCGAGATTAACCGCGCCCATAAAATGACCGGTTCCAGTTCTGTTTCGTGCATGGGGGTTTCAATAGCAGATTGGATCATGCCTACAACCATACCATAAATGTATCGAATGTTGATTTAACTCTTGGTTAGAAGTTCTTAATGCTTCTTGTGCGTCCTAACCAGGCGAACAAGGGGTGAGGATGTCCTTATTGCGCAAGGGCGCTTGATGATGAAGGCGTTGATTCCTCGCGTATGCGCAGCCGCACCAGGTATTCGCTGCCCTCAAAAATCGTGCGCGTCATACGCACTTCGGGGATTAAAGGGGCCGGCACCAGCCCATAGGCTTCCCGCGCCGCAGCGACCATCCGTAGCGACCCGGTCACAACCAGGCAGGATTCCGGCATAGTGTGAATCTGCGAAAGTGCCTCGTTCAGGTCAGCAGCCATTTCAACCTGGGCAGCATGTGGCTGAAACTGCGCCCTGATTGTCGCGGAAGACAGGGCGCGATGACCGGTGGCCTGGGTGATGACGATGCGATAGCGCGGGACATCAAACACTTTGAGAAAATCGCGCACCGCTTTGTCCTGGAGCATCCCCACAATGATGCGTACTGGCTCGTTTGGGCCGAAGCGCTCGTCAATCTCGCGGCGCAGCCGGTGGGCGGCGGTGGGCGTGTGCGCCCCGTCCAGCACGACGTCACGTTCCGTAATCCTGACCTGCTCCAACCGTCCTGGCAGTGCGTCAGTTTCCAGGAAATATTTAAAAGGGCGCTGCGGAATCAGGCCGCGTTCACGCAGGTTTTGCCAGGCCGCTAACCCCAGCACCGATCCCTGGTGGCGGTCACTCCGGGCGCCATTTAATTGCAGTGAGGCTTTCTTGAGCGTCGCTTCTGCTTCCAGCACGCGCTGGACGTCCGCCATTTGTTTCACACTGATCGCATGGCCGCCCGGCTGGATGACCCCGGCTTTATGGTTGGCAATGGCGGACAGGGTGTCACCGAGGATCGCCGCGTGTTCCATCTCAATCGGCGTGAACACTGCCAGAGCGTTCTTCACAGTATTGACGGCGTCAAAGCGTCCGCCTAGCCCGATTTCCAGTACGGCGATATGCACATGGTTACGAGCGAACCACCAGAATGCCAGCGCTGTCGCCATCTCAAATGTGCTGTAACGATACGGTAGTTGGCTGGCAGCCGCCCGTACCGCCGCTACGCCTTCTACGAACACCCCTTTGGTAATCATGGCGGTGTTGATGATAAACCGCTCCCGGAAACTGTGCAGGTGAGGGCTGGTATATAGGCCGACATGCAAGTTATTGGCGTAGAGAATCTGCGCCAAACGATAGCAGGTCGTTCCTTTGCCAATAGACCCGGCTACGACTATTGCGGGAAACTCATTTTGTGGATTGCCGAGCGCCGCCAACAGAGCGATCATCGGCTCCAGGGTTTTAGGATAGTCTCGTACCGGGATCGGTTGGACAATGGCGCGCAACGACTCAAAATAGGCATCATCGGACATAAATTCGTCTCAAAGAGTTAGTTTACTGATGTTGGTTTGACCAACTGGTACAGGCGCGGTATATCAATGGCGATCACGCTGGCATCGCTGCGTTCGCTGAAGCCCGCGCCCACACCGCCGTATTCCAGCGCCACGACCCAGGGAGTTGCCCATGCGCCACTATGAATCTGCCCCAATGCCCACTCCGTAAGCGACCAGTCGGCAGCGGTCATGGGGAAGTGGTCGTTAAGTCGGTTTTGTTTCGTGTCATAGATCACACCGGTTACATGCAGTTCGCGCAGACGGTCAACTGGCAGACTGGCAATATACGTTTGCGGATCAACGCCCAGGTAGGATGCTGCGATACGGGCGTGCGCGATGTCCAGCAGAAAACCCGCCCCGGTATCATTTACCATCTGGCAGATACACTCAGCTTCCAGTACGGGGCGCGGAATCTCATAGGTCGGGTCCCAGGTCGCATTTTCCAGGATAACCTGCGCCGCGCCAAAACGATCCACCAGTTGCCGTATGTCGTCGTGCATCGCTTCTATCAGGTTACGGGTGTGTTCCAGGTGGGTAGTATCCAGTGGCATACCCGCAAAATCGGAAGCGCGGGGTGCGAGATGCGTGTTAATGTACGGTGTGGCGGTCTGGTCGTGCAGAGCCGCGATCTGCTCCCAACCGACCTGCTTTCCATTGTGTCGCCCGGCCATCAGCGGCCAATGCACGTAGACCGGAAGCTGTGCGCTGGCTGTTCCTACCATATCCGGCCAATCCGGGACTTTATAATAATCCAGTTTTATTGTCCCCTGGTTGAGCAGTGCCGCCGCTTGTGGAGAGTAATTGAGCGCGATATGCATGAAGGCCTCATGGATAATGCTTTTAGCCCTTCAGTGTATCACGCTTCGCCACCGTAACCAGTTAAAGAACTGTTATATGGACTGAGGTACGGGGAAGGATGTTTCCAGGTTGAACTTTCGACCCAGTGTGACCATCTCAGCGCTCAATACACCAGCTCCCCAGAGACAAATGCCGCTGTGCGGGCGTCGGCGGGGGACTGAAAGAATCCCAGCACCGGCGCGGTTTCCACCAGTTCACCATCCAGTAGCAGCGCGACACGGGTCGCCAACCGCTGTGCCTGGAAAATGTTGTGTGTCACCAGCATAATTGTCGTATTGCCCGCAGCAAGGTGTTGTTGGATGAGCGATTCGATCAACCGGACGTTGTAAGGGTCGAGGTTGGCTGTCGGTTCATCCAGCAGCAAGACGCGCGGTCGTAATACGAGTGCCCGTGCCAGCGCGACCCGCTGCGCCTCACCCCCGGAAAGTGTGTGAGCGTCCGCCGCTGCCAGGTGGTCGAGCTTGACCTGCTTGAGCGCCGCATCAATCTGTTCCCGGTGGTCACGTCCACCGCGCACCCGCAGTCCGTAGGCGACATTGGCGCGGACACTGCGCCGCAGCAGCGCCGGACGCTGGAAAACCATCGCTATTTGCCGTCGCTGGTCAATAGTGGCGGTTTCGGCGGTAAGTTCCTGGTTATCCAGGTGGAGCGTCACCGCGCCCTGTGCTGGTTGTTCCAGGAAGGCCAGCAGCCGGAGCAGCGTGCTTTTACCCGCCCCGCTCGGCCCGACAATCCCCAGGATTTCCCCTGGTTCGACCCGCAGCACTGGAATCCTCAGCACAACTCGCCTGTTGTAGCTCTGCTGGACGTGATGCAGGTCGTAGAAGGGCGCGGCAGTCATCGCGGGACTCCGGTTCGAGTTTGCAGGACGATCAGGGCGGAATTGGCGGCAAACGAGAGCAGAAGCAAAATGATGCCCAGTGCCAGTGCGATGTCAAAGTTGCCCTGGCGTGTCTCCAGAACAATCGCCGTTGTCAGGACGCGAGTGCGTCCGGCGATATTACCGCCCACCAGCATGACCGCGCCGACCTCGGAGATGATTGAGCCGAACCCAGCCACGATGCCGACGATAATGCCGCTTCGTGCTTCGATTAACTGCGCCCAGGTTGCCTGCCAGGGGGTCGCCCCCAGGGCGCGAAGCTGAGGCCGCAGGTCGGGATTTATCCCGGCGACACTGCTCATGGTGACTCCCATCACCAGCGGCGTGGCGATAATCACCTGTGCCACGACCATCGCGGCAGACGTGAAGAGCCAGCCCCAATCCCCCAGTGGGCCGCTGCGAGAAAACACCAGAAACACGCCAAGCCCGACCACAACAGGTGGCAGTCCCATCCCGGTATAGACCAGGGCAGTCACGAGTTTTTTGCCGGAGAAGTGCCCCAGCGCCAGCCACGCCCCCAGAGGGATGCCAATCACGACGCTGATCGCCAGGGCGCTCACCGTGACCTGCAGTGACCGCAGCGCGATTTCCACCACGCCGGGATCAAGCGAAAAAATCAGTCGCAGCGCCTCGCGCAGCGCATCAATCACCGTTTGTATAGCGGCCTCCTGTGGCGGTTAACGATGTGCCACCCGCCAGGGAACAGAATCCGGCACGAACAACGTCAGGCCGTTGACCTGATAGCTGGCGACGAGTTCCTGTGTGGGCAGCGATGTGATCCAGTGGGCGAAGGCCTGTCCCAGTTCGGCGTCAATGTTGGGGTGTGCTGCCGGGTTGACCGGTATGACACCATACGGATTGAACAGTACCGGGTCGCCTTCCACTACAATCGCCAGCGCGATGCCATCAGCGGCGCGGGTGGCAAACGTCGCCCGGTCAGTCAGGGTATAGGCTTGCAGTTCTTCCGACATCGTGAGTACCGCGCCCATGCCCTGTCCGGCGGAAACATACCAGTCACCTTCTGGAACGAGTGCGGCGGCTTCCCAGATAGCGAGTTCTTTGGTGTGCGTGCCGCTGTCATCCCCGCGAGAAACAAAGGTCGCGCCACTGGCGGCGATCTGGGCAATGGCAGCGGCGGCATCCGTCATGCCGGATACACCTGCCGGGTCATCTGCCGGGCCGACGATGACGAAATCGTTATACATCACGTCGTAGCGGATGAGGCCGTTGCCGGACTCAACGAACGCGTCTTCCCGCGCCCGTGCATGAACCAGCAACACATCGGCATCACCGCTTTCGCCCAATGCCAGCGCCTGCCCGGTACCGACGGCGATGACATCTACTGTCACATGATACAACGCCTCGAAGTCCGGCAGAATATAGTCAAGCAGGCCGGAGTCTTCGGTGCTGGTAGTGGTCGCCAGGATCAGTCGTTGGGGTTCGGCATCCTGCGCCTGGAGTGTGATTCCGCCGGAGATGAGCAACAAAAACGCTGCAATCAACAAACGAGGCAGCGCATGAGAATGGAACATGATGCAACAATCTCCTTTACATAATTGGGTGTGTGTACTCAGTCAAAATCCGTCGGCCAGTCAGGATGACGGTCATGATCGAAAAAGCGGGCAATTTGCGCCGAGGTCGTCCGGCCACTGGAGAGTTCAGGCAGTTTTTCCAGCCTGAAGAAGTCCACTGCATCCACTTCGCTGTCGTGTGCCTGGGGACTGCCGGTGATTTCGCAGCGGAAGAAGAACTTGTAGATATACCAGGGGTGGGGTGGGTGCGCGTGTCGGTTGCGGTCATAGACCGCCAGCAGCTTGGTAGCTTTCACGGGATAGCCGGATTCCTCGCTCACTTCGCGCATGACCGCTTCTGCCGCCGATTCGCCAATATCGGCCCAACCGCCGGGTAGAGTCCACTTGCCATCACTGTGTTCACGCACCAGCAGAATTCGGTCATCACGAAAAACCACGCCGCGCACATCCACTTTAGGCGTAGCGTGGCCGGTATCCCCAGCGAATAATTCCTGAACCAGACTCAGATCAGTTTGGGACAGATGGGCGGCAATTTCCGCCGCGATCTGACGCACCTGTTCGTAACGTTCCGCGTCATAGGGATGCGGGTTATAAGCCAGGCCGGACTGGGCGAGTGCCTGCAACTGCTGTACCCAACCCAACCATTGGGGTGTCGAACTCATTACTTTATTTCCAGCGCTGCCCGAATCTGGTTGACCCAATTGCGAATGGTCGGCCAATCGCGGAAGTCACTGCTGAGTGCGCCGGGGATTTCCTGCCCATCGTAGCGCAGTGAAAGCGTCCAACGTTCGCGCCAATCAATACTTTCAAGGTCGAGTTTGCCGGCAAATATGCCAACGTCTTTGGCGTTTACCCCAATATCGTTGAGGACTTCCTGATATAAATAATTATCCTGGGCGTGCTGGTAGCCATCCGGCTCTAAGACGCGAATACAGGTAACGTAAAAAAAGACCGGTCTGGCGGCTAGTTCCTGCTCATACCGGGCGAGGAAGCGTGACATCTCCGTTAGCCACATCCCACCATGAATCGGTGACCCCAGGACGAAAGCATCATATTCAGCCACGTTCGTCACATGGGTTATGTCCTCAACCATCACACCATAATTATATTCTTTGAGTACCTGGCCGATAAAGCGGGCGATTTCCCCGGTTGAACCGTGTACACTGGCGTATCCCGATAGAATTTTCATCTTTACCTTCAAATACTAATCCCTAGCGCCTCGGCAATATCGCGGCCATGAACACGGTCATGCCCGGCGATCACATCCAAAATTTCAGCAATCGAAAGAATTTGCATTGAACCATGTCGCCCCTTTTTCTCCAGAACGGTATCATCACACGTATCCAGCCAGGCGACTCGCTCGGCAGCGGTAGCACGCAGCGATTGCCGCAGCTCATCCGGGGTTGTTTCTGCCCGTTTTTCCACCGAACGGCGGTTAAATCGCTCCAGGTCAAAATCCTCTGGAATCGTATTCTGACCCTGGGCAATTGCCATCATCATGTTGTTATGGCCTTTATCCGAAACCGCGAGGTGGATGGCGATCTGGCGCACCGTCCAATTCGCACCTTCGGAATAAACCGGCAGCTCCCATCTATCACCAACCTGATCAAAAATATGTTCCAGGAAGACGCGGGCTTCGGCCAGCTTGTGTTTATATGCGGCAACCTTCTCCGACATTTTCCTCTCCTCTCCGTAATATCGATTGAATTATAGCATGAGGAGTCCAGAAAACATACAAAAACCTCGATGTTGTGACCGGCCCTATAGTCCACCCTTGAGGTGTGATTTTCTTTGCTTATTCGTCAGAAACGGATGTTGAACCCGGCAAAAGTGGCAGACGCGGGCAGCCAGGCCACATCCACCTGCGTGACTGTCGCCCCGGTAGGGCCGCGTCTTAAGAAGCCTAACAGCTGCTGAAGCTGAGGACGCTCTCCCTCCGCCATCACCTCAACTGTACGATCTGGCAGATTCCGCACCCAGCCTGTCACCCCCAATTCAGCAGCGCGAAGCTGGGTGAAGTAGCGAAAACTAACGCCCTGCACCCGCCCATGCACGATAGCGTGCAGTCGTTCGTAAGTGGAGGTTGGGTGCTGGGATTCGTCAGTCATTGGGCACTCTTTTGCAGCCGTTTAATGTCCACCCAGGTAAGCCTCGATAATGCTCTCATCATGTTGCAGCGCCTCAGCGCTGTCAGCATGGGTGATCGCGCCGGATTGCAGCACATACGCCCGGTTAGCGATAGATAGCGCCATACGGGCGTTCTGTTCAACAAGGAGAATCGTCGTGTGATTTTCGGTGTTCAGGTAGGTAATTACTTCAAAAATCTGCTTAACAAGCATGGGCGCTAACCCCATTGAAGGCTCATCCAGCAGCAAAATGCGCGGCTTGCCCATCAAGGCGCGGCCAATTGCCAGCATCTGCTGTTCCCCGCCGGAAAGCGTGCCGCCAAGCTGGGTACGCCGTTCCAGTAAGCGGGGGAATCGGTCAAATACATAATCCATGTCGCGCTTGATACCGGCCACATCGCTGCGGGCAAATGCACCCATTTCGAGATTTTCCGTCACCGTCAGCCTTGTGAAAACCTTGCGGCCTTCCGGCGACTGGACAACGCCACGCATTACAATTTCGTGCGGGCGGGTTGAGGTGATGTCTTCACCATTAAGGATAACCTGGCCCTCTGCCGCCGGGGTGATACCGCTGATGGTGTTGAGCGTGGTCGTCTTGCCCGCGCCATTCCCGCCGATCAACGTGACGATTTCGCCCTCATCTACCGTGACCGAAATCCCCTTGAGAGCATGAATCTTGCCATAATACGTATGAATATCCCGAATTTCCAGCAGCGTCATGATTCCGCAACCTCACTGTCTTCAGCGGGGAATTCCCCTTCCAAGTCGTCATCCGGGCCAGTGCCGAGATAGGCGGTAATAACCTTCGGGTCGCGCTGCACTTCGGCGGGCGTGCCTTCGGAAATCTTCTTGCCGTAATCCATTACGCTCACCTGATCGGAGACATTCATGACAAGCCGCATATCATGTTCGATCAGAAAAATCGTCAGGTCGAGTTCGTCGCGCAGCCGGCGGATAAAGCGCATCATCGCGTCGGTTTCCTGCGGGTTCATGCCGGCCGTCGGTTCGTCCAGCAGCAGCAGCCGCGGCCGGGAGGCCAGCGCCCGCGCCACTTCCAGGCGGCGCTGTAACCCGTAGGGGAGGTTTTCCGCCAACAGGTCTTCCATGCCACTCAAGCCCACGAACTCGACCAATCGCATCGCCTCTTCCAGTGCGGCACGTTCCTCGCGTCTCATACGCGGCGTACCGATAATTGACTCTACCGGGTTCGCGGTCAAGCGCGTGTGCATCCCCACCAGGATATTCTCCAGCGTCGTCAGGCCGTTGAACAGGCGAATGTTCTGGTAGGTACGGGTGATACCGCGCTGGGTAATCTGATCAGGACGCAGCCCTTTAATCGGGCGGCCTTCAAACAGAATTTCACCTTCTTCCGGGTTGTAGAAGCCGGTCACGCAGTTAAAAAAGGTCGTCTTGCCTGCGCCGTTCGGCCCGATCAGGCTGGCAATCGCGCCGCGTGGCACATGTAAATCCATCTTGCCAACCGCAGTCAGCCCGCCGAACCGCTTGGTGACGTGGCGTGCTTCCAGGATAATCTCACTCATGGCTCACCTCCGGTTGGTGTTTCGCACGATGTTCGCTGAACATTTCCGATAGTTTGCGTACCGGCGGTGGTAGTAGCCCATCTGGTTTGAGCAGCATGGCGACTACCAGCAGCGCACCAAACGCCAGCAGGCGGTAGTCCTGCAATTCCCGCAGCACTTCTGGCAGGCCAATCAGGATGAGCGACCCGACCACTGCCCCGGGGATTGATCCCAGGCCACCAATGATAATCAGGCTGACTACGTTGATCGAAACTAGCAGGGTGAAGCTGTTGGGGAAAATCCCTTGCAGCCACGAGCCGAATATTGCCCCACCCATCCCGGCGAAGGCCGAACTGATGCCGAATGCCAGGAGCTTTGTGCGAATCAGGTGGATGCCCATCGCCTGTGCCACGTCCTCATCGGCCCGCATTGAGCGCCAGGCACGTCCCAACCGTGTACTAGCAAGCCGGGCGACAACGAAAGCTGCCAGCATCACCCCGGCGATAAACAGGTAATAGATGCTGATTGAATTGCCGAGCGATTCATTAAAGTTGATGCCAATCGAGCGCAGGTCAATCAGGGGGGTAGGGATGGGGGAGATACCCTGCGCCGCGCCCAACAGTGGTTTCAGGTCATTGGAGAGCGCCAGCAGGCGGATGATTTCGCCAAAGCCGAGCGTCACAATCGCCAGGTAGTCCCCACGCAACCGCAGTACCGGGATACCAAGTAGAACACCAACCATGCCACTGGTAAGGATGGCGAACGGCCATGCTTGCCAGAAGGTCATTACGCCGGTACATACCTGTTGTATCTGGTCGGGATTGATGTCATTGGGATGTACGCCGCCGCAGGTGAGCAGGCTGGGCGACATTAACAGCCCGACCGTGTACGCGCCGATGGCGAAAGCCGCCACATAGCCCAGGTCAAGCAGTCCGGCATAACCGATCATCACGTTGAGGCCGATGCCCATGATGATATACATCAGTACGAGATCCAGCACGCTGGTGATATACTGTCCGGCAAAGATCGGCAGTACCAGCAATACCGCGACGGCAAAAATACTGCTGAGCTGCCGCGTTCCTCGCTGTTGAGGCCGCGCCAATTGTTCATACTGATGGCTGGCCCGCTGGCTGAGAACCGGCATAAACCAGGTCACAACTGCCACCAGAACAAAGACGATGAACGCCTGCTCTGGTGTCATACTGCGTTTGCCGTTCGTCAGCCCCAACACGACCAGTACCAGCGGAACGTATAACGCACCGTTGTGACTGTTGGCCGGGGCAACTGCGAATAACGCGCCCGCCGCACCCAGAGTGCCGAATATCACCAGGAAGAGTATGCCGCTTTCGACTGCCAGGCTCAGAATACGGGGCAGATCATTAGGATCTAACAACCAGCCCCAGGCTACAAAGCCGCCCAGCACCAATCCAACCGCCAGCCCACTTAGAAATCCGATCCCGATGCGGTACACAATTGTGTCCGTTTTTCGGAAGAAAAGAGTGACGTAGCCCACTGTAAATGCCACCGCCACCGCCAGCGCGTCCGGCAGGGCGATTACACTGTTGACCTGGTTGACGAGCAGGCCGGTAGCGGCCATCACCGCCGCGCTCATCACCAGCGTGTTCTGGATGCGCCCCGATGAACACGAAAGCACACCGGCGAGAACGCCCATTAGAACAGCCAGCGCCAGGAACAACAGCACACCAGGGATTAGTTCCTGCCCGAACAGCAGTTCCTTTCCCAGTGGGAAGCGCTTCAGGTAGACAAATACGAATGTCAGGTCTACCGCCGATTCGAGCAGCATGAGCAGTACCAGTCCAGCGCCTACAATCAGGCTTCCGGTCAAACCGTTAGCGATTTTCGCGGCCAGACCTTCAGCCCGGTTCGCCATAAAATAGCCGATACCGCCCACCGCCAGTACCAGCAGTACCGTACTGGAAGTGATACTTTCCCCAATGACAGTGCGGGTGGCGAAGTTGCCAAAAATGCCGGTCAGCGCCAGGATAAGGATCGCGATAGCAGCGTACAAACTATGTTGGATCGTATTTTTGTGAATCATGGTTACGCCTTTTTCTCCGCCAGAACCTCACCAAAGATGCCGGTAGGTCGGAAAATCAGGATCAACACCAACAGGCCGAACGCGATGACGTCTTTTAGCTGGGACGAGATTCCCAGCAGGGCCGGGCCGGTGGACTCGACAATCCCCAGGAAGAACCCGCCCAGCATCGCGCCGGGGATATTGCCGATGCCGCCTAACACGGCGGCGGTGAACGCCTTAATGCCAGGGACAAAGCCCATGAAGGGCGTGACCTGCTGGTTATACAGCGCGAACAGCACCGCGCCAGCTCCGGCAAGCGCCGCGCCCAGCACAAATGTTGTGGCGATGACGCGGTCTACATTGATACCCATGAGGGCGGCGGCGTTCTTGTCTTCAGCGACAGCCCGCATAGCCTTGCCGGTCTTGGTGCGCTGTACGAAGAACCACAGGGCAATCATCAGCACGATGGCGAAGAAGGCCACCAGGAAGAAAACCGGGCGAATCCGCAGGTTCATACCCAGTACATCTACCCGGTACAACCCATCAATCAGGTCAAGGCCTTTGCAGACCTGTGCCCCGCTCACTTCGGCGCATTCGAGGTCTTTGAAAATGCCGGGCAGGATATACAGATTCACGCGGGGATACACGCGTGGGTCGGGGCCGAACAGCCGTAAAAATAACTGTTGCAGCGTAATCGAAGCGCCAATCGCCGTAATGAGTGGCACGAGGCGCGGTGCGCCCCGCAGTGGGCGATACGCGATGCGTTCCAGTAGCAGGGCAATCGTCACGCTGGCGACAACCCCTACCATGAGCGTAATCAGCAGTGCCAGAAAAGTATGGTCGGCCAGCATCCCAGACTGCTCCATCGCGTTGATGGCAAAAAAGCCCACATAGGCGCCAGCCATGAACACCTCGCCATGTGCGAAGTTAATCATGAGTAGAATGCCGTACACCAGCGTATAGCCCAGGGCGATTAGCGCATAAATACCACCCTGCGCCAACCCGGTAATGGACTGACGCACAAAGGCTTCAAGAGTGTAGTTCCCACTGGCAATATTCGTGACGGCCACATAGACCAGCAGGAATATCAGCAAACCCCCAGCTAGACGCAGCGGGTTATACAGTGTGTTCTTGAGTAAAGACGTGGTTATCATGTCCACAGTGCCGGGCTGTGGTGATGCATCATGCGACTGTGAGTCGGTCATAGTCGCTCCTTCAATCAATAATGATAAGATCGTATAAATGGTTAGAGGCGGTCTGAAAATTTCAGTATTTTCCCCATGAGGATGTCATGCGTCCCGCCTGCACCAGATGAATTCCCAGATTGTCGTATCCGTGTGACTTGGCGCGCCATTCCGAAAACCAGTCAGGTGCGTTCTCAGTCGAATTGGCTAATCGCAAACTCGTTAAATAACCACAGAGGCGGGTATATTCGCCCGCCTCCGTAGTTGGCTCAGACTAACAGCCGGTGAAAATCCGTCAAACAACGAATTTACTCGCCCTGCATCGTTTCTGAAGCGAGGACGAAAGCACCATCCACGACCTGATAAATGGTGATCGCGGCGGAAGCACATTCGCCATTTTCTTCACAGGTAATCGTGCCAATCAAACCTTCGTAGTCGCTGGTTGCGCGAATCGCCTCGTTCAGAGCGGCGCGATCGATCACCAGGTCGCCATTGTCGTCAACCGTACCAACAGCTTCAATGGCGTTCAGGATGACGTTATAAGCGTCAGCGGCATTCGCATGGTACGGGCCGGACGGTTCTTCAACGCCGAATTCTTCCACGTAAGCGGCGACAAATGCATCATATATTTCGCTGGATGGCGTGGGGGATGAGACATACACACCTTCGGCAGCGTCGCCAGCCGTGCTGATGAAATCAGGTGAAAAGATACCATCGGCACCCATGAAGGCCACTTCGTCCAGGCCAGCGTCAAAGCGCTGGGAGGCCAGGCGGGAGCCTTCAGCAATGAAGCCGACAAAGAAGACCAGTTCAGGATCAGCATCGGCTACGCGGTCGAGCAGCGCACGGAAGTCGGTGTCGCCCACATTCACGGCGTCCTGGAAGACTACTTCGCCGCCCAGCTCAATAAAGGCTTCGGCCATGACTGTGACCAGGCCTTCACCGTAGGGGCTGCCGTCATGAATGGTGGCGATGCGGGTGAGACCCAGTGTATTGAAAACGAATTCAGCATCTACCACACCCTGGAACGCGTCGGTAGGGACAACGCGGTTGAAGCTGGCGAAAGTGCCATCCGTCAGGTCAGGAGCGGTGCAGCTCGGGCTGATTGAAGTATAACCGGCTGCGTCGAAAATGGGGCCAGCAGCGCGGCAGGCACTGGAGCACATCGGGCCAACGACAGCGACCACCCGTTCGTCAGAGACGTACCGGTTGGCAACTGCCTGACCACCTTCAGCGGCGCAGGTGTCGTCCTGTGGGTCGAGCGTGACAGCGAATTCGACATCACCGATTTTCACGGTGGGGCGGGTGATATTGGCGAGTTGAGCACCACGCACAATATCTTCACCCAGTGGGGCGAGACCTTCACCGGAGAGTGCGGCGGCAACACCGATTACGATTTCACCGTCCGGCGGCACCATAACTGAACTCCCCATCGTATCCTGCGCGGAGACCAGGGAAAGCCCTAGTGCGGCGATGGCGAACACACCCATTACTAAAACAATTTTGCGTAACATTGATCTACCTCCTGTTAAAAAGTGTGGGGTATCGGGAAATCAGGTTACTCGCGCCCGATTGAGTAGCCTAACGTACTCCCCCGATAATGGATCATAATATTAACACTAGGGACGCAACAATTGCAACTCTTTTACCAAAGAAAATTGCCCATCGTGAAATGTGAGATTTACACGAAGGTAAAAGGTTAAGAGGATGGCCCCGGCGTATGTGTGGCGAAGGGTGGTTACCCTCGCTTGTATGGTTCTTGTTGAAACTTCACTTTCAGCCAGCGGTTACGGGCGATTAGCAAGATTTCCTCATGATTTGCGCCAGAAAAGATGGTGCGTTATCGCGTTGACTGAGCGTACCAGGCATCAATTCATCCCGCCTGTCCCGCTGTTTTCAGCCTGATATTCTGAAAGCTGCTCGTCCTCAACCAGGGCTGTGATGGTGCTGCGCACACCGGCTACAAGCTGCGATCGTTGTTCATTGGTCAGGTTCGCCTCCGGGTGCAGCAGTAGGTACTTGCGGGGCGGCATATTGTTCTCGGTATGCCACTCGATGTCATTCAGGAAGTCCACCAGTGAGCCATCAATGAAATTGTCTTGTGAAAAGTTTAAATGTCCCCGACCTGTGTTCACGTCGTACACCACCAGCCAGGAAACCGGCGCGATATACGAATACCAGGGCCACACCGTCTCATTACTATGGCAGTCATAACAGGCTGTCCGAAGCAGCGCCTCGGTCTCAGTGGAGTCCCATTGAATTGTGAATTCAACAGGAGGGTTTTCATCTCGTTTCAGCGAATCGAAGAATGCCCCCATGGGGATTATCTGGATGAGCACAAAGCTGATCACTATCAACCCTGCCAGAATGAGTGCTCGTTTTCGCCACACCATAACTTTCTCCCTCTTATTCATATCTGAAGCCTCCAATATATAGCATAAGCTCGACTTTGAATATCTCACTGAGGCGCGTGATTCCAATGTATCCTCTCGGGTCGTATACCCCCTAAGCAGTAGTGGGGAGGAAATACGCTTTTGACCAGCCCTAAAGTAAATGTAGAATGTAAATAAATTTTCGCATTACGGTTTCGACAATAATCTTTACGATTCAAAACCGATTCTTGCTGCAAAATAGATTCATAGGTCAGACAGTTGACCAACGGTGGTGGGCTTCAACCTGCTACCGTTATGCAAAAGCGCGTAGAGTGCGTTACGACCATGCATACAGTTTCATGTTGGGAGTACTGGGGATAAACTGCCAATGATGAGAATCCTTCTCTAATGCCCCGTCCGGCTTTCAACGGGAGTTATCGCAGTGATGATGTCACCCCCCACATTACCTAAAACCATCAACATGCCTGATCTCCAGAGGCAAATTGCATATTTCACTACACATCTGCCCATCAAATCCGTACTGGACGCATCACCGAGTATTTTCCTGATTGTGAATAATGATCAGCGCATTGTATTTGCCAACCGGCGCCTGAACGAGGTGTTTGCATCGGAAGGGGCCGACCCCCGCCCTGGTATGTTGCTGCATGATGTCTTGCGCTGTGTGCAGCCTGTAGCGAGCGCTGACCAAAGCAAAACCGGTGTGCGGGAATGCCAAGTCACTGACCGGGAGGGCAGATTGTTCGATTTCAGGGTAGTGACGCAGCCGTTATCAATTGCGGGGTGGGATTTTTCAATGATTACCCTGCAAGATGTAACCCAGGAAAAACGCCGCGCTCTGGAGCATATCTTCTTTCATGATTTGCTCAATATTGCCGGCACTATGTCAACATTATCCGGGTTACTCAAAGAGGCACAGGCCGAGGATGATAACGAACTTAAGATCATCATTCATGACCTTTCACTGCGCCTGGTCGAGGAAATTCACAGTCACCGTGACCTGTTGAATGCCGAAAATGGTGATCTGTATATCCGTTTGCAACCGACTTTCACGCTCGATATTCTGGAAGAACTTAAGCACTCCTACGAGAGCAATATGCTCATGACAGGTCGGCGGGTGGTGATTGACCCGGCAGGCGAGCATGAAATTGTGCGTACCGACCCGGTACTGCTGCGGCGGGTACTGGGCAACATGGTTAAAAACGCCCTGGAAGCCTGTGCGAAAGATGAGGTGGTGACGCTGGGCTGCCGGCGAGCAGGGAACGAAGTCGAGTTTACTGTTCATAACCCGAATGCGATTCCTGATAATGTACAGCCGCATATTTTCCAGCGTTCATTTTCCACCAAAGGCGAAGGACGTGGCCTGGGTACATACAGTATGAAGCTGCTGACCGAGCGCTATTTGAATGGGCGTGTGAGTTTCAGTTCCACCCCGTCGGACGGCACGTGTTTTACGGCATGTATTCCCCTGGAATTCTCTCAGCAGACACACGACCCAGCATGAAGTGACAAGTATCTCGGAAATCATAGGGCTGCTCGCGCCTGAGTCGCCCTGTTTTTGGTTCTGATGACTGTCAAAAATGCCTGAATCCGTGCCGGATACGCAGAAAGTCTCCTATACTGGAGAGTAGGAAGTCGTGTATGGGATGCGAGATAAAAGTGCGATCATGGACAGCATACAGAGTCACATCTTTCGTGCGGGACTGCGCTTGCAACGGCGGTTCATCGTGAATGCGGAAACCTCTGCCGAACAGCGGCGTGCTCGATTTGAGCAAGTTACGAGGTTGTTGAGCCGGATGCCAACGGATGTACGGGTTGTGCCGGTCACAGTGGGGGATATGCTTGGAGAATGGCTCATCCCGAACAATGCCGATACCAATCGCCTGCTGCTCTATTTACACGGCGGAGGGTTCATGATGGGGTCACCGGCGACACACCGGGCGATGGTCGCTCGAATCGCGCTGGCCTGTCACTCCCGTGTTCTACTGCCGGATTACCGTCTCGCACCGGAGCACCCGTACCCGGCGGCGCTGGATGACTCGGTGTCGGCTTACCATTGGCTGCGAAGCAATCATGGTGGCGACCCGGCTATTGTGCTGGCAGGGGATTCTGCCGGGGGTGGGCTGGTCATCTCCACGCTCCTACGGCTGCGTGAAGCCGATCAACCGCTGCCAGCTGCGGGTGTCTGCCTCTCGCCTTTCATTGATTTTACGCTGTCGGGCGATTCCATTGTGACCCGCGCTGAAGCAGACCCATACCTAGCGCCTAATGACCATGTCGTGCTCAAATACTATATGGGACAGCATGACCCGTGTGATCCGCTGCTTTCCCCGGTATTTGCGGATCTGGGTGACCTGCCGCCGTTGTTCATACAGGTGGGGCATGACGAAGTGTTGCTGAGTGATGCCGAAAGGTTGGCCCAACGTGCTGAGGCCGGGGGCGTGCCGGTGACGCTGGAAATCTGGTCATCCATGTGGCATGTCTGGCAGTTCTTCGCGCCCTATATGCCAGAGTCGCAGCGGGCGATTGACCGGATAGGGGAGTGGGTGCTGGAAAAAACGGGCTGAATACCACCCAAAATGAAACAGGGCGACTCCACTACGAGTTGCCCTGTTTTCGATTCACTCTAACCCAGCCCGCGTTAGTCTCCGGCGGGTTGTGCAGTGGCACGCTCCCCAATGTCAGCTTCCTGGCTTGCGAAGGGGTCGTGTTCCCGTTCCATTTCGTCACGGAACTGCCGGGTATATAGGTTGTAGTAGTGCCCACGCTGCCGGAGCAGTTCGCGGTGGCTGCCAATCTCGGCAATCTGCCCGTTCTCGATCACGATGATACGGTCAGCCTTGCGGATCGTAGAGAGCCGGTGAGCGATGATGAAACTCGTACTGCGCTGCATGAGTTCTTCCATGCCCTGCTGGATAAGCGCCTCAGTGAGTGTGTCTACCGAACTGGTCGCCTCGTCCATGATGAAGATGTCAGGCTTCGCCAGGATTGCACGGGCAAGACTAATCAATTGCTTTTGCCCGACAGACAGGAGCACGCCGCCCTCACCAACCTGCTCATCATAGCCTTTTTCCAGTGCCATGATGAAATCGTGCGCCCCCGCCAGCTTCGCCGCCGCGATGATTTCATCGTCGTTGGCGTCCAACCGTCCGTAGCGCAGGTTTTCCCGCACTGTCCCGGAAAACAGGTGAGGGGTTTGCAGTACGACGCCTAGCCGTGAGTGAATGGCGTGCAAAGTGTACTCGGTATAGTCGCGCCCGCCGATGCGAACGACGCCGCTACGCGGTTCATAAAAACGGCTCAACAGGTTGACAATCGTACTCTTGCCGCCGCCGGTTGGCCCGACAAGCGCAATGGTCTCGCCCTGCTTTACGGTCAGGTTGAAGTCGCGCAGCACCGGCTTATCAGCCTCGTAGTAGAACTCTACGTGGTCGAACTCAATGTCACCGGCCATTGAGGGCGCTTCGTGTGCGTCGGGGCGGTTGACAACTTCCGGTTTAGCATCCATCAGGGAGAAGAAGCGCTCGGCAGAAGCGATAGCCTGCTGCATCTCCGCGTAGACTCGCGCCATTTCCAGAACCGGCCACATCATGAAGGTGATATAGGAAATGAATGCCTGGACGCCGCCAATTGTCAGGCCAAGTGCTTCGACCTGCAAACCACCGAACCAGATGACTCCGCCAATTGCCACCGCGCTGATGATCTGCACCACCGGCAGGAAGAGCGCCGACAACCAGGCCGCCCGGTAAGCCGAACGGTACATATCGCTCGCCAGTAAATCGAATTCGCGCAAATTTTCGTCTTCGCGCACCAGCGCCTTGACAACACGCACTCCGGTAATATTCTCGTTGAAAGTCCCGGTGATTTTTGAGTTGAGCTTACGTACTTTGCGGAACTCGACCAGGATTTTCTGCTTGAACCAGACAGCAAGCGCGAACAGAATCGGGATCAGCACCAGCACGATGAGCGTCAACTGCCAGTGAATGGTGAACATGAAGAACATCGCCGTGATGATATTCAACGCGCCCCAGGTCACATCCAGCAGGCCCCAGGTGAGCAGGTCTGCGATACGCTCAGTATCGGAAGTCACCCGTGACATAATCCAGCCTACCGGCGTCCGGTCAAAGTAGGAGAATGACAGGTTTTGCAAGTGGTCGAAAATTTTGCGCCGCAGATCGTACATCACCCGCTGGCCGAGAATGCCCGTCAGAGCGATAAAGCCGAACACTGCACCAGCAAAGATGAAGATGAGCAGACCATACTGCGTCCCAATCTCCAGGATTTTGTCCCAGTTCCCGGCGGTGATGCCTTCGTCAATGATTCGCTTCACCAGGAAGGTGAAATACGCCTCCGTGATCGAAACCACGCCCACCGATGCCAGAAAACCCACTACCCATTTCCAGTGGGGTTTGAGCTGGGAGAGTATGCGCAGCAGCGTGCCACCGTTGAACTGTGCTTGAAATTCTTCTTCTTCAAATCTCAGGTCAGTTGACACCGGTCAACTCCTTTTCGATTTCATCTTCTATACGCGATTGCAGGTCGTAAACCTGCCGGTAGATACCGTCCTGTGTCAGCAGTTCGCGGTGCGTGCCGCGTTGCACAATACGCCCTTTATCCAGTACCAGTACCAGATCAGCATTCATCACCGTCTGAATCCGGTGAGCGATGACAAACGAGGTGCGCCCTTTCATCAAGTGCTTGAGCGCCTCCCGGATTTCCTCTTCGGTTTCCGTGTCAACGGATGAGGTGGCATCATCCAGGATAAGGATGCGTGGGTCTTTAAGCAGAGTCCGCGCAACGGTAACGCGCTGCTTTTGTCCACCGGAAAGCGTTACGCCGCGTTCACCAACCAGCGTGCTGTAGCCTTCCGGGAAGCTCATGATGACATCATGCACCGCTGCTGCCTGTGCCGCCGCCTCAACTTCGGCATCCGAGACTTCACGCCCCACGCCGTAGGTGATATTTTCGCGGATTGTGCGCGAGAACAGGAACGGCTCTTGTTCCACGATACCGATTTCGTGGCGCAGGTAGTGGCGGGCGTATTCTTTCAACTCCACGCCATCTATCGTAATACTACCGCCAGTGTAGTCATAGAAGCGTGGCAGCAGGTTGACTAAGGTCGTCTTGCCGGAGCCGGTAGACCCCAGCAGAGCGATGACCTGCCCGGCTTTGGCCTTAAAGGTGACATCCCGCAGCACCGGCGCGTCACTTTGTTCATATTCAAAATTGACGTGTTGGAACTCAACATTGCCGCGCAGGTGGCCTTCAGGCCATTGACCTTCAGCCAGTGGCTCCCGGTCTTCTTTGAGAACAGTCATGACACGCTCATAAGAAACCATCCCGGTGGACATCTGCACAATGAGCCGCCCCAGGTTACGCATCGGGTTGATTATCCAGGTGATGATGCCGGCATACGCCAGGAACGTACCGATGGTGATCTCACTATTGAGAACCATGTACGCCCCCAGGAAGTAGCCGCCGAGCATCTGGAAGCCGGTTATCAGGTCGGTGATCGGCCAGAAAGCCGAGTGCATCAGCATGAAGCGCCTACCCAGGCGGAATTTCTCGCGGTTGTCGCCGTCGAACTTGTTACGCTCGTAGTCCTGGCGGGCGAAGGCCTTGACGACCCGTACGCCGCTCAGGTTCTCTTGCAGCGTCGTGGAGAGGATAGCATCCTGTTCCTGATAGGCTTCGTAAGCAGCGGAAACCCGCCGGAAGAAAAACAGAGACATAATGACCACGATTGGCACGGCGATAACGGACGCCAGTGCGAGCTTGACATTGAGCGCCAGCAGTGCCCCGAAGTTGATACTGAAAAGCAGGATAATTCGTCCGATGCCGATGGCCTGTTCCGAGAAAAAGCGGCGGATGGCATCCACGTCCGATGTTGAACGTTGGATGAGTTCGCCGGTTTGCATCCCGTCATGATACGTGAACGACAGGCGCTGGATATGGTCGAACATATAGTCCCGCAGCCGCAGTGCGACGCCTTCTGACGTGCGTGCCGCCAGCCGGCCACTGATCGAACTGAACGTGCCTTGCAGCATTGCCAACCCAATAAAGCCCAGGGCAATCGGCGGCAGTACCTCGGCCAGGTTTGGCTGGAGCAGGGCGGTATCCACAAAATAGCGGATGAGTAAAAAGGTGGCGGTTTGCATGACCGCGCCAAGCCCCAGGGCGAAAATGGCGGTAAAGTAAAGTGTGCGGAATCCGGTCATCATGCGCCAGAATCCGGTCAGCCGCCGGTTCGAATACGCATTTTTCAGGTTGTATGCTGGTAATTGAACCGATGTTGCCACAGCACTGCTCCTTGATAATCCCGCTGGTACTTACGTGTCGTATGGGCTAGTTGTTCAAATCCCTCGGCGGGCGCAAAAAATACCGTGTTTGCAGATGTGAACAAACACGATGAAGTCCTTAAAAGATCATAACAGGTCACATTGGTCTTGACAAGGTCAAATACAACAGCAAATTAAGATAATCCTTCTAAATCACTTTTGCGGGTTTTGCTATTAGCTGCATTGTATCATGGAATCAGGCAAGCTACACTGAACCATTGGACAGTGGACTGCCCGGTACTTGGGGTATATTCATGTGTCTCGTGCGCTGTGGCTCGCTAAGATTGGGTGTGGATGTACTGCGCCAGGTATTCCGCGTCCGCCGCGACACCCAGGAGAAAACCTGACTTGCGCGAGGCCAGAAACGCCAGCCCAACGAAGTACAGGCCTGGATAATTGCTGACACCGCGCTCCTGAATGGGGTAGCCATCGGCGTCGAGGATGGGGAGTTTGATCCAATTGAAATCGAATTGGTAGCCAGTACCCCAGATGATGGTTCGAATGTCTGAATGGTATAAGTCTATTTCCTGAATAGTCTCGGCATCATAGCCATCGCGCAGCGGCGGAATGGACTCTGCTGCTGGTGCATCGATACCCTGCGCGAGAATAAACGCATCAATATTCTTTTCAATCTGGGCTGCGAACGCATCAGACTTTGTGAGGCTTTCAATCAGGTCAGGGGCAAATGACAGAATACTGCCCTTAGCGCTGAGGGCATGTCCTAGCAGGGTCACTCCATCTTTGGCAAATCTGTGGAGATTCAGGTTGCCACCGCCATTTTTCCCCGTCGTCAACGGGTTCGGCGCAAATCGCATCCGGCTCGACTGCAACGTTGAAACGTGCGCACTCATGAAACCGGTCTTCTCCAGCCACCATATGATGTCTTTACCTCGGTAAGTGCGTGAAACGCGCGGCACACTGCTAACACTGAGATACACCTTACGGCCACTCTGGTAAAGCTCCTGTGCAATCTGGCAGCCGGACTGACCTGTCCCGATAACCAGTACAGCCCCGCCGGGTAGTTCTTCCGGGTTGCGATAATTGTCGGTGTGCAATTGCAGGATGTCCGGGGCGATTTCCGCCGATAATGCCGGAATACGTGGCTTCTGGAATGTGCCGGTGGCAATCACGACGTGATTAGCTTCAATCATTCCCCGGTTGGTTTGCACAAGATAATTATGGTGGGCCGTATTCGATTCAACGGATATGACCTGTGTGTCAAATCGAATGGGAGGGTTAAAGGTAGCGATGAAAGCGTCGAAATGTGTGAGCAGTTCTTCTTTGGTGAAAAAACTGTTCGCAATATCTTCTTTTACGGGCATCCCAGGTAGTCTGACTGTCCAGTTCGGCAGCACCAGGGTAAAGGAGTCCCAGCGTTTGCGCCATGTGGGGATAGAGGATGAGGCTTGTTCAAGGATAAGGTGATCTCGTCCATATTGCGTAAGATAATAGCTGATACAAAGCCCTGCCTGTCCTGCTCCAATCACGAGTATGTCTATCTGCTCTGGCATCAGATCGTCCTCTGCGGCTCTATCGCCCGTAATCCAAAACAGGATGGTGTTGATTGAAATGTTTGTAGCTGGCAGTATTTGCCTTGTGTATAATTTATGACTTCATAGCGAATAGTATGATTTTACTCCCAACAATCTCTTGTTGTCAATTTGTCTTCGATGCGGTTTTTTGTGGAGTTTGTAGTAGTCTTATTTCAAGCCGGGTCAGTGCAACAGGACAACAGCCCGCACACTGCCGAACTCGAGTTCGTCGTTATGGCGCAGGCGGTATTTCTGGCTGGGATGGAGCGTGAGGCCATTCAGGCGGGTGCCGCTGGTGCTGCCCAGGTCTTCAACGTAAATCTGGCCGTCCGTGTAGGAAAAGGCTGCATGGTTACGCGAGACTCCGTGTTCAACACCGCCATAGGGGGTCAAGTCCACTCCCAATCCTTCGCTGTCACCCTGTTCTGTCTTGCGTCCAACCAGCAGCCAACCAAACCCTTCCAGGTCAACTATTAGAGGGCGGGCGCTGCCAAATCGTAATCTGAAGCGTTGCGGCTGAGTATCCGGTTTAGGTCGGTGTGGGTAGTCAAACATGGTTAATTCAAATTTCAATCGGTGTCATTTTCTCTGCCTCTATTGTAGTGCATGTGGGGGGAATGGGGAAAGGCTAAAGCCGGGGAATTCGTTGATAAGGCGAGGGCGTTGGGTGGGAATCGGGCTAACGGCGGGAACGCCACTCGCATAATCATCCGTAATGCGCTAGATTCAAGCACTTAACACCACTAAACAACAGCAGGAGTATGAGAGTATGAGATGGCGAGTGCATAACCTGCGTCGTCCGGCAGTTGTGGTATGGGTGCTGCTCATCCCGGTGCTGGCGGCCTGCAATTTATTAGCCAACCCGGAAAGCAATCCGGTAGCGGTTCCAATCAGCGGTGTGCCGGTTGTTCGCCTGGCTGCGCCACTCCCGAACGCGACTTTTCTGGAGGGCGTCACCGTCAATATTCAGGCGCAGATCACTAATGCCGGGCCGGACATCAACCGGGTTGAGGTGCTGGTGGATAACGCGATTATCGCCACATTAACCAGCCCGAATACAACGGGCGCGGCGGCCTTCAGCATCACCCACACGTGGCCGGCAGCCGGCGGCGGGCAGCATGTGATTACTGTGACGGCCTTTCGTGCGGATGGCTCCAGCAGTGCCCCGGCATCGGTGAACCTGAACGTGGTTGCCCAGGGCGCACAGATTCAATCACCTTCCGCGACTCCCGTGACGGCAGGCACTACCGGCGGCCAGGCGCAGCCCACTACCAGCAGCGACGGCCAGGTGACTAATCCGCCTGCACCAACAGCCCCGCCACAGCCGACAACGCCACCGCAGCCAACGGCAGTGCCACCCACCAACACACCCAGCAACCCGATTGCCACTTTTAATCAGGGCATTAATGTCCGCAGCGGTCCCAGCACCCTGTTTAACCCGCCGATTGGCAGTTTCGCGGCGGGTACTACTGCCGACATCCTGGGTGTGACCCCGGCAGGTGACTGGTACAAGATTCGCTACTATAACAGTGAGGGGTGGGTATTCGGTCAGTTGATTAGCGTATCTGGGGACACCTCCCGCATCCCGGTGGACGCCGGCCCGCCGATCCCGACACTCACACCTGTGCCGCCGACACCCGTGCCGGTTACGCCGACGCCCGTCACCAGTGCCAACCTGGTATTTGTAGGGTCGCCCTCAGTCAGCCCGCATCCGCTGCGCTGCAACGAGACGGCTACCATCAAGTTCACCATTACGAACAATGGGACTACTGCGACTAACGCAGGTGGTTCGGTCACGGTGCAGGACATTCTAGTGTCTACTGGTGCCGTGCTGGTGAATGCTCCTGCTCCCGGGTTCGGTATTTTGCAACCGGGCGCAAACACGGCTGAGGCGGTTGTGCCAATTACCGTTTCTTCCAACTATGCCGAAGGTCACAAGATCGTGGTAATCATCGATTCAGGTGGCGCAGTGGCGGAAACCAACGAAGGGGACAACACTTACGAGACATCCTACGTGTTGGATAAAGCCGGTTGTCCGTAGCGGGCGACAGAGCAGGAGGCAAGATGAAATATCGTCGTCTCGGCAAGACGGGTCTGAATGTTTCGGTGGTCGGGATAGGGACGTGGCAGTTTGGAGGCGAATGGGGGCAGGACTTTACCCAACCGGAAGCTGACGCGATCCTGGGGCGGGCGAAAGACCTGGGTATCAACCTGATTGATACAGCCGAGTGCTACGGAGACCACCTTTCCGAAACCCTGATCGGCAAAGCCATCAAGGGGCAGCGTGACCAGTGGGTGATCGCCACCAAGTTCGGCCATAAGTTTCATGGCAATTTTGACCGTTCCGAACATTGGTCCGCCCAGGAAGTGCGCCAGCAGCTTGAAGACTCGCTGCGGGCGCTGCAAACCGACTATATTGACGTCTATCAGGCACACGGCGATCGTTTTCTTGCAGATGATGCGCTGTGGAAGATGCTCAAAGACCAGGTCAGTGCCGGCAAAATCCGCCACCTGGGAATCTCAATCAGCAATAACCAGAGTGCGGAAGCTACCGCTCAGGCAACCCGACTCAGTGTTGCTGTGATTCAGGTGGTGTATAACCGGCTGGATAGAAACCCGGAGGCAGCGGTAATGCCTGCCTGCATGGAGCAAGACCTGGGCGTGCTGGCGCGGGTGCCGCTAGCAAGTGGCTTCCTGAGTGGCAAGTACGAGCCCGGAACCACATTCACCGACGAGAGCGATGTGCGTTCGCGCCATAATGTGGAAGAAGTCCAACGTAAGCTGCAAGAAGTCGCGGCGATCAAAGCCAATGAAGTCCCGCCGGGCGTGGATATGGCACAGTGGGCGTTGGCCTGGTGTTTGCAGCATCCTGGTGTTACATCGGTAATTCCTGGCATGAAAAACGCGGGGCAGGTAGAAAAGAATGCCGCCGCCGCTGCACTCGACCTGGTGCGCGATGACCACCGCCTGAGTGTCCGCGTTTAAGCGGTCTCATCTATGAACTGCTGAACAGGTGTTATCAACACGGTGGTGCAGCTTGAAAATTTGTCATGGGAAACACCGGGCGGCCACGATTGGCCGCCCCTCTGCATCAGCCTTTTGGGGGGAGCGCCAATGTGCGTTCCCCGTTCATGTGCTTAACACCCCATTGAACCGGGCAGGTTGACCGTTGCCCCGGATGGGAAGACAGTCACGCTCCCGGCAGAAACAGTGAACACACCGTTAAAGATTTTGCTTCCCGAATAGGGTGGCAGTGCATAAGTTGCTCCCTGTCCTGACCCGGCCATACTATCGGTGAAGGTGATCGTCACGCTGGTCTGGCTGGCTGGGATGTTGGCGTAATCCACAGTCAGCTGGCCGGTACTCGGGCCGCACGCCCAGGATGCATTAAACGTCAGCGGTTGCTGTGGCGGCGCGGGTTGGGCTTGTCGTGGTACACGGAAAGGCCCCGATGAACATGCGACCCGGTCATTAATCAGCGCTACAACCTCCCAACCAAATGCGAAGCCATAACCAATAGACTCGATGCTCAGGTCAGCGGTCAGGCTGGTCGTCCCTGCATTGGCAAAGAATGCCCCCACTTGTGCGCCGCCGGCTTCATCATAGTTATATACATTCACGATATAGCCTGCTGCCCCTGGCGCAGGGTCCCAATAGAATGTTTCGCTGCCGTATGACAGGCCATCTAACGGTGATGTCGCTCGGAAACCGCCGCATTGCACGTTAGTATTTGGTGACTGCACAACTATACCGGGCGGGGGTGTAGGAATTATGGGCGGGACAGAGGGCAAGCCGGTATCCACGCCGCAGGGAATTGTCAACTGCTGGCCGCTAAAGATGGTGTTCGGGTCAGTCAGGCCGTTGGCGGCCATAATTGCCCCCATGCCCGTGCGATAACGGAGACCAATTCGGTACAGGTTTTCACCTCGGCTGACCGTGTGAACCAGAGTGCTGCCTAGTGGACATTCATCGGTTACAACCGAGGGCGGTGTATCCTCCTGAGTCAGGCCGAGTTTGTCCAGCGCCGTCGGAATCACCTGAAGTGCCGCGATTTCTTCCGGTGTCGCGGGGCGCGACTCCCAACCGCAGGCCGCGCCTACGACCTGATCATTGGAAACACCATCATTTCCCAGGCTGGCTGGGGATTCCAGGCAGCGTGTAGCTGTCATTCCCGCTGGAACTAGTGTGGCATCCGGTGTATCCGGTTCCATTTCGGCATTGCCGTGCAGCGTCGTGAGTTTCAATGTGTCGCCGTTGACGACCTGGAGTGCCACGAGCGAACCCAGTCGGATATGAGCGCCGTTCACGGTCAAATCCACTTCAATATTCTGAGGACTCTGGATTGCCAGCGCGGAAAGTGTCTGGCCGCACGCCAGGTCTTGCCCCGGCGTGTTCCGCAGGTAAAACGCCTGCATGGGGGACTGCGCCACCCCATTTTGCCCCGCAACTGGCAGTGTATCAATCATCGGAGTATCGTTCACGGCGCTGCGTTCCAACCAAGCCGAGCCGCTTACAAGCTGAACCTGAATCCACTGGCCGTCAGCGCTGCGAGCGCTGGCATCAAACACGGTACCAGGCCCGGCTGCACTGATGGCATTGGTATTCGTTCCTGGCCCGCTGAACAGGGTCGTGCCAACCTGGGTAATCACGGCGATATGTGCTCCCGCAATCGTGTTGGAATCCACCGCATTTTCGATTTCCGAATCGCCAAACAGCAGGAATGTGACCGCCTGCCCCGGCAGCGTTTCCGGCACATTCGCCTGGACGTTCAATACGGCTACCCCCCACTGATCCAGGGCCATATCAAGTGGCGCGGTGCGAATCGTCTGGAAGTTTTCCAGGGGGGACTGATCGGCAGGCCGCGAGAAATAATCAGGGCCGAAATCCGCCGCAAAGGTTGCATCCACCCGATTGTAACCATAACAGGCCGTATTTCTCCCCAGGCTGCCGCAGTTATTCCCCACCTGGGAAAGTGCCAGTTCAACTAGTGCCGGGCAGTCGACGCTATTCTGTGCTAATGCCGGGACAGTTATGCCGAACAACGCTATTAAACCAAGCCATAACCATACCATCCATCGTTGACGCAACATCGCCGCTTCCCCCAATGCCTAATACCATTACCACCGAACATCCGTTATATCACTTGAAATTTATTATAGTATGGTTTCAAGGACGGGCAATCAGGGCGTTTGTATACGACTGGAGCTGTTGCCAGAAGCCGAACGTCAGCGGATAACCAGCCAGACACCCACAAATACGATGGCTATTCCTAATAGGCGCGTGAGATCTATCTGGCGTACCTGTGTGCCAAATAATCCGAAATGATCAATTAACAGGCTGATGATGATCTGCCCGATAACGACCAGGATAACGGTTATGGTCGCGCCTGAACGAGGGATGGTGTAGTTAATCGCGCCGATCACAACCAGACCCAACACGCCCGCGCCAAGCGCATACCAGGGGACACTTTGCCACTGGGCTAACTTGCCGCCCTGCGCCAGCAGCAGCGGGATCGCTGAAAATATCGCGCCGCCGAAATGGATAATGAAGATACTTTCCAGCACACCTAATCGCTGTCCGATCATACTTGATAGTGGTCCTTGCAGGCCGACAGCCGTGCCGCCGACCAGCCCCACCAGAATAACGATCACGATCACCTGCACGATTCGCCCCCTACTGTTGATCCGACTGACCCAGCTATCGTACATCAGAACAGGGTCAGTAGGTGAGTGTCAATCGGCAAGACAAGGGCCTCGGCAGGCCCATTAAATACACTCAATAAGGGGATTATCTTGATAGAAAATACGGGCATTTACTTAAAAAGGTAAATTCCCCTGAAACCCCGATTATTAGGGGGGCATATTTATTGCATTACAATCAAATTAGGCTTATGATGAGATTATAATCTCCACTGGTAAGTAACAATTGTTGCAGCCTGAAGGTAGGTTATTCTGTTTTTAAAGCGTTCCATCTTATCCGGCGTGCCGTTAGTAATAAGGAGCATTTATGCATAAACGGACGCTATTCATGATACTCAGTCTTTCGTTATTATTTTTCTCGCTGAATTTTGGCGTGAGACTGACCACTGCACAGGATACACCAGCAGAATCCACTGCCGAACCGCAGGTTCCGACGGAAGTTCCGACGGAAATCCCCACAGAAGTTCCCACAGAGGTTCCAACGGAAGTTCCGACAGAAGCTCCCACAGAGGTTCCAACGGAAGTTCCGACAGAAGCTCCCACACAGGTTCCGCCAGAAGTAACACCAGAAGCCACTCAGGAACCGCTTCCCGAAGCGACTCAGGAGCCGACTGAGCCAGCGCTGCCGTTAACACCGCCGGTGTTTACGTTGGCCGAAGATACCGTATTGACGGTTGAGGCTGGTCAAACCCTGGCGTTCCAGGTTGTGGCCGCTGATGACGAAGGCGCAGTGCGGGTCGCGGTCGTGACTGACACGACTGCTGGTATGGTGAATTTCCAGGCGAATCCGCCAGTGGAAGTCGAACCGCCCTACAATACGGTGGTCTTTGTGACCTATACGGCTCCAGCGGAATTCAGCGGTGTGGACAATTTTACGTTGGTGGCGATTGATCCCTCCGGCGGGCAAGCTGAACTGGCACTGACCATCACGGTCACGCTGCCCATGCCATCGGAAGAATCGGTTGTGCCAACCCCCAACCTGATGGGCGAGCCGGTAGAACGCATCATCAAGTACAATCCGGCGGCCAGTGAGGAGTCTATCACGGCCATGCTCCAATCGTTGGGCGCGGTCGAGTTGGACCGCCTGCCGAGTATCGGGGCGCTGCGGGTGATGATCCCGGAAACACTTGGAACAATGCAAGCAGCAGTCGCGGCAGTTTCCAGTGACTTCCGAGCGCAATCAGCCGGGATTCAGGCCGTCGAGGAAAATATCGAATACCATATCACGGGATATACCCCCAACGACCCTTACCTGAGCAATCAGTGGGGACTCGACGATACCTACGTTCATAGCACCTTTGGTACTGGCGCATGGGATATGAACAGTCGGCGTGGTTCGGGCATCACCGTCGCGGTAATAGATACCGGTGTAGATTTGCAGCATCCCGAATTTGCTGGCAAGCTCGTTGCTGGTTGGGATTTTGTGAATGATGACAATAATCCGGATGATGACCACTCGCATGGGACGCATGTCGCCGGCGTTATCGCCGCCAGGACCAACAATAACATGGGTATCGCCGGCATCGCCTTCAATGCCCGCATCATGCCGATCAAGGTCTGTGATTATAGCGGCGGCTGCGGAACATGGGAGATCGCGGCGGGCATCGTCTACGCTGTAGATAGACGAGCTAATGTTATTAACATGAGTCTGGGTGGGTCTGCTATCCAGCAGACGATTGAAGCCGCTGTGCAGTTTGCGATCGCCAGCGATGTCGTGGTTGTCGCTTCCGCTGGCAATGGCGCTGCGCCTGGAGTATATAGCTACCCGGCGTCGTATCCGGGGGTTATCAGCGTGGCCGCCCATCAGAGTGATGGAGGGAGTGCTGGCGATCTGTACGGATACCACAGGAATGACCGCATCACAGTTTCCGCACCTGGCATTAGCATTTTCAGCACGGTGCCGCTGGAATACGGTTCGTACGCAGGCGGTTGGAATGGCACGTCAATGGCGGCGCCGCATGTCAGTGGCATTGTTGCCCTCATCATGAGCGCCAATATCGCCCGCACCCCACAGCAGGTCAAAGAGGCGCTGATTTGCAGCGCCTGGGATCGGGGTCCTGCGGGGTACGATACCTCCTTTGGTTGGGGTATTGTTCAGGCTGACTGGGCCATGAACTGGCGCTATAATTCGGCAAGCTGCAAGGTCTCGCAGCCCAACGACAACTTTGAAGATGCCACCGTGCTGCGGGTACCGACCAACCCGGTCATCATCCAGCCGATTCACACCCGTAGTGTAACCGCCTACACCAGTGACCCCACCATCTGTGGCTACACTCCCCAGCAAACGCTATGGTACCGGTTGGTTGCACCGCGCTCGGCGGTCTACCAGTTCTCAACGTTTGGCTCCAGCTATGACACTGTACTGGGGGTCTACCAGGGGTTGCCTGGCGAACTCACGGAAGTCGGCTGTAATGACGACCTCGGGCCTACCCTTCAGTCGGTTGCGTCAATCGGCCTGACAGGGCGCCAGACCTACTATATCGCCGTCGGTTCGCTCAGTGGTACCATCAATGACGGGCTGCTGAACTTCGACGTGCGTTATGCCTTGCCGGTGCCAACCCGAACCTCTCGTGCCCAACAGGAGAACAACGCCAGCGTCAGCTACCGTGGCAGTTGGAACGCGATGACGTATCGTGGCGCAAGTGGCAATCGGGTGATGGAAACATACGATAACAACGCGACAGCTACGTTTACTTTCCAGGGTAATACCCTCCAGTTTAGCCGCACCATGGGGCCAACCCAGGGAAGCCTGGAAGTCTGGGTAGACGGCGTTATACTCACCACAGTCTCGAACCGGGCAGCGCAGAACGCCTATAACCAGCTATACAATCTGTCAGTAGGTGGTTATAGCAATGCCTGGCATACGGCAGTGCTGCGACGGTCTTCTGGCGGTCCATCTGGCCCAGTGGATATTGATACCATCAATCCACAGGATGGTTGGGCGCAGAATCTGACTCCGATCCGCAGTGTGGCCGACAGCCTGGATACCCGGGGCACGTATCTCGCCTACTATAACAACTGGTTCAATGTCACCAATGCGGCTGCTTATCGTGGTACCCTGACGACAACCTCAGACGACACTGCCTTCTTGCTGGCGCGTGCTCTGGGCGATACCATCAGCATCTACCGCTCGACCGGTGTTGGATATGGTTCGATGGATATCTACCTGGATGGGCAGTTCTACGCAACAGTAGATAACGCCACTTCGACCGGGGTCAGTGTGCCATACACTATCACGGGCCTCTCGCCTACCGATCATACGATCGAAGTCCAGAACAACGCGGCCAGCACGCTTGCCATAGATAAGATAACCGTCAGCACGCTGCGTGTGATGGCATTTAACCGCAACACCGACGATCGTGTGGCTGCAAGCTATGGGTTTAGCGGGCTGTGGACGCCGGTCTCGAATACGTCCGCTTATGCTCGTACCCTCAGCCGCACCAACGACCCCAGTGCGCGGGCGGCCTTCCGCTTCAATGGGAACTGGGTATGCATCGGCTTTACCGCGCAGCCTGGCGGTGGGTCAATGAATCTGTACGTGGATAACGTGTTCCAGGGGACAATCAACAGCAATAGTGTTGGCACGTATTACCAGAGTTCCTGGTGCAGCACTTTGTTTGCCGATCAAGCGCACTTTGTGGAACTCGTCTATGCTGGCGGCGGTATCTTCGATTTGGACTTCGTCAATCCGCGCCAGTACCGGACGATCACATTTGACCGCAGGGTTGTCCAGGAGAGCGACGCCAGTATCACCAGAAACAATCCATCGAATTGGTTTACTTCCGGGATTGTGGCTTCTGCTGGTGGGTTCCGGCCTAATGGCGGCAGGCAAATCTGGAGCAACACAATCGGCTCATCTGTAGATTTCTGGATTAATGGTACCGGCTTCATCCTGTACACTTCGGTTGGCCCAAGCATGGGAGACTGGGAAGTATACGTGGATGGTGCCTACTTCACGACCATTGATCTGTACAGTTGGCGCTGGCGGCCGATGGCCTATGGTATTACCAACCTGGGGCCAGGCTTCCATAACATCGAACTCGTGGCGATCAATACCAGCCCCGGCTACAATGTGTACTTCGATGGGGTGCGGGCTTTCCCCTAAACCGGGGAGGCAATCCAGCAAGCATCGGATAGCTTTTCTGATGGCAGGGCTAATCCGATCACAGTAACAAAACGGGGAGGGTCAAGTGCGACCCTCCCTTCATTTCCCCGCATATCGCAGTAGGCCGTACCATAACCGTTTCTTTTGGTCTCTTGCCTTAACAAACCGAACACGTTTTAATTCTATTGAAAGACATTCCTGGCTGCTTGGGGCCGCCAAGGGCAGATTTGTCATGCCGTGCGGATACGCAATTGCCGGCTGGCAGCCATAAACAGTATCTTATTCATTGAAAGGATCGTCATGTTTACTACTTTCCCGGCTCATTATAAGGACGTGCTGGATTGGGAATGGGCACAGTTTAAGCCGTATGCCCATGACCTGTTGAGCCGTGACCTGAACCCAGAAACGCTCTCCGCCTGGATGCAGGATAACTCCGATTTTTCCAGTATGATTTATGAGCTGCGGTCACGGATGCATGTCGCCACGACCGTAGATACAACCGACGAGGAGGCCGACAGGCGCTACAAAGCATTTATGGCGCACATCTTCCCGGAATACATGAAGGTTGCCTTCTTGCTCGGCAAGAAGCTGCTGGAAAGCGGTTTGAAACCCGACAATTTCGACATCCCACTGCGCAATATCCGGGCGCAGGTTGAACTGTTCCGTGAGGAAAGTCTGCCACTGCAAACACAGGAAAGCGAACTCGGCACTGCCTATAACAAGATTGTCGGCGCGCAGACAGTAGAATGGGATGGTGAAGAAAAGACTCTCTCGCAGATGATGCCAGTTTTCCAGGAAACAGACCGTGCCCGCCGCGAACAGGCCTGGCGGCTTATCGAGGAGCGCCGCCTGGCTGACCAGGACACCCTCAACGAACTGTGGGTGCAGTTCATGGGGCTGCGCAAGACCATTGCGCATAATGCCGGGTTACAGAACTACCGGGAGTATGCCTGGCGGGATCGGCAGCGGTTCGATTATACGCCGGAAGACGCCCTGGCCTTCACCGACGCGATTGAGCAGGTAGTTGTCCCGGCGGCGGCTCGCTTAAGCGAAAAGCGGCGTCAGCAGTTGGGCTATGATGCGCTGCGTCCCTGGGATACTCAGGTAGACCCCCTGGGACGTGACCCGCTGCGCCCGTTCTCGACAGTGGCTGTCCTGGCCGAAAAAGCAGAAACTATTTTTCAACAGGTGGACCCTGAACTTGGCGAGTATTTCGCCACGATGCGCCGGGAAAGCCTGCTCGATCTGGATAACCGCAAGGGCAAAGCGCCGGGTGGCTACTGCACGTCGTTCCCGGTTGAAGGGCGGCCTTTTATCTTCCAGAATGCCGTTGGCTTGCAGGGGGACGTGCGTACCCTGCTGCACGAGGCCGGCCATGCGTTCCATAAT
This sequence comes from uncultured Chloroflexota bacterium, assembly GCA_937974245.1. Classification (GTDB taxonomy): domain Bacteria; phylum Chloroflexota; class Anaerolineae; order Aggregatilineales; family Phototrophicaceae; genus JACKCG01. Next base: position 109,003 of record CALJKV010000121.1, on the reverse strand, counting down.
TTCGAGCGTGCCAATCTCCGCTACCTGCAACAGCGGTTTTCACCTATGGAGTTTAGTGAGGTTGCGTCAATGGCGATGGAACTCATTGCCGCGCCCTATCTGGAAGCCAGTAAGGGCGGCTATTACGCCGACGCCGATGCCAACCGCGCCCGGATTGACCATCTGGAAGGCATTATTGAGTTCTGGCCGTATATGGCGGTGGTTGTCGCCTTCCAGCACTGGATTTACACGAACCACGAAACCGCTACAAACCCGGACAAATGTGATCAGAAGTGGAATGAATTGTGGGAGCGGTTCATGAAAGGGGTGGATTTCAGCGGCCTGGAGCAGTATATCCCGAACCGCTGGCGGCGGCAGCTTCATATATTCCGCCTGCCGTTTTACTACGTGGAGTACGGGCTGGCGCAGCTTGGCGCGGTGCAGGTCTGGGCGAACGCGCTGCAGGACCCGGCACATGCGCTCAGCCAGTATCGCCAGGCGCTGGCGCTGGGCGGCACGGTCACACTGCCTGAACTCTACCGGACGGCGGGGGCGAGACTTGCCTTTGACGTCGCCACACTGGGGGAGGCCGTCAGCTTGATTGAGAAAACACTCGAATCGCTGGAAAGGTAAACGCAGTCGTGCAGTACGACTCAGTTTGACAGGGTTTTAAGGGACGACTCTGTTTCAGAATCTCACGAAACGAGAAAAGGCATAGGGGCGTGAGGCTCAGTGCGCCCCTACGGCGATTACTATAAAACGTCAAAGTCTTTCATTATTAGGGCATCGGGAGGTAGTATGGCAGCCAGAGCGACTCATTATGATGTCATCGTGATCGGTGTCGGCGGGATGGGGAGCGCCACCGTCTATGAACTGGCGAAGCGCGGCAAAAAGGTGCTGGGACTGGAACAGTTCGATATCCCCCACACTATGGGGTCATCGCATGGCATCACCCGTATTATCCGCATGGCCTATTTTGAAGACCCCTCCTATATTCCGCTGCTGCGGCGGGCGTATGAACTGTGGGACTCGCTGGAACGTGAATCCGGTAAAACTCTGTTCATCAAAACTGGCGGTGTGGATGCCGGTGCTGCCGATAGCAGGGTATTTAAAGGGTCGCTCTATTCCTGCCAGACACACAACCTGAAGCATGAAGTCCTGACCGGCAGTGAGATTAATCGGCGCTTCCCCGGCTACCAACTCCCGTCGGAAATACGGGCCGTGTTCCAACCGGACGCCGGTTGTTTGCTGCCGGAACAATGCATCATGGCATTTGTGTGGGCGGCGCAGGCGCGGGGCGCAGAGATTCATGGCCGTGAGCCGGTTCTGGAATGGTCTGCCGATGGTGATGGGGTGCGTGTGCGTACCGGGCGTGGCATCTACACGGCTGACAAGTTGGTGATTTCGGCGGGGGCATGGGCCGGAAAACTCATCCCACAGTTGGCGCACCTTGCCGTGCCGGAGCGCCAGGTGTTGATCTGGATGCAGACGCGCCGCCCCGACCTGTTTGCGCCGGAGCGATTCCCGGTATTCATCCTGCAGGATGATGAGGGGATTTACTACGGCTTCCCGGAACACGGGATTCCCGGCTTCAAGTTTGGCCTCTATAACCACCTGAAAGAAGTGATTGACCCGGATACGGTTGATCATGACCGCATGACCGAACACGATGAGGCGGCGCTGCGGAGGGCAGCGGAACGCTACTTCCCGCGTGGTACTGGCCCAACACTTTCTTTAAAGATGTGTATGTTTACGAACACACCGGACGAGCACTTCATCCTCGACCTGCACCCCGACTATCCCCAGGTGGCGATTGCTGCCGGGTTTTCCGGGCACGGCTTCAAGTTTTGCAGCGTCGTTGGCGAGATTATGGCGGATCTGGCGCTGGACGGGGGGACACGCCATGACATCGGCCTGCTGCGGTTAGGGCGTCTGCTGTAAGTGCTATCCTTAAGTGAACGGCCCTCGTTTTGATGGTATGGTAGGCATAGGGTAGAGGAATTTACATCCTCCTTGCCCGCAGGTTACACCGGGTTTACACATTCGCGGGACAATGGTGTGCAGCGTCTACATCAAACCAGCACTTGGAGGCCTTTATGCCAGTACACAATGTAAAGCGTTTTTCGATAATCATCGTTATGGTGTTTTTCGGGCTGGGCATGGCGGTTTCCGCTCAGGGCAACAGTCGTCCCGCTCCCAGCGGCACAGGCGGGAACTTCGGTGGACCAGGGATATCCGGGCAGGCCTTGAACGCCGGGATGCCACAGGTAAACGTGCCGGAAGTTGCTGCCTCAGCTACAGGCGGTGGGCGGTTAGCCGGTCGAACCGGTGGGAATGCGAGCGGTATCGCCGGTAACCTTCAAGGATTGGCTGGTGGCGGCTTCTCGCCGACCGGAAGCGATGGCGGGGGGAGCCTCGCAGCGCGTTTTGGTGAGCGGGGAGGTGGGGCCCTTACGCTTCAGTTGGAGCAGTTTGGCGGCTTCGGCCAGGGGAGTTTTGGCACCGCCACCGAAGGCGGGAGCATTTTACAGGGACTCGCGCTCCAGGGTTCGGGCTGGCACGCTTCGGATACAGTGCCGCCATCCCCCGCCGCACTGGCTGACCTGACGGCGGTAGTACAGGCACAGTCCAACCTGCAGGCGGTTGCAGGGGCGGCGCAAGGGCAGGCGAGTGACACTGTGAACCAGGCCACAGCCCAGGCGCAGCAAGCCTATGACCAACTCTGGGCAGACTACTATACAGCAGTCGAAACTACGGCGCAGACCTATTATGACACGGTGACGGCCTCAGCGGACTACCTTCTTCAGACGTATGAGGAAGCAGTGGGGTATGCTGTCCAGCCGGTTGACTACTACGTGGACTATGCCGAACAATTCGTGGTTTATTGCGCGGCATACCCCTGGGATTGCTATAGCTACATTTACGATTCGGTTGAAAACATGTACGTATATGTCGGTGATGTCAGCAGCGCCCCGGTCGGGGTGCTTGAAGTCAGTGAAGTGGTGGAATTGGCCGGCTATCCGATCAGCGTTCCGGCGCCATCCGCCGAGGCGTACCAGGCAATAGTGGTGTTTGCTAACGACCAGCTCGGGGCGGTAGTCGAGCCGCTCTACGCAGGGACAGCTACCGACGCCGTACAGGCCACGATGGGACCCTTGCCGGCGGTGATTGAGGCGATCATGTTGAGCACAACAACGGTCAGCGGTGGCGCATACTGGGGACTGCTCAATGGTGGCGCAGCAGCGGTTATGGTGGGCGACTGTGGCAGTGGGGTTTGCGCTGTTGATACGACCACTATTGACGCGATGGTTTCCAGCGCGTCAGCGGGGCTGTACGGTCTCTACACCAATTCGGCGATGCCCACGACGCCGGATGCGGCACTGGCGCTGATTACCCGCGTGTATCCCAAACTGAACGGCCTGGCGTTTGCTCAGATTACTAATGTGGATACTGGTTACGGTTTTACGGCGACAGCGGCCAGCCTGGGACTCGACCCGGTGACGCGGCAGCCAATCTCGGTGGCAAAGGTTGTGTATGCGGGTGTGGTGGATGTGGGCGGCCAGTCGTTTGTCTACGCTCTGGTGGCGCTGGGCGAAGGGTATGTGGAGATAGCGGCACGATAGCCTTCAATCTCGATCCCGTAATCGTAAAAGCACGCCGCTGTGCCGGGTTATTCCTTCGCCCTGACCTGCTGGGCCACCATGAGGTTATAACCGTCCAGGTCATTGACGGTGAAGACACGCTCTCCCCAGTCCCGTGTCTGTAGACTCTGCGTAATGGTCGCGCCGCTGGCATTGGCATGGGCGTAAACCGTGTCAATATTCACTGAGTCGGGAAGATTGATATAAAGCTGGATACCGATCCCACGTTTATCTCGATCTTCCGGCTGGACAAAGCCCTCGGTAACGCCCAGCAGAATCTCGGCGTCTCCCAGTTTGACACAGGCAAAAGTGATGTCACCGTTCTCATTCGAGGGCATTTGCCAGGTAAGCTGGAAGCCGAGTTTCTGTGTATAGTATTCGATAGATCGTGCCACATTCAAGCAGGCCAGAATAGGTGAAAATGGCATGAGCGCTGTTCCTCGCTGCTATCGTGCGAAACGCTGAGCGGAGCGTGCCCGCGCTTTTGCGGCTTCAACTTCACGGTTTTTTGGCGGTGTGTTCGTTTCTAGTGTGTTGAGCAGTTTGCCGGCGGCGGTGGCGATCTCATCCACAGCAGCTATGAAAGCCGCTTCGTTTGCTTTTGATGGTTTGTTGAGACCGCTGATTTTCCGCACAAATTGCAGCGCGGCGGCGTGGATTTCGCCAACAGTTGCGGGCGGCTCAAAGTTGTACAATGCCTTGATGTTTCTACACATATTCACATCCTCGGAATAGCAGCAGCGATTATATCGCTTTCCAGATTCCAGTATACTTCTTTCGGTATTTGGTGTCGGTCTCTATCTCAATGAGCGCCTGCGCCTTTGCCTTGAGGCTTTCATCCCCCACCACATTATACAGATTCCGGAGTCCCTGGATGATGTCATAGCGGATTAAGGTATAGTTCTTTTCGGCGCTGCACTCGATAAAGCGCTGTTCGAGACTATCCACTAATCGCTTCTGCTGTACCGGCCCCGCCGCGCCCACTTTCCAGATCGCTTGTAGGCAGTGTCGGGCAGTGACAAAACGCGCATCCCTGGTCACAGCGAACAGGGAATCAAAATCACGCATCATCCGGCTTTCCGGGTCGCTTTTCGCCAGGTTACACAGCACCTGCGCCGCAATCGTGCGTCGGTGATTATCCTTGTGTGACAGGTCGGTCACCAGCACGTCCCACACGTCGTATGCCCAATCCACCGGCTTGTCGGTCGCCGCAAGTACCGCCATAAACGCCTGGTATCCCTCTTCTTTATCATCTGAATACAGGTTTGCCAGGTGCGTTCGCATAGACTCATCCATAGATTGCTCCCAAAGGTTCACATCGGAAACCGAGAAAGCGGAGGTATTACGTGCTGCTTTCGTCCGCAAATGCCAGTCCACGCGCAGCCAGGGCAAGGCGCAGATTCTTCAGCGTGTTCGGGCCGATGCCATGCAGTTTTTTAATTTCCGACTCGCGGACACTGGCTAATTGTTCAAGACGATAGTACTTTGCGGCAAACAGCGCCCGGCACGCTGGCTGTGATAGCCCATCCGGCAGATCAATCTCTTGCTGATTCACTGGCTGATGCGACATAACGACTCTCCCTCATAGGCTATCTGCTTTATCCCAGCCAGATTTGCGTAGAACGCACATTCTATATACTATACTTTTGACATTGTTGAAAGTCAACCTTTTCACATGCCAGGTTCACAGCCTATGAATTGTACGAATCTCGAATTATTCTCGTCTGAAGAGGATCATCCAATGATAAGGTTTACCCTCCAGAGTCTCCGGCGGCTGCGCTTACAGGCGCAGGGACTAAACGGTGATTTGCTCTTGAATGATGTAGCACAGGTTACTCGGAATACCTGTGGTTTGCAGTCACAGGAACTCCCAGCAGCCACCCTGGCGGTTCGGGCGCGAACCGGTGGTCTGACCGCTGAAGATGTGCGTCACGCCCGCGAGGTAGCGCGATCTATCGTACTGACGTGGACCATGCGCGGCACGATGCACCTGGTAGCAACCGAGGATGTTGGGTGGCAACTACAGCTTTTTGGCGCACTCTTTATCCACAAAAGGGAGCGGCGTTACCGGCAGCTTGGCCTGGATGACACGACTCGCCGTAACGCTGCCCACTTCATGCGGAATGTGTTGGGTAGCCGGGGGCCAATGAATCGAGCGGAATTGGCGCAAATCCTGGGTAAGCATGGGATCCCGGTTGAAGGGCAGGCCATCGCCCATCTGGTAGGCTATGCCGCCCTGGAAGGAATGATCTGCTTCGGCCCGGAACGTAGTGGCAAACCGACCTATGTACTGCTGGAAGATTGGGTGAAAACGGAAGGCAATCGCATCTTTAACGAGAGGCAGCTTGTGGCGGAACTCACTCGCCGCTATCTGCGGGCTTATGGCCCGGCGGCACCGTCCGATATGGTGAGCTGGTCAGGCCTGGCCGCAGGCCAGATTCGAGCCGGATTCGAGGCGATTTCTAACGATCTGGTTGAGGTAGAAATACCGGATGGCAAGGCCTGGATGCTCAAAGACCAGGTTGAATATAGTGAGCATATCTCAATGGATCGAAACGTGCGGTTACTTCCCCGGTATGATAACTACCTGCTGGGCTACCAGAGTCGTGCCTTCATAGTTCAGGAATCTTTTGCCAGAGAAGTCCACCCTGGGGGCGGGTTGATCCGATCTGTGCTGATTGTGGATGGGCAGATAAAAGGCGTTTGGCAGCTGGAACAGAAACAAGGGGTTGCTAGAATTATTGTTCAGCCATTTGAGACAATAGACGCGGAACTTGTGCCATATCTGGAAGCCGAAACACAGGATATCGGGCGATTTTTGCAGACAGAGACACTGCTGAGTATAGTCGTACCGCAATAGAGGAACAGCAGGGGAAACGGGGCTGGAAAAAACCCCCATCTGCTGCGATGATGAGTCCAAATTCACTCTGCCACGCAGGAGGGTTGCTGGATGAGCGCTAAACGCAAAACCACCGTCGCCGTCATTTTTGGCGGGCGCAGTGTTGAACATGATGTATCCGTTGTGACCGGCCATCAGGTGATCCGGGCATTTGACCCCGAACGCTATGATGTCGTGCCGGTCTATATTGACCGCGAGGGGCGCTGGCTGACCGGCGACCCGCTGCTAGAACTCAAGCACTTCAATAACGAAATTGCCAGCTACAAAGGGGTAATGAGCGCTATTCTTTCCCCGGCAACCAACCATCATGGGTTGATTATCAATCCGACATCGGGACGTTTCGAGAAAAGTGAGATCAAACGGCTGGACGTGGTGTTCCCGGCAATACACGGAACTCATGGTGAAGACGGTACACTGCAAGGCTTGTTTGATCTGGCCGATATACCTTATGTCGGCTGCGGTGTGCTGGCTTCGGCCATCGCCAACGATAAAATTGTCACGAAAGACGTGCTACGCCAATATGGTGTCCCGGTTGTGGATGATGTTCACTTCACGCGGGCAGAATGGCTGGAAAACCCCGACGCGATTATCCAGCGAATTACGGAAAAGCTGAGCTATCCGCTTTTCATTAAACCTGCAACCACCGGCTCCAGCATTGGAATCGGGCGGGCGGAAGATGAAATCCTGTTGCGGGCGTCCATAGATGTCGCGACTCACTTTGACCGGCGTGTGCTGGTGGAAGGGGCAGTCACCAACTGCGTGGAGATCAACTGCGCCGTGCTGGGGAACAGTCCCGATATTCGGGCATCTGCACTGGAACAACCGGTGTCCTGGGAAGAGTTCCTGACCTACGAAGAGAAGTACCTGCGCGGGGGCGAAGGCATGAAGAGCGCCGAACGATTGATTCCTGCGCCGATCAGCCCCGAACTGACACAGCAGATACAGGACTATGCCCGGCGAGCCTTCCGGGCTATCGAAGGGCGGGGGACAGCGCGTATTGATTTTCTTGTCAGGCCGGACGCGGGCGAGGTCTACCTCAATGAAATGAATACGCTGCCGGGGTCGCTGGCATTTTACCTGTGGCAGGAGGAGAATCTTTCCCCTTCAGCGGTAGTGGATCAGCTCGTAAAACTTGCGCAGGATGCCCACATTGAAAAACGGCGCAGCACCTATAATTACCAGACGAATTTGATTGCCCAAACCGCAGCGCGCGGACTAAAGGGGCTTAAGGGGGCGAAATCAACCCGCCAGGCTAACTGAAATCCAATATGCGATTAGCCGATTATCACTGTGGCGACTATAATAACCAGAAGATTGGCCGCGCTTATTCTGGAGTAGTGATGTGAAACTGCGCCTGCATTATTGGGGATTGATGATACTCGTTCTGGCGCTGGCAGCGTGCAGCGGTCAGGTGACGCCGCAGGTTGTTACCTTTATACCCTCGGCAACAACCGGGGCAGTTGTGCCGTCTCGCCAGCCAACCAGTACGCCGACACTGACGCCGACTCCGGCAACGCCAGTTGCCCAGGCACTGCGTAATGATCTGGCTGTGCGCCAGGGGCCAGGATCACAGTATCCTGAAATCGCGGCACTGGGAGCCAGTGAACAGGTTGAAATCACAGGTATCAGCAGCGATGGCAGTTGGTACCGGGTCGTGCTGGCCGATGGTAGTATCGGGTGGTTAGGTGCTTCAACCGCGTTGGTGATGACTTTTGGCAATTTGCAGGGCGTCCCAATTGCGCTCGCGCCGACCAATACGCCGACCAACACGGCTACCTCGACGCCGACACCCACGAATACACCTACGGCCACCCCGACCGACACACCGACTCCTACTGATACGCCGACATCAACGAATACCCCCACATCCTTGCCGACATGGACATCCTCGCCCATACCGACCACGCTGCCTACGAATACCCCCACCGTACGCCCCGTGGCCGAAGCGCTGCCGATCAGTGCAGGCGTTCCCGTGAATGGTCAGATTGATGACTCAACCCCCGCCATTCAGTACCGTTTCATGGCGCAGGCAGGTGAAACCATCGGGATTCGGATGACGCGTACGTCCGGCGACCTGGATTCCTATGTGATTTTACTCGATGGTCGCACTGGGGAGGCGCTGGCTGAAAACGACGATAATACCCTCGGTACGACTCGCGACTCGTTCCTGCGTGATTTTGTGATTCCGCAGTCTGGTGAATATGTGGTGGTTGCGACTCGCTACCAGCAGGAAATCGGCGTGACATCCGGCGAATTCACGTTGTTATTGGAAGGCACCGGACTTATCCAGGGGACTCCCCCGCGTGATCTGGCAGGTGGTATCCCCATCGCCTATGGGCAGGAAGCCACCGGCGAGATCAACGCCGATAATCCGGTAGTGCGCTATAACTTCCGCGCCGAGGCGGGGGATGTAGTCAATATTCACATGGCGGGAACTTCCGGCGATCTCGATCCGTTCCTGGCGCTGCTGGGTCCCGATGGGCAGGAAATTTCGAGCAATGACGATGCCGCGCCCAATATCCGCGATGCCCATATTCTTGATCTGACGCTGCCGTCGTCCGGGCCATATACGATTCTGGCGACCCGTTATCAGCGGGAACAGGGCCTGAGTGAAGGTGGCTTCATCTTGTCAGTGGATGCGTCCAATGCTGGGACGCAGCGCCCGGTAGATGGCCCTGCTGGCGAGGTGGTGCGGGCGAACATGCCGGTTAATGGTACGCTCGATGACAGTCATTACGTTGCAATCTATACGCTCTCCGGGCAAGCGGACGAATCCTATAATATTGCGATGACCGGCACCAGCGGCGACCTTGACCCGCTGCTTGTTATACTTGGGCCGGACGGGCGCGAACTCGTGCGGAATGATGACGAAACGACCAATAGCCGGAACTCCTATATTGGTGGGTTGCGTCTGCCCCAATCCGGTAACTATACAATTATCGCCACGCGCTTTGAGCAGCGTTCCGGTGTTTCTCAAGGAAACTACCAGTTGATTGTGACTGGCGCCAGCCCAAGCGCACCCCAGTCAGGTGTCTTTGCCCAACCGATCAACTACAACCAGATCGTCCAGGGGACTGTTTCGAATGTCCTGTACGAGCAAACCTATGTGTTCCGAGGCAACCGGGGCGATACTGTGTCAGTAAGGATGTCGGCAACCTCCGGTGATCTAGATGCCCTGGTATTGATTCAGGACGATATGGGCGAGAACCTGGCATACAACGATGATGACCCTAACAGTGGCACATCGGATTCATTTATTCGCCCGCTGCTGCTAACCGAAGATGGCTTCTATACCATTGTCGCCACACGCTACCAGCGCAGCACCGGAGAAAGTGCCGGCGGCTATAACGTGCAGTTGATTCTGGAACGCCCTGCTCAACCGAATGACCCGCCGTCATTTTATGGCTACCTGAACCCGCGCAACAGCGGTACGTTGCAAGGGAATGGCACCAATTTCCTGGGGAACATCCTGGCCGGTGATGGTAGCGATGACACCACGAGCGACATGAAGTACACGGCGATGCTCTCGTTTGATCTGCCACCCCTGGAGCCGGGTAAATCGGTGGGTAATGCGGTGCTTGACCTGGAAGGGTGTGCAGTCTATGGTGCGGGATTTGGCGGGCTGGGTACGATGAGGGTGTATAGTGATTCGTTCAGGGATATTGACAGCGCGTCTATCGATTCGTTCCCCGATGCTGTAGAAATCACTGTGTTGAATAGCTGTCAGATAGTGGATGTGACACCCATAATCGAGCGAGCATACCAGCGGGGCAGCGACCAACCGGCGCAATTCCGCATCACATTTGACCGGGTTATCACGAACAGCCAGGATGACTTTGTTTACTTCACCGACCCGCGTTTGTTAATCCGCCTGCGGTAATAGGGGCAATCAGCGGGGCAATACTTTAGGGGGAGACCGCGGTCTCCCCCTGTTGATTTAACTTAGTTGTGGCCGACAAAACGATAGCCGATGCCGTACTCATTTTGAATGTAGGTCGGGTTTTTGGCGTCAGGTTCGATTTTTCGCCGCAGGTGCGAGACATAGATGCGCGGGTAGTGGTGTTCGCTGGTATATTCTACGCCCCATACCTGCTCCAGCAACTGCTGAAAGGTCAGCACCTGCCCAGGGTTACGGATGAAGGTTGCCAGCAGCTTGAACTCGGTTGGCGTCAGGCGGATGTCGCTGCCGTCCACATTGACCTTGCGGGCTGGCAGGTCAACCGAGAGATAGGTATCCACGTAGGTGTTGGGTTCATTGGCGTCGTCATCCCATACACGGGAACGGCGCAGCAGGGCTTTGAGACGAGCATGAAACTCAACATTACGCAGCGGTTTGAGCATGAACTCGTCGGCGCCGATATTCAGCCCCTGAGCGATTTCCTCCTCAGAAACCTCGTGGCCGGTCATCATGAGGATCGGGATGTCCGATAGATCGCGGATTCGCTGGCAGACGGTCATCCCGTTCATCAGGGGGAGATCAATATCCAGCACCACCATATCGGGCCGGATGTTGTGGAACAGGCGCAGCCCATCCAGGCCGGTGGTTGCAAGGAAAGATTCGTATCCGTTGCGCTGTAAATCAAGCTGCAACAGACGCGCCATTTCTTTATCGTCTTCAATTACTAATATCCGGGTTGGCATCATCTTGCTCACATGAAGGTGTGAAATTTTTACAAGTTTTTATTATTGTACCATCCCTCATGGTATACGCCTAGCGAAAACAATTGAGGGATGCTACCGCGATGTGGTATGCTTGAGCGAGTTTGCAACCGGGAACAGGTGGACAAAAAGAGTGCCCTATCAGTCGGGAGATCAACGTCGTAACAATGCACAAATCGGGGTAGGGCGTTCGGTATGGGCGGGGACTCCGCCGCCAGCGATCCCCGAACGGACTCTGGACGGTATTCCTGGTTGCCTGGCATGGATTGCGCTCTTCTTTTCGATTGCCAGTGCAATTGCCTTCCCTGAGTTATTGTTGCTGCTGGCGGCGTTACTCGGCTTCTATTCGACGCTGCGTTTCTTATTTGCTGGCATTGCCAATGTGCGTGGTCTGCGACTTATCAGCCAATGGGAAGCAGTAGACTGGTATGCCCGCTACCAGGACAAAGCCGGACCGGATGCGCTGGCCTGGGACGATATTCATCATATTGTCATCATCCCCAACTACAAAGAGCCGGTTGAAATTCTGCAAAAAACGCTGGATCGGTTGGCGATACAGTACCAGGCAGGCCGGCGTATCACGATTATGCTGGCGATGGAAGCGGCGGAAGAGGGGTGTGTGGAAAAGGCGAAGCACTTGCAGGCGCTGTACCATGATCGCTTCGCCCATATCTACTTCACCGTTCATCCACGTGGCTTGCCCGGCGAAATGCAGTGCAAATCAGCGAACCAGGCCTGGGCTTGCCGCTGGGCCAAGCGTAAACTGGTGGAAGAAAAAGGCTGTAACATAGACCATATTGTAGTCACGACGATGGACGCTGACACGATCTGGCATGAAAACTACTTCTACGCGCTAACCTATCTTTTCGCTACCACCCCGGAGCGTTCGCTGCGCTTCTGGCAGGCGCCTATCCGTTATCATAGCAATATCTGGGAGATCAACCCCCTGCTGCGCATTGTAAACGCCTATTCCAGCGCGTTTGAACTGGCGTACCTTGCCGCGCCCTGGTGGATTCCGATGCCGATGTCATCCTATTCACTCAGTTTGCGGCTCCTGGATAGCAGCGGTTATTGGGATGGCGATGTGATTGCCGACGAGTGGCATATGTTCATCAAAGCCTACTTTGCACGAGATGGGCAGGTCGTGCTTGACCGTGTGTTTCTGCCATTCTCCGGGACAGCCACCACTGGGGAAAACCTGTGGGCTGCTATCAAGAACCGCTACTCACAGACGCTGCGCCACGCCTGGGGGAGCAAAGAAGTCGGCTATATTGTCGCTAAAATGCTCGAACACCCTGAAATTGAGTTCCATACCTCCTTCAAGCTGCTTTTCCGGGTAGCCCATGATATTTTGCTGGCGGGGGCCGGTTGGGTGATTCTGACATTGGGGGCGCAGCTCCCGATTTTGTTGAATCCGCGCATCGCCCCGCCGATTGACGGCGTGATTCAAGACCCGGCGCTGCTGCTGCAATACCCGACCTTTATTCTGCTATCGGTGGCTGGTTTCCTGGTAGTCGTGTTGGGGATTATTTTCTGGTATCAGGACGTGATTGTACGCCCGCCGCGCACCCACCCTCAGACCATGCGCGAACGTTTCCTCACACTATTGAGTTTCCCTCTCATGCCGATTCTGACGCTGATCTTTGTCGCGCTGCCCACGCTCCAGGCGCAGACCCGGCTATTAGTCGGCATCCCGCTGCGCTTCAAAGTTTCGCAAAAAGTGTGATAATGATAGTACGGTGGCTGCTTATGGCTTGAGCAGGCTGCCATCTGCTGCGGTCAGGGTGTTTGTCTTCTCAATGATGTATTCGACAAACTTCAGCGTCGCCTGGAAGTCTGCCGGGTCAGGGCGCTGTCGGACTGATGTCGCTGGGTCGGGGCGACACGCCCAAGTCCGGTCTATCAGCCCGCCCCAGGATGGGTCTAAATTGGCCTTCGCCCAATCCGCCCCGGCCCGTTTTGAGCCGGGGAAACCATTTAACAAGTCTTGCAGCATCCGGCAGTAACTCAGGACGATAAACCCCTGGTAAAAGCGGTTTCGGAAGTGTTCAGAGTCAGTCAGGATTTCCTGCCCCCAGTCGTTGATGACTGCCCGAATCTCAGAGCGCAGGGCTTGAACCGGAATCGGATCAACCAACGATGATGGCGCGGGGCCTGCCAGCCTAACACCGTTTTCGCGCACGACCCAACGCACCACCCCTGTGTTACAGTGATTTGACCGGATGAGGCTGCGGTCTCCATGTTCAAGATACCAGAGATCGCCGCCGCTAAGCGTGTAGTCACGCAGGATGTCCAGCGGGAAATATGAACCTTCCAGGTGCTTCGCCCACTCGATGCCTATACCATAAATAAGGTCGTGCAGGGCATTCAGTGCAGGAATCGTGTCTTCCGTCAGTTCATCCCGGATAGCTACGACAAAATCCACGTCACTGTGTTCGTCAAAGTCACCCACCGCGAATGACCCCTGCAAATACGCCCCGACAAAATTGCCATCGAGCGCCGCCTGAATACCGGTAACCAATTCATGCAGGACGGTATTGAGATCGTGATAGGGGGTAGGGGGTGATTCGGGTTGATCGGCCATACTGATAGTTTCTTTCTTGTTGATGAAGGCCGGTGGAAGACAGTCGGTGCGCTCGTTACAGGGGAGCGCACATTGGCACTCCCCTTAAAGTCAAGACTCGGAACTTCTTATGCTTTTACGCCTTCTTGCACATATACCGGGGTGAGCCAGTCGCGGTACTTGGGGACACGACCGGACACGACGTCAAAGAACATATCCCGCAGTTGAACCGTGATGGGCCCCATCGTCCCGGAGCCAATTGGACGTGATTCAACTTTTGTGATAGCTGCGACCTGAACGCCTGTGCCGCACATGAAAACCTCGTCGGCCAGGTAGACTTCAGTACGGTCAATATTGCGCTCAACGACTTGCATCCCCAGTTCGTCCCGCAGAAGCTGGATTAACGACCGACGGACAATACCTTCCAGTACATTCGACTGTACCGGTGGCGTATACACCACGCCATCCCGCACGATCATAATATTGGCGGCGCTCATCTCGGAAACATGGCCGTCCTGGTTAAGAACGATGGCCTCGTCAAACCCGGCCAGCAGTGCATCGCTCTTGATGAGAGCGGAATTGGCATACGCGCCGGTAATCTTGCCCCGTGCCGGAATCGAGTTGTCGTCAATCCGCCGCCAGGCAGAGAAGCACACATGCGCCCCTTCTTCGTTATCCACATAGCGGCCAAAGGGCATGGCGAAGATCGTCATATCATTATCCAGGCCGTGCAGCTTGACGCCGATGATTTCTGAGGATTTATAGGCCAGCGGGCGAATATAACAATTTTCGTGGAAGTTTTCAGTCCGCAGCAACTCGAGCAGATTGGCGACAAGTTCATCCACTGTATAGGGCAGGCTGATTCGCAGCAGGCTGGCGGACTGGATGAACCGTTTAAAGTGATCGAACGGGCGGAAAACGAATAACTGTCCTTCGTCGGCATTCCAGTAGCCGCGCAGTCCGCCGAATACACCCGTGCCATAGTTAAAGGCATGGTTCATAACGCTGATTTTTGCTTCTTCAATCGGTACGACACGGCCCCCAAAAAAAGCAAACCGGGGTTGACTTGTTTGCCCTGCCATCACCATCTCCTTATACTAAACAATCATTCACGTAACCTGACACGGGCAAAACCACCGCGCCAGTGCATTACATCTATCCCCTATGATTATGCCGTGTGTGGGACGGGCGGTCAATTGGCCGGGTTGTGTAGAATGGCTAAACCAGGCCGCCGCCCAGCGCATAAAGGGCGCTCAGGATCAGTTGGCCGCCTGCCAATGCCAGGATGACGCTGGTTCGAACCAATGCCGAACGCCGGCTGATGTGTTCCGTCCACAACATGACCAGCGGAAACAGGATGAGGCTGTAACGGGCGAGGCTCTGAGTATATGTTATTTCATTGTAGTGGCCCCATATCCAGTTGATTTTAGTCACGAAAACGAGGATATGACCGAAGGTGAACGCGATCAGCGGCAGGCTGGCGAGCGTGGCCCGGCGCAGCAGAAGAGCGGAGGAGATGAGCATATAAGCCAATGTCCACATATCAAAATTCCCCGATACCGCGAGAGGGTGTTCGACAATCCAGCGCAGGTTAATCCACAGGCCATGTAACGGATCGACGAAAAATACAAAGGAATAATCCCGGTAGATGGTGTCCAGTGCGGGCAGTCCCTGGAGAATCCGGAAAGCCTGAAACCCCACGAATGCCGCCAGAACAATCACCAAGCCCCCGCCACCTCGGAACAAACGGAACAACCGTCTGTGCCAGATTGTTTCCGTCTGCCAGGCATCCAGGGCGGCCATTAGCACGAGGATGCCACCCAGCAGCACACCCTGGGATCGCGCCAGGGTTGCCAGGGCCGCCGCCAGGCCTGCCCTCAACCACTGCCGCCGGGTTGCGAAGTAGAACATTGCCACTGCCGCTGCCAGGTAAGGCGCTTCAGAGAGCGGCGCATAAAACAGAAACGCGCCCGGCAGCAGCACCATACCGATCACCACACGCCGCGCGGGACCGCTGTCGCCATAGTATGACTTGCAGAACTTCAGCAGCAGCGTGAGCGCAATGCCGAAGGCCAATGTTTCCATAAACATGGCCGCCAGATCAACCGTGCCGGGGAGTGCCCAATCTGCGAGATTGATGAGGAGCGGCGTTAGTGGGGCAAAGACCGTCGGGCCGGGGTCGGCAGCACGGTAGCCGTTTTGCGCCAGGTTAAGGTAATGGATTGCATCCCAACGGCGCCACACGCCGAAAATCGCCCCTTCCAGCGGCGTATCCAGCGTGGGTAACGGTACTGTAGGGTCGCTATGCGGAGTGGCAAACTGGTTGGGCTGGGCGACTAGCAGCCATACAGCAGCCATCCACACCAGCAGAATGAGCCGGTGGACGACGGCTGTTCCGATTCCCCAACGCCAGGCGGTAGACCAGGTGATGTGCATAAGTCCTCGGCGGATTGTGTGACACAATAACCCTACCCTCTTAAGATAGCCCAACTTTGTTTTATCGCCACCATAAGGGTGGCCCTATCTTGACAATTTTTAATCAGTTGCCCTATCCTTCAACTACTGCTCGTGATGAATATCACAAGATGCAAGATGCTTGAGGGAAACTATGCTCATTGCCATTATTGCACTGGGAACACGCGGTGATGTCCAACCGGCAATCGCGCTGGGCAAAGGGCTGCAAGCCGCCAGATACCGGGTGCGGATTGTCGCAGGGAAGAATTTTGAGACATTGATTACTGCGCATGGCCTGGAATATGGCTTGGTGCGTACCGATATTCAGGCACTGCTCAACGGAACAGACGGACATGAATGGTTGGACAGCGGGCGTAACCCGCTGAATTACATGAAAACTACAAAACGACTGCTGGCTGTACATGGTTGGGATATGGTTGTGGATACCTGGACAGCCTGCCGGGACGCGGACGCCATCCTGAGCAGTTTCACATCCGATGTGTTCGCCCGCTCGATTGCTGAAAAACTGCGTGTGCCGCATATTCGTGTCCCGCTGCAACCCTTGAAGCCGAGTCGCTCCGGGGCGAGTACCTCGGCGGTGCCGCTTCCGTACGGCAGCAGCATCATAAATCGCATAATGGGGCAGTTCGCCGAGTACATGATCTGGACGTTTTTTGGCGAGATGACTAACCAGCTTCGCCACGACGTTCTCAATCTCCCACACCAGACCCTCACCAGTTACTACACCGACCTGCACCGGGTTCCGATTGTACATGGTTTCAGTTCGCACGTGGTTCCCCGTGCCCCGGAATGGGATGACAGCGTTCATACTGCCGGATATTGGTTTCTTGATGATTCACAGGGCTGGCAGCCCCCCGCCGATTTAGCGACTTTTCTGGCAGATGGGACGCCGCCGGTTTATTTCGGCTTCGGCAGTATGACAAACCGTAACCCGGAACAGCTTACCGGCATCATCCTCAATGCTTTGAGCCAAAGCGGGGAGCGTGGGCTGCTGCTCACCGGTTGGGGTGGCATCTCGCAGCGTGATCTGCCGGACAATGTGTTCCTGATTGACGCTGCGCCGCACGAGTGGCTCTTCCCGCGTATGGCGGCGGTCGTGCATCATGGCGGTGCGGGAACAACCGGAGCTGGACTTCGGGCGGGCGTACCGTCACTGCTCATTCCACATTTTGGTGACCAGATGTTCTGGGGTTTCCGGGTAAATGGGTTAGGCGTGGGGCCAGCCCCGATCATGCGGAAGAAACTCACGGTGGGTCGGCTGGCGTCTGCGCTCCGGCAGATGGTGACGGACAGTGTCATGCGCGGGCAGGCGGCGATACTGGGTGAGGCGATCCGTGCCGAAGATGGCGTCGGGCAGGCTGTAGCCTACCTCAAACCGTATCTGACCAGGAGGGAGAGGTAGACTCACATGCATCTGACACTATTCGCGATTGGGTCAAGGGGCGATGTGCAGCCGGTGCTGGCACTCGGTAAGGGCTTACAGGCTGCTGGCTATGAGGTTACGCTGGCAACACATGGTATCTACGAGGAATTCGTGACGCAACATGGCCTATCATTTTTTCCGGTGGAGGGCAACCCGCTGGAACTGTTGTCGCAGGAATCCTCACAGGAATGGATCGAAACCGGACGCAACCCACTGGCGATGCTGGTCAAGATGCGCGAGCTAGGCACGCCGATTTTCCGGCGGTTGACAAATGATTATCTTGAAGCTGTGCGCCACACCGACGCAATTATCACCAGCGGAATCGCACTGTATGCGTCGCTTTCGGTGATTGAGAAAACCGGATTGCCGGCGATGGGCGCGTACGTCCAACCGCTGCATCCCACGCGCCATATCGCCAACGCCATGTCCACTCCACCCCCGGCGTGGCTGCCATTCAAGGGATTGTATAACCGCCTATCCCATGACATTTTACTTGAAATGAATTGGCGCATCTTTAAGGGGCCGGTCAACGAGATACGCCAGACGGTGCTGGAACTGCCCCCTATGACCGAGAGTTTTCGCAGGTCTATTCGCCAGCCCGTCCCCTGTATCTATGGCTTCAGCCCCCAGGTGATTCCGCCGCCGCCGGATTGGGGTGACCACCTGACTGTAACTGGGTACTGGTTTCTGGATGAGCCGGACTGGACGCCGCCGGGCGATTTACGGGCGTTTCTCGACGCAGGTGAGCCGCCGGTCTATATCGGTTTTGGCAGTATGGCGAGCCGCCGGGCAGAAGAGATGACTCAGATCGCGTTGCAGGCACTCAAACAGAGTGGGCAGCGCGGCCTCCTGGCATCGGGCTGGGGTGGTATTACCCAGCGCGACCTGCCGGATGATGTGTTCCTGATTGATTCCGCGCCACATAACTGGTTGTTCCCACGTATGGCGGCAGTGGTGCATCATGGTGGGGCGGGGACAACCGGGGCCGGGCTGCGAGCGGGAGTGCCGTCCATCCTTGTGCCGCACTTTGGCGACCAGAATTTCTGGGGGACAACTGTTAATAACCTTGGGGTAGGCACAAAGCCGATACCGCGTAAGAGGCTTACCGCCAGCAAATTAGAGGCAGCTATCCGCCGGGCCGTCACAGATGCGGGCATCATTCGGCGTGCCACCACCCTGGGCGAGCAAATCCGCCAGGAAGATGGCGTGGCCTCTGCCGTGCGAGTGGTTGAACGGGTGTTCGGGCGTTAGACCCCGGCGTTCATTGTGCGTGAGACACAGTCATAAATGCCGCCGACAAAACCGCTGATGCGGAACGGTTTAGTGATGTACCCATTAAACCCGGCATTTTCGGCTCGGTAGCGGTCTGTTTCCATCGCGTGGGCAGTGAGAGCGATAACCGGTGTATGGGCGACGTGTGGCATGCTGCGAATGTGTTCGATCATTGCCCAGCCATCGAGATTCGGCATGGATAAGTCGAGCAGAATCAGATTGGGCTGGATTTTCTGGAGCAGTTCCAGACCTTCTTTTCCGTCAAGCGCCGTATGGACGGTTGCCTGTTGCCATGTCATAATAAAATATGCCAGTTCCAGATTATCCGGGTCGTCATCCACTATTAAGACAACCCAATCCTGCACGCCCTGACTTTGGAGCGCTTGCAGCATCTCTTTGGTACTCCGTTTTTCGGCCATCCAGCCTCCGGCATTAGTAACAATCAACGGGAAAGATAGGACCTTGCTTTGCTGGTTACACCAACAATGAACATGCGAAAGTCCACTGTTAAATTAAGCATAATGGCGATTAGTCAGAAATGGGTTTTATTTCATAATTTATTCGTTTATTTAGGAAAGCAGTTATCCGCATTGATGAATTACGCAGTCTTCGTAAACAGGCAAGGATAAGCCCTGGAACCAACCAGCAAAAAGGTTAGTGGGTTGGTCATCCTGAAATACTGGTGTAATTTTTATGTTGTAATGTATAGTCGTATGTCATGAGATGTTGAGATGAGAGCGTGGAGGAGAACAATGGCTGAGAAAATTCAGAAGACCGATGCTGAGTGGCAGGCACAGCTCAACCCGCAGCAGTATGCTGTGCTGCGGCAGGCTGGCACCGAACGTCCCTTTACCGGGAAGTATGTCCATACCAAAGACAAAGGGACGTTTCATTGTGCTGCCTGTGAGCAAGCTCTGTTCACGTCAGATACCAAGTTCGATTCGGGTTCAGGCTGGCCGAGCTTCTGGGATGTGATCGAGCAGGGCCATGTTGAACTACATAAAGACACCAAGTTCGGCATGGTGCGGACCGAAGTGGTGTGCAGCCGCTGCGGGTCGCACCTGGGGCATGTGTTCGAGGATGGTCCTGCCGATAAAACCGGCCTGCGCTACTGCATCAACTCCCTGTCGCTTGACCTGAAAGCCGAGTCGGACGAGTAACATAATAGCCTTCCTTACCAGCACACGGCGAGCAAAACCCGGTGCTGGTTCCTGGGTGAAATCTCCCCGAAAATCACCTGTACCCCAACGCTTGCCCACCTCTGCCATAGTCACCAGCACCAAGACAGGGTATATTTTGTCTCGTGAGGGATCGGCAGTATTCGTGACTGCCTCCCTGTCGAAAACCATCAATCATCGGGAATAATCACCTTGATTCGACGCCGTCTACCTGACATTTTGATTGCCGCGCTGCTGTTTGCCCTGCCGCTGATGCTGTTCTGGCCGCAGACGGTAGGGGGACGAACACTGCTGCCCACCGAGAACCTCTTCCAGTATGAGCCATTCGCCACCTACCGGGAGGAAGCCGGCGTGCCTGCCATGCCGCATAATGCGTTGCTGTCCGACCTGGTGCTTGAAAACTACCAGTGGAAAACCTTCATCCGGGAGAGCATCGCCCAGGGCGAAATCCCGCTGTGGAATCCGCACCAGTTCGGTGGGATTCCTTTCCTGGCCGCCGGACAGCAGTCTACGCTTTATCCCATTAGCCTGCTGTATTATGTGTTGCCACTGACCGCCGCCTTCGGCTGGTTTACCGTGGTGCAGCTTTGGCTGGCAGGGCTGTTCATGTACCTGTTCCTGCGTGGCCTGAATATCGGGCGGTTTGGTGGGTTGGTAGCGGGTGTCACCTATCAATTGAGTGCTTTCTTTGTCATCAGCGCGGTGTTTCCGATGATTATCGGCGCGGCGGCCTGGCTGCCCCTCATTCTGCTTATGACAGAATTTGTTATCCAGCAGCGACCCCTGTTTGCTCGCCCGTCGAG
This sequence comes from uncultured Chloroflexota bacterium, assembly GCA_937974245.1. Classification (GTDB taxonomy): domain Bacteria; phylum Chloroflexota; class Anaerolineae; order Aggregatilineales; family Phototrophicaceae; genus JACKCG01. The sequence goes on along the minus strand of CALJKV010000121.1, from coordinate 88,111 downwards.
TATTCCCTGGGCCGCAGTCGGGGCGGGGGCGCTGGGCTGCAATATTCTGGCGGGGCATGTCGAAATCACCTATTACACGCTGCTCATCACCGCGTTTTACGCCGGGCTGCGCTTGGTTTTTACCCGCCGGGGCGCGATATCCCAGAGTTTGTGGCGGTTCATCATCCAGCGCGGGGCATGGCTAGCCGTGATGGTTGCGCTCGGCCTGGGGATTGGCGCAGTGCAGTTCATTCCCCTGTTTGAACTCGTAAATGTTAATTTTCGCTCTAATTCGGCTACCTATGAACAAGTCATAGACTGGGCGCATAAGCCCCGCGATGTCGTGCAGTTCGCCATGCCGAATTTTTACGGCAGCCCGGCTCAGCATACGTACTACGATGTGTTCGTTGGCGAGACTATCCCGGTGACGGTCAACGCCGCCGGGAATCCGATTAACAATACCGATTGGGGTATCAAGAATTACGTCGAAGGGGCGCTTTACCTGGGGATTCTGCCGCTGGCGCTGGCGCTGTTCGCAGTAGCTGTAGCGCTGGTGCGCGGGCGAGGAGTGCCTGGTCCCGACGGCGCGGGCGAGGAAAATGCCGTAAACGAAACGGTAACGACGCACGGCGGTGCGCCCTTACGGGAACATAATCCCCCCTACCGGCTGATTTTCACGCTGCTGACGCTGCTCGGCCTGACATTCATGTTCGGGCTGCCGACGTATCGCCTGCTCTTCCTGCTGCCGGGTATTGACCAGCTGCATTCACCGTTCCGCTGGATTTTTGCGGTGACGCTGGGTGTCGCTGTGCTGGCCGGGTTCGGCGCGAACAGCCTCATTCAATTAGACGAAACACCGCGGAAATGGGCGGTTCGGTTCGGGTATGCGCTGGTCGGTGGCGGGGTGGTCGTGCTGGGCGGGCTGCTCCTCAGCCGGGTGTTCTACACGCAAGTTGAGCCGCTGGTCGAGCGCATTTTCACCGGGATGGCGAAAGCCCCGGATGCCTTCGCTGATACGGGTATGTTCTACAGTTATCAGTTCACCAATGTGCTGACATTCGGCGCGATGCTGCTTGGGTCGGGGGCTGTGTTTTTTTGGGGACGGTGGAGGGCGCACAGCGGTGCGCTCCTACCCGCAATACATGTTCCGCTCTGGCAAATTTTCGCCGTCGGGTTAATCGCCGCCGACCTGATGATTGCTTCGTGGGGGTTCAACCCGGCGTCCAACCCGGCGCTGCTGGACTATATGCCGCCCGCCATCGAATGGCTCTTGCAACAGGAGGGCGACTGGCGCTATACGACGCTGGACGACCCGACTCTGCCGCCGATTATGAACGCTAATATGGGCTGGCGCTACGGCCTGGATGACATTCGCGGCTATGAGAGCATCATCCCCAAACAGTACGTGGATTTGATGAGCCAACTTGCCCCGCAGACACAGTTGGAATACAACCGCATCGCGCCGCTCTACACCGATTACGGCGATGGCTTCGACTATGTGGACGCGCTCAACTCGCCACTGCTCGGCGCATTGAATGTGCGTTATGTCATCACGCATCGCTCGACCACACTGCCGGAAGAACTGACGACTAGCATTGACCCGCGTCGTATTCCACCGTCCTGGCGGCTGGCCTATGAAGATGATGCCGTGCGAATCTGGGAGCATGGCTATCTGCCCCGCGCCATTGTCGTGTGGCGACATGGGGGTGGGAAACCGGATATTACCACTAATGACTGGGGAATCGAATTCGATGTTGTGATTGAACACGATACCGGGCGCGAGAAAGTCCTGCATACGAACCTGTACGCGGATGTCGAGTCCTGGCTGGTGGTGAGCGAGTCGTATTTCCCTGGCTGGCGGGCGTATGTGCGGCCACGCGGCGGGAGCGACAACACCGAAAAGCCGCTGCCGGTAGAACTCATCAGCGGTAACTTCCAAGGGGTAAACCTCTCCCCAGTGGTGTTGCAGGAAGCATTTGCCGGGATTTACGATACCTTGCCTGATGCCCAGCGTCGCGCCCTGGATGACCGGCAGGTGACAATCCGCATGGTGTACAGCCCGGCCAGTTTCCAGGTGGGGCTGTTCGGCTCGGTCATCAGCGCGGCGTTAGCGGTCTTTGGCGTGGGTGTGTGGCTGTGGCGGCTGCTCTTCGGGACGGCGGATGATGCCGCCAGCGGTGTCTCGCGGGTCGCCCGGAACAGTGTCGCGCCAATCATCCTCAATCTGTTCAACCGGGGTATAGACTTCGCCTTCGCCTTCGTGATGCTGCGTATCCTGGGGCCGGAGGGCGCGGGTATCTACTTTTATGCCGGAATTGTGTTTGTCTGGTTCGATATTTTCACCAATTTCGGCCTCAACCTGTTCTTAACGCGGGAAGTCGCCCGTGACCGGGGCCACGCTGGGCGCTACTTCTTCAATACAAGTGTGTTACGGTTGCTGCTGGTGCTGGCCGGAGTGCCGCTGCTGCTCGGTTTCTTGTTCCTGCGGCAGGCGATAGTTGAGCCGCCGCTGACACAAGAGGCGCTCATCGCCATTGGTCTGCTGTTTATCGGCCTGCTGCCCAACAGTCTGAGTACCGGCATGACGGCGCTGTTCTACGCCTTCGAGCAGGCCGAATACCCGGCGGCGGTGGCGACAGTGGCGACTATCAATAAGGCTGTGTTGGGGTTGGTTGCGCTCTTGCTGGGCTTCGGCGTGGTCGGGTTGGCGGGCGTTAGTATCGTCACGAATATCCTGACGCTGGTAATCCTCATCTATGGTGGGCGCAAGCTGATCGGCTGGGGCCGGAAAGACAGTAGGCTCAAGCCCACTACCCAGGAACAAACGGCCTTATCCTCAGCCAGTCGTCTCGACAGAAAACTGCTGCGCGGCATGATGGGCGAAGGCTGGCCGCTGATGCTCAACCACTTTCTGGCGACGATTTTCTTCCAGATTGACGTGGTGATTATTCAGGGGATTCATGGCGATAACATGGTCGGGCAGTACAGTGTGGCCTATAAGTGGATTTCGGCGTTGAATATCATCCCGTCTTTTTTTACTCAGGCGATGCTGCCCATCATGTCGCGCCAGGCGCACGAGGACAAAGACGCACTGCGCCGGAATTATATTCTGGCGATTAAGCTTCTGGTGAGCGTGGCCGTGCCGGTGGCGATTGTCTTCACGGCGCTGGCTTATGTTCTGACCGGGCTGCTAGGCGGTGCGGAGTTCCTGCCGGATGGGGCGATTGCCACCCAGTTGATGATCTGGAGTATCCCGATAGGTTGGATGAACAGCCTGACACAGTATGTGTTGATCGCACTCGATCTACAGCGGCGCATCACGCGTGCATTTGTGATTGCGGTGATGTTTAACATCGTGGGCAACCTGATCTTTATCCCAGAGTACGGTTACCAGGCAGCGGCGATTATCACAATCTTCTCAGAGGCGATTCTGCTGCTGCCGTTCGCACTGCTGCTGCATGGGGCGTTAGGGCGGTTGCCCTGGGTCGGGATGCTGTGGCGTGAGGCTGTCGCCGGCTCAGTGATGGTCGCGATTCTCGTAATTGGCTGGCCGATTCAACCGTTTCTGGCGCTGGTACTGGCGAGTGGCGCGTATGCCGGGGTGCTGCTGGGGCTGCGCCCGTTCAGCGCTGATGAGTTGATGCGGTTAGGGCCGCTGCTGCCCGGCAGGCTGCGCAGCTTGATCCCGCCGGGGCGGTGATGAGTCACCGGTTGTCAAAAGAAAGCGCGGATAATAGAGGCAGTACAAAGAAACAGGGGGAGAACAGTATGACCGTATCATTATGGCAGGCGAATGGTGACCAGCTGGTGCGCGAAGTGGATTTCCTGGTGGTCGGCGCCGGGCTGGTGGGGTGCGCGGCGGCGTATTTCGCGGCGCAGGCCGGGCGACATGTGACAATTACCGAGACGCGGGACGTGGCGTTGGGGGCGAGCAGTCGCAACGCCGGGTTCATGATTACTGGACTGGATACGTATTACCATCATGCCGCCGCCCGCTATGGTCTGCCGGTGGTGCGAGAAATGTGGGCGCTCTCACAAAAGACACACGGTTACTTACACGAATTTGCCCGCAAGGGGAACGTCAAACTCGATAAATGTGGTTCGCTCCTGCTGGCAGAATCACCTGATGAAGCGAAAGAACTTGAACTGGCGGCGCGGGCACTCCAGGCCGACGGCATAGATGTGGAATATTACAGCAGCGATCCGTTGAAACGCGGCTATCATGCGGCCGTCGGTCAACCCTGGGACGCGGCGGTACAGCCTTACGAGATGGTGCAGACGATTTTCCATGAAAGCGGGGCGGAGCTGGTGAGCAATAACGAGATGTACGCCTTTGAGCAGGGTGACAACGAGACTGTCACCGTGTATACCCGCCAGTACGTGTTTCGGGCACGGGCGGTCATGCTGTGTACGAACGCCTATTCTCCCCAGGTTGACCCGTACTTTGTCGGCAAAGTGATTCCGACGCGGGCGCAGTGTATCGCCACTGCGCCGCTAAAGAACGGCCCGGTGCTGAACACCTGCGGTTACAGCGATTATGGCTATATGTACTACCGGGACACGTTCGATGGACGGCTGTTGATTGGCGGCGGGCGGAAGCAGAACAAGCCGCTGGAAAACGATACCACTGATGATCGTATTACCGACCCGGTACAGCGTGTGCTGGAAAACTACCTGCACGAGAAGTTCCCGGATGTAGACGCCCCAGTAGAGCGCCGATGGGCGGGTATCATGGGCTTCAGCGCCGATGGATTGCCATTGGTGGGGACGCTGCCGGGCCGGTCACAGGTAGGCTTTGCGGTGGGTTTTCACGGTCACGGGTTGGCGATGGGTGTCGGCACGGCAGAACGGGCGGTTGACATGCTGCTGACCGGGGCGAACCCCGGCGCGGTGGCCGCCACCCGGATAGAGTGATGAACATAGCGTCTAACGTAAATTTTCGTTGCTATAACCCCAAGGCCGTGTCATAATCTTAATTTTTACTTCTCACTACATACTTGAGCGTGTATCTTCGTGTCTCGTGTGTTTATCAGCTATATCTGTCGAAATGAAATGTGTGCCCGTAAGTTGGCCGACGAAGGCTGCAATGTATGGATTGATAACGACAGCCGGTGTGGCGGCCATGCTTGGCAGATGTACACAGGGGAGTTGGCAAACCCGCTAACGTCTGAGATGCTATTTGAAAGGCCTTTTTTCTTTTAGCGGTGGTGGGCTTAAACTTGCTGCCCTGGGCAGAAGCGAAAGTTTTCAAACAACTTCGAGTCTTGGAGAGACATATTTTATGCGGGTTCTAATTGCCATTCACGGATTCCTTCCGACCCACCGAGCAGGCGCCGAAAGAGCAGCAGAACGTATTGCTAGATACCTGATTTCGATTAACTATGAAGTTGAGGTGTTCGCGCTTGAGACCTACAACAGTCCTGATGTGCGCCTGGAAACCGACACTTACCAATCTATCACGTGCCACCGATTGCACTATGATATCAGCAATTCCGGCTTTATGGATTCGGTGCGATTCGAAAACCAGGACGTTGCTCAAAAATTCCGCGAGGTACTCCTTCATGGGAATTTCGACCTCATGCATATTGTCAGTGGCTACTTACTAGGCGGTCAGGTGATTGATATTGCCCATGAGTTAGGCGTGCCAGTTGCGATTACATTGACAGAATACTGGTTCATGTGTGGGCGTTTAAACCTGCTACAGGAAGACGGCACGCTGTGCACTGGCCCGGAAACGCACCAGAAATGTGCGGTTTGCAGCTTAGAAGAGAAGCGTCGTTACAAGCTACCGAAGCAGTATCTTCCCAATGTAATGAATACCGTTTGGGCTGTCATACAGAATACGCCCCTCATTCAGAAGGAATTGGCATTGGTCTCCAGGCGGCAGACTGTTTTACGGAGTGCCTTGAACCGGGCCGATCTTGTCATTAGTCCTTCCAATTTTCTCATTAGCAAGTTCGGTGAATTTGGGTTTGACACCGATAACTGGGTCATGATCCGGCATGGCATTGATCATCAGCTCCAGCCTGCTTTAGCGGATGAGTCGCCGCAGACGCTGCGCGTTGGCTATATCGGGCAGTTGAAACCGCATAAAGGCCTTGATCTGCTGGTTGATGCCGTTGTAAGTTTGCTCGGTGAGAATAGGAACTTGAGTCTGGATATTTGGGGAATTCAGACTCCAGGCGCATATCTTGATCAGCTAGAAGCAAAGTCCAGGCCATTTCCTGATGTCCGTTGGCGGGGTGGATTTCACGGCGACGAATTAGCTCAAGTATTCAACACACTGGATGTGGTCGTTATCCCATCGCGTTGGTACGAAAACTGCCCGACAGTCATTCTGGAAGCCTACAGAATGCAAACACCCGTCATTGCAACTCGTTTAGGGGGCATGATCGAACTGGTCGGACAGGATAAAGGCGGGTTATCTTTCGAATTGAATAACTCTCACGATCTGGCCGCTCAGATTCGCCGGTTGCTGGATGATCCCCAGCTGCTTCCACTTCTTAAACAGAATATTCCCTACGTCAAAACCGGGACTGAAGAGATTGCCGAGATTGTGAGGCAGTATCAAAAACTGGTCGCTGTATCTTAGATAGTGGGTCTTCACGCTCACAGATTGGCGATGTGCCGGTTATGTCGGGGTAGATGTCCGTAATGGGGTAGGGCGATCAATATTGCTGCTCACTTCTCAACAGATACCACCTGTGCTAAACTCTGTTTCATTCTCCAATCCCGCCGCGTGGCGGGCGAGTGCGTGGAAAGCTGGTGACTTCTCATGACCATCATCGTACAGCAGTAAGGGTGTTCTCCAAACGGTCTGGCCGGGGGCGGCGGGGCGTTTAGCGCCGTGTCTGCCGTTGTTTGGCGTTCCCGGTCCAGAGACGGATTCCCTGTTGAACTGCTGTATGAATTGCATACCATGAGAGGTACACTGTGAAAACGCACCGTTTTTCCGGGTTGTGGCGTCACCCGGATTTCATGAAACTCTGGATCGGCCAGACCATCTCCGAATTTGGATCACGCATTTCCCGTGAAGGTATCCCCCTCACGGCGGTACTCGTGCTGGCAGCCACGCCGGAGCAGATGGGCTGGCTGGTGGCCTTTGCTTCCTCGCCGGTGCTGTTGCTCGGCCTGTTCGCCGGAGTGTGGGTAGACCGTCTTCCACGTCGCCCGGTCATGATCGCCACTGACCTGGGGAGGCTCCTGCTCCTCCTCACAATTCCCCTTGCCGCGCTGACTGGCACACTCACATTAACCCTACTGCTCGTCGTCACCGTCGGGATGAGCATTTTATCGCTGTTCTTCGGGCTGGCATACCGCGCTGCACTGCCGGGACTGGTCGAACGCCAGCATGTGCTCGAAGCCAATACCAAACTTTCAACGACTGATTCGCTGGCAGAAATCGGCGGCCCAGCAGTAGCGGGACTGTTGATTCAGGCCATAACCGCGCCATTGGCAATCTTTTTCGACGCCTTCTCATTCCTGTTCTCGGCGGTCAGCGTGGCGGCTATCCGCAAGCCGGAAAACCACGCAGTCCCTGCCGAACGTGGGACGATGTGGCGCGATATTCGTGCCGGGCTGGATGTGATCGCCGGACATCCGATTTTACGGACGATGGCAATCGGGGTGCTGCTCAAGAGTTTCTTTGGTAACTTTTTCGGCGTGTTATATGCGCTGTATGCTGTACGCGACCTGGGACTTTCCCCGGCGCTGCTCGGTATTGTCGTCGCCGCTGGAGGTGTTGGCGCGTTGATGGGTACCCTGTTGGCGGAGTACGTACCGCGGCGTGTTGGGCTGGGGCGGGCGCTGGCGGGGGCGTTGCTGGTGGGCAGCCTGGCGAACCTGCTGGTTCCGCTGGCGGGTGGGACGCCGCTGGTCGCCGCCGGAATACTAATCGCCGGACAGATCATCAATGACGGTGCTATGGCGCTCTACCTGGTGAATGAACTCACACTACTTCAGATGAGCGTGCCGGATCACATGCTGGGGCGGGCGAATGCAACGATTGGCTTTGGCGCGGAGGGTATCGCCCCTGTCGGCGCGCTGGTCGGTGGTGCGCTGGCGGGCATAATCGGGGCGCGAGGAACACTATGGATTGCCGTGTTGGGAATCCTTGTCACGTCACTGTGGATGGCAGCTTCACCCCTGCGGGCGCTGCGGAGCTATCCAACGCAGTTGGAGGAAACTGAAGCGATAGGGTAAACAAGCCGGTATGGGGAGCGTATCGCGCACTCCCCAGGTTGTCCTATTGCAGGCGAGGAATGGCGGCAACCGGCTTTTCCCGCAGGATGCCGCGTGCCGGTAGCCAGGCCGCCAGCGATGCGATAATAGGCGCAACAATGACGCCAACTAGCCCCATGACCGCCGCAGGCTGTGCCGAAGCCATTGCCGCCGTCCTCAGGTTCTGCGCAACGCCGATGCTGTTTAGTCCGTAGGTCATTACAATAATCACCAGGACACCTATCCCGGCGAGAAACCCGACCACGCCGCCAATGATGCCCATGAGTGCGGCCTCACTGATGATGAGGCGGCGCATCTGGGCGCGGGTCGTGCCAATGGCGCGCAGCAAGCCAAACTCGTGGCGCCGTTCATCCATGCTCATCATCATAGTGTTGACTACGCCGAACGCCGCCGCGAAAGTCGCTAACAGGAGCATGGCGTTGAGTGAAACATTGACGATGTCGAGCGAATCTTCCAGCACGACCATGAACCCGGTAATCTGCACGATGTGCAGTGTCGGATACGCCGCCACCAGAGCATCTAGCGTGGCCTGAAATGTAACAGGGTCAGTGTCGGCATACGGGACGACCAGCACCAGCGCCGGGTTCATATCGGTGATCTGGTCGCGCACAGTGTCGCTGATAATGGATGCCCCGGCGACCCCCGATCCAATCCCGGCAATCGTGCATTCCAGCGGGCCGTCACGCCCGGTCACGCTGATCGTGTCGCCCAGACCGGCGTTATGCCGCGCCGCGACTGCTGGGACGACCAGCACACCACATCCAGCCTCCATAATCGGCAGGGCGAAATCCCAATCCCCCTCGGTAAAGGTGAACATGGATTGGGTATTGCGTGCCAGTGTCGGGTCGAGCATGTAGGAGAAGTAAGCGTCGCCCAGGAATGAAATTTCCGGCACGACGACAAAGTAACTGGAGACGGTATAGGCGCTGCCCTCAACCGTCTCCAGGATGGCCTGGTGTTCTTCCTCGGTCAGCAGGATCGAATCCAGGTCGAGTGCGATTGTCGCGCCCCAGCCTTTCAGAATATCCACCCGTGTGATGAACAATGCATCTCGCTCTTCGGCGGGTTCCATTGATGAACCGATGCCGTATAGCAGGAAAAACTTCAGGAAGCCCGTCAGCCCGATGAGTACCAATAGCGCGAAAGCCAGTGTGAACACTGTGAGCGAGGTTCTACCGCGTGCGCGCTGGACGTTATCGGTCACCAGTCGCCCAATCGTGCCGGGCATCAGCCGTTTGCCAAGTTGGGCTGCCAGGCTGATGAGGGCGGGGAGGACGAGGCTGACACCGGCCAGCCACAGCCCGACAAAAAGCAGTGTCAGGGTAAAGTCAAGCGGGTACGTGACCCATTCGCCCGGCGGTGCGGCGATGACGTAGGCCAGCAGGGCGGTCAGCAGCAGCGCACCCAGTGCCGTTTTCCAGCGCGAGATGCCTTCAACCCCGGCGGCTTCCGGCTTGCGCAGCGCGTCCAGCGGCGCAACACGGGCGGCGCGGCGGGCGGGGATGAGTACCGAGAACAGCGTAATCACCAACCCCATGACGGCGGCGAACACCACCACCGGCATGGTAGGCGCAGCGTCGCCAAAGGCGAGCATATCCCCGGCAAGTTGCTTTATAAAAGCGACCATCACCTGTCCCAGCACGCCACTCAATACGACGCCAAGGACGACGCCGACCACCGCTAGCAGGGCGGCTTCAGCCAGGATTACACGCATTACCTGCCCCCGTGTCATGCCCAGGGCGCGCAGCCCGCCGATCTGCTGGCGGCGCTGGGTGATCGCCATGCCAAATGTGTTGAAAATCAGGAAGCCCCCGGCCATCATGACGGCGATGCCGATAAACAGCATGGCCGGGTCCAATAGGCCGATCAACCCTTCCATCAAAACGCGCAGTTCTTCTGACTTGAGAACACCTTCACGCACCGACTCGATGATGATGCTGCCCGCAATCGTGACTGATACACCGAGGATCACCGCCAGCACACTCAGGAGCGACCGCACCCGGTTGGCGCTCAGGTTGCGCCAGGCTAACCCGTAAATGGATTTCATCGCGTTCCCCCTAGAGTTCCAGGTCAGCCATGACGGCGGCGACGGTCTGAGTGCGGGTTTTACCATCGGTCATGTTCATATCAAGCGTGTTGACGATACCGCCGTCCTTGAGGAACACGACACGGTCAGCGGTAGCAGCAGCGTGGTGATCGTGTGTCACCATGATGATTGTCTGGTCGTGTTCGTCGCAGGCGCGGCGCAGTAAATCCAGCACCGCCTGCCCGGATTGGCTGTCCAGGTTGCCGGTGGGTTCGTCCGCCAGCACAATTTTGGGCTGTGTGACCAGTGCCCGCGCAATGGCGACGCGCTGCTGCTGCCCACCGGAGAGCTGGTGCGGCCTGTGGTCGTGGCGATCCCCAAGACCGATGAGCGCCAGCAAGTCGGCCACCCGCTCCGGGGTAGGGCGTTTACCATCAATCACCAGAGGCAGCGCCACGTTCTCGGCTGCTGTCAGGGTAGGGAGCAAGTTGAAGAACTGGAAGATGAAACCGATCTGGCGGCGGCGGATCAGGGTGAGCTGGTCATCGGACATGCCCCGGTAACGCCGGCCATCCAGCAGCACATCGCCGCTGGTCGGGTTATCCAATCCGCCGAGCAGGTGCAGCAAGGTAGATTTACCCGACCCGGACGGTCCCATGATAGCAACGAACTCGCCTGCCTCAATGTGAAAATCCACTCCGCGCAGAGCGTCCACCGTGACAGTGCCCATATGGTACTGCTTGCTCAACTTCTCAGCTTGTAAAACAGCGGCCATTATCATCCCCCTGATGGTTTCAGCCAGTACGATTCATAGTTTCATTATAGGCCAAAGGGTGATTTGGCGGGGGGAGAACGCCTCACTATTGGGGGGGAACAAAAAACCCCTCTAGAGAGGGGTGATGAGCGTGCCTGGAGGGATTCGAACCCCCGGCCCTTTGCTCCGTAGGCAAATGCTCTATCCGCTGAGCTACAGGCACTGGTTGATGCCTGTATGGTAGCACACGGCGGGGGACTGGTCAAGAGAGTTTTTACGGCGCTTCTGTCGCCTCCGCTGTGGCTTCGGCCGTGACTTCGGCCGTGACTTCGGCCTCTGGCGTGGGCGTGACCAGTGCGTCGGCGGTGGCCGTCATACTGTCCAGGAACTGACCGATTTCCACTGTCGCTGTCGCCGTCTGGTCAACCTCACTGACCGGATTGGGTGTGCGCGTCGCTGTCACTGTAGGCGTGGGCGAGGCGACATACGGCGGCTGTTCAACCAGGCTGGTTAGTCCGCTCACTAGATCGCGGGGCAGTACATACACCGTCCCCCGGTCATCATTGACTCGCGCGAAGAAGCGTTGTGTGATCGTGCTTTGCAGCCCGATATGCAGTGTATAGGTTGCGTCATCTGTGCCGGTTAATACCAGCGTGTAGGCCGGGTTCTCCAGGCCATAGTCATCCAGATTTCCTTCTGCCGCGAACTGCTGGAAGGCCGTTAAGCTCGCCATAACGCTCATCGAACCCACCGCTTTAAGCTGGTCTGTGTCCAGCGCCTGGGCATAGGAAGTCTCGGTGATCGTCCACAGAGCGCTATCATCTTTAGTCAGGAGTGTGCGCTCTCCCGTCTCGTTATTGATGATCTCAAAACGGTTGATGCCGCCCTGATCAGTTGTTTCCGCAATAGACGGGAACAGCGCCCCGGCGCCTTCGCCAGTCGGTGTCGGTGTCACCAGTGATTCCTGCGGTTGGCTGCCCAGCACGCCCACCATGATGATAATCACCAGGCTGACCAGCAGCAAAATGAGTGTTCCCCGATTCAAGCGCATACATCTTCTCCTTTAAAAGCTGCGTTCGCGGTTATTCCACCATACCAGCATACCAATACCCAACACACCGAACGGCAGCAGGATAATCACGACAAAGTTAATCATCCAGCTTGTTTGCTGATCCACGAAAATCGGCGTATCTTCCGGGCGCGATTGAGTCGTGACCTGTGGTACCTGGGTGATGAACTGGTCAAAGCCCGTGACCCACGCCAGACTGCGCAGCGCGACATCGGCATTGAAGACATTCAATGAGCGCAGGTCTGCGTACTGGTTGGTCGCCGCGAACATACTGCTGAAAACCACGATGCGCGACCCGGTGGCGCTGTTTTCCGCCGCCGCCAGCACGACAAATGGCCCGGTGGCGTCATCCGCGGTCTTCTCGAAGGCGCCATTTGCCAGTGCAACCATATCAGTTTTGACATACGACCCGGCGCTGGTAAGTGCCAGTTCACTTATGGTGACATTGTCAGGCAGCGTTGGGGCGATTTCGATGGTGTGCGGAACTTCAAACACCATGCGCGGCTGGTCAACCCCCGCCAGAATACTCGTGATATAGTGCGTCTGGTCAAAGTCCTGAGAGACCGGTTCCAGCCCGCTCGAAAAAGCCTGAGTCGTATCCAGGATCACATCGTTGGCGATTCGCAGTCCGTAGTTTTCCCACAGGTAGGTATTCAGGTTATCAGCCGTCGCCAGGTTCAGCGTGCCGTCAGCGTTGCTGGGCGCGGCAAATAAAACCATGTCCCCACCGTTGTTCAGATAGTCGGTCAGGGCTTGTAACTGGGCGTCGGGCAGGGGACTGCCGCCGCCAATGATAACGACGACTTCACCATCAGCCGCCGGGTCGCCCAGCCGTGTCTCGCTGTCAGGGCTGGTCAGATCGAACAGGCTGACCTCTTTGGTCTTCCAACTCAGCCGGTCTGTCAGATTCGTGTTGAGGGTGGCAAGACCGCCCGCACCGGTATCTGTCAGGCTCAGCCCGGCCTCTACCGCCAGGAAATAAGCGCGGAAATCGCCGGATGCAGCCACGCGTACAATCGCGTTTGTGAGTTCCTCCTGGCTGAAGAAATCCACCCGTTCGGCATTTTCGGTATCCAGTTCCCCGGTGGCATTCAGCGGTACCACCGCAATTTGCCCGGCACGCTGAATATCGTAAGCCTGCGCCAGGACCAGATTGCGATCCGGGTCTGTAAATTCGTAGCTGATCTTGCCCTGGCTGGCCGCTGCATAGTCATCAAACAAAACCGAGTCCCGGTCACGCTGTCCGGCCTGGGCTGTCCCGTAGAATGCCAGAATACGAATATCCGGCGCGCTGGGGTCAATTGCCAATCCCTCTATCACCGCTTTGGACTGGTCATTGAGTGAAAAGTTATCCACCTGGGTCAGGTCAACACGCCAGCTCTGCTGTTTGACAATGGCATAGGCGGCAATCAGGGCGGCGATGAATACCGCAGTTACGACGATGGTTGTGCCGCCATATTTGGCCGTGCGCCCGGTGAAAATGGCCTTCGCCTGTGCCGGGTCGAGCAGCATCCAGGCCACCAGTGCCAGCGCTGCCAGTCCCAGCCCGCCCCAGCCGACCACCCCGAATTCCGGTTGTGTCAGCTTGACGACCAGTGCCACGACCAGCCCTAGCCCGGCCAGAATCAACATAAAATAGGGCGGGATGAACGCCTCTGCTTCAGGATTGGTTGTATTGGGAGTTTGTTGAGTCATGAACGCCACCGCCTGACTTCTACAATGCGCGTTGTGATAAATAACGCGGCTGCCATCAAAAAGACAAAGTACAGGATGTCCTCGGCGCGGATCACCCCGACAGCCAGTGTAGCGTCATAATGGGCGGGCAGGCTGAACTCGCGCACGAAATCCACCAGCCAGGTAATCGTCCCCTGGTCAGGCAGGCTGGCGATCCAGTTCGCGGCCAGTTCCACCAGCACGAGCATGAGAATCGTTGCTGCGCCCAGGAAGGCCGCTACAATCTGGTCTTCTGTCACCGCCGACCAAACCATCGCCACCGCCAGCACCGCGCCTCCATACAGCCATGCACCCAGGTACAGCCCAAAGACCCGACCCAGGTCAGGGACACCAATCTGCGTGACGATGATGTGATAAACAACAGTAATTGCGAGCAGCACTGTGTAATAGGCCCAGACCGCCAGGAATTTGCCGAGGATGAACTGCGATTCACGGATCGGCAGCGTCATAAGGGTTTCCAGCGTGCCTTCACGGGTTTCTTCGGCCAGCAGCCGCATAGTGAGCAGCGGCGCGACCAGGAACATAAGGAAAGTGAGTAAACTGGGGACATTGTTTACGAAGTCCGCCGGGTATTGCGCCTGGCTGACCTGGTCAACCCGGTTGCTGAACCACAGCCCAAAGAAAAGGAGCAGCGCGAAGGCGACGGCATAAGCTACCGGAGACCGGAAGTACAGCCCTAATTCGCGCTTGAATACTGCAAATATCTTACCCATTGGCGACCTCCGCTTCGTCGAGGGAATCGTCTGCTATATCGCTTATCTCCGCCTGTTGGTCAGCGCGGGTGAGTTCCAGGAAGATTTCTTCCAGGTTGACGGCTGCCGGGCGTAGTTCCATCAGGTTCCATCCCTCCTCAACGATGGCACGGGCGATGGCTGGGCGGGGGTCCACATCTGCTGAAGTGGGGGTGACGATGATGCCATCCACCGCCATCTCTGCTGTATTGACCCCCGGCACCTCGCGGATAACTGCCAGTGCCGTGTCTATCTGGGTATCTACCCGCACCAGGATGCGCCCGCCGCGTTCGAGGTGTGTCCGTAGTTCAAGCGGTGCGCCCTGGGCGACGATGTTCCCCTGGTGGATAATCACCACCTTGTCACAGACCTGTTCGGCTTCCGAAAGAATGTGGGTGCTGAACAGTACTGTGTGGTCGTGCCCCAGGTCGCGCACGAGGTCACGCAATTCCATCACCTGAATTGGGTCGAGGCCAATCGTCGGCTCATCCAGAATTAGCACTTCAGGATCATGGATGAGCGCCTGTGCCAGCCCGACACGCTGCCGCATCCCTTTCGAGAGTGCTCGGATGTGGCTATTCGCTCGGTTTTCCAGTGCCACTCGTTTAAGGACATCCATTGCCCGGTCACGCCGCTGCTTCACGCCGCGAATCTCAGCGATATACATCAGATAGCCGAGGGTCGTCATGTCGCGGTAGAGCGGCACGCTTTCCGGCAGATAGCCAACATGCTGGCGCACCTGCATACTCTGGTCGAATACATCAAAGCCTGCCACCGTCGCCTTACCCGCCGTAGGGGGCAGGAAGCCGGTGAGTATCCGCATCGTCGTAGTTTTCCCAGCACCGTTCGGCCCCAGGAAACCTGTTACCTGGCCGGGGTTGGCGGCAAATGTCACACCTTTGACAGCTGTCACTGCACCATAATTCTTTGTTAGATCATGGACTTCAATCATAAAGAAACTCCTCTCCACACATAGCGCGATGAGACTAACACCGCCACGTTAGAAAATCATCAGAAAGCGATAAGTCCGCGCTAAGTTGGAGACATTATACCCCGACAGTGGATTCGATATAATCCGTAGTGGATACTCAGTTCGGTAATGGGGGGTTCAATTCGAGTCTTGAAAGTAAAGCACAGGGGTGCCCGCAGACCATCCTCCCCGTAAGTCGCCTCGGCTGTCTGATTGTGATGATACCCGCTATGACGCGTAATGGCCTCGCAGGAATTGGTTGCTATTTTCCTGGCGGACGTCTCTAATAGGTTGTGTGAAAAAACAGCTCAACACCAATCCGCTGGCGTTGGGTGCCGATTTGGTGTTGTACAGCTGCACAGCACAACCAAATTTCTAAAGGGACATGACGCCGCCACCCTGGATGCGGTGGAAACTGTTGTCGGGCCGCCGGTCATGACCAGCCATGTCGAATGTACGCTGCAAGAACCCGCCGCGATGGATATTCCCGAAACGCCTATACGCTATTCAACCGGCATTGAAGATACTGCCGATTTGATTGCTGATCTACAGGGGGCACGGGCGGGAATTGAAGCATCAAGTCTCTTCGTTGCCCAATGGACTCATTGATCGTTTTCCGTTCCGGCGCTAGAGTCGCATAATCTACCTCCAATTTAAACTCACCTGGAACGGTGCATCATGACTCTTTCGACGCCCCGGCAGCCCCGTCTGGCGGCGCTGCGCTACCGTGATTTTCGTTTACTGTGGTCGGGCGAATTGCTCTCCACCGTTGGTTCGCAAATGCAGTTATATGCGATCAACTGGCATGTTGCCCGTCTGCTCACCGGTCAGACAGTGACGATGGGCGATGGCATCAGTCTGGACGCTCAGGCACTGGGGCTGGGGCTGCTGGGACTGGTCAACGTGATTCCGATTATTCTGTTTGCCCTCGTGGGTGGGATGCTGGCCGATACATTTGACCGCCGTAAACTGATGATTGGCACACGCCTGATCGCCGGGACGCTGGCGGTGGTTCTGGCCGTACTCACGATCACCGGGCAAACGACGGTGCAGGTCATCTACCTGCTCACTGCGCTGGCTGCCGGGGTTGCTGCTTTCGACAATCCCGCCCGGCAGTCGCTGGTGCCGAATCTCATCAAGCGGGAACACCTGGCGAATGCGGTCAGCCTGAATACGCTTATGTGGCAGATTGGTACGATTATCGGCCCGGCGCTGACCGGTATCCTGATCGGTGTGGGTAGCCCGGCAGATACGGCTTCGCAGCAGGGCAGTCCGGCCGTCTTGAACACACACATTGGTGTCATTTATGCCATTAATGCGGTCACTTTTTTTGTGGCGGCGTTTAACCTCTCGCTGCTGCACTACCGGGGCGAAGCACGCATAAATACCGGCGGAATTGGTTGGGAGCCACTCAAAGAAGGGCTGCGTTTTACCTATAGTTCCCGCATTATCTGGGGGACAATGCTGCTGGACTTTTTCGCCACGTTTTTCTCATCGGCGCGCACGATGCTGCCGTTAGTTGCTACGAATGTCCTGGGGCTTGATGCGGCGGGGTATGGCCTGCTGGCGACGGGGCAGGCGGTGGGGTCGTTGCTGGCCGGTGGATTTGTCGCGCTGCGTAAGGACATTCACCGTCAGGGGCAGGTGCTGCTCATCAGCGTGGCGATCTACGGACTCGCAACAGTGTTCTTTGGCCTTTCCACCACATTCATCCCGGCCTACATTTTCTTCGCGCTGACGGGCGCGGGGGATACGGTTTCAACCGTCATTCGCGGGACACTCCGCCAGATACTCACGCCTGACTATCTGCGCGGACGCATGACCAGTGTCAATATGATCTTTTTCATGGGCGGGCCGCAGTTGGGTGAGGTGGAAGCCGGGCTAGTGGCGTCGGTCTGGGGTGTGCCGTTCGCTATTGTGTCGGGTGGGGTGATTACCGTACTGATGACCGGGTGGATTGCCTGGAATTACCCGCGCCTGCGCCGGTATACCAGTGATATGACCGCACCTGTGCCGTCGCCGACTTAAACCCGGCATATTTCTGAACTTTTCATACCACAACAACAGGGAATGCGGTATACTGGACATAACAAAAAGTTCACGAATACAAATACGAATGGCTATGGAGTCTCTAGATAATATCCCCATTCCCTATCCGCAGGGCATCTTACGCCATCTGCTACGTGCGCCATTGCTCGGTTATAAGTTGGGTTTGGGCGGCCTGCTGGATATGATTTTCGTTATGGTACTCGTCACGCGAGGGCGCAAAAGTGGCAAACCTCGCTACACGCCGATTGAGTACCGCCGTCACGGCAGTAAAATATACGTGGTGTCTGCCTGGGGTAGCCGCCCGCAATGGTATCAGAACATCATGGCGAACCCGGTTGTCACTGTCCAGTTAGGGCTGCGTGCCTATGATGCCAGCGCCCGGGTGGTGGATAACCCGGCGGAGGCGCTGCGGGCATTGTATCTGTTCCGGCGGATCGCGCCTGCTCGTTACGATGCCGTGATGCGGCGGCTCATCAAGGATGATTCGGTGAATGCCCGTACCCTGCCTGATCTCTCGCATCAGTTCACTATCGTCTGCCTGGATATCACCAGCCAGCAGCCTAATCTCCCTGTCCTGGCCGCGAGCCTGGCATGGGTGTGGTTGCTCATCCCCCTGGCAATTGCCGGTGCCGTGGTGGCACTGCTGGCGAATCGTTCCCGACGGGAGATGACTCCCGACCGATAGGGGAATCGGAACTACGAACTATCTACTATTGCCGATAGGGCATGATGCACGAAACAATAGACCCAACTATGTTTGGTTATTTTGAAAAAGGATATTTTATGCAGCACACCCCCGGGCAGCTTATCAGCCGTGACGGCCTGAAAATTCATACCGAGATGTGGCTTCCTGACGGTCAGCCAAAAGCCATTATCCTGTTTTTGCATGGTATCGCCGAGCATATCGGGCGTTACCAGCACGTCGCTGCCCATCTTGTGGGTGCGGGGTACGCCTTTTGCGGCCTTGACCACCGGGCGCACGGCCAGAGTGACGGTCAGCCACGCACATATATCCCCGATTTCAACCCGGTGATTGCTGACGCCAAACAGTATTTGGATCAGATCAAGGCCGAGAACCCCGGCCAGAAAATCTTCGTCTACGGCCACAGTATGGGATCGTTCCTGGGGACAAAATTCGTGCTGGCTTACCAGGACGAACTGGTGGGATTTATCTCCAGCGGGTCGCCGCTGCTGCTCGATACGATTGTGCCCAAGATGATGGTCACGATTGGCAATATCCTCAACGCCGTAGCGCCCACCCTGCCCCTGATTGACCTCGATCTGAACGGTATCTCGCGTGATCCCGCAGTCGTCGCCGTCTATAACGCCGACCCGCTCGTGAATGCCGGTAAGGTGCGGGTGCGGATGGCCGTTGGTTATAATCAGGCAATCGGGCCGCTGCGCGATAAACTTTCTGCGATTCGGCTGCCCATGCTGGTGATGCATGGCAGTGCCGACTCTATCGCGCCGAAATCCGGCAGTGAATTCCTGTATAACCAGGCTGGCTCCTCTGATAAAACGCTCAAAATTTACGAGGGGCTGTATCACGAAATCCACAACGAGCCGGAAAAGGAAACCATGCTGGCCGACCTTACCGCCTGGCTGGACAAACACAGCGCCGGGTAATTTGACGGAATACTATAAGACGGTAGAATTGGATAGAGTCACCAATAAAATGCTGCCTGAGATTAGGTAGATTTCAGTGGCGTTGTTTTGTGGAGGACTATAGAATAGACCCAATTTGCCGGTGGTCTACCCGCATTTACCACAATTTTTGAAACAAGGTATTTTTATGGCTGATGTAGGGCGCGAGATCATTCTCGATGCTCCCCTGGATGTGCTGGCATCGGATACCCCCGCTATCAACAAGCGTTCTATCCGAGTATTGTTCTCCCTCGGAATACTGGTCGTTGCGCTTATCCTCGCGGTGGCCGCCATCTATGGGCGTGCTGAGGGTATTTCCCCCGTACTACTTGAATCCACACCCGGCCAACTCGCGTTATGGATGGCTGAACAGTCTGCCGAGGATGCGCCGGTGGCAATTCTGGGGCAGCTTGCCAAACAGTGGGGAGGTGACAGCGGCCTGGATGAAGCCACCGCGCTGATGGGAATGCGGACGGTGATGGTCGCCTATACTGGCTTGGTGGCGGCAGTGGCGGCAGTCGGTATTCTCACCCTGGTAAGCCGCCCTCAGTGGAGTCGTTTCGCGCTGCTCTTCGTCCTGCTTGGCCTGGATAGCCTGCTCTTGTTGATCCCGTCGCTGGATGGCGACATCACCCTTGCACTGGTTCTGATAAGTATTTTCCTGCTGCTGGCGATTTTGCTGGCTGCTCCCGGCAAGGTGAGTCGTGTGTTAGGGTTCGTGGTGGTGCTGTCCGCGGTGATTATGCTGTGGGAAGGTGTAAAAGCCTTCACCGATTTCATAGACTACAGGATTACGCTGCCCCAGGGCGGCTGGACATATACGGCGTATAACACCTTGGACGACTCGTTGGTGGCGCTGCAAGCTGGCGAGGTTACAGCGGTAATCGTGGATGCCAAGACGGTGCGCGAGGACGTGCCGCCCTTCCCCGAAGATGCCGAGTTGGATGCCGCCGGGATGCACTACCCGAACTTGCGACTGTTGACGAACATCAACACGGATATTCGGTTGTTGGCGTTTCTGCCGGTGGAGCCGGGCTTTCCGGGGCGATTGGCAGTAGTCGTGCGTGAGGTGGATGCTGGGCAGTGGGATCATGTGGCCGCGCTTGTTGGACAGCCAATAGGCACTGTGACCGGCGACTATGCTGATGAACGGTTTCTCTCCGTACCACGTGACCTCATATTGCTCGACCTGAAAATCACCAATAACCTGAACCTGCCGCATTTGCAGGATATTGCCGAAGCGATGACCCAGCCTGCCCGTAGGAACGGGGCGGTTTTGCTGGTGCGTATCCTCTTCGAGGCCGGGTTGTATACCTGGTCGGAGGCCGCGGTGGGTTTTGCCAGTGGGGCACTGCTCGGTTTCCTGCTCGGCACGTTGTTTGCCCACTCCGGCCTGATGGAGCGCGGCTTGCTGCCGTATGTTGTGGCATCCCAGACCGTGCCTATCCTGGCAATCGCGCCGATGGTCGTCATTTGGTTGGGGGCGAACGCTGCTTCGGTGGCCGTGATTTCCGCCTATCTTACTTTCTTCCCGGTCACAATCAACAGCTTGCGTGGGTTACAGTCTCCGTCGCCCAATGCTCTCGAATTGATGCACTCGTATGCCGCCAACCGCTGGGAGATTATGTGGAAACTGCGTTTCCCGGCGGCACTGCCTTATATCTTTACGGCGCTCAAAGTATCGGCTACTGCCAGTGTGGTCGGCGCAATAATCGGGGAACTGCCGTCCGGTATTCGTAGCGGACTGGGACGGGCGATACTTGACTTTAGTTCCGATTACAGTCTGATTTCGACTCCCAAATTATGGTCGGCTATTGTCATAGCGGCGCTAATCGGTATCGCGTCATTTGTCATCGTGGCAGCCATCGAACATACAGTACTGCGGGGTAATGTGCTGCAAGAGTAATCAAATTAGACTTGTCTTGCAGATTTTCAGGGGAATGATATGTCATATAAATCCTATGAACCACAAAGTGGCCCATCGGTGCGCTTTCCGGCAACCAGCGAATGGGTGGCGGCAGTGCTGGCCTTAGCGCCGTTCATCTGCAACATGACTTCCTATTCGTATTCCACCAGTAATGGGCGCGTGACGGCCTTCAGCTATACCGATATGGCCGCAATTGCGCTGGGTGCGCTGGCGGTGGTTGCCTCCCTGAGCAATCTGCGCCTTCTGGGTCAGACTGCGCCGGATAAAAAGATGCTTCGCATCATCGTGATGCTGGTCTTGGTTGCGGTGGGTGTTTTCCAGGTTTTGCGAGGACTGGGCGTATTCATTGATCCGCAGAGTTTTGTCGATTCGTTGAGGTAAAGAGGCAGACGTGCAATCACAGAGCGCATCCCCGACTAACGTTATTGTGGCGCAGGGGATCAATAAGATTTTTAATCCCGGTGCTGATGAAGAGATTTTCGCCCTCAAAGACATTAACCTTGAGGTGAAGTCCGGTGAGTTTGTTTCCTTGATTGGTCCGTCTGGCTGTGGCAAGTCTACTTTGCTGCGGTTGATCGCGGAGTTGATTACGCCCACATCAGGCGACCTGAAAGTGAACGGGAAAGACCCCCACGCCGCGCGGATAGACCAGGACTACGGGATGGTTTTCCAGGCCGCGACTCTATATGACTGGCGCACCGTGAGTAAGAATGTGCAGCTTCCCCTGGAGATTATGGGGTATTCCACCCAGGAGCGCAAAGCCCGCGCCCAGGAAATGCTGGAGATGGTCGAGCTAGGGCGGTTCGGTAATCACTATCCCTGGCAGTTGAGCGGCGGTATGCAGCAGCGCGTTTCGATTGCGCGGGCGCTGGCGTTTTCGCCGTCACTCCTCCTGATGGACGAACCGTTTGGTGCGCTGGACGAGTTCACTCGTGAGCGCATGAACCTCGAATTGCTTCGAATCTGGGATACGACCAAAATCACGGTGGTATTTGTTACGCACAGTATCGCGGAAGCGGTCTTTCTTTCGACACGAGTGGTTGTCATGTCGCCGCGTCCGGGGCGTATCACGCGGGAGATTGCCATTGATCTGCCGTATCCGCGCAACTTTGAAACCCGTGAGCTGCCGCGCTACTTTGCTTTGTTGACGGAGGTGCGCGAACTGCTGCGCGAAGCCCATGAGATTTAGAATCTATCGAATGCCGAGAGACGAACGACACCATTATGGCTGAGATTACAAGTGTTGTAGATGCCGCAACTGAAGAGGCAACCGTCCCCTGGATACACCGTGTCGGTGATCGAGTGCGGTATTACCTGCCTACCATGCTGATTGCAGTTGGGGTGCTGGTGGTCTGGGAACTGGTCGTACGCATCTTCAGCATCCAGCAGTTTCTGCTGCCCAGGCCGTCTGCGATTCTGGAAAACTTCCTGGAAGAGGTACGGTTGTTCACTACCGGCCAAGGTTCTATCCTGTTTCAGGCTACTGGCGCAACCCTCTGGGAGGCGGTGGGGGGCTTCTTCATCGGCTGTGGCGCGGGGGTGCTGGTTGCATTGGGAACGGCCCGCTGGACGATTATCAGCGAAGCGATGATGCCATTTGCAATTGCCGCTAATTCTGTGCCCATTATTGCCTTTGCGCCCATCATGAATAACTGGTTCGGCCTGACGAACCCGGCTTCCAAGATGGCGATTGTGGCGATTATGGTATTCTTCCCGACGATGATTAATACTGTGCGCGGATTGACGATGATTGAAACCCGTCAATTGGAGTTGATGCAGTCTTATGCTGCCCGCCCGACAAAAATTTTGCGGGCGCTGCGGATACCGAATGCGCTGCCGTATATTTTTAGCGCATTTCGCGTTGCCAGCGCCTTGAGTGTCATCGGGGCGGTGGTGGCGGAGTTTTTCGGTGGGCCACGCGCCACATTAGGGGTGTTTATCACCCAGGAGGCGGCGGGTTTCGATTTTGCCCGCGCCTGGACGGGCATTATCATGGCGTCTATTATCGGGATCAGTTTTTATATGCTGGTGCTGGTACTGGAACGCTGGCTGATGCCTTGGCATGTGTCTTTCCGTAAAAAGGGGTAAAATAGGATTAGTGGGCAAAGTTTTGCCCCGCTGTCCTGTAAACCATCTTTGTCCTTTTATTATTTCACGAGGGAAAAGCATGAGCAGAAATAAGGTTTTCGCAGTTCTACTCGCCGTTGGACTGATCGTCGTACTGTCGTTAAGCAGCGTCGCTGCCCAGGGACTTACGCCGATCAGTTTGCAGTTGCAGTGGGTGGCACAGTCGCAGTTCGCCGGGTATTACGCTGCCGTCGCCCAGGGTTTCTATGAAGAAGAAGGACTGGATGTGACTATACTTGAAGGTGCGGTGGAAATCGTCCCGCAGCAGGTGGTCGCCGCTGGTGGCGCGGAATTTGGTATCGCCTGGGTGCCAAAGGTGCTGGCCTCCCGCGAAGAAGGCGCGGATCTGGTGAACATTGCCCAGGTGTTCCAGCGCAGCGGCACGCTGGAAGTCTCGTTCGTGGATAAGGGCATTGAGAGTGTTGCTGACTTGCGCGGGATGCGTGTTGGTACCTGGGGTTTTGGCAACGAACATGAACTCTTCGCCGCGTTGCGGGCTGAAGGGATTGATCCTGATAATACCGATGATGTGACGATTGTTCAGCAGCCGTTCGATATGTCGCTGCTGCTCAACGACGAAGTGGACGCGGCAGAGGCCATGACTTATAACGAATATGCCCAGGTTCTGGAACAGGTGAATCCGGAAACCGGCGAACTCTACCAACCGTCAGACCTGAATGTGATTAACTTCAATGATGTCGGCACCGCCATGCTCCAGGATCACATTTTTGTACGCGGTGACTGGCTGGCAGAAGCTGGCAACGAAGATATCGCCGTGAAGTTCCTGCGGGCATCCTTCCGGGGTTGGATGTTCTGCCGTGACAACTTTGATGACTGTGTGGACATCGTGCTGGAAAACGGCCCGACGCTGGGTGAAGGTCACATGCGCTGGATGCTCAACGAAATCAATAAGCTGGTCTGGCCGTCCCCGGATGGTATCGGCATGATGGATCAGTATCTGTGGGAACAGACGGTTGCCGTCGCCCTGGAAGGCCAGGTGATTACTGCCGAACCCTCCGATGGTGCTTACCGCACTGACCTGGCGCAGGCTGCGCTTGACAGCCTGGCCGGGGAAGATGTGACCGGCGAAAACTGGGAGCCAATTGCGGTGGAAGTCACACCCGGCGGCGAATAAGTCCGGACTGAGTTTTCGATAACCAACGCCCCGGCTCATTAGTCGGGGCGTTTTGCTAGGGGAAATCATCACATCATGCTAAAATAAGATAATAAGATAAACGCATCATTTTCTCAGAGATCATATTTAGTGAAATGGGGGCAGCACAGGCGTATCGTCTGTGTTTTGGTATGGTGTGCTTCCCCGTAACAATACCTACCAGGTCGTTTTTAATCAACAACCCTTAATTGAATAAATAGGTGATTTATGTCTGATGAACGTGTTATCTTGACCCGCTCAGGATATGAGGGTCTAAAACGTGAGCTGGAAGACCTGCTCACCGAAGGAAGTGCCGAAGTGAATGCGCTGCTGGTGGATGCCAATGATGATACCAGCCCCGGTGAAGAACCAACTTTTTTTGATGCCGTTGTCGCCAAAGAACGCCTGAATGAACGTGTTGCTTATCTCAAGGCGGTATTGGCGCGGGCGGAGATCATCGAGGAAGACGAAGACCCGACTCGTGTCACCGCTGGTAACCGTGTCACGGTATGGGATGTGGCGGAAAAAGAGGAACTCACCTTTGACTTATTGAGCAGCCAGGAGGTATCGCATGGTCGCCGGGGTGTTTCCCTGGATTCCCCGGTGGGCAAGGCGCTGGCTGGCCGCCAGATCGGTGACTTGGTAGAAATCGCCGTGCCGGATGGCGTTGTCCGCTACAAAATCCGCAAGATTGAGAATGCGTTTTAGCTTTTTCCCCAGCCACAGGTAGAAAAATAGCTAAGGGCGATCATGTGCATCGCCCTTGTATTCATGTGTTGTGTACATGATTACTGTCAGTTACTGGTTGATGGGGAGTGTCGCCTGCGGGCGCAGCCGGCGGTACAACCGGCTGGGGCGCAGGTTGACTATGCCAATGCCCGTCATAATCAATGTGCCGCCGATCAACAGGCTGATACCCACTGTTTCACCCAGAATCAACCAGCCCAATACCAGGCCCACCGCCGGAACAATATACGTTACCATCGCCGCGCGTGATGCGCCCAACTGCCGCACAATTTCATAGTAGAAAATGTACGCGATAAACGTGTTGAAGAAGCCGAGGAGGACAACGGACAATACCACATTACTGGGGAGCGAGTGCAGCAGCGGCGTGAATCCGCCTTCAGTGAAAAGCGCGAAAGGTGCGGTTGCCAGTGCCGCTGATGCCATTGAGCCGAAAGCGACGACAATAGGCTTGACCTCGCTCTGGATGATCTTACGGCCTAACCCGGTGAAAATGGCATAACACAGTGAGGCTACTACGATAGCCGCCAGCCCGGCCACATCGCTGTCTATCGTTCCGCCGCTGAGTTTATCCCCAAACAGCACGACTACACCAACAAAACCGACGATGAGACCACTTACGCGCTGTGGGGTCATGCGTTCATCCACAAACATGAAGTGCGCGACAACCAGTGAGAACAGGGCAGCGGTAGATTGCATAACGGCGGCGATACTGCTGGAGATATACTGTTCCCCCCAGGTGATAAGCATGAACGGCGCGACGACATTCCCCAGGCCGACGACCACCAGGGCGGTAATCATACGGCGGGTACGCGGCAGTGGGACTCGTCGCCAGGCAATGACTGCGCCCAGCCCGATTGCGGCGATGGTGGTGCGGATAAACACCACCTCTACCGGGCGCAGGTCTTGATTTTCGACAGCGATCCGAATAAACAGGAACGACGACCCCCAGATGAGGCCGAGCAACCAGAAATAAGTCCATGCCTTGCGCATAGCAGTACCACCCTCATTGTGTGTTCTGGGCAGGAAAGTGAATATTGCACAGCATACGGGACGGGCTGATACCTGTCAAACCGCTGCGGTATTATGTGGCGTTATTAGGGTGGGTGTTAATCGCTTTCAACGCCTCAGCACATGAAAGACGTAATCCTGGTCGAAAGTGGGTGCGCCGAAATCATGCAGTGCGCGTAACACCTGGGCGCGGTGATCCGTGCCATGATTCACGAGGTGCAAGAGAGTTTGCCACACCGTCAGCGGGAGTCCTTTGGGCTGGACGGCCAGCGCGGCATCATCCAACGCTGCGGCGTAGGCGGTGACTTCGCGCGCGGACTGCTCGCAGATTGTACGCACCGCATCACGGGTGGTGTATTGCGCCGGGTCGAAGCGGTAAGCGCGGGCATTGGGGGCTTCCTGCAAGCCGCGCAGCCAGCCACCATCCACCGACGCGAGGTGTACCATGTGGTTGCGGACTGAGCCGTGCGAATAGGGAATATCTGCCGTGAACTGGTCGTCGGTCAGCGTCATGATACTGTCCCACAGACGGCGCTGGTAAGCATAGTTATAGTCCAGCATGGCGCGTACTACATCGGCAGTGAGCATAGGGATTCTCCTGGGTTAGGGGGCGGCCAACCTCACCATAATAGAATAAATGTGCTAATCTGTCAATGTGATTTGATCTGAGTCTTCTAAAGCTGTCTTACCGGAAGCCCCTCCTTTTCCCCGCCTTGCTTACTGTTACATATTCCCTTATCTTGGGATTAGACGGAACGCTTGATCCCGACTTGGTTGTGAATGACAGCCAAACCACAGACAACACAGATGACTGGCGTTACTCACAAAGAGGGTATCGCCTTTTTGTTACATCGTCGCGGGCTGAATCATCGGCCTGCTTAAAAATAGTTAAGGGGGAACTACCATGTATAAAGGACATTCGCATTTTCTGGTTATGGCGGGCATCCTGCTGGTTGCGCTGCCGCTGTTGACTGTCATGGCGACACCGCCACAGCGCTTTCATGTGCTGGCGGAGGGCGGAGATCGCTACGGTTGTGATATGGATGGTGATGGCTTTTCCGATGAATCACTTGCGGGACATTTCTGGCAGAACTACCAGGAAGTCATTCGGTATGATGAAGCTGGGAAGATCGAGACGATACGGGCGCATTGGTCGGGTCACGGCGAGCTGACTATTGGGAGCACCGGCGTGACATATACCGATCGCGCGAACGCAAATCTAGTTCTTAGTCTCACAGACATGACCTACACCGAATCCGGCAATACCCGCCACATCTTTAATCCAGGCGAGGATACCCTCTGGCATGATGTTGGTCGCTATATTATTGACCTACAGACAGGCATGACCATCTTCGAGGTCGGCCACCATGATTGGAGTTTTAGTGGGTTGGATGTCTGTGGCTGGTTTGGGTTAGGGCATGTTGTTTGGTGGGAGCCACTGCCGACAACAGTGAAGTACCTGCAAGGCGGATAGCCTGTAGAAAACACAATACCCGGCTTCACCGTTATTGTCATGAGGCCGGGCAACTTTTTAAAAATGATGCGTTACTCCCACGTCCGTTCGTCTTTAATGGCCCGTTGGCCGGGGTCAATCACGCCCGGTTCAACGATGACGACCTCATCCACACGCAACCGCGCCACGCCCTGCACATGGGCTTTCACCGCGTCTTTCACCTGTTCGGCGCTTTCTCCGGGTTTGAGTTCCACGCGCACCGTCACATAGTCCTTGTTTTCCGGGCGGGTGATGACGGCCTGAGCATGTTTGACCTGTGGCACGCGTGCCATCGCCGCCGTTAGCTGGTTGGGATGCAGGAACATGCCACGCACCTTGATCGCGTCGCCGCTGCGCCCGAACAGGCCCAGCAACTGCTGTGAACAGCCTGCCGCCGGTTCCCCCGCCACTGCGCCCAGGTCGCCCGTGCCGAAGCGTACCAGCGGGTAGCCCTTGTTGAAGGTCGTCGCCACGATTTCGCCCATACTCCCGGCCTCAACAGGTTGGCCGGCTTCCGGGTCGCAGATTTCCAGGTAAACGACTTCGGTGATACAGAAACCCTGCACGCCCTCGCGAGTATAGCCGATGAATCCCAGGTCGGCTGTGCCATAGGCTGAGGTTGTGGTCATGCCATACTCATCCTCAAACCGCGCCCGCTGCGTTGGCGTATACGGCTCGGCAGAGAACAGCGCCTTTTTGATAGGAACGCCTTCTTTAGGGATGCCCATTTCGGCCATGCTGTCGAGAATCGTCATCAGGTAGCTCGGCTGCCCGACAAACCCTGTCGCGTTCAGCTTGAGCGCCATCATGATTTGCAGTTCGGTGTTGCCGGGGCCGGTGGGCAGCACAGTCGCGCCGCACGCCCGCAGCGCCTCGTCTATCAGCATCCCCGCCGGAGTCAGGTGGTACATAAACGTATTCAGCACCCTATCCCCTTTGCCAAAGCCCACATATTTGAAGGCCGCCAGCGCGTGTTCCGCCATTTCCGGGTTGGGTGGCTGTGGGTCGAAAATCGGGCCGGGCGAAATATAGATGTGCGGCAGTGTGTCCGGGTCAACTGCCAGGAAACCACCGAAAGGCGGGTTATCCTGGTGGATTTTTACCAGGTCGTCCTTGCGTGTCACCGGGATTTTAGGCAAGTCCGCCGCGCCCTGGATGTCTGCCGGAGTCAGCCCGGCGTTATCCAGTAAGTGCTTAATGGCGGGGGCATTGGCATAGGCGTGCGTGATTAAATCGCGGATTCGGGTATCGAGAGTCATAAAATCAGCCTCTTTTCTTCAAAATGCAGGCGATACGGGAGCGTCCACTGCGGTGGTTACTGGTATTCCTCGTGCTTCTCAATAAAGGCGTGCAGGCCGCGCATCCCGGTTTGCCGAACCTGGTTCTGCACGACCGGACTCCACCCTAATAGGATGCCCGACGCACCCAACGCCATGCGCGTCCAGCGCCACAGGTCAAACGTGTCCCGGTGCCGTATAATCAGGCCGTCCCGGAACACAAATGCAGCGTCCACGATGTTGTGCACCTGCCGCCCGGTGTTAAATGTATAGGTCGCCTCCCAGTGGGCGGTGCCATTATCCCCCTGCGCCTGAACTGCGCTGAACTGGATTTGCAGGTCCTTGCCACGCTCGCACAGCATGTGCCACATAGCACACGCCTGTTTGCCCTTCAGGTCAACGAACACCGGGTCGGAGAATTCAACCTGGGGATAATAGCAGGCAATCATCCCGGCGTAATCACGTTGCTGGAAGCTGGTGTAAAAAATTGTGATAACCTGCTGGGGGTCGGCCATAGGGATAGATGCCTCTTTCTGAGTAGGAGTCTTGGGCAGTGCATGCAGTTAAAAGTTGAAAGCGCCGAGTGCCACGTGGAGAGTAAAGAGGCCAGCATTTCATCGCTGATAACTGACCACCGATAACCCACGACTCTTTATCCCAACCAACGTTTACGGCGCTTGTAGTGTTTTACGTCGCGGTAGCTCTTGCGCTCGCCCGATGTATTCAGCCCCAGGTAAAACTCTTTAATGTCCTCATTTTCGCGCAGGTGCGCCGCCGGGCCATCCAGCACAATACGCCCCTGTTCCATCACGTAACCGTGATGTGCCAGGCTGAGTGCTGCCCGTGCATTCTGTTCCACCAGCAGCACCGACACCTTCTCTTTTTCGTTGATTTCGCGCACTATCTCGAAGATTTCCGCCACAAGCATTGGGGCTAAACCGAGTGAAGGCTCGTCCAGCATCATGAGTTTGGGATGCCCCATGAGTGCCCGCCCGATCACGAGCATTTGCCCCTCACCGCCGGAAAGATAGCCGCTGGTGCGTTTACGCAGGTCTCTCAAGCGGGGAAAGTAGGCAAACACACGCTCCAGGTCGCCTTTGTAGTTGCGGCCCCCTTCGTAGACCATCGCGCCGGTATGGAGATTCTCCTCTACCGTGAGATGGCGGAACAAGGGGCGGCCTTCGATCACCTGAATAATGCCCTGGCGCACGATATCCTCGGCATTGCGGGTATCCAGTCGGTCTCCATCCCAGGCGATACTACCGCGTGTGACTTCGCCCAATTCGCTCTTAAGCAGGCCGCTGATGGCCTTGAGTGTGGTGGATTTACCCGCGCCGTTTGGTCCCAGCAAAGTCACGACCTGCCCATCCTGGACATCAAAGGATACGCCGCGCAGTACCAGGATGACACTGTTGTAGATAACTTCAATATTATTGACCGCAAGCATAAGCATTTATCCGTAATTTAATTAGAAGGGGGCATGAGCTGCCCCATACCCCCTATGTCATAACATTACATGCCCGGAACATCCGCGCCACCAGGACGCAGGTCAGGGGCTGGGGAGAAGTCTTCCAACGGGATGACAATCGGGATCATCAGTTCGCCGCCGTTCGGGTTGGGAACGACCATCACATCGTCACGGGATGTCGCCGGGCCAGTGCCGGTGGCGTTCAGGAAGGCCATTTGCGCAATCCGGTTGCCATTGACCGCACGCAGTTGGCCGCCTTCATAGCTCATCTGGAGCAGCTGCATCGGGCTGTAGTCCAGCGCCTCAGTAGTCGCTTTGAGTTCCGCACCGGTTACAGCATCCAGGCTGCCCACCCGATTCACAGTTTGGATATAGATTTCGGCAATCGCATCCACTGAACTCCAGCCCAGGATGTAGGCGATATTCTGCGTGGAAAGGCCGCGTTCATTGGCCGCAGCTTCTTGCCGGACGAAGGCGATGCCAGGATTGCTGGTTTCTGTCCACCAGGCGAAGGGCATTGAACCAAGCATGCCGTTGACAGCCGGCAGGCCGTCCGCCGGTGCACGCCCTGAACTGAGCAAACCTACCGAGGTATCCATGACCCAGTTCACACCGGCCAGTTGCAACTGGTCTTCCAGGCCAAGCGCCCGCACGGTTTCCGCGATCAGTACCGGGCCGCTCGCGAGACTGTTCGTGTAGAGAATATTCGCGCCGGCATCCACCAGATTCAGCACCTGGGTAGTGATGTCGGTATCGCTGGGCAGGAACTGTTCTGGAGTCTCCAGGATGGTGACGCCCTGTTCGGCGCAGTAAGCGATAGTTTCCGGTTGGAAGGCGGCCTGGCCGAACGCGCCCGCCCAGCTCAGATAGCCGATAGTCGGTTCAGGATACATATCGGCATGAGCGCCCAGGTAATTGCAGAACGAACCAAGCTGGTCGGTATACAACGGGTTCGTGGCAAAAATCCAACCCGGTGCATCCGCGTTCTCGCCGTACAGACCATCTACCGAACCAGCGGAGATCAGAGCCACAATTTCATCTTCTGCCAACTGGTCACGCAGGAGTTCCGAGTCAGCGGAGGCGTACAGCAGCAGCATTTTCATGTCGCTGTAATCGCGCTTGAAGGCATCATAGAATGTCTGGGTGTTATCCAGGTTTCCCTGGGTATCTTCGTACTGTTGCGCCAGTTCAGCGCCGCATACGCCGCCGTTGGCATTAATATAGGTCAGCGCATCCGTAATAGCAGCGACCAGCGGTTGGGTGATGAAGGAATAAGCGCCACTCAGGTCGCCGATATGGTAAACTGTAATTGTTGAGCCGGTCATATCCACTGCACATTCGGTGTGGGTGGAAGGGTAGGGCAGCATTTCGTCCTGGGCGGCGGCCGGGATAATCAGCACGCTTAGCAGCACGGCCAATAGAGTTAATAAAGCTACTTTTCGCATGATTCTAAAATCCTCTCAATCGAACTGTTTATGAAGTGGTGCGTGAAAACGGTTGAACCATTGTCTGCTTAACTGTGGATTGTCCTCCTTCTGAAATCTGCATCTTCTCTGAGCATACGGCCTTACAGGAATTTCGGCAAGTTGTGTGAGACGACTGCCGAGGGAAATATTCTAATGCGAATACGGGCGCAGCTTCCACGAAATCTTGATAATCTCCCAACGATGCGCCAGGCCGCGCGGTTCAATAATCAGGAAGAAGATCAGCACCAGACCGAACAGCGTCGGGTTGACGGCGGCTACGATATTGACGGCATCCACAAATGGCAGCAGTTGCGGCAGGGTATCCCGGAACCAGGGAGCGACCAACGGGATGAGATTCTGCTGGAGCAGGATGACGAAGCCGGTGCCGAACATTGCACCTAAGGGGAATCCTGCGCCACCAATCACCAGCATCGCCAGCATTTCAATGGACTTGTTCAGTTGGAACTGCTGCAGCGATAGACTGTTGGTTTCATAGGCGAATAACGCTCCGGCGACCCCGGCGTAGAGGGCACTCAGGAAGAACGCTTGCAGCTTGTACTGGAAAACGTTAATGCCCAGTTGTTCGGCTGCGAGGTCGTTATCGCGCACCGAAATAAAGGCGCGTCCGGTGCGGGTGCGGATGATGTTACGGGCAGCCAGCATCAGGAAAACCGACAGTGGCACAATGATATAGTACATATCAATGTCGCGTCCAAATGTCAGCGGGCCGAGTTCAGCAATAGGGACGGTCAGGGGGCGCGTGCCGTTTGTCAGGCCAGCCAGTGGATACTGCAATATCCAGGGAATGATGAACTGCGCCGCCAGGGTCGCCATCGCCAGGTAGAAGCCCTTCACCCGCAGTGACGGCAGACCGAAGATCAGCCCGACAAGGCCGGTGATGAGCGCCGAGAGTGGTAGTACCAGCCAGAAAGACATCCCTAGTTCGCGCCCCAGGATGGCCGCACTATATGCGCCAACCGCCATGAATGCCGCGTGGCCGAGCGAGATTTGCCCGGTATACCCGACGAGCAGGTTTAATCCTTGTACCGCGATGATAAGGATGGCTATCGTGTTGATCGTCCCCAGAAGCGCGCCAGGGATCACCGCCAAACCCAGTGGTCCGGCATCCGATACCAGCGGCAGCAGCAGCAGCAAGATGAACAATCCGTTTGCCAGGATGCGATCGGTGCGGGTGCGGTTGATCGAAATATCCTGGGCATAAGCGGTATCAAAAACACCGGATGGACGAATATTAGCGGACATAGTGTTCCCTTTTAGTAAAGTAAAAAATGTATATCTACAGCCCGCGTTTGCTCAACCAGGTGATGATCCGGTCTGCGACGCGCTGCCATTCTTTTTCCAGCATCATATCGTGGGCCATATCCGGGAAGATCTCGACTTCCGCCTGGTAAGCCTGGGCGGTACGCCGCACTTCTCCCTGGGTAAACACCTGGTCATTGGCAGCACCCAGCACCAGAACCGGCGTCTTGACTTTTCCGGGATGCGGCAAATTGATTGAAGCCTCAAACCCCGCCAAGAACGATTCCGGGATCATCCGGGCGAAGTAGGCTTGCACCTGTTCAGCGGGCATATCGCCGGAAAAGAACCCTTCATGGGTCAACCTTGGCGTGCCGATGAGATGGTAGCCGTTGAATGTTACCAGCGCTTTGAAAAAGGTGATCGGGTGACGCACCATGAATCGCAGGAAAAAAGGTAACGTTCCATAGGAAGGAATGGATGCCAGCAGCACCGCAGCCGGTAACGGCTTCTGTTCAAGGAATTTCTGGGTGACGTAGCCGCCGAGCGAATGGCCGATGATGATGGGCAGCGTGCCGGTTTGCTGCTGAATCTGTTGGGTAATCTGGGAAACATCCTTAACATAATGGCGAGCCAGGTTACGCAGGATGGTGTCACGCCCTTCGCTTTTACCATGCCCCCGGAAGCTAAGGGCGAATGTCGTGTAACCTTGTTGCGCGAAATATGGCATGAAGAATTCTTCCCAGCACCAGGCACCATGCCAGGCACCGTGAACAAACAGGATCGGTGTGGAGTGGGTGGCAGAAGCCGGTTCGTGGGTAATAAGTTCTAACTGCATAATCTTATTCTCGGTCGTGTGTCGCGCATCACATACTCCAAATTCTATTTCCATCGCGCCAATTAAGACATGATACAGTGTGCGAGCGGGATGACTGGATCAGATACGCTCGATACGCTTCTGGCCGAACAGCCCTTCGGGGCGGATCACCAGGACGATCATTAGCACGACATAGGGTGCGAGTTCCGTGCCGGCCTGCTGGCCGGGAAACAACAAGGTCGCCATCTGCTCCACAAACCCGATAATTAGCCCGCCGATCAACGCGCCGCCGATAGACTCCAGCCCGCCGAGCAGTACTGCTGGAAACGCCCGCAGTGCCACCAGCGGGAGGAACAGCGAAAGACTGGTCGCGCCGCCCTGCAAAATACCGGCAGTTGCCGCCAGGAGAGCAGCAGTCGCCCAGGCCACCGCCAGGATGACCCGTACCCGCAGCCCGACTGACTGAGCAAGTTGCTGGTTTTCGGATGTGGCACGCATGGCTAAACCGATGCTGGTGCGTTGGAAGAAAAAAAGAAACCCGGCGAATGTTACTAGCGCCAGCAGGAATGCCATGAGCAGTTGTACCTTGATGACAATCGGCCCGCCAAAAGCATCCCCGAATGCCGCTTTGGAGTCGAAGATGATAGTTTGCGATAGTCCCAGGCCGGAGAGATTGGCGAAGATAGGTAAGGTCAGTTCGACACTGCCCCAGGCAACCTGTGTCAGGCCGCGGATGACGCCTTCACCCAGCGCCAGCGTGACCAGCACCGCCGCGAACAACGGCTGTCCGATCAAGGGGCGAATCGTGTAGCGTTCGATCATCAGCCCCAGTAGCGTTGCCCCGCAGATGCTTCCGACTATCGCATGAAGCCACTGCCATTCCAGGCCGCCGATTGTCATCGCAATCGTCAGTACGACGACCAACCCGGCTGCCCCTGCAATGCGCACAGGTGTACGCAGCACCACCGCCGCCTGAATGAAAATACCGAATATGACCAGGAAGAGTTTTCGTACAAGCTGGCGCAAGGCATAAGCCAGGAATGCGCCGGGGTTCTGCTCGACACTGGGCGCAAGCGTTTTATCTTTGAGCACATCGCTGGAGGCTAATGCGCTGAGCGCCATCGCTACCGTAAAGGCCGCCAGGATCACGGCTGCCGGCATCGAGACGGTTTCGGTGTTGAAAAAACTGAAGAATAACAGCCCGCCTACCAGCATCATCCAGCCATGTGCGAAGTTGAATACGCCGGACGCTTTATTGATAACCACGATACCCAGCGCGACCAGGGCATAGACGCCGCCTACCAGGATACCAGTCAGGCCTGATTGTGCCAGTCGGTAGGTCTTGGGTTGGCTGACGATGGGCGCTAACCAGGCGATGATGACGACGAGGGCGATGATATAGGCGAGTGTGGTCAGGTAACGTCGGTTTTGCTCAAAGAAGGTTGTCATAAGTTTAAAGTTCTCAGTTATTAGTTGTCAGTATTCGGTTATCAGCGTTCATTTATTGGCTCGTGGTTTTTTGATGAACGCGGTCAACATGCGCTTGATCTCAGCGCCGTGTGCAGGGAAATGTTTGTTGCTAGACGGTTTCGCGTGATTCAGATGATATTGGGTCGAGGCCAGGCCCTATAATAACTGACCACTGATAACCGACGACTGATGACTCTGATCACATCTTGCAGACCGTGACAGATGTCTCGACCACGCCGGTACGACCATCGCGGTACTTGACCTCGGCGCTCACTGTAACCTGGTCTTTATCGCCGTACATGGCATCCAGCATCTCGCCATACTTCTGTTCCAGCACCCGCCGTTTCAGCTTACGGGTGCGCGTCAGTTCAGCTTCGTCAGCATCAAAACTCTTGTGAAGGATGACGAACTTCCTGATGCGGGCCGCCGGAGGCAGGGTCTCGTTCAGGCGCTCCACGTCCTTCTTAACCAATTCGTAGACTTCCGGTTTCTGGGACAAATCCACGAACGTTGTGAAGGAGATGCGATTCTTCTCCGCCCAACGGGCCACGTTGTCAAAGTCAATCGTGATGATGGCCGTAACGAATTCCATGTCGAAACCGCCCACCGCCATCACATCCTGGATGTAACGGCTGAACTTCAGACGAATTTCAATGTATTGCGGGCTGAACCGTTCCCCGTTTGCCAGTTCGATCATGTCCTTGACGCGATCCAGATAGTACAGGTGACCGTCCTCGTCAATATACCCGGCATCTCCGGTATGGAACCAACCATCTTCGCTGATGGCTTCCGCGCTCTTTTCCGGGTCTTTGTAGTATCCCCGGAAGATAGAGCGGCTGCGTACCAGGATTTCACCATCATCGGCGATGATAATTTCCACGCCCGGTGGCGGACTGCCAACACTGCCCAGTTTGATGTTCCCGGCATAGTGCAGGGTGTGTGCCTGCCCCTCGGTTGAGCCGTAGAGGTTCTTGAGTTCGACGCCGATAGCACGGAAGAAGCGTAAAAAGTCCGGGCTGAGCGCCGCGCCGGAAGTGAACGCGGTACGCATCCGCACCATGCCCAGTTTGTCGCGCAGTGGTTGGAAGACGGCATATTCCCCCACCCACCGCATGAACCGCCAATGCAGGCCAATCGGCTTTTGGGCGTCTTCCAGGTCAATAACTTTGTTGGCAACCGGCATGAAAGCCGCGAACAGCAGTCGATTTATCCACGAGCTATCGTTGAGACGCACGAAAGTCAGACCGGCCAGCCCTTCCCATATCCGACTGGGGAACAACAGGTGGCTGGGGGCGATCTCCCGAATATCCGTTTGCACTGTCATCGGCCCTTCAGGGAAATTGACCTTGAAGCCGGTGAGCAGGTGGCCCGCCAGCCCCAGGCTCTGCTCAGTAATCCACGCCAGTGGGCTGAACGACACGTACTCATCAGTGGAGTAGGAGGGTTCAAGCTGGCGGGCGTGCAGGTTGCCGTAAATCAGGTTGCGGTGGCTAATCATCGCGCCTTTGGGCAGGCTGGTTGTGCCGGATGTATAGCTGAAGATAGCGATATCATCGGCGTGTCCCACCCCAATGAGTTCTTCAAACTTTTCGGGGTGCGCGGCGCGGTACTGCTGACCAAGCACTTCGACTTCCTGGAAGCTCATCAACCAGGGATTGTTATAATTCCATAGCCCTTTGTCATCCCAATAGATCACCTTATGGATATTGGGCAGATTGTCTTTGAGGTCAAGTGCTTTGTCGCACTGTTCCTGGTTATGTGCCAGCAGGAAGATTGAATCGGAATTATTGATAACGTATTCGAGTTCTTGCAGGTTTGCGTCCGTGAAAATCGCGCTGGTGATGCCCCCGGCAGCATGGATAGCGACTTCCGCCCAGTAAAATTCGGGGTCATTTTCTCCAATAATGCATACCTTGTCGTCGCGCTTCAGCCCCATTGAAACCAGCCCCAGGCAGAAATCACGCACATGCTGGTAACAGTCATTCCAGGTGTATTCCAACCAGATGCCGTAATCCTTTTTACGCATGGCGACCTGGCTGCCCAACTCATGCACCCGTGCCAGGAAGTTCTTTGGCAATGTATCCAGGTCTGGTTGGAGATCGGGGAGCGTGAGAGATTCTTTCGAGGAAAAAATGCGTTCGGGTTGGCTGCCGTTTGTCGCGGTGGTTGTGGTCATTCCGCCACCTCCTGTCCCAGATAAGCCTGAACGACTGCCGGGTTCTGCTTGATCTCATCGGGCGTGCCTTCGGCAATTTTGCGCCCGAAATCTAACGCTACAACCCGGTCAGAAATATCCATCACTAAACCCATATCATGCTCAATCAGCATAATCGTCATATTCTGCCGTTCGTGAATATCCAGGATGAAGCGTGCCATATCCTCTTTTTCTTCGACATTCATCCCGGCCATCGGCTCGTCTAAGAGCAGCAATGTTGGCTCCAGCGCCAGCGCCCGTCCCAGTTCAACCCGTTTTCGCAGTCCATAACTCAGGTTGCCGACAATGGTTTTGCGAACACTTTCCATTTCCAGGAAATTAATGATCTCCTCGACGACCTGGCGATGGGCGATTTCCTCGCGCTTGGCCGGGCCGACGAACAGCGCCCCGGTGAGCATGTTGCTCTTCATGTGGATGTGCCGGGCGGCCATCAGGTTATCGAGCGAGGTCATATTAGTGTAGAGTGCGATATTCTGGAACGTGCGGGAAACACCAATTTGAGCGCGTTTATAAGGAGGCAATTGGGTGATATTGCGCCCTTCAAAGAGAATCGCCCCATCCTGGGGTTGGTAGAAGCCGGTGATACTGTTGATGAGGCTGGTTTTCCCGGCGCCATTGGGGCCGATAACCGCCAGGATTTCTCCCTGGCGTACCTGGAAATCTACACCGAGTAAGGCACGGATACCGCCAAAGTTCAAAGAAATATTCTGAACATGCAATTTTATTGTATCTACCATGCATTCCTCAATAATTATCTTTACAAGATGTCTATTACAACTAATATGTGACGATTGTAGCGAAAGGATTTGAGATGTGCAAACAAGTTTAATTCGTGATTTTAAGCACAAATGATAACGGTTCAACCTGGTTTGCGCTATAATCTCACTACTAGATATAGCATTGGGGAGCATTTTGATGCAAGCTCTTGACTTGACCTCTCTCTCTCGGCGGCGGTTTCTCCAGGCCGTTGGCGGTGGCCTGCTGGCGCTCCTGTTGGGGCGTAAAAGCCTGTTTGCCCAGAATACACCCGCCCGCACCAGTAAGGTGCATCTTCACCGTTTCGATCCAGCGGCGACAACCACTGAGGCGGCGGTACGGGATGCGCTGCTTGCCAGCACCGACCTGAGTTGGCTAAAGGCCGGGGACTCGGTCTTTAT
Source organism: uncultured Chloroflexota bacterium (assembly GCA_937974245.1). GTDB lineage: Bacteria > Chloroflexota > Anaerolineae > Aggregatilineales > Phototrophicaceae > JACKCG01. Next base: position 49,333 of record CALJKV010000121.1, on the reverse strand, counting down.
CAAAGTTGCCAGCAACTCGAACTATGGCCCGCCGTCGGTGACTTCTCCTGCTGTCCTGACCGGCGTGATCCGTCTTTTACAGGAATCCGGGGCGGGGACGATATATGTCGGGGATATGAGCGGCGCGTTGTTTGTGCGTCACCTGGCGGATCAAACGAAAGGCTCAACCCGTGACAATATGCGCCAGAACGGGCTGCTGGCCGCCGCTGAGGACTCAGGCGCGATCATCCACTGCTTTGAGGAAGTGCCGTTTGAGCAGGCTTATATTCCTGGTATCCTGTCGGGCGAGCATCACTGGGGTGATGACCTGTATGTGGCTGCTATCCTGGACGAGGTAGACCACATCATTAATCTGCCTCGGCTGGGGAAACACGTCCTGGCTGGAGCGTCGCTCGGCCTGAAAAATGCGGTAGGCTGGATCAGCGATCACAGCCGCATGGCGTTGCACCGGGACGGAGACAGTTTCCACGAGCGAATTGCCGAAATCAACGAGATTCCGCAGCTTGCCAATAAACAGCGGCTCACCCTGACACTGGTTGACCGGGCGCTCACGACCTATGGCCCGGACGATGGTTATGCCCTGACATTAGACCAACCACTGATTATCGCTTCAGATGACGTGGTGAGTCACGACCAGGTGGCGCTCCTGACGCTCTTGTGGGGACGCCAGCAAACACCGGCGGACGCGTTGCGGGCTGACCCGTACCCAGGTGAATCAGACGGGTTGAACTGGTGGTTCGTGCGTGTCACCTGGGGTAGTGATGCTGCCGCCGGATACCGGGCACTCCCCACTTTTGAAGATATGGCCGGGGTGGATGTGCCGACCCATATCAACTATGCTTATAACCGCTTGCAGGGCGGGCGACCTGACCAGATTATCGTCATGCCCGGTGGGTTGCCCTGGCCGGATGGTCTCACCGTGATGCTCACCGCTGACCCCGCGTTACGAATCCGCGTCGGGGAACAGGTGTAAGGTCGCAGTAAAAGGTTTGAGTAGAAAAAAGTAGAAGGCAGGGGCATCCAAGGGGATGTCTGCCAACCCGATATCGCATCATCGGACTATATCCCTGTCTCACCCGTTACCACTAAGAACGAGGCTTACTCAATGAGAAAACAACACCTGCTTATAAGTTTACTGGCGGCGGCGATTGGTTTTGGATTATCTGCCGTCCTTGCCCAATCCGTATCGAGTGTGCCGCCGGTCTGGGATTTGACCGATACGAGTCAGGTTGGACAGTTCACGTTTTATGATGTGCCGATGGGGGCATCCACCACCGGCAAACCGCTCGATATTGGCGATTTCGATGGGGATGGCTGCGCCGATATCGCCATTACCGGGCAGAATGCCAGCCCACTCAACCGGGGCAGCGCCGGACATCTGCGGATTGTCATGAATCAGTGCCAGATTGGAGGTGTCATGGTGATGGATGCCCTCCAACCCCGCCAGCGTGTGATTTCGATTTTTGGCGCATATCCTGGCGACATGGCCGGGACGGAACTCTATATCGCGGACTTCAACGGGGATGGTTACGACGACCTCTTGTTTAGCGCCCAGAACAGCGACGGCCCCGACCGACAGCGGCATAATGGTGGCGCGGTCTATCTCCTGTTTGGTGACATTGCCTTCGGTGTTCAGCAGGATATTGACCTGCTTACACCCCCGGAAAATATGATCCTGATTTATGGAGATAATGACGAAGACCGCCTGGGCTTGTGGGTGGAAGGCGGCGATTTTGACGGCGATGGCTTCCCGGATTTACTCCTGGGGGCGAATCAGGCCGACGGCATAGATAACAGCCGCATCAATGCCGGGGAAGCCTGGATCATCTACGGTGGGGCGGATATGCGGGAGCATTACGGGCCGGTCATTGATATCCGTACACCGCCCACAGATGCGACCCGTTTTATCGGTGCGGACTTTGATGATTTACTGGGGAGTTGTGTCTTCGGTTCGGATTTGAATGGCGATGGATACGAGGATGCGATCCTCAGCGCGGCGCTGTGGCGGGCATCCAGCGGTTTGGGCGGCAACTCGTTTGGCGGTGGCGATGGCCCGGATAACAAGCGTTATAACAGCGGAGAGGTGTTTGTGGTCTATGGCAATGCCTTTCTGCGCGGGCAGACAATTGACCTGGCAACGAAGATTGATGAAACCGGGCACCCGGTAGATAACACTGTTACGGTAGTATATGGGCAGGGCGTCAACGACCTGCTCGGAGAAGAAATCGCCGTTGGCGATATGGATGGTGATGGCCGCCTTGATTTGCTGGTCGGTACGCTGGTGGGTAACGGGCCACCAGATGCGCTGATGGATGAAGCCGGGGAAGCCTGGATCATCTATACCCATGAGCCGTTTGCCGGGCAGATGTTCGATTTGGCGAATCCCGACCCGTCACGGACAGTGGTTGTCTATCCCGACCAACCGGACAGCAAGGGTGGCGATACACTGCGGGCTGCCGACCTGGATGGTGATGGTGTAGATGATATGTTTTATGGTGCGCCCAATTATGATCCCACCGGGTCGAATGGCCGAATCCGGCGGAATGCCGGGATGCTGACTGTTCTTTTCGGCGCGACGGGCGGCATCCCCAGCGATAACGGGCGTATCATCCTGGGCGACTCGCTGCCGGAGGGACTGCGCGTACACTATGTCATCGGGATAGATGATTATGACATGATGGCTTATGCCATGTCAGTCTATGATGTGGACGGTGATGGCGTGCCGGACATTGCGCCGAATGGCATGGGCGGGGACGGCTTCAACAATCAGTACGTTAATGCTGGGGAAATATACGTCATCAGTGGCGCAGAGTTTCTATCGGCGTCGCATGTTTCCGAGGTAGACGCCACGCCGCAACCGACCTTTACACCGTATCCCACTGCCACGCCGCACCCGGAACTCACCGTTACGCCATCCCACGCGGGCGATTGGCAGCGCGGGCAGACGTATTACGGGGAAACCTGCTTTGCCTGTCATGGCTTGAATGGCGAAGGCATTCCGAACCTCGGCTTGCCGCTGGTGACATCGCTCCTCGTCCAGTATGCGCCCGATAACGAACTCCTCACGTTTATCAAGGAAGGGCGTTCGGCAGATCACCCGCTGAATACGACCGGCGTCTCGATGCCTCCCAACGGTGGCCGCATTGACTGGGACGACCAGCACGTTCTGGACGTGATCGCCTATTTGCGCTACCTGCGTGATAATTACGTCCCTGAGAATTCAGAGTAGCGGTTTGCTGCCTACTGCTTGGCTATGAAATTCCGGACAGGATGCGCGAGGGTGCATCCTGTTTGCTTTGTCGTGAATTTACCTCTCGGCGTCGAATCTGGTAAGATTAGGGTGAATCAGGGGCGATGAAACGTGTTGAGTTGGGTTTTCTGAGGGACTGAAAATGGGCACATCGGATCCAAGATCACAACAAAAGAGCCGCCTGCGGGAACGTCATGCGGCGCGTAAAGGACGTCGCACCGGGGGTAGTATGGTAGCCCGGCGCGAGACGGTGAAAACGCCGCGTGTCACCCTGCCACCCGGCGTGGGGGGCGTGGCGGATCGCGGAATCCTGCTGCTGCGGGATGCGTTGTGGTATGTCACCCATACCCGGACGATTCTGCTCGGCATAGTGGGTGTGATTGTTGTGATATTCCTCCTGTTCATCGCATCGCATGTGTTCACCGGGCGTATCTTCCCTAATACCTGGGCGCTGGGTGTCAATCTGAGCGACCTCACGATAGACGAGGCCACTGCCGTGTTGCAAGACGCCTGGGATAATGCCACCAGGATCGAACTGATTGACCAGGAACGTACCTGGCAGGTTACACCGGCTGACCTGGGGCTTCTGCTGGACGCTCAAAAAACGGCGGAAGCGGCTCGTAACGCGGGAATGACCGGCGTGCCGTTCGGCGCAGACGTAACGCCAGTGGTTGGCCTAGACTACAGCACCGCCCAGACCTTCCTGCTGGATATGACGACTTACACCGATATTCCCGCGTATAATGCCGGATATGAATGGCGCGACAGCCAGCTTACAGGCGTGCCAGGGCGCGATGGACGGTTGCTGAATATTCCACTCATGATGGAACGGTTGACACAGGATACCGCTACGATTGCCGCCAACCGCCGCCTTGATCTACTGATGTCGCCACTCAACCCAACCATGACCGACCCGCAGCCTTACCTCGATGATGCGTTGGCGTTCGTGTCCCAGCCGCTTGCGATTACCGGCTATGACCCCTTCCGCGATGAGCAGGTGTATTGGTCGGTAGGGGAGGAGGTGCGGGCTTCCTGGGTAGAGGCCGGTCTGACGGGTTTGATGCTGCGCGATGCGCCTTTTGATGCGTTTATCACCGCCCAGAACCAATCACTCAACCCGCCCGATATCGCTGTCCGTTACCTTGACCCGGTGGAGACCAAAGAAAAGATGCGTGAGGCCATCATTAATGGGGACGCCGAAGTGCACTTGCGTATCCGCTACTATGCATCTACCTATGAGGTCGAACGTGGTGATACGGCTTTCCGCATCTCTCGCAAGACGGGTATTCCTTATTACCTGATTGAGGATGTTAATGGCGGGCGTGACCTGAATGAGATATTTGTGGGCGATGTCATCAATCTGCCCTCACGGGATGTGGCGCTGCCGCTCGACCCGGTGATGAACAAGCGGATTGTCGTTGACCTGCGCACCCAGACTCTGATGGCGTTTGAGAACGGCCAGTTGGTGTATAACTGGTTAATCTCCTCCGGCGTTGATACCGCGCCAACCTCCCCCGGCATTTACCAGATACTCAACCACGAGCCGCTTTCTTTAGGCAGCAGTTATACGCTGTGCGGCGCGACCGGGTGCAGCCAATGGGAAATGGAATGGTTCATGGGGATGTATGAAGTTTCTCCCGGCCTGATGAACGGTTTTCATGGCGCGGTGACGCTTCCGAATGGCACCTATCTGGGTGGCGGGAATGTAGGGTATCCGTATACCTATGGCTGTGTGATGTCAAGCGCCCAGGATGGCAAGACGCTCTATGATTGGGCGGAGGATGGCACGGTGGTCGAGATTATCTCAGATGAGTTTGCGCCGCAAAGCGCCTTGGCACAGCAGGCCATCGGCAGCAGTAGTTAAGCATTTTCGATGAGAAATGTCTAAAAAACGCTTTCCAGACTCGCCGCTGTTCGCTCTGATCTGTATAATCACTCCGTTTTAGGTGTGGGGCAGTCGCGCCGCACAGTTTAATCTACCTGAGAGGAGTGAAGAGTTATGTCTCGAACCCGTACTCGTGAGCGGCGCAAAGAGCGAGAACGACAAAAGCAGCGCCAGCGCCAGATCACTATAGTTGTTGGTGTGATCGCGGTGGTTGCTATCCTATTTTTTCTGCTGATCCTGGCTACCCAACCTGCCGAAGCCCCTGTCTCGCAGGATTCATTGACGCGATATGAGGGCTTGCCGCAGAGCAAGACAGAAGAAGGTTTCCCGTTGATCGGCAGCCCGGATGCTCCGGTCAAGGTAGTCGAGTATTCCAGCTTTGACTGCCCGCACTGCCGCGAGTTTCATGATGAAGTGATCCCGCCGCTGATGGATCGGGTTCGCGCTGGTGAAATCAGCTTCGTCTATGTGCCGGTTTACGGAACAGGTGGTATTGTGAATGGCCTGGGTGCAGCCAGAGCCGCCGTGTGTGCCGGGGAACAGGACGCCTTCTGGACGTACCATGACGCACTCTTTAGCTGGCAGGGAACGTATGTGAACCAGGCGTTTTCACAGAACCGTCTGACTTCCGGTGTTGAGGCGCTGGGTTTGGATAGAGGCGCCTGGGATACCTGTATGGGCAGCAATCTTCCTGATAATGTTGTCAGTGCCGCCCTGACTGCGGCCCGTGAACTGGGCGAAATGTTCACCGGGACGCCCACTATTCTGGTGAATGGCTCGGTGGCGGCATTGGATATTGCTTCAATTAACTCAGCCATTGACGCCGCGCTGGCTGGCACGCCCGAAGCCACTGCGGAGGCGACTGCTGAAGTTACCGAAGTGCCGGTAGAAGCGACTGCTGAAGCCACCGAAGTGCCGGTAGAAGCGACTGCCGAAGCCACCGAGGTGCCGGTAGAAGCCACCGCCGAAGCGACCACCGCGCCTTAGCGGGACAAACCGTTCAAAAGCCGGATCGAGGGGCATGGTGGTTGTTCATGCCCCTCTGAGGAGACTCACGATTCCTCCCCACTATCCCGTTGCATTATAACGAACCCCCATACCAGCCCGGCCCCGCTGCCCCCACCAGCAGCCTTAATCTCCCAGCCCTGGTTGACCATCTCCGTCATTGTTTTTTCCCCATCTTCGCGCCCTTCGCGATCATCAATGAAGGTCACAATGCGTACCTCTTTTGCCATGTGCGCTGCTCCTCTATAGTGATGGATAGTTGTTTTCATTGTGGGGCGTTCACACGGAACTGGCAACCGGTTTTGCCGGTCTGTTGGCCTGATTATGATACAAATCGCACAAAAACATGAATTTGAGTTGCACCAACGAAGGAATTGGTTTAAATTTATGTTAAGTATATTAAGAAAGAAGGAGCGATCTATCAATTATCATTAACAATTCGCATCGGGGAATTTAATATCACGAAAGTATACTCGAATTCGTCGCTTTTTTAGACAAAGGAGTTTCACTACATGAAACGCAATGCATTCGTACTTTTTTCTGTTTTTGCCCTCCTGACGCTGGTGCTGGCTGCCATGCCTGTCCTGGCACAGGACCCGATTGAAGTTAAGATGTGGGTGGCTTTCACCGACTATCGCCTGGACTGGGCGAAGCAGAAGGCCGAAGTTTTTAATGCAGCGCACCCCGAATATATGGTTACAGTCGAAGGTTACAATAACTACGAAGAGCTGTTTGCTGCGACAGCCCTGGCTGCTGAACAGGGGTCACTCCCGGCAGTTGTGCAGTATTTTGAAGCTGCCACCCAGGACGCCCGTGACAGCGGCTTCTTTAAATCCATTGCCGATGCAATTGGCGACCGCACTGAAATCGCCGGTGTCCCGGTGAACTTTGAAGACATCATCGGCGCTGTTTCCGCTTACTACACGCTGGATGGCAAGTGGACTTCAATGCCCTGGAACACCTCATCGGCCATCATGTTCTCCAACATGACGATGCTGAACGCCGCTGGTGTGGACACTGTCCCGGCGACCTGGGCCGAAGTCGATGCTGCCTGCGAAAAAGTAATGGCAATGGCAGAAGGGCCGGACTACTGCTTCACCTTCCCAAATCACGGTTGGTTCTTTGAACAGTGGCTGGCGCAGCAGGACGGCGTATTCGCCAATAATGACAATGGCCGTTCGGCCCGTGCTACCGAAATTGCGTTCAACAGCGAAGCCGGCGTTGCTATCCTGAATTGGCTGGACGACATGGCCGCCAAGGGCTATCTGTATTACAGCGGCGCTCAGGGTGGCGCTTCCTGGGGCACAGTTGACCAGGCGTTCTTTGGCAATCAGGTCGCGATGGCGCCCTACAGCAGTTCCGACACCGCCCTTTACACCAACACCGGTGCGGAAAATGGTTACGAAGTTGTGGCTTCTTTCATGCCTTACAATGATGAGACTGGCTGGACGGGTAACCTGATCGGCGGCGCGAGCCTGTGGCTGACTGATGGTTTGTCACCAGAGGTTGAAGACGGCGCGCTGGCCTGGCTGCTGTGGATGACCAACACCGAAAACGCGATTGAATGGCACCAGGTGACGGGCTACATCGCTATCCGCCAGAGTTCAATTGACCTGCTGAACACCGATGGCTGGTACGATGCCGTTGTCGCCAATGGCGCCAGCCAGGTGTGGCTGGATAACGCAGCCGTGCAGGCGAGCCAGGGCAAGGTGTGGTACGGCGAAAACCCGAACTTCATCGTGGCCTCTAACCAACTGTCCCAAAGCACCATCACCCCCGCAACTCAGGGTGTGATTATGGGCGCGTTCCCGGCCATTCGTAACTACGTGACCGCCGCCGTTGACACCGTGCTGCTGACCGATGATGACCCGCAGGCCGTGCTGGATGCGGCTGCTGCGGAAGCCAATAAGACACTTGAAGAGTACAACCTGCTCAACGCGCCTGAATAAAGCGCCTTGATGCCCAGGTAATCTATTTGCCTGGACGATGTTTGACCGGGGGTGTCCGCAACAGGACACCCCCTGCTTTACCACTGCTCATTGAATAGAATCGTTTCTGATTTTTATTTTGGGTAAATCTATGCCTCCATTACTTCCGATCATTGTTGTGGTACTACCTGCGCTGGTTGGCGCGGGTATCATGGCCTGGTTGTTCCGCCGCATCAACCTGAATACCGGGTTAGGCGCAATAGCCGGGGCTGCCGCTGGGGTAGTTGGCACGCTGGTTTTCATGCTGCCGCTCAACTTTTGCACGTTTGAGGCCGAACGCGATACGATAGACCTCGCATTCGGTATCGTGTTGGTTGTCATCGGCACGGCGGTCATGTTGTGGCTCGAACAGTGGACTGTTCGTTGGTGGCAGGCGCGTAAGCAACCATCCGTTGTCCCGGCCTCGACCCACCACCAGGGAGGCATGTTCAAAGGGCGTTTTGCCCCGCTGCTGCTGCTCGCCCCGACCATCACGATCCTGGCCTTATTCCTGTACTATCCGTCGCTGGATACCTTCCGGTTGTCTACACTGCTTGTGCGGCTGGGCGCGCGCCGGACAGCATTCGTCTGTGTGGATAACTTCACCAGCCTGGTGACGGACTCATCTTATTTCAGCACACTGTTTTTGACGCTGTGGATGTCGTTGGCAATTGTGATTATCGGTCTGGTGTTGTCCCTGCTGATTGCCACTGCCGCTTATCAACCCGTTACGGGGGCGTCAATCTACCGTACCCTGCTGGTCTGGCCCTATGCGATTTCGCCCGCCGTTGCCGGGGTGATATTCCTACTGCTGTTCAACCCGGTAGGTGGCATCGTGAACTATTTACTCAAGGGTGTCGGTTTCCCTTCCATACCCTGGATCAATGACCCGACCTGGGCACCTTGGGCGGTCATCATCGCCAGTGTGTGGAAGTCTATGGGCTATAACATCCTCTTTTATATCGCCGGTCTGCAAAATATCCCCAAAGACCTGCTGGAAGCAGCTTCCATTGATGGCGCGAATTCTGTACGGCGCTTTCGCCATGTGGTCATCCCGCTGCTTTCCCCGATTACGTTCTTCCTGGTCATTACCAACATGACCTATGCCTTTTTCGAGACATTCGGCACGATAGACTACATGACTCCTGGTGGCGGGGTACTGAGTTCGACCACCACCATGATGTATCGCATCTACCAGGTCGGGATCAAGAACAATGACCTGGGAAAAGCTGCCGCGCAGTCCATCGTCCTGTTCATCATGGTGATCGGGCTGACGATCTTCCAGTTCCGCACCACAGAAAGCCGGGTGACGTATGGCGCATAAATCAATCGCAACGCCAATCGCGGGTCAGCGGGTCGCCCTTCATCCTGGGCCGCGCCCCCGGCGCAAATGGTTGCCGGAACGCTGGTATGTGCATCTCTTTTTGTGGGTCGCCTGCATCATCATCGGCTTCCCGTTGTTTTATGCGCTTATCGTCAGCACCCAGAGTAATACCCAGGTGTACAACTACCAGTTCACGCCCGGTCTTTCCTTCTCGGATAACTGGAATGTGGTGATGGTCAACCGTAATCTGGGCGGCTACATGCTCAACAGCATTTTTGTCGCGATTGCTGTCACAGTCGGCAAGACAATCCTATCGCTGCTGGCGGGGCTGGCGTTCGTCTACTTCAAGTTTCCTGGCAAGTGGCTGGTGTTCGGCTTCGTCTTGATTACCCTCATGATGCCGACAGAAATCCTGATTATCGCGCTGTTCCGCTTCATCAACAGCATTGGCTGGGGCAACACCTATACCGCGCTGATCGTGCCGTTCCTGGCGAGCGCGACGGGGACGTTTCTCTTCCGACAGCACTTCGCCAATATTCCCGCGGAACTTTCGGAAGCGGCGCAGTTGGACGGTGCGAACCCGCTGCAATTCCTGTTTCGCGTGCTAATTCCGATCAGTTGGAATACAATAGGGGCGTTGGCAGTGATCCAGTTGGTGTACGTGTGGAATATGTACATCTGGCCGGTGCTGATTATCCAGGGACAGGAACGCCAGGTGGTGCAGGTAGGCCTGCGTACCCTCATGGGCGGTGATGCCGCGCTGGTCTTCGGGCCGATGATGCTGGGCGCGGTGATCGCCAGTCTGCCGCCGATAATCGTGTTCATCCTGCTGCAAAAACAGTTTATGAGTGGATTCGCTTTATCAAGAGACAAATAACGCCTTGCTGCTGAGTGATTACCAATGGTCACGTAACCCGCGCGGCCTGCATGTCAGCCGTGTGTTAATTACGCCGCTTGACTATGCGCGGTGGAGTGACCCGCATTTTGGCTGGGTCAAACTGGTCGCCGCAGAATATGAATATGTAGATGACGCGATGACGTTTCTGTCGCGGGGCATCACGCCGGTAGTTCGTATCTACCTCCCACGTTACGGCGCGGGAGGCTTCAGCGCCGGGCTGCGTGACCTGACTCTGGCCTATATCCGCGCCGGGGTCAAGTGGTTCGAGTTCTACAACGAACCGAATCTGCCGATTGAATGGCCGGAAGGTACGTGGATTCACTGGCAGAACTTTGATGGCATTATCCGCCCGATGATGGATAACTGGTTGGCCTGGGCGGAGTTCATCATCAGTATGGGTTGCTACCCCGGTTTTACAGCCCTGGCGGAAAGCGACGCGCCAGATGCGGCAGCGGTGCTGTGGATGGATGCCTTTCTTAATTACCTCTCTCAGGCGCACTATGACCGCTTTTTCCGCATCCTGAACAGTGGGATGTTTGTTGCCACGCACCCTTACATTCTCAATCACTATTACCAGGAAGTGCCGGGCGGTGGCCCCTTCAGTGTTCGTGAGCCGGAAGTCCAAAACGGGGCTGAAGGCGGCTGGCACTTCGAATACCCCTACGACCCGATTTCCCAGCGGCTTGACCCTGGCCGCACGGTCTACGGCGGGACGGCGCTTACACCACGCGGCGACCCAGTGGGGCTGACCGCAATGGGGCGTATGTTCAACGAGCGTTGTTCCCAAATCTGGGGGACGCAGGCTGTGCCGGTGCTGGGCACTGAGGGCGGCATCTGGCCGTTCCCGACCACTGCCGATGTGCCATACTACCAGCAGGACAACCGCTACCCGCGCTACACCCACGAGAGCCAGGCTGAAGCAACTCTGGCGATGTTCAACTGGAGTGCCACGTCCGCGCCGCCCTGGTTTTTCGGTGTGTGTCTCTGGAAAGAGGATGTCTATTACGAGCCGGGACGCGCCCGTGCTATCACCCGACTGCAGGAAGTCGCGCCGCTCTATAAGGCCGTGCCGGAAATAGACGTGATGGGGACTCCTACCGGGCATGGGCCAGGGCCGATACAGGGTGAACCCTCCTTCCACGCGGTGATTCTCGCGCCGGGCCTGGAGCCTGCCTGGTTCTTCGATACAGCCCAGGCTTACTGGAACACGTTCCGTCCGCTGGTGACGACGCTGTGGAACTTTATCGAACATATCCCCTATGATCGCAGCCTGGCAGTGACGGTGATTTCACCGCCGGACATGGTGGACTTGATGACCACCTCAATCCAGCAGCAGTACCCCAATGTCGTGTTTGATCTGCTCATTGCCAGCGGTGACAAGGGCAGCGTGGCCGATGCGCTCAACGCTCGCGTATGGGGCAACCGCCGCCTGGGGTAGCTTTCTGCCACTCCTCAAAGAGATGGTATGTACATGGACTCGGCCTTTTAACAGGCCGGCGTTATACTTCCTCGCACCCTGTTCTCGTACCTCAGAGAGGTTCACCATGATCGAAAAACGGCAAAGCGCCCTGCGGCGTATTCCGCGCAACGTATGGGCGGCGACGTTTACCAGCCTTCTCAACGACATTTCCAGTGATATGATTCTGAACCTCGTGCCGCTGTTCCTGGCGAACGTCCTGGGCGTGTCAACCGCCGTCATCGGCCTGATTGACGGTATTGCGGAGACGACGGCCAGCCTGCTCAAGGGCTATTTCGGCGTACTCTCAGATAAGCTTGGCAAACGCAAAGTCCTGGCCGTGACCGGGTACGGTCTTTCGGCGATAGCGAAACCCTTGCTTTACTTTGTAACGTCCTGGTATGGCGTGCTGGCGGTGCGCCTCACCGACCGCGTGGGGAAGGGGATACGCACCGCGCCGCGTGACGCGCTCATTGCCGACAGCCTGGAGGAAAAACAGCGGGGTATCGCCTTCGGTCTGCATCGCGCTGGGGATACCGCCGGGGCGATGATTGGCCTGATTATCGCGCTGCTGGTCGTGCTGGCTACGCAGTCGCAGGCGATTGATCTGAACCGCGCGACGTTCCAGACGCTGGTGCTGATTAGCCTGATTCCTGGCTTCCTGAGTGTGCTGGTGTTGGCATTCGGTGCGCGGGAAGTGACGGTCAAACGCTCGAAGGAGAAAGCCGACCAACCGCGCCTGAGTCTGCGGGCATTGAATCCGGATTTTCGCTTCTTCCTCTTGGTGATAGCCATCTTCACGCTGGGCAATTCGTCCGATAGCTTCCTCATCCTGCGGGCACAGGAACGCGGTCTCAGCGTCGCCGGGGTAATGGCGATGCTGATTACCTTCAACCTGATCTACACCATCGCTGCCGGGCCGCTGGGGGCGCTTTCTGACCGTGTCGGGCGCTACCGGCTGATTGTCGGGGGTTGGCTCGTGTATGCGGTGCTCTATTTGGGTTTCGCTGCTGCCAGTGAATCCTGGCATATCTGGTTGATTTTTGCCCTGTATGGCCTGTACTACGCGGCTGTAGAAGGCACGGCGAAGGCACTGGTTGCTGACCTCATCCCTTCAGAACAGCGTGGCACGGCCTATGGCTACTATAACGCCATCATCGGGCTGATGGCGCTCCCGGCCAGTTTGCTCGCCGGTGTATTATGGCAGGGCGTCGGGGATTGGGCTGGTTTTGGGCCATCGGCGCCGTTCCTGGCGGGTTCGGCGCTGGCGCTGCTGGCGGTGGTGCTGCTGGCGGTGCGCTACCGGGCGAAGTTGATGCACAATTAGTGCGAGGACGGGTGTTGTGCCACAGTGGGTATTAATCGGTCTGGCGGGTGCGGCTGGCGCTTTGACACGCTACACCCTGGCCGGATTCGTACAGCGGGTGATGGGCAGCGGCTTCCCTTGGGGGACGGCCAGCGTGAATATTCTGGGGAGCTTTCTGTTCGGGGTGATCTGGTCACTGGCCGATGAGCGTATGGCGATCAGCCCGGAAGCGCGGACGGTGATTTTGACTGGCTTCATGGGCGCGTTCACCACCTTTTCAACCTTCATGTTTGAAACTGGCAACCTGCTGCGCGACTCACAGTGGTTGCTTGCCGCTGGGAACATCGCCGGGCAGATTGCCCTGGGGCTGATCGGTCTCTTTCTGGGGATGGCTGTTGGGCGCTGGATTTAGGGGGTGTCATCTTGCAATTGCCGGAAACCGGGCTGCTGCTCCGCATTTTCATCGGCGAATCGGACAAACACGCGGGACGGCCACTATATGAGGTTATTGTCGAAGAAGCGCGGCGGCGCGGGTTAGCCGGGGCGACGGTCATCCGAGGGGTGATGGGCTTCGGCGCGAACAGCCGCATCCACACCAGCAAGATTCTGCGCCTTTCGGAAGACCTGCCCATGCTCATCGAAATCGTGGACGAAGCCGGGAAGATCGAAGCCTTCCTGCCCGGCCTGGACACCATGATTCAGGAAGGTCTCGTCACATTAGAGCGCGTGCATATCGTCATCTACCGCGACAACGGGCGAGAGTGATAGTGGGCTAGTTGTTCTCATTTTGTATCTCGTTTTTTGAGTACTTGTCGCCTATAAAGGGAACAAGCTCGCGTATGTCTTGGTTGCCCCGCGCATTATACAGGACTACCGTCAAGACCGTTGCCAGCACGAATCCCAGGTGGTAAAACCAATCTGATTTCACAGCGAAGAATGTTTGCATCGTGAATCCAATTCCGATCCCCAAACAACCCACACCAATAACGATATACAGCCGCCGGGTATTCTTCCAACCGATTTGGCCTGGCGAATAGCCACCTCTAGCCAATCGCCAAAACCATGTCCATTCGTAGCAACCACTGAGCAAACTCAGAAGCCCTAAAAGGCCAAAAGTAGGGCCGAACCAGTCAAAGTGTTCCATGATTTTCCCGCCCGACTTCATCTTATCCTTCTACAACGTATACGGATTTAACGCCACTGTCAATCAGCCCGGCGTGAAAGCATGGTCGTATTCCCACCGGCCATCTTCCAGGGGGCTTGCCTTATGACAAGGCGGGACAGCTTCCAGCCTCCGGCGCTTCTTCCCCGCACTCTTCCAGATACTGAACAAATGTTCGAACAAAGGTTCACCATTGATAGCTCGTTCTGTGCTATCGTAATCCTGGAGCGACACGCACTGTCCAATGATGACTCAGGACTTCCCACTTTGAACCGTTTTTCCTCAAACCTTAGCACCCAGCCCTCAGCACTGTTTTGCAGCAATATCTCGCCTCTTGCTGCACAGCCTCCAGTCCCCTTTAGCCGGAGAAACAGCCATCTTGCGGCAATCGTGACAATTGCAGCGTATTGTGTTTTTGCAGCAATTTTTGGCTTTCAGTCATGAACCCCTCAAGCCTCAGCACTGCTTTTCCACTTTTCACTCGGCACTCTTGACGTTCCACTGCCTTTACCTAACTGACCTGTTTCTGTGGATCGTCTGGCAGGGCGGGTAGCGGGACTGCCTGTGGCACGACCAGAGGTGGCAGCCCCCAGGCCGCGCGGGCCTGCGTACAGCGGGCCAGGTCTTCCGGCGTGTAGAGCAGCGCACCGTCGGCCCAATCCACGCCAAACTCACGGCAGGGTGTCGGGCGCTGTTCATAAATCGTACAGTTGACCGCCTCGCCGATTGTCCCTTCCAGTGCGGCGCAGCGCGGATTTTTCTGGTCAGTCCCGCACATGCACGAGCGGAAATCATCCAGCTTGCGGGTCATTTCCGCCGGGACAGTACCGCCCAGTGCCGGATCGGTTTCACTCCAATAAAATGAGACGCGAAAATACGCACAACACGCACCACAGCTTTGACACGGGTTCTCGGCTGGCATCGTTACACCTCCGGCGAAGGCCGGAATCACTATAAAAGGACGACAAACATAACGTGATGCTTGCATCCGTTTTTGGCTCTAGTGGATTGTTCAGCACGCGAGAGCGCAAAACAGGAGGTGAGATTATTCTAATGAGCGGGAATCCAGCGTGTCAATGGCCGGTTTCAAGGTAGAATTAAGAAGTGTGGGGATAACCAATTACCAGGGAAGGGGGCAAACCATGACCTACGACGTGATTCGCACGGTTGAGGGCGGTATCGAGCGGATTGTCTACAAGCCACACCAACCGAAATACCAGACGCCGATTGTCATGCAACATGGCATGTGGCACGGCGCATGGTGCTGGGCGGACTGGCAGAAAACGCTGGCTGAACTGGGCTGGGAGAGTCACGCGCACAGCCTCCCTGGTCATGCCGGTTCGCCCGTCCAGCGCCCGATTCGCTGGTGTACGCTGGGCTATTACCTGCGCTTTGTGCGGGCGGAAGTTGACCGCCAGCCGCGTAAGCCAGTGTTGATGGGCCACAGTATGGGCGGGGCGCTCACACAGTGGTATCTCAAAAAAGTGGGGGATAACCTGCCGGCGGCGGTGCTGGTTGCCTCCTGGAATTCCCACGAAATGCTCAGTTCAGTGGCGCATGTCAGTTATCGTGACCCACTGGGTATCGTGTTATGCATCCTCAACCTGACCACAACGCCCAGCATGAGAAATCCCGAATCGACTGCGAAAATACTGCTCTCTGACCGGGCGATTGTCTCGCCGGAGGAGTTACACAAGAAAGTCGGACCGGAGTCGATGTGGGTGCTCCTCCAATACCTGCCGCTGCTGTGGACTCCCCTCAGGAATCCGCGCACGCCGCTGTTATGGATGATCCCGGATGCCGACCATGCCGTGCTGCCCGGCGCACAGACTCGTTCAGCGCGTTTCTATGGTGCCGATACCATCCACGTCCCCGGCGCCGGACACAACGTGATGATGGAGCCGAATCACGTCGAACTGGCGCATCAGATTCATGAATGGCTGCTGGCGAAAGGCCTAGATTGAGGCTGTAACAGGTGCAATTTCAGAGTCCATCACCTGAGGGCTGATTGATTCGGTTTTGCCTCTCGAAACGTCTTGTGTAGAGGTATGGTCGTAGGGTCGAAGCACCGCTTCGCCCACGTAAAACCACTGCTTTTCACTCACACCTAAGCACTCAGGACTCGTCCCTATCCCACCATTCGGTAGCCGATGCCCGGCACGGTCAGGATGAGCGAAGGGCTTCCGGGGTCAAGCTCGACTTTTTCCCGCAGTCGTCGTACATGCACATTCACGATGCGGTCACTGTCAATCTCGGCGTTGTAGCCCCATACCGCGTCGAGGATTTGAGCGCGGCTTAACGCCTGGCTGGGGTGCTGTGCGAAGTACACCAGCAGGCGAAATTCGGTAGGGGTCAGCACCAGCAGTTGGCTGCCCCGCCACACTTGTCCGCGTCCCCGATCAATCACGAGATCACCGGTATACAGCATGTCCGCATCTACGGCGGAAAGCTCCCCATACGCCCGCCGCAGTTGGGCGCGAATCCGTGAGAGCAGTTCGCGCAGGCTGTACGGCTTGGTGATGTAGTCGTCTGCGCCCATCTCCAGCCCCAGAACCTTGTCAGTTTCTTCACGCTGTACCGTCAGCATGATGATCGGCTGGCGCATCCCCAACTGGCGCATCTGCCGGCAGAAATCAAAGCCGGAGCCATCCGGAAGGCGGACATCCAGAATCACAAGCTGCACCACATGCTCGCGGGCAAAAACGATACCTTCGCCCCCGGTAGCCTTCCAGGCGACGGCATAGCCATCCCGACTCAGGCCATCCTGAAGGCCCTGCGCGACTGCCGGATCATCTTCGATCACCAGGATAGATACCGCTTGGTTCATAAGTTTTGCCTTTCAGTGTGCTTTTGTCAGGGTGCTGTCGCCAGGCATAGCGCGAACCGCGTGCCATCAGCATTGCTGGTGACGGTTACTTTCCCATTGTGGCTCTCAGCAATCGCCTTGATAATTGCCAGCCCCAGACCGCTGCCCGGATAAGCCGCCGCGTTTCGTCCCCGGTGGAAGCGGCTGAAAAGCTGTGGCAGGTCGTTTGGAGGAATGCCGATGCCAGTATCCGTCACCCACAATTCCGCTTCTTTTGCCTGCTGCTGAATACCGAGCGTGATCGTTCCGTTTTCAGGTGTGAACTTGAGGGCATTATCCAGCAGATTCCCCAACGCACGTCGTAGCTGCGCTTCATTGCCGGATACCTGAACGTGATTTTCCGGAACAGTCAGGATGAAGATAATTCCGGCCTGTTCCGCCCGCGACGCATATAGCTCACTGGTGTCCTGGGCCAGCTGTACCAGGTCAATAGGCTTACGATCAGCGGGTGTCATGTGGGTTTCAATGCGGGAAAGGTCGAGCAGGTCGGTCGTCAGGCTTTCCAACCGCTTGAGTTGCACCCTGGCGCGCTCGATAAACGTAATCTGCCGCTCAATGTTCGTATCGGTTACTGCCAGTTCCAGGTCGGCGCTCAGGGCGGTTAGCGGAGTGTGCAGTTCATGGGCGGCGTCGGCCACGAAGCGGCGCAGGGCGGTCACAGTGGTTTCCACCTGGGAGGCCATGTGGTTGAAGGACGTTGCCAGCAGGCCAAACTCGTCGCCACTGGAGACAGTTGTCCGGGCCGATAAATCTCCGTTTGCCATGCGGGTGGTCGATTCGGTCAGTTCCAGCAGTGGTGCGCTCATCCTACGGCTCCAATACAGACCAATCCCTGCTGCCAGCAGCGCCGCCACGGCACCTGCGCCCAGTAACGCTTGCGCTACGCTGGTGATGATTTCACTGCCATAAGCTGGTCCTTCCGATAGATCGAGATAGCCTAAGACCTCATTCTGGCGGGTAGTGATCGGAACCGTCACACGCTGGTCGGAGACAGACTGTTGTGCCCTTTTTCCCCCGTTCAGGACAAATCCATATAGAGATCGATTGGCAACCAGACTAAAGAGCGAGGATGGCGTGCCATCTAATCGCTCATTGCCGCGTTCATTCTCTCCCCTGAATAGTCCTTGCACATCCCAACCTAAAGGTTGGGCGCTTGAATCGCCGACTGTAAGTTCATCCGCACTCCTGACCGTTACCTGGGTTTCGTCCTTTGGCATTATCACCGTCTCACCGCCAATAATCAAATCAGGTGGTGGCGGCCCGGCGGCAGGTGACATTCGGCTAAAGAAAATTGGCTGCCCGGTTTCACCAAAATCAAGCGAGACCAGGTAATCTTGCGGCGCGGCGGTTTCGATCAGGATTTCCTGGTTGGCATCCAACAAACGTACTTTTACCTGTGCCAGAAAGGAGAAATTCTCTAATTGGCTGTAGATGACCTCCAACGGCACGCCATTAGCCACCAACCGCTCAAATCCTCGACTGATTGCATGGGCGTTCAGGGTTAGATAGTCGAGTTCCTGTTGGGCATAATAACCGCGCAGCGTGGTGAGCAGGACTGCGCCTAGGGCGCACACGGTCAGTAGCGCAATCGTGATATAACTCAAGGGTAGCCGCCAACGAATAGAACGGGGGAGCATGTTTCGGGACCTCATCATCTTGGCATCCATACTCAGCTTACTGGAAATGCGCCTGGTTCTCAACGGTCTTCGCCCTCACCCTTGTTTCCCGGCGTGCCAGGTGAAACCTGATTACACAGCGCCCACCTCCTCTCCCAGGTTGTATCAGGCGCTGCGTAACGGTTGTATCGTTTGTCAAGAATGCCATAGGTGGATTGCAAGGAGGTTACAGGGTGGTTACAGGGTCGTAACCACCCGCAGAGGCCCGATAAATTTTGAGGACAGGGTGCAAATTGGACCCTGCTTATGTCATCCCCACCCGGTCCTCGACTTACGAAAACAGGTCGCCGTCGTCATCGCGGGGCGCGAGCGAGTGATCGTCATCGTAAAGCGGCTTCTCTTTGCGTTTAGCCTTAGGCGATACATCAATCATTTGGTCGCCCACCGGGACTTCTACAAACCGGCCACCTCCCGGATGGGAGGACGCCCCTGCGGGTAGCAGCAGCCCCGCGAAGATCAGGATCATACTGACAACGCTCGCCAGCAATCCCGTTATCGTGAAGCTGCTCCCGATGCGTTGGAAGATGTTTTCAATAACCGCTAGCGTCGCCGCGTTAAAATCCGAGTGGATGAGGTCGCCATTGACCCTGAATTCTGCCGTCGCGCTGTTCAGCCAGCTTGCGTTCCCCTGGCCCATCGCCAGACCCAGACCCAGTACCATAAGCGCAGGGACGAGCAGGGCCAGTCCCATCCAGAGCAGCTTACCGCGTAGGCCGTCGCCGCCGAGCAGCCCGACAAACACGCCAAAGACCGCCGCTCCCAAGGCTACGCTCATGATGCCGCTGTTCAAGACCCCCCGCAAGGCGTTGATGTCATCCCGCATATTCGGGTCAGCCGTCACTGAGTCGCCCAATGCGACAGTGTCGGGCAGCGTTTCGATGATGCCCGGCAGCGCCTTCTGTATCTGCTCGGCCATCGAATCAGGTGTTTCGTTGGTTGGGCGGCAAACCGGAAGTTTACTGCCAGAAGGATATGCTGACTGATTGCTGGCACACTCAGGCAGGTTTTCCGCTACCGCCTGAGAGAATGCCATCCGTGTTGCCGGTTCAGAGAGTGCCTCTCGAATCGGTTTCAACTCAAGCGATGGGTTCAGGATAGTTGTTTTCCCATCCACAAAATCGAACACATCGTTGACAACTCCGACAGCCTGGTTACGCAAGTAGTCGGTGATAACGAAATCGGAAGTGTTGATAGCCTGCAAACCAGCTGTCAGCGCCGCCGCCGGAATGACGCCGCCGGTACTCTGGGCTTCCTGCATCAGATAGGCGGGCAGGTCTTCATCGAGTAGTGCTTCGTACAGGCGCGGGTCGTCGGCCACTCCGGTATAAAAGTTGCGATCCAATATCCAGGAATTGACGGCTAACAGACCGAGTGCGCCGCAGGCCAACGGCAAAAACGGGAAGATAAACACAATTAATGCAATGAATTTTCTCATGGATTTGGTGTCCTGGCTAACTTGATAGTGTTATAGTATTGTATCTGTTTCAGTCCGGGGCGGATACCGCGCCTGTCAGGATGTTAGGATAGCGCAAGCCGCCGGAAAATACAGTACGGATACGCATTATTTTCACACAGGCCGATCTAATCCTTATACGATTAATCACGGCAATTTGTTCCTAAAGAGGTCATTTACCTATGCAAATATACTGTAAAAGCTGCCGCCAGACCCATCCTGTCTGGAATCGCCTGAAAGATTACCTGATTTGCGGTCACTGTGGCTCCCGAGTGCGCGAGGCGGAACTGCTGATTACTTCCCCAACTTTAAGAGAACAGCCGATCAAGTCTCAGAAACAACAACCGTAAGCTCCAATAGGGTGCAGGGAATAAAAATAACCTGCACCCTCTTATGTCGGCATTGGGTAGAGTGGCGCAATCCCTCACTTTCGTGGTTTGCTATCTTCTGTTAAGATTTAAGCAATCTTCTCAAAACTAATTTCAATTGGTCTGGTTATTATGGCGCAACTCATCATGCGGCGCGGGCCGAAACCCGGAACGGTCTTTCCGGTAGATAAAGATGTTGTGACTATTGGTAGTGGCAGTCGCAACGATATTGCGATTCTGGACAACGATGTCAGCCGGGAACACTGCAAACTTGTACGGAAGGGGGCAGAGTATGAGCTGCATGATCTGGATTCACGCTATGGTACATTCGTCTCCGGACAGCGGGTGCGCGGTATCTGGATGCTCATACCGGGAACGATTATCGAATTGGGTGATGCCGTTACGCTAGAGTTTGAGCAGGGCGAAGATGCGGAACTTGCCCAGAGCGAACTGCCACGCCAAAGATGGGATACCGTACAGGCAACCTCTGACCCGGATTCGCACCCATTTCTCGTCTTGATGACCGGCCCCAAACCGGGAACACCATATCCCCTGCAGGGAGAGACGATCAATTTGGGGCGAGACCTCTCTAACGACATCCTGATTCAAGACCCGGAAATAAGTCGTTTTCACTTGCGACTGCGGCGCGTGGGGGCTGATTATGAAGTCGAAGACCTCAAGTCCACCAATGGCGTCCTGGTGAATGGCGAACGCCTAAGCGAAAAACGGGTACTCCAACCGGACGACGTCCTGCAAGTGGGGACAATGGTGGAGTTCCGCTACACTTGGGAGCCGAATAGTGCCGGTGCTGGAAAGAAGTCAGTTGCTACTACATCGGCACCGGAAACCGCCGCCATAAAAGGCCCGCCGCCCGTGCGCGAAACAACGGAAACCAACATTCTGGGCGCGCGTAGCAAACTACAGACGACACGGCTTGGCACCGGGTTGGATATGGGGGAACTGGTGGGGCATGTGTTTATCGCCTATGCCCGCGAGGAGTGGGAATCCATCGTGGTGCCGCTTACAATGGTGTTGCAGGATGCCGGTATTAAAACCTGGGTGGATCAATACTTAACCCAGGGTGGCGATGACTGGATGATCGCGGTAGAACAGGCGATGGCCGAGTGTTGGCTGCTGGTTGTGGTAGTTTCCCCTCTTGCGTTGGAGTCGCGCCATGTGCCGCTGGCGTATCGCTACTTCTACAATCGGGAAAAGCCGATTGTCTCGTTTGTCTTTCGCACTGTAAGCGAGATTCCGGCGGAACTCAGCCGAGTGAAGCCAATTCCGTACGATATTCACAACCTGAGGGCATCATTTGATTCACTCGTTACGACGATCAAGGCGCAGCGCAAATAAGCGTAAATCGTGAATACCGGATTTTATTCGGGGCCACCACAATTTAACTCGTTTTTTGGGGGCGTGATGCATTACACCCCTACTGTTTCTTTTGGTAACGTTGGCGAACAAAAACCATCAGGCCAAACATAGTGGCTAGTACAACGAGAGCGGCTAGGCCGATCTTGAGGCCGATGGTTTCTGGGAGGGCGCTCAGGGCGAGACCTAAGAACCCGAATGTTGCACACACGCTGTATAGAATAAACAGCGTGTGCCGTTGGCTGAATCCCAGGCTCATTAGCCGGTGAGAAGTGTGGTCTTTGCCGGCCTGGGCGGGTGAACGCCTTTCGGCTAGCCGAGTGATTATCACGAGATTGATGTCGAAGGCGGGGAGCGCCAGCACAAACAACGGAATCATCCATGTGACAAGTGTAGTCTGTGGGGTGAATTCCAGCTTGATGCCGATGACCGCCAGCACGAATCCCAGCACCATTGACCCCATATCCCCCATAAAGATGCTTGACGGATTGAAGTTGTATGCCAGAAAGCCAACGGCGCTGCCCAACAATGCGGCAGCCAGGCCGCTGACGAGCGTTAGCCCCTGGTTGAGAGCGATGAGCAGGAAGAATCCGGCAGCAATCGCACTGATGCCAGCGGCTAACCCGTCCATATTGTCATTGAAGTTGATGGCATTGGTAATTGCCAACACCCAGAAAACGGTCAGGCTAATATCCAGCACCGGGATTTTGAACAGGCGAATTTGAATGCCGGCGGCAACCAGCACCAGGGCGGCGATCAGCATGGCGGCGAATTTCTTAGTCCCCAGGTCATAACGGTCATCCCATAGACCAACTACCGCGAGGAATGCCGCGCCAGAAAGCACCGCGCCCAACTCGACCATGTGCTGTGGTGGGCTGAACAGTAGCAGCGAGAGCGCGAAGGCGACATAGATGGCCAATCCGCCCATCATCGGTTTCTGATCCTGGTGAATTTTGCGCTGGTTGGGCTTATCCACGACACCCAACCGCATGGCAATCTGACGCGAAAGCGGGGTCAGCCCTAAAGACGCCGCGAACCCCACCACTAAAATCGGAATAAACTGCATGGTATCCATAGACCCTGCCTTTCGCCGCCAGTATAGCTGAAAAGGGTGGCGGTGAGGAGAGTCTTGAGTCCTGGCTGTTGATGAGACTTGAGAAGACTGGCAACCGGAACAGGTAATATGACCAGTAGTGCATTGGGAGGGTGAAGGTAAGTTTGCGGAGTATACCACTATTGCGTTGGCTGCCGAAACAAGCCCTGCTTCAATTACAGTTTTGCCAGAAGGCCGGCGGCGTGTTCCGGCCCACCCAGGCTGGCAAAGTGAGCGGCGAGGTCGCGGGCATTTGCCTGAACGCGGGAGTCGTGGGTGAGGGCTTTCACGCCCTCCAGCAGCGCTCCATTACGTACATCATGTGCCGTCAGGTTGAGGCCGACTTTGGCCTGGGCGATGCGGCGGGCATTCCCACGCTGGTCAGCGGCGTGCGGGACAGCGATCTGTGGGATGCCGTGAATTACAGCGGCGTGGGTTGTCCCCATCCCGCCATGATGAATGAGGAGGCGAGTACGTGGCAAAACATGCTCAAACGGTATCCAGTTTAGCAGGCGTGTAGTGGGGGGGAGCGCGGCTTTTAACTCATCCTTTTGCTCAGGCGTGATCGGATTGCGCCCGATGACGACCAGTGGCACATACCCGGCATGGGCGGCGGCCTGTGCTGCCCAGCTAAAGAACCCCAGATCGCCGGTGAACACGCTGCCGAGCGTCACCACTGCTAACGGTGCGCCCCCAGGGATGTCATCCAGCCAAGCCGGTGGCGGGGAAGTTGGCGCCAGTGGTGCGCCACCGACAAAGGTGTTTTGTGCCAGCAGTAAATCACCTTCTGCCTGGTACCAGGCAGCACTGAAGTAGCTGATATGGCGCTGAGGGCTGATAATTGACGGAGTCGGCCCCTGGGCAAAGTTCACTCCCAACAGCCCGAAACGCTGACGCAGCCGGGCGAGACGATTCTGACTTTCCTGACCGAGTTTGGACTGTACCGGGAACAGACGCGTCTCATCCAGTTCGCGCATAGCCGGCCAGCCACAGACAGCTAGCGGCACGTCCAATGCTTCCGCTGCCAGGGCCGCCGCGCTCAAAAACGGGTCGGTAGCAATCACGTCCGGCTTGCCAATTTGCCCGGCCAGTTCGATTACCGCCACGACGGCGTCGCCGACTAAATCTTCACTGAGCCAGGTATCCAGTGCCCGCCGGTAGCGGAGCATGACGGCTTCTTGTGGGGGGAGCGTAGTGAAGTCGGGTGGGGGTGGCGGCGGCCAAAGCCAGCCAGTAGCGCGCACCGGCATGAAGGTGATTCCCGCCTGGGAAATCGTGCCACCGATAGGGTGTTCGCTTATCCAGGTGACACTGTGCCCCTGCTTTTGCAGCACCTGTGCCGTTTTCAGAAAGCCGCCCCAATCGAGATGCCCGAATAATGGCGCAGAAATAAACCAGAATCGTGTCATGCAGCGAAATAACCTCTTGGTAAATTGAAGAGCAGATTTATGCCTGTTGTAGTGCATCCTGAGCTGTCGTAAGGTGTGCACCCTTACTGCCCGTTTAGCGGCTTAATCTCAATATCTACCTCGGCGGGCAGGATGGTGACACTGCTGGTTGTCACCTGGGCTACCGCCACCTGCGGTGTGATCTGGTAATTGCCTTCTGCCAGCCCGGTCAAATCTACCGTAACATGAATATCCGCCGCTTGCAGTGCCACGAGTTCCGGCTCTGGGCCGGTAATCAGCACCGTGACCTCATTGGGTGCGAATTGGGCTGTCAGGCCTTCACCCAGCCCGGCGACTTCAATCGGGATACCATCGAATTGGCGGCTGGTCGTCTGGGCGTTGATTTCTACCGATACTGTCACCGTTTGGGCACTGAGCAGCACCAGTGCAGTCTCATTCAGCGGTACGCTCACGGTTTGCTCAAAGCTGGCCGTCCTGTTCGCCAGGTCTATTGGGGTAGTATCGAGCAAGTCAGGCAGGTTGGCAAGCGCATCAGGCGTACCGCTGACGAGCGCCACTTGTGGATCAATGCTCACCGCGCTCAATACGTAACCATCCGGGACTTCACCGGTTAAATTGGGCCGGATACGTACTTCCTGTACGTCATCGCGCCGGCTGATACCCACCGTTACATGCACCGTCCCTGGCTCTAAGGTCACGTCGCTGACAACTGTACCTTCCGCGGTAACTGCCACCGCTTTCAGGTCGCCTTCATACGGGTTGCGCTGCTGGGTGAGGTCAATTTCCACATTAACGGCGGCTACCTGCTGGACTTTGCTGGCCGGGCCGCTGACCAATACCTGGTTAAGTGTCACCCCAGAAAATTCCGGCTCACTGTAGGTGAACCCTAAAGGCGGGTCATGGGTAATCACGGCGTGCAGAGGAGCCTGACGCTGGGCACGTTCTTCGATTGTCACCCGAATCTGGCTGGGGGAAATATCCACGATCCGCGCCTGCCGGGCAATATTCGGGTGTAATTCGACAGTGTGTGTCCCTATCCCCAGGCCATTTAGATCCGCCCAAACGTCAATCTCATCCACCGTCAACAAATCCAACACGGATTTTTGTGCACGTACCACGACGGCTGCCGTGCGTGCTGAGACAGTGGTTATCATCATGCCCTCGTCGGGCGTCATATCTATCGTGATTCGTTCCTGGAACGGTTCCTGGAGAATCGGGTTGGATTGGAGATTTGCCCATACCCAGACCAGGAAAGCCAGCACCAAAGCGCCCAAAAACCATATCAGATTATGGATTAATTGATCTCGTGTGATGTTTTGCTGCTTCATCCGGCCTGATTCCGCCTTCCGCGCAGTGTAACCAACAGGGCCTGACCTCTTTCCACCACAGGCGACCAGGGGTAGGCCGGCGGTTTCCGCTCTGGCCCGTAAAATGCATTGAGGATTGCCTGTAGTCGCTTGGCATCCAGACGAGCGATCATCCTTCCGCCGTTAGTGATCGCGATTTTCCCGGTTTCTTCGGAGACAATCACACAGATGGCGTCGCTCACCTCACTGATGCCCAATCCGGCGCGATGGCGCGTGCCGAGCTTGGGGTCGGGCATGTTGCGACTGGCTGTTAGGGGAAGCACTGCCGCCGCCGCCGCGACCCGTCCATTCTCATCAATAATTGCCGCGCCGTCATGCAGTTCGGTTTTGGGCCAGAAGATGGTCAGAAGAAGCTGTGCGGTAATGTCGCTATCCAGCGGAATCCCGGTACGGATATATTCCTGAAGACTGCTGTTGCGGCGCAGTACGATGAGCGCCCCGTGCCGCCGTTCCGAGAGCTTTTCCGCTGCCTGGCAGACTTCTGCGATAACCCGGATGCGGGCAGTGTCGGGGGTTTGTCGCTGGTTCAGTGTAATCCCGGCGCGGCCTAACTGCTCCAATGCCCGGCGAATCTCCGGCTGGAAGATGATCGGAATGGCAATCCCTAGCACCAGGACGGTGTTTTCCAACAGCCAGCGCAGTGCCAGCAGGTTGAACAGACTGGAGACCAACAGCATCCCTGCCAGGACTAGCCCCATGCCCCGCAGCAGAGCAATCGCCTGAGTCCCACGAAAGAAGAAGCTCGCCCCAAAAAACACCAGCGCCACTAGGAGGATATCCACCAGCGCACCAAGTGTTAGATTATCGAGTACCCACAGGAGTTCCACTGTTGCTTGCTCTTCTTTCATCAGCGATCAATGTGTACAGGCTGATCGCGCTGTTTCTTAAGACTTTCTCACAGTGTTTAGCGAGTTTGCATGTTTTAACACGCAAAACGGGCGCTCGTTCCCATTATGCCGCCCGCTTCGATTCCAATCTGGCACGGACACTACCCGCACACACCACATATAGCAGAGGCGCAGATGTGCTGCGCCTCACTATTGTACACACCGGTTGTTAAATTCCCCACTCAGGAGATGAGCTTTGGCTAAAAATATACCATGTCCTGAGGATAAGTATCCGCCAAAAATCATCGGACTGCCTGATTGCCTTTTCGTGCTCGCGAAGAAATACCTGAAGGGTGGATGAAAGTGTGCAGCGTCCCTATGCGGGAGAACTCAGGTATTGTCCCTGCTTTTCGCTTTCCAATCGGCACTTTTTAACTGCGACTCAGGACTCAATGCAATTACCTTATCCCCCGAGCTGAGAGAGCAGGCGTTTATAGTCTTCGATCCCATCAGGATTGAGTGCCACAATCTGGCGGATGGTATTCACCGCGTCCTGGTGCTGACCGGCTTCAAGTTGAAGTTCACCCAGGGCATCAAGCTGCTTGATGGCCTCTTTCTTGCGCCCCATCTGCCGGTAGATGGCCGCCAATCGTGAGCGCAGCCCAGTATCATTGGGGTACATTGTGACAAGCTCTTCTAACAGTTGGGTGATCTTGTTTAGCTGTTTGGTTCTAGCGAAAATCCCCAGCAGTTGGTCGAGTTTCTTGAGGGCTTCAACGCTGTTACCCTGGCGATAGTGGATGTCAATCAACATGCGGTGTGCCCGTTCGTCGTTCGGGTCAGTCTGGATGATTTCTTCGTAAATTTTCTGCGCTTTACGCACATCCAACCTCATCTGGTCAATATCGGCAATCCGGTGCTTGATGCTGACGATCTTCTCTGGCGGTGACCCAGTGCGGGAAGCCAGACGTTCGGTTTCGATGAAGATGTCGCGGGAGCGATCAAAGTCACCTAACTGGTGATAGGTATCAGCCAGGTCAATGTACTGGTCGAGCGCCTCATCCCACCGTTCTTCACTTTCCAGCAGTTCAATCAGGCTTTCGCGCACGGTGACATCCAGCGGCGCCATTTCTAGCACCTCGCCCAAAATGGAGGCCGCCCGGTCATTCTCACCCCGGATCATATAAGTTTTGGCGATGATATTATATTTGGTGATGCCTTGGCGCACACGCCCCTCATTCATCATGATTTCCGCCATGCGGACATGCACAGGCAGATAGAAGGGGGAATACTCAATTGCCCGGTGAGACTCGTCCATCGCCAGGATCCACAGCTTTTGTCGCATATACTGGTCAATGCGTGCCACCGAGTCGGTCAGTTGGTCACTGCGCTGTGCGACCAGAATATCTACCAACCCCTGTTCACCCTGTCCACGCAGCGTTTCTTCAAGCTGGCGGCGGGTTTCCGAAATGCGACGCTTCCAATCCTTGCCACCGAGGAGACTCACAAAGCGGGCGTTGACGGTATCCAGTGCTTCATCAGTGCGCCCTTCTAGCGTGGTCATCAACTGCTCGTAGAGACTGGAGAGATCGCTGATTTCATGCGCGTCTACTGCGAGGCTGGTATCTACCGCTTGCAGGCTCTGGATGAGGTAGCGCAGTGCGTTTTTTTGTTTACCTTGCGCAAGGTAGGCTTTCCCCAGGGCATGAAACGCCCCGGCAGCCAACTGTGGGTGGGTTGCGGCTTCGCCCAGAAATTGCAGCGCCTCTTTGGGTTTGTCGGCCAGGAGCAGCAGCCCGCCAAGATTCATCTTCAATGCCGGGTGGTTCATGCTTTTGACAGCAGCCTGGTACGCAGTAATCGCCCTGTCATTCACTCCCTGCCGCTGGAATTCCATCGCCTGCAATGCGCTGCCCCCGGCGGCATCTAACTGACCGCCTTCGATCACATAGCTTGCCAGCAGGCCGAGGGCGTCTGTCATCGCTTCACCCATCGGGCCGAGTGGGTCTGCTTCGCCAATGACATGCTCATCGCGGTGTGAATCCGGCAGGGGGGGCAGACTGCCGGTGCCGGAAGGCTGGCTTGGTGCATTAGTCGGGCGGATTGGTGCGGCGACATCCCCGCCAGATTGCAGGGCGTGCAGCATATTGAGCGATGGAGCATATTTGCCGTCCAGTTTGAGCGCACGCTGCACCGATTTGACGCCCTTAGCGTTTTCGCCCATCCGATTGAAATGATAGCCTAACAGCAAATACTGGTAGACTGCCTGTGCTTTGTTGCCAATCCGCTCGTAGGCTTGTGCTAATTTGGCGTGGATGGGGATCAGGCCGGGGGTCAACCGGGTGGCGCGTTCCCAGTTGTCAATCGCTTTATCATAGTCCCGTTGGCCCAGATATACCTCGGATACGTTGATATACTGCTGTGCCGCGTCTTTCATGCGTCCCATGCGCTCCAGCACATCGGCGCTTTTTTCCAGGGGAATCGGGTCGTTAGGACTGAGTTGGTTGGCGCGGGTATACACCTTGAGGGCGTCATCCAGTCGCCCGATTTCCAGCAGGGCAAGCCCCAGGTGAATATGCGCTGCCGCGTCTTCCGGGAACTCTTGAATAGCCTGCCCATAAGCGGCTATCGCCAACGCCCATTCTTTGTCCCAGGCAGCGTTATGGCCGGCATTCATCGCTTGATCGTATGCTTGACGATTTCCAGGCATGGTCTATTCCCAGGTTGCTAGTTGTTCATCGTAAGGTGTGTCAAAAATTAGATAGATACTCAATTCGGCCCCATCAGTTTGACGAGAATCGCTTTCTGAGCGTGCAGTCGGTTTTCCGCCTGCTGGAAGATGACCGAGTGCGGCCCGTCGGCGACTTCATCGGTGATTTCCTGGCCGCGATGCGCCGGGAGACAGTGCATCACGATGGCGTCCTTGTGAGCGCGTTTGACCAGGTCAGCATTCACCTGGAAGGGTTGCATTATCGCCAGTCGCCGCGCTGTTTCTTCTTCCTGCCCCATACTGACCCACGTATCGGTGTAGATCACATCGGCGTTTTCAGCCGCCAGATTGGGGTCGTGGAGTGTCTCAATCGTGACATCGTTCTGTTGGGCAATTTTCGCGGCTTCTACCAGCACGTTGGCTGGAAGTTCGTAGGCCACCGGGGTGGCGATACGGAAGTGCATACCAAAATGGGCGGAAGCCAGCAGCAGCGACTGGGCCACGTTATTGCCATCACCAATGTAAGCAACTTTAAGTCCTTTGGTATTGCCAAAATGCTCGAAAATGGTCAGCACGTCAGCCATCGCCTGGCAAGGGTGCCGCTGGTCGCTCAACCCGTTGATGACTGGCACACTGGCGTATTTTGCCAATTGTACAACGTGGTCATGGTCAAAGACCCGCGCCATAATGCCCTGAACATACCCGGACATGACTCGTGCTACATCGGCCACGCTCTCGCGCTGTCCCAAGCCGATTTCTGCTGGGCTGAGGTAAAGCGCATGACCGCCCAGATGCTGCATTCCCATCTCGAATGATACACGGGTACGGAGCGACGGCTTCTGGAAAATCATGCCGAGCGCTTTGTTGCGCAGTATCGGGCGATTGCCGCCTGACTGGTGCTCCATTTTCAGGAAAACGGCAAGCTGAATGATGTGCCAGAGTTCTCTGGTTGTCCAATCGGAAAGTGTCAGAAAATGTCTCATTGGTGTTCGTTTCTATGTCTGCGATTAACCGGAGCAATATCTGATTCGCAGTATAACATAGGTTGCCGAATGGGGAAATTGCCGGCAGGCCAACTCTTGCGGGAAACAAATATATCCCTAATTATTAGGGGTATGGATTTTGTGTCGGGATACCGTTCATCCTACAGGTTGTGGTAGGCCCGGTACCAATCCCAGGTGCGGGATAGGCCTTCCTCAATATCGATCTGGGGGTCAAAGCCTAATAACTGCCGGGCGCGGGTGTTGTCGCAATAGGTAATCATTGGCTCGCTGGCCGGTGCCGGGACATCTTTGGTGATAGCCTTTTTTCCTAGCAACCGCTCATAAATCTGAATGAATTCTGTCAGAGCAATAGGCGATCCATACCCCAGATTGATCGCCGCGTACCCCAACGGTTTATCCAAGGCTGCCATAACCCCGGCCACCGTGTCATCCACATATGTCCAATCACGGTGAATGTCACCGCCGTTAAACAACTGAATTGTCTCGCCGCTGAGAATCTTGTCAATGGTTAGCATGGGCATCATGTCCGGGCGGCCAAACGGCCCGTACACATTAAAGAAACGCAGCACGGTGACATTGAGGCCGAAAAGGTGATGATAACTGTGACCGAAGAGTTCAGCGGCGCGTTTGCTGGCCGGGTAGGGGGCTAGTGGGAAATCCGGGGCATCACTTTCGACAAACGGCACACGGGTCGCATGACCATATACCGATGAGGTGGAGGCCTGGACAAATACGGAAACCTGATGCTGACGGGCGACGTTCATCAGAGTGACACTCCCGGCGGTATTCACGTCAGCATACAGCCGCCCATTCTCGATAGAATAACGCACGCCAGACATCGCTGCCAGATGTGCGACTCGCGTAACCTTATATTCGGAAAAAACTCGCACAACCGTTGATTCATCCCGGATGTCAGCTTTAACCAGGGGCGGATTGCCGTCTAGCGCTGCCACACGTGCCCGCTTGAGGGCCGGATCATAGTAATCATCGAAGTTATCCATCAAAATAACGGCTTCGCCCTGTGCTATAAGCAGCGCGGCTAGCCGGCTGCCGATAAACCCAGCCCCGCCTGTGATGAGTGTGCTCATAAAGATGCCCTTAGAACAATAACGACGAACGTTGCCAGGAGAACATTATGCACAGTGCGGCGTAATCTGGCAACCGCCCGCTCGTGAATTTTAGTTATATGGTGTGTCATACGCGGCCTGTTCCCGTACCGTGATGGCTCCCAGGGACAGGACATCCCCCCACGCCAGCGGACTACCGCCGCCATCTTCCAGCAGGATGAGGCGCTTCACCGTCGCCCACTCGTAGATGACCAACTCCAGGTGGTAAGTACCAGGGGGTGTTTCCGGGGGGATGCTCAGGCATGGAGCAAGCGTGATAATGTCCCCGGCGTCGCGGATGCCCAGACCGGCATCCACCCCGGCTGCGGTGGTCTGCCCGGTGATGTCTACGAGGTGCAGCCCATACGAATACTCGTTTTGTAATGGTTGCAGCGCCTCCAGTTCGAGACGAACGCACAAGTCTCCACCCGCTCGCGTAATAAGCAGTCTGTCTGCGCCCGGCCCGCTCACATAGCGCAGCGTATCCCCAAAGCGGAAGCGCAGGTCGCCAGGCATGTCAGTGTCAAAACGGTAAAATATCATATTGACCAGGCTCGCCCGGTAAGATGCGCCGCGTCCGGTATCCAGCGCCGCCAGAATGTGCCAGGACTTGGCAGTGTTGACCGGCAGCAACGCCCATACAGTTGGCTCGTTATCGAACACGGCGGTAAGTGCCCAGGCTTCAGCCGCCGTGTGCAGCCGCCATGAGAGGTCAAGTGCGATACCCCGCCGCACTCCCAATGCACGGTCGTAGTACGCAGCGGTACCGTATGGTGTGAAATCGGTGATGGTTGGTTCGAGAGGGTGGCGCATTTCGATTACAGTCGCCATCGCCTGTTCCCAGGCCGGCTTAGCCGCCCAGAACACGCCATAAAGTGTCAACTGTGCATAGACAATCCCGCCCAGCAGGCCAAAAAACACCAAGCCTGTCAGGGCGCGGCGCTCTCCTATATTCAACCAGCGCAGCCCATAAGCGGCCAGCAGCGCACCGGCGGGCAGGATGGCGATGACATAACGCACCTGGTAGACCGGTATAATCCACGCGTTCAACGCCAGCAGCGCCAGCGGCGTGACGACCAGCCACAGCATCACCAGCAGTACATCCCGCCCGAACTCGCGCAGCCGCGGGACAGCGCCCCCTAACACGAAGGGCAGCAAGAATAGCGGCCAGTACCCACTGGTGAGTGTCCCTAATAGTGTTTCCACCGCTGCCCAATCAGTAGTTACCGGCAGTGCCAACGGGCCGGCAGGGTTGGCGCGGATTTGTGCCAGGAAAATTGGCAACCAGGGCAGGAACAGCACGACTGCCAGCCCGTAGGGCATCAGGCGGTAAGGATTGAAGCGAGGTCGGGAATCCCACGCGGCGACCAGGATACTATGCAGGGCGTGTGTCATCAGCACCAACAGCCCGGCATAGTGGGTATAGAGGAGTGCCGCCAGCAGCAGCACATAGGCCAGTGTATTCCAGCGGTTAGTGCGCTCACGCCAGCGCACATAGGCGTAGGTTGCCAACGCAGATAGCGCCATCAGCAGGGTATACATGCGGGCTTCCCGGTTGTAGTACACAAAGAAGCTGGCAGTTCCCAGGATGAGCATCGCAATGAGTCCGGTACGGCGGTCAAACAGCCAGGCCCCCACTGCATACGTCGCCGCCAGTCCGATACTCCCGGCCAGCGTCGAAAACAGTCGCAGTGCCAGGGCAGAATCGCCGGCCAACCGCACCCAGCCATAAAGCAGCAGGAAGTACAGGGGGGGATGCACATCTCCCTGCACGCGCTCAATCACATCCCGGATATAGGGGGAACGTACCGCCCACGTAGTCCAGGCTTCATCCGCCCACAGGCTTTCCTGCTGGAGGTGATACCCGGCAATAAAGAAGGCCGTGACTACAAGCAGTGCGGGCAGCGTATTGCCGGATAGAGTAGGGCGTTGTAGCTGTAAACGGGGCATCATTCGAGAGTGAATCCTTCTGTGCAGTCAGTAACTTCGGTCTACGGACAACGGTTACATATCGGGTACACTGTACCGCAAACCAGGCCGTAGACAAAGGTGCTGCACCGCATGAATTGGTTATTCTTCGCTCTCCTCGCACCGGCGATTTTTACTGTTGTGAACTTTGGCGATAAATATATTCTCGAAAAAGAAATCCGTGATGCCCGCGGAATGCCGATTTTTGCCGGGATTATGGCGTTTCTGACCGGCGTTGTCCTGTGGATTCTCACCGGGTTTCCGCTGCTGACCCTGCCGGAAACGCTGTTGGTGCTGTTCACCGGGGCGATTACCAACTGGGCGAGCGCGATCTATTTTCAGGCGATGCAGCAGGAAGAAGCCAGTAAAGTCATTGTGCTGATTCAGATGGTGCCGGTGGTGGTGCTGGCGCTTTCGGTGGCGTTCCTGCAAGAACCGATCACCGTGGAACAGCTTGCGGGCTTTGTATTAATTCTCGGGGCGGCGTTGGGCATCGCGCTCAACCGGGAGAGCGGCGGGCTGCGGATTTCCCCGGCGTTCTGGCAGATTCTGCTGGTGGATGTGATGTGGGGTGCGTCAATCGTTCTGTTTAAATATGCTGCTGTGAATATCGCGTTTGAGCGGATTGTTGCCTTTGAAAGTTGGGGTTTAGCGCTGGGCGGCCTGACACTCTACCTGTTCGTGCCACCGCTGCGCCATGCGTTTCATAACAGCCTGGTGACAACCCGTAAGGCGGCTTTCGGCATGATCGCTCTGAATGAGAGTCTGTTTGTGGTCGCCAAGCTGCTGAACTTCTGGGCAGTAGCATTAGGGCCGGTGGCGCTGGTGAGTGTATTGGGCAGTACGCAGATTTTCTACGGCATCGTGATCGGTTGGTTGTTCACCGTTTTCGCCCCGGCGATCCTGCGGGAGGATGTAAGCCAGGGGAGTTTGCAGAAAAAAGCATTGCTCGCGACGGTGTTGTTTGCGGGTATCTGGTTGGTGAACGTGTAAGGGAACGCCCTGTTGCACGTTCCCTTATCATTTATCCCCTATACCTTAACTCAGTTTCTTTCTACGACTCCGGGGCGCCGTTCGCAATCCATTGGGTGAGCAGTTCCATCTGGTGCTTGGTCAACCGGGCGAAGTGGCCTTTCGTCAGCACTTGAATCATCAGGCTGTCTGTTGGGCTTCCGGGGACGACCACCGGGCCGTCGGAGCCCCCAGCCATCAGCCGGGCATAGTCGGTCAGCCGCAGTTCCTTCGACGGAATTGGGCCGTGACACGCGCCGCACTGCTGCTCAAACAACGGTTGCAGGACTGCGTAAGTTGGGTCGCCGGTGAATTCTTCCAACAGTGGCTCCGGTTCGACCTGGAAAATACCGAGCATCGTCGCCAGACCGGGGGCATCAAACCCGGCGTATTCCCACT
This sequence comes from uncultured Chloroflexota bacterium, assembly GCA_937974245.1. Taxonomy (GTDB): domain Bacteria; phylum Chloroflexota; class Anaerolineae; order Aggregatilineales; family Phototrophicaceae; genus JACKCG01. The sequence continues at coordinate 14,449 of CALJKV010000121.1, read as the reverse complement.
TCACACCATGACATCCACTGTTCGAGCAGAAGCTTGTGTTGGTCGTGCCGCCCGGATTGCTCGTTTCGTGGCAGTTGGTACATGTCAGGTCAAAGATATTGTGGTGCTGGCTTATCCAGGTTGAAGTCAGGTGCGATGGTGGCTCAATCCCGGTAGCCAGCGGCAGCATTGGCTCGATCTCGCCAGGGCGGACGATCTGCGGGATAGAATGGCACAGGTTACATTCCAGGCGGATGACTTCGCCTTCCGGGCTGAAATGCTGACCATCATGACAGCGGAAGCAGCCCGCTGAGTCACGGTGGCCGACGTTGTTCGGGTGGGTATCCCAGGTAAGCTCCTGTTCGGGATAGTTGTTTTCAGTATAAATCCTATTGAGGGTGCCAATCGCCTGCTGAACCAGGTCACTACCATCCGCATAGAAATCGGCATAGTTGGCCTGATAGTATTCGTCCAGTGTCGCAAATGACGCTTTAGCCTGGTCACTCGTTCCGTAATGCTGCGAGAGCAGTTCCACAGCGCGGGCGCGAATGAACGGGATATCGGTGGAAATATCGCCCACACTCAGCGCCGAATCGACTGTATCTACCGGACTTTCAATCGAATGGGCAATCCGGTTATGGCAGGTAATACAGTCCATCTCCTCAAGTTTGTATTGGTCAAGGTCGCTGGTATCTATTGGGGAGTTAATCGAGTTGTATTCGGTAATCGTGCCATCCGGCGCTTCAACCCGTATCCAGGGGATTTCCTGTTTTTCCGGGTCGGTAGCGATGTACGTAATGTTGTTTTCGACATGCCAGTGGATGCCACGTCCCAGGCCTTCGCGTTCACTGCCGCCACCCGTGTGCATCAGCAGGTAGATCTGATATTCATCATTAGTGCGATTCGAGTCGAACCGGGTAATTTCCCGCAGGCTGTCGTCGGAGAATTTTTCCGGGAAGTGGCATTGTTCGCAGGTTTCACGAGCAGGACTCATGACGCCGGCACGGATTGGGTACTCGTAGTTTTCGAGCAGGGTCGCCACCACAAGACGCATATGGCCGATTTTACGATAGAACTGTACCGCGATAAGGTCGCGTCCGATATGGCAGTCCACACACAGTACGCGGGCATGTGGCGAGGTCAGGTAAGTCGAATATTCCGGGGGCATAGTATGGCAGGTTGTACCGCAGAACGCCGCAGAGTTGGAATATTCCCAGGCTGGTGGTATCACCAGCAGGATAACCGCCAGCATTGCGCCAATTGAAGCGAAGGGCATGAGATGGCGGGTTAAAGAGCTTTCAGGTGGGGGAAAGAAGAAGTCACGTATTCTCTGGCGCATGATTTACATCCATGTAAATACTATAAAATTTGAAGCAGCGCCTTTATTATAATCAAAACCAGGGATAAACCAAAGAAAATTCTAATGAACTATGTCCAATATTGGGCTTAAAGACACGGGATACCGGGAGGAAATAGCGTGAATCTGGACTCAAGTATTGCACAAATGGCCCGGCACGCGCAGGCTATACAGGGTTTGGCGCAGGATGTCACGCCGGAGCAAGCCCGCTGGAAAGCGTCACCGGATAGCTGGTCGCTGCTCGAAGTAATCAACCATTTATATGACGAGGAATGTGAAGACTTTCGGGTGCGTTTGAAACACATTCTTGACCAAATCCCCGGCCTGCCGCCCCCGATTGATCCTCAGGGATGGGCGACAGCCCGCCGTTATAATGAGCGTGATTTGGGCGACTCTCTGGCGCAGTTTGTACGAGAACGGGACTCATCATTGGCATGGCTGCGGACATTAGGCACCTCTGACTGGGATGCCGGTATAGATGCGCCGTTTGGTCGCATCACCGCCGGAGATATGCTGGCGGCTTGGGTCGCGCATGACCTGCTGCATCTGCGCCAGTTGATTGAATTGCGCTACAGCTATCACCAGCTCACAGCACACCCCTACAGGATTGCCTACGCGGGGGAATGGTAAGAATTGTAAACGGCCAGCGTTGTCGGGGCGTAGGGCAGGCGTGTACAGGTCGTCCTTTGGCGGTGCAGGCAGGGTCGTTATAATATGGGATAGAAGGTAAGTCTATGTACCTGACTGTCCTGATATGGATCACGGGGCATGGGTGTGGTTCTGTCCTCATTTCGGCTTAAAGGACAATGCTTATGATTCGGCTGTTGATGTTCGCGTTGGCACTGCTTCTGGCGGCCTGCAACCTGTCGGTTCCGGCGGTGACGCCCACCGTAGCGCCCACCCGTACCCCCAGCCCGACGGCGGAAATGACCGATCCGCCGACTGTAGTGGCTCTGCTCGCCAGCGAGACACCCTCGTTGACTGTGCCGCCCTCGCTGACCGATACCGCCACTGCAACGAACACACTGCCGCCGACCGTCACCCCGACTTTGACCGTTACCGCGACGACCACGCCGAGCAGCACGCCGACGGCTACCGCGACCACAACCCATACACCGAGCAGCACACCGACAGCGACCAGCACGGATGAACCCAGTGTAACACCCAGTCACACACCTACACAAACCCATACGCCGAGCAGCACGCCGACGGCTACCCACACGGCAACAGCGACGCCCACAATCCCGCCGCCTACCGCAACGAACACACTCCCACCGACGTTGACGCCGATTCTGCCATCCAATACACCGACTTCCACGTGGACGTCGACAGCAACAAATACGCCGCTGCCTTCATTGACACCAACATTAACGTTTACAGCATCGGCAACATTTACACCACTGCCGACGCTGACACCCACACCACTACCGCTGCCGACTATCCCGACCCTGACGCCGCGTTCGCTGGATGTGACCTTCACGCCCTTGCCACGACCGAGCGCGACCAACACGCTTTCGCCAGAACAGTTAGCACAGTTCCAGACTCCACCGACGCTGGATGCCACACCAACCTATATCACTGCCGAGGCAACGATTGCCGATCTGGGGATTATCACGCCTGTTCCTGGCACTGCCACACCGCAGTTCCAGTCGCCCACGCCGACCCCGCCGCGTGTCTTCCCGACGGTGGTGCTGCAAGTGCCGATTCCGCCGACATTGGCCTTTGCCCCACAAGCGCCGACTCTCATTCCAATTAACCCGCAAACGCTGGCCTTCGCAATCAGCACCAATGGGGGAGTCAGCACCGCCCGGTTTAACCTGCTAGGGGATACTACGCTGTTTGAGCGCAACCCGGCCAATCCTAACGAGTACGCCACCACCGACTCCAGCGGCTTGCTGTACCTGACGGGGGTCAATGGCAGCGGTGCGGCGCGGATTGATGTATCGCCGTTTTCTGAGTTTATCCCGCAGTCACGGGCGGAAAATAACGCCTATGTCGCGGCGATTGCCTGGTCGCCCAACGGCCAGTACCTTGCGTTCATCGTGAACGGTGATACGCTGGCGAATGATGGCATATGGTTCTTCACGCCGGGGGCGTTCCCGCCCAACCAACTCCTGGTAGACTGCCCGACCCCCGGTTTTCCCGGCTGCGCGATTGTCAGCAACGGCTTCGACCCGGATACCTGGGAGAGCCGTTCGCTGGCCTGGTCGCCGGGCAGCGATGCCATCCTGGTTGGGGCGCGGCTGAACGGTGAAAACCGCGATGGCCTGGTGGTCGTGCCCGTTTCTCGCAATGAACGCGCCCGCGATACCCGCCCGCCGGTCTTCCGCTATCAGTATGGGGGTTGGGAGAATGGGGGAGGGCGTGTGTTGGTCAGCGGGGCAGCGCCGGACGGCCACGTGTTCGTCGGGTTCATCAACCGCGACGGGAGTTTCTCCGAGGTCGTGTATGACGCTGAGGCTAACGGCCTGTGGATGGGCTTCGCCAACCAGGCTCGGGATGGCAATATCTATGCTCTGGGTGCGCCCGGTGGACGCGGTGGCGCGGCGGAACCACTGCGTATTTACGGCATGAACGGGATTGCGCTCACCGGGACGATTGGCGATGATTTCCCGCAGCGCGTCGAGTGGAGTCCTGATGGCAGCGCCGCCCTGGTGGTGGTCAATGGCCGCCAGTATGTGGCGCGGGTCAGCGGGGAAGTCCGCGAGATCACCGGGCAGGCCAGCGGATCACGGGCGGTCAACTGGGTGAGTGGCGGTCTGCCGCCGAGCGAGGATTCCGGCCCAGGCGTCCTCGCGCCGCCGGTCTCCGGGGTAATTGCCGGAAGTCGTTACCAGCCGGGTGAGCAGCTTCAGGTCTATTCAGCGGAACTCAATATCCGCACCGGGCCGGGGACAGGTTACGGTTTTGCCCGCGCTTTCCTGAACAATGGGGAATATGTGCGTGTGCTGGCTGGGCCGGTGGACGCCGAGGGGATTACCTGGTGGCAGGTGCAGACCGCCGATGGCGTCGTCGGTTGGGTCGCTGGGACCATTGGCGGCCTGGATACCCTGGGGCCGGGGTAGAAAGGCGATGCGTAGAGGCGCTCATATAAATCGTATGAACAGACTGTCACCCATCAAAAGCAATCTCGAAGCTGCGGTGGTACGCTTAAAGAAAATAATCGGGATAATCGTAGGGGCAAGGCACTGCCTTGCCCGCGAGGAAAAGTTTCCGATCAAACTCTTAACCTTCATGATTGCAACGTTTTTATCGTTCTTGGTGATGAGCGTAATCCTGCCACCAACCGCTGTTCACGGATTCAACCAGGGGCTTTCGGAGTTTATTTTCAGCATCGCCTGGAGTCCCGACGGCACGCAGTTAGCCTACGGCGGCGATAGTGGTTCGGTTGAAATAGTAGATGTGCCACAATTAACGCAACTTGGCGACGTGATCTCAGTAGCCTGGAGTCCCGACGGTACAAAAATCGCCGGGGGCGGTACAAACGGCCTGCTGCGAATCTGGAATACAACAGGGCAGACTGTACTCACCATGACAGGGCTCAGTGGGGATGTTTATTCGGTTGCCTGGAGTCCTGACAGTACAAAAATTGTTAGTGGGCATGAAGATGGCAACGCGCGTGTATGGGATGCCAATACAGGTCAGCTCCTCAGTACCCTTACTGGTCATAATCAAGCGGTTGTATCAGTCGATTGGAGTCCAGATGGGGCACATATTGTTACAGGGAGTTTCTACGATACTAATGATTTACGTGTGTGGGATGCGACCACATATCAAGTGATTGCTGCTCGCGAGACAGGTACTATCTTTGAAGTATCCTGGAGTCCTAATAGTACTAAGGTGATGACAGCACTCGAAAATGGATTTGTAGTCATCTATGATATCGATCTGGGTAATCCTCTCGGCTTTGCAGAAATCAACAGTGCCGCCCTTACTGCTCGCTGGAGTCCTGATGGCTCACAGATCGCCATTGGTGACTATGATGGGCAGATTCATATCTGGAATACGTCCACTTATGATCCAATTAACACTTTGAGTGGACACACGGATCGCGTTGAAGCAATCGCTTATCGGCCAGATGGGAGCGTTTTGGCAAGTGCCAGCCATGACGGAACAATCCGCATTTGGGATATTACCAGCAACCAGACAGTCGTCACATATTCCAAACCAGCTATTTTTACCACCTCTATCGCCTGGAGTCCTGACGGTACACAGTTAGCCTATGGCGGCGAGAACGGCACGGTTGAAATCGTGGACGTGCCGCAGGCAACCCAGCTTGGCGACGTGATCTCAGTCGCCTGGAGTCCTGACGGTACAAAAATCGTCGGGGGCGGTACAGACGGATTGCTGCGAGTCTGGGATTCGTCCGGCCAGGTGCTTCTGGACGTGCCGGGCTTAAGCGGCAGGGTGCGAACGGTAGATTGGAATCCCGATAGCACCAAAATCGTGAGCGGCAGTGATGATGGCATCGTTCGGTTGTGGGACGCGACCACTGGTACATCTATTGCGACACTGGTTGGGCATGGCGATGTGATTCAATCAGTAGATTGGAGTCCAGATGGCACGAAAATTGTCAGCACCAGCTTTGATGACCAATATAATTTGCGAATTTGGGATACCAGCACCTATCAGTTAATTGCCCAACAAAGCAGCGGTACGCTTTCCGATGGAAGATGGAATCCGGATGGATCACAAATTGTTGTCGCCATCATAACTGGATACTTAGGCGTTGTTCAAGATGTGGACTTGGGGAATCCAACAAGTCCGTCGGAGGTCAGTGATGGGTATTTATGCGCTGACTGGAGTCCAGATGGAAGTAAATTAGCGGGCGGTGGTACTGGACAGGTCTATATTTATGATGCCGCGACATATGATCTGATTAGCATTCTGAGAGGACATACGGACATAGTGGATGCTGTGTCCTTCAGCCCCAATAGCCAATATCTTGCCAGTTCGAGTTTGGATGGCACAGTTCAAGTGTGGGATATTGCCACAGGTCAATCGGTAGCTACTTATACCAAGTCGCCTATTTTTACCACCTCCATCGCCTGGAGTCCCGATGGCACGCAGTTAGCTTACGGGGGCGAAAACGGCACGGTTGAAATCGTGGATATGCCACTGCACGACTGACCACTGAAAACTGACCACTGAAAACTCGAAACAAATGTTCGAACAAAGTTTCACCATTTATAGCTCGTTTTGTGCTATTGTGGAACTGGTACAACCACCTTTTTCGCTTTCAAAGGCTATTGGATTTGTCTATACCTCCGCTATTGCATTCACGTCGGATTTGTCCCAGGAAAAACAGTCTTTTGAACCCGTCCCGTCACCGGAACACGAGCGGCCAAGCAGGACAAACAAGTCTCCCTTGCTGGCGGGGGAGATATAGAGGGGGTCTGAAGCCCAACTGTCTTGCGTCTCGGCACTCAAGACTCGGACTGTTTTTAGTTCCCCTGCGTTTACTTTCCACTCGGCACTCGGCACTTTTAACCCACCTTGCTGCAATCGTGGCAATCGCAGCAATAATCCCCGATGCGGCAAAACCACGCTGTTTTTCCCCTCATTGATCGGATCTGAACACCATTTCATACGGCAATTTGTGGCAAACCCATCCCCGTGTGCAACAAAACGTCCGGCACATCGGACATAAGACAGGACTCGAATATGGAAATCCGTCACCCTCTACAGCCATCTTCCTGATTTATGGTAAACTGCACTTATGCGGTTGAACGGAAGTGCGGGAAAGGTGATAGAACACTCATGGCTGTGTTGTCAGTCGAGCGGCTGCCGGACGAACCCATTATCATCGCCACATTGGATGGGATGGTAGACGCCGAAACATCGCGGCAGGTCTTCGAGGAAACCGCCCGGTTGGCTGCGGGAATCACTGAGCACGTCTACCGGATTACAGACTGCACCCGCATTGATGCCGATCTGCCGAATACAATGGGGATGCTCCTGGAAGTTACGAAGGGAAAACCGGCTTCGACCAGTGACCCCAATGTCACCGTTGTGCTGGTGGGCGGCCACCAGCTCACGAAGTTTTACGCCCAGGCGATGGCCCAGCCGCAGTTTGGGGGCATCAGCGTGCCGGTTTTCCCCTCGGTAGCTGAGGCGCTCGTTCATATCCGCTTCCAGATACGCCGCCAGCGTTCCCAATCATCGAAGGAATGACGCGAAATTTAGCCGGCCTTTTTAGCGCGTCTATCCCACCAGTTGACACCGAGTTTGACCGCCCCCAGCAACAGCACCCCCATCAGCCCCGAAAACCGATCACCTACATCGCCGGATTCATTGATGAAGGCGGTTATCACGAAAACCACGCCGACGAGAGCGAGCATGATGCTGTAACGAAGGATGCCTCGCCGCGTGAAGTGCGTCGCCGCCGGGTCAAGAACTGAGATGACAGCTCCTTGCACCGCGCCGTACATGAGGCCATCCACCGCGCCCAGGACGGCCACTCGCGCTGGAATACCGAGGATGTCATCGGTGAGCGAGGGGACGAGCCAGTGCAGTTGGTCTGCGCTCAGGCGGGGATACACGACAGCTACCAGCACCATGCCAAGCAGAGAGGTTGCCAGCACGGTTCGCCAACTGACATGAAATTGGGTCGTATCGCGGGGTTTCGCCAGCACATACAACCCGCCGCCAATGATTGCCACGACCAGCACCAGCAGCGCCCCCAGGATGAAGTCGCTCTCAATCAGGTCTGCGCCGCCCCCGGCTAACCCGGTACGCAGTGCCAGGAAGAACCCAGCCAGCAGGGCAATAAATGGCGTTAATAAAACAACAGTACGCAGCCGGTAGCCGCGCCCGTGCTGTTCGGTCATGTTGGATTGTGCCATGTGTCACACATCATACCTGAAATCTGCGAGTATTTTGGACAAGGGACTTATGCCCCCTGTCCAACCGCGTAACCCCTAAGCCCGCGTCAAAGGATATCTAACAAATACGCGGCATCTGTAGGGGCGAGGCACGCCTCGCCCGTGTTGAAAACTTACCCTAAAAGGCGCGACCTTACTATTTCCCCGGCACAGTATCCTTGACCAGCGCCCCATATTGATCCGGGCGGCGGTTGAAGTAGAAGTGCCAGGTATCGCGCACCTGCTGAATCACATCGAAATCCATGTCCCGGATGATGAGTTCTTCATCATGAGCGCTGCCCAGTTCACCGATAAACTGGCCTTTCGGGTCACAGAAGTAACTCTCCCCGTAGAAGTCGTCGTCGCCCCATTCTTCGACGCCGACACGGTTGATGGTGCCCACGAAATAGGTGTTGAAGATGGCGTGCGAAGTCTGCTCGATGCGCCACAGGTGCTGGCTCAGACCGCGTGAAGTGGCCGATGGGATAAACACGATTTCCGCGCCGTTCAGCCCCAGCGCCCGCGCCCCTTCTGGAAAGTGGCGGTCATGGCAGATGTAGACACCAACCTTGCCGATGGATGTATCGAATACCGGGTAGCCCAAATTGCCGGGACGGAAGTAGAACTTCTCCCAGAAGCCGGGTAGCTGCGGGATGTGGGTTTTGCGGTATTTCCCCTTGTAGGTGCCATCGGAGTCAATCACAGCGGCGGTGTTATAGTACACACCCACGCCGTCCTGTTCGTACATAGGGACAACCAGCACCATCTTGAGTTCCTGTGCCAGTTTCTGCATCTTCTCTGTGGTCGGGCCGTCGGGGATCATTTCCGTATAGGCGAAAAACTGTGGGTCTTGCACCTGGCAGAAATAAGGGCCATAAAATAATTCCTGGAAACACATGACCTGAGCGCCCTGGTCAGCCGCTTTACGGGCGTAATCCATGTGCTTTTCGATCATACTGTCTTTGTCACCCGTCCAGGTTGATTGCAGGAGTGCGCCGCGAACAATACGTGCCATGATTCTGCTACCTTTCCTTCATAAGTATGCAAAATGGGTTTTCCGGGAATGCGCCACTGTGTCCACGAACCTGTGGCCGCGATAAGTAGTCCAAAGCCATAGGCTGTTGTCGGATACGGCGCAGGGAATTATGGATGCTGCCCGGTTTTTTGGAATCATACCCGCTGGTGTATTAACTGTCAAAAACGTATCGAGGGAGGGAGCGTTGCTGATTGTAGGGGAGGTGGCACGCTGTTTAGCGCGGGACAAGGGACTTAATCCCTTGCCCGCATCGGATAAATAGGTGAGTGAAAAAGCTACGTCAACACAACCGAGTTGTCGCTGCCATAAGGGTTCGGTACGTAGGCATCGGCGTGCCAGTCGTTATGCGTCTCAGAGCCGTTGACCACATAGCGGAACTCATAGCGCCGCCCGGCTTCCAGGTCAACCGTCACTTTGAAACCGCCGCTTTTGAGCGCCGCCATGGGCGTTGCACGCTGATCCCAGTCGTTAAAATCGCCAATTACAACGGCATTTTCGGCCTGGATCGCTTCGGGCAAAATGAATGTCACTTTGCATACTGGCTTGCTTTTGAGTAGTTGTTTTTTAAGCATGACCATCTCCTTGCTGCTAACTGACATACGGGTGTGGTTACACCATCTGTAACCTTATCACGGTGTTTCTGGGCAGAGTACTGTGTGTTTTGTTAAACTTCCCACACAGGACTTTTAGATTATTCGCACAAGTGTGATCCGGCTTTAACATGGTGTTCTGGCTGGCGCAAATAACCTGGCTGCCATTGAATGTCGTGCCTGGCTTTTATAGTAGAGTGAGTATTTGATCTCTTTTGACCCTTTGTAAACTATTAAAACCTGGTAGAATAGTCCCCATTGAGATGTTGAGGGGTTTGTGAAGATTCGATTAAAATAGGGGTAGGGTGCAGTAAGCGGCGGCCTGGAAGCATTGTCAATCGCTGCGCAAGAGTGTTACAATGGATGTGATGAATGCATATCGAGATTGTGTTATCTGTTTCCAAAACAGCCTCTTGTTTTGTCCATCTATCTTCCTCTGCCTGGCTTTATCCTTGTTGGCACAGGTAAGGTGTAGGCCCGCCTGCCTGCCTGATGGTGGGTACATACCCAGGATGTGTGATGTCATCACCCCATGATACAGCCGAGACCCACACCGTTAGTCTGGTAGATCTGCCGCTGGTGCGCCGCTTGGCCGAAAGCGGTGTGATTCTGGACAGTGAATCAGGTTTTACGCGAGGGGACAGTGGAACATCGTTTTTTACGCTGCTCCTGCCCAACCGGGAGGTGCATACGTTGGTCACACGGGTGGATCAGCTTCAGCTTGTGGGGCAGTTTCGCCTGCGGCCTAACGAGCATCACGCTCATATCATCTATATCGCACCCGGCATGGGGACAGAAGACGAGGATAATACGGTCTGGTTGTACATGCTGGACGCGCTAGCTGTCGCTGCCGGACGCCGGGGAGCGCATACACTCGCGGCGGAACTCCCTGAATCAGACCCGTTGTTTACCACGCTCCGGGCGGCTAACTATGCGATCTACGCTCGTCAGGAAATCTGGCAGCACCCACCGTTGAATGATGGTGATCTGCCATTCCCGGCGCATGAGATTACACTGACGGAGGCGACCCGCGATGATTTACAGGGGATTCACCTCTTATACAGCAATATCATCCCACGTCTTGTTCAACAGGTTAGCGATCTGCCGGACGTGTGTGAGGGATTGGTCTATCGGAAAAATGAACGTGTGGAAGGGTTTATCGCGATCTCTGAAGGGAAGTATGGTCTGTACTTGATGCCCCACCTGCACCCGGATGTTTTCAGTGAAGCCGGGGACATCATGACGCTGGCGCTGGCGCAGGTAGGCCGCACCCGTAAGCCGATTTTTGTGCGGGTACGGCGTTACCAGGACTGGTTGGATAACGTGCTGGATGCCCTGGGATTTACGATGGTGACTCAGCAAGCCCTGTTGATTAAGCATATCGCAGCAGGAGTACGCACGACCGCTTTCACTCCACTGCATCAGAAGCTTGAAGGAATTCCCTCTCAGGTTAAACCGCCAACGCCTGGTATTACCGATACATATTCGGAAGTAGATAAAACAGGAGTCAAAAGGTAACACATGGAACGTCGGATTACAGATGACATTCATGAACTCAAGCGTGTTTTACCGCCACATTTAGAGGCTGCGCTCGATCATCTGGGTAACACCGATGATCTGCTGGAGATTGTTCTTGACTTAGGGCGCGTGCCAACGGCGCGTTATGTGGATCGTGAAGCTGTTTTAATGGAGACCGAGGTCGCGCGGGATGACCTGGACGCAATCGTGCAGAATATCGGCACGTTTGATGCGGATAACCGTGCCGGTATGGAACGCACGCTGCATCGCATTTCCGCGATCCGCAATCGCCGGGGCGAAGTGGTGGGCTTAACCTGCCGTGTGGGTCGGGCGGTGTACGGCACTATTGAGATTATCCAGGATTTGATTGAATCCGGGCAGAGTATCTTGATGATGGGTGCTCCCGGCGTCGGTAAAACGACCATGCTGCGCGAGGCGGCCCGTGTGCTGGCTGAGTCTAAGCGGGTTGTCATTGTGGATACATCGAACGAAATTGGCGGAGATGGCGATGTGCCGCACCCGGCGGTTGGCAAGGCACGCCGGATGCAGGTCTCGCGCCCGACACGCCAGCATGAAGTGATGATCGAGGCGGTGGAGAATCATAACCCGGAAGTCATCGTGATTGATGAAATTGGCCGGGAATTGGAGGCGATGGCCGCCCGCACGATTGCTGAACGCGGTGTGCAGTTGATCGGCACCGCACATGGTAACGCGCTGGAGAACCTGATGCTCAACCCGACCCTTTCCGACCTGGTGGGGGGTATTGAGGCGGTGACGCTTTCCGATGACGAAGCTCGCCGTCGGGGGACGCAGAAAACTGTCCTGGAGCGTCGCGCTCCACCAACGTTCGATGTGCTGATCGAGATTCAGACACGCAACCGACTGGTGGTGCATGAGGACGTGGCGGCGGCTGTAGATGGTATCCTGCGTAATCGTCCAATGCCTGTTGAAATCCGCAACCGGACGGAAACCGGTGAAATCGAAATTGAGAATTTTCAGCCGGAACGCCAGGGGCTTAATGAGCGGCATGGGCGCAACGGGAATGGCGGTGGCAAGCCAGGGCGCACCCTGACACCGCGCCAGTCGAGTGAACCGATTCTTCGCCAGGGTGGGACAGCAACCAGTGGCAACATGGAGACTATTCACCTGTATGCTTATGGTATTGCCCGCAACCGGCTGCAGCAATCGGCCCGGCGGCTGCGTGTGCCGGTGGTGATCGTGGATGATTTCGCGCAGGCGAACGCGATTGTGACGCTCAAGAACTACTATCGCCGTCGTCCCAGGTTAATTGTGGATGCCGAACGGCGGGGGACACCGATCTACGTGCTGCGGGCGAACACAGTTTCGCAGATGGAATCATTCCTGAGCGACCTCTTTGAGATGGAGCTAGACGAAAGCGACCCTTTTGAGCGGGCGATCCGGGAAACGAAGGATGCAATTATGCGGGTACGCGCCGGCGCTGACTACGTTGACCTCTCGCCGCAGGTGTCATATATCCGCCGTCGCCAGCACGAGTTAGCGCGTAAAGCGGAACTTGAGTCGCAAAGCTATGGAGAAGAACCAGCGCGGCATGTGCGTATTCTGAACTCGGCGTCATAGTTTTCAACTGATTCGGAAAAGAGTTAGGGCGTAGCAAGTTGCGCCCTTTTTGGATTTAGATTGATCGTTCCTGCTTTTCCCCTCTAATGCTAAACTGGCGAACCATAGCCTGACCTTTATACGAATACAAATAAGAGGAATCCCCTATGTTCATCACGTTTGAAGGGCCGGATGGCGGCGGCAAAACCACTCAGGTACAGCAGGTGGTGCTGGCGCTGCGGGAACGCGGCTATAATGTGCTGCTCACTCGTGAACCGGGCGGCACGGCGATTGGTGACAAAATCCGCGACATTCTGCATGACCGGGACCATGCCGAGATGCACCCGCACGCGGAATTGCTGCTGTATAACGCTTCCCGTGCTCAACTGGTGCAGGAGGTGATTCGCCCGCATCTGAGGGCCGGTGGCCTGGTGATCTGTGACCGCTTCTTTGATTCGACATTGGCCTACCAGGGTTATGGACACGGCTTGAGCCTGGATACCTTGCGGACGATCATTCATTTTGCGACGGGCGGGCTGTGCCCTGACCTGACGTTTCTGCTCGATATTGCCCCGGAAGACGGCTTACAACGGCGCTTGAGCGCTGTTGCCCAGGGAGAGGAGTGGAATCGCCTGGACGATATGGCACTGACATTCCATCGACGGGTGCGCGATGGTTATCATCAACTCATGGCCGCCGAGCCGGAAAGGTGGGTGAAAATTAACGCGGCACAACCGCGAGAAACGGTGCTGGCGACGATTCTGGTGGCTTTAAAACCGCACTTGAAATAGTGATTCCGGTCTCAGGCCGTATCTTGATTGCCGGGGAGATGTATGGTATATTGGCAACATTAAATGCCCCGTTCGTCTAGAGGTCCAGGACGTAGCCCTCTCAAGGCTAAAACAGGGGTTCGATTCCCCTACGGGGTACAGGCTGCCTCAAGTCTATAATCAGGCTGGAGGCGGTTTGTTTTTCAGCGTGACCGACGCTGTTGCATATATCCTCAGTTTGCTCTACCAGGGGAACCCGTACTCTAAACTTCCCTTATCAGACCATACACCCTACGAACGGGAACGGAACGCTGAAATTCGCGCGCGATACAAACAAGGTTGGAGCGTACCTGACCTTGCCAGAGAATATGGCGTTTCCAAAGCGAGGGTATATCAGATCATTAAAGGGAAACGGAAGTAGTTCGGAGATGATGAGCGAGCGTATGTCTCGCTCTTTTTATTTTGGCGAGTATAGAGACATAACGGTTGTTACGACTAGTGTTTCCAGGGCGTCCTGTCCAGTCATGTAACCACCTTATGATGGCACCGAAGCAATGATGCCTAACAAAAAGAACTCGACAGGTTGAAGCATCATTAAAGGGGAAATCATGCTGCTTCTTTCTATGTCATTACTGATTCCAATGGCACATGCCGTCCCGCTTGCAGTTCTCGCTCACAAGCCTGAACCGAATACATAACATCGTCATTCAGCAAGACTGCAAGGGTATCAGCCAGCCCCGGATCAACTTGAATCAGGT
>CALJKV010000120.1 GCA_937974245.1 uncultured Chloroflexota bacterium | reverse complement strand
TTCTGCCTCCCCCGCTCCCTCCTCCCCGTATGACTTGTGTCGTGCAGTGAACCGTTTGCGGGGAGGGTTGGGGAGGGGTTACTCCCGCCCCGTTTGCGGCGACTGAGACGGGGACGCACGTTCCCTCGAAGGAGGGTTGGGGAGGAGTCAGAAAAGGTCATTTTGTGTAGAGTGAATTTGATGCGATTGCCCTATCCCCTCGCCCGGTAGATGCGGTGAGGGGATTTTTGTTGTAGCGGGCCGGTGCGAAGAGGGCAATTGACCTTTCGGTAATCCGTTTTTTTCGGTCTAATCTGCATAGACCGGATGTAACAGGGGGTAAACCAGCCATGCGCAGACTACTGATTGATACCGATACTGCCTCAGACGATGCGGTGGCGCTGATTATGGCGCTGCGTGATCAGAGGGTGCATGTCGAAGCGATTACCGTCGTCGCCGGGAATGTGCCGCTCGATCTGGCTGTGAAAAACGCGCTGGTTTCGGTGGAAGTTGCCGGAACTTACGCCCCGCCCGTGTATCGCGGTGTGGCGAAGCCCCTTCTGCGTGACCTGTTCACCTCGGAGTTCGTGCATGGGGAGGACGGCATGGGCAACATGAACCTGCCTGAACCGCGCTTACAGGCCGCCGCCGGTCACGCCAGCGACGCAATGATCACGCTGGCCCGCCAGTACCCGCATGAACTGGAAATCGTCACGCTCGGCCCATTGAGCAACCTCGCGCTGGCCTGCCTGAAAGCCCCTGACATCGCCGCGCTGGTCAAAAGCGTGTTTATCATGGGGGGCAATGGCTTCGGGCCGGGCAATGTGACTCCGGTTTCGGAATTCAATATTTTCGTGGATGCGGAAGCGGCGCAGATCGTAGCTAACAGCGGGCTGCCGCTGACGTTTGTGGGCTGGGATGTCAGCACCGATGACACCTTCATCACCCAGGCGGATATTGACGCGCTGCTGGCAACCGGGTCAAAGATCGCGGCGTTCTGTGTGCGCTGCAACGCCGCTTTGCAGCAGTATAACGCCGATTCCTGGGGGAAAGTCGGTTTTGATTTGCCCGACCCGGTGACGATGGCGGCGGCGCTCTACCCGGAGATCATCACCCGGCAGATTGACGCTTATGTACACATTGAGTACAAAAGTGAGGCCTGTTACGGGCAGATGGTGATTGACCAGCACGGCTTGCTCCAACGGCCTGCCAATGCCCGCATTTGTCTGCAAGTGGATGCCCGGCGCTTTAAGGACATCCTGTTCCGGCTGGTGGGGTAAAACATCTGTTCGACTTGCCTGACGCCCTGTTATAATATGGTATGTTATCGGTTTAGCAGGGTGGCACGCGATGGAATCCAAAACCTATTTGAGCGAGGCGCTGCTGCGGGCGGAACTGGTGGACTTGATCTGCTATCTGTATCGCAAGCGGCTGGCCGAGGAGATTGTGGCCGATTTCGAGGCGGTGTTCGCCCGCCATGCCGCCCTGGAAGACCGTCTGAATATTATGGCCCACTGGGTGGATTTCTTCCGGGCGCACAAATACCGCAAAATGATGCGCCGCCGCCGTCCTACCCACAAAGAGCGTATGACCGCCTGTGCCGCCTGTGGCTATCCTGTCTCGCACCGCCACCACCTGTGGGATATTGCCACCCATGGCGAAAATGCCATGACAGTGCAGGTGTGTGCCAACTGCCACGAACTCTACCAC
Organism: uncultured Chloroflexota bacterium; assembly: GCA_937974245.1. Taxonomy (GTDB): domain Bacteria; phylum Chloroflexota; class Anaerolineae; order Aggregatilineales; family Phototrophicaceae; genus JACKCG01. The sequence goes on along the minus strand of CALJKV010000120.1, from coordinate 18,514 downwards.
CTGATGTACCATGCATTGGCGCGGGATTCGCACTACAGCCGCAAACTCGTGATTCACATCCTCTCATCGGGGCGTGTGCCGCCGGATGTGGCGCAGCAGGTACTCGATTGGTGCCGGGCGACCTTACGTTACGAAGCCCGGAGTGGTTGGCTGGAACCGCACAAAACCAGCGACGAATGGCTGGAAGTCACGCTCTACTGGAGTCAATTTCACAACAAGCAGGGGGCGGGTTAAAACTGGAAGGTATCACGGTAGCGCACGACTTTGCGGTCATAGTGGATAGTAAACGCCTTGAGCTGGTTTTCCAGCGTCCCCCATCGTTCGCTCTCGAAAACCTCACGCACAGTATCCAGGCTTTCGCTCACGAAATCCATCTGGCGCAGCGGGTAATTGCCATACGCTGTGTGGTAGGCCGCCACCGGGTGTAACCCCATATTCTGCATCCCCGGCAGGAATTCATTCATGATAAACTGGTAATAGGGTTCGTACATGTCGAGACGAATATCATACTGAATCAACAGTCTGTAACGGGGAATGATCTGCACCGGGGATGTACCCTTCTCTGTCATGTTCCGACAAGAACATTCTATCATGGGCTGGCACTGCGACCAAATGAGAGGTGATTATGCTGGAAGTTGATCGGGCGATTCTGTTCGGGTTGGCAGCTTCTATCGGGATGCTGGTGTTCGTACTGGAACTCGTGCGGCAGCGGCGGCTGCGCGAGGAGTATTCTCTGCTCTGGCTGGCGACGGCCATCGTGCTGATTCTGTTGAGCGTCTCGCGCCCGCTGCTGGATGTGCTGGCGGGGTTGGTGGGGATTTTCTACCCGCCCAGCGCCCTGTTCCTGGTGGCGGTCGTGTTTATCCTGATTATGCTGCTGCACTTTTCAACCGTCCTGACGCGGCTGGCACAGGAGAACAAAGACACTGCCCAGCAGATTGCCCTGCTGCGCTGGGAACTGGAGCAGGCTCAGCAAGCCTTAGCCGAGCGTATTCGCCCCGATAATCAGCAGAACGACCAGCCCGACGGCGAAAGCGCCAATCACCCCTAACTGCTTCTGCCAGGGGTTGGTGTCGCTCGCAACCACGGCGGATGGGTCCAATGGATTCTGGCGCAGTTTGTAGATCGGGCTGATAAACCAGGCCAGAATCACGCCGCCGACGGCCCCGCCGATATGCCCCCAGTTGTCTATTCGCATCTGGCTGCCGGAGACGTTCGACAGCAGGCCGAACACGAGGTTAATCACGGCGAGATTCAACAGGCTGCGCCGCCGCGCCGCCCCGGTTGCGCCCATAATCTCCCGGTGATGGTAGAGAAAGATAAATTCCCCCCCCAGGACGGCGAACACCGCCCCGGAAGCCCCAATGGAAAAACCATCCCAGGGGCCAAGTAAGGCGCTCAATACCGACCCAGTCAGCCCGCCCAGCAGGTACACCAGGGCGAAGCGGACATGCCCGAACAGTGGCTCCAGGCCGACACCCACCGCATACAGAATATACATATTGAAGATGATATGGGCGCTGTTGGCTAATGCCCAACCGCCTGATGAGGTATAAATGCTGGCATGCAGGAACATCGCCGTAAACAGCCGGTAAAACTCGCCCGCCTGGAAAATCTGCTGGGGCTGGTTGCCGCCCCAGGCCAGCATAGACCAGCTGTTTTCGGCGGAAACCGACCCCAGGGCGAACACCGCCACATTGATCAGAATCAGCGCGTATGTCACCAGCGGACGCACGCGCCCGATCATGACCCGGCCCCGCGGGGCCGGTGGGGTAGCTTTCTCTACGGGCGGTGTGAGGGGTTGCGGGGGCTGCGTATTGTAAAGCGGGTGCTGGCGTTCCGGTTTGGGAGCGAGATTGTCATCATTCATTGGGTTGTCTTAAACACAAAACAACCGCGCAAGGAACCTGCACGCTTGTTCCGTGATCCTTTCTCAATTGTAGTTGGAGTATCCCCCTGTGTAATCCAGGGATGTCCTTCTGTCTGTCCGGTGGATCATAATTGTAATCTTGCCGTTCTTACGAGTTATTGATTCTAGGATTTACGCAGTTGTCTGGAAGGACAAGGGGCTTAAGCCCCTTGCTCAAACAGAATACCTCTCTCAACTGCGTAACTTCTAGATTCTCAACCAGCCAACGCCCGAATCGCTACCGGGTGTCGCAGTGCTTCTCCTGTGTCTCAGGCTTCTTTGAAAACAACATGCTCATGCCCTAACTGCGCGACATCGCCCACACTGACGGCCTGCGGCGTCTGCAGGCGCTCACCATTGAGCAGCGTGCCGTTGGTGCTGCCCAGGTCTTCCAGCAGCAGCCGGTCGCCATCACGGGTCAGTTGAGCATGAAAGCGGGAAATACTGTTGGCTTCAATCGTGATTTCGTTCTGTTTGGCGCGGCCAATACGGATCAGATCGCCATCCAGCGGGAAATCCTGGTCATTCCAGGTCAGCACAACCGGCGTAACCCCTGGCTTTTGCGCCACCTGAGCGCGGAACTCGCGTCCGAGTTCACGGGTACGCAGCATCTGTGTTCCTTCGTGGCGGTCCGTCATCGTGTAGATGGCCTGGGTGTACATTGTCTTACGGCTGTAATCGTCGTAGCGTTCCGCCCCGCGCTCCATGTCGTCGGCCTGTTTTTGCAGCGCCTCGCGTTCTTCGGCCAACTGCGCGTCGTCTATCCCGGTGTGGTCTATCGCCTCGGCAGCCGCTCGCAGTACGGCGGAAGCCTCCTGGTACTGCCCTTTGTCGGCGGCATCTATCGCTGTTCGCCGGGCGCTGGCCGCCTGGAGCAGCAGGACGGACTGCTGCACATCGCGGTTGGGTTCCGGCAGTTCGCCGGGGGGGGCGATGTTGACCATCACCGGCATCTCGTGAACCTGGTGCTGCGTGCCGTGTTCGGTGATCTCATCGTACTCGAAGCGCAGCATGGCGACATGGTGCTCGCCGAGGGTGTTGAGGGCCGGAATCGTCAGTTCCAGCACGAGCGCCTTCACTTCGTCGCCAAAGACATCCCCCAGGCGAAAACTCATCTGCCGGGCAATCACCTGCTCCGGGTAGGCGTTCAATTGTCTGACCTGGGTGACATGCTCGGTGGGGTTGATCGTCACGGTGAGGTTTTGCCCGACGATGCTCAGCAGGCCGCGCAGCTCCTCATCAAAAATCAGCGGCGCGACTTCCGGGCTTTCGATGAAATAGAACGCACCGCCCCCAGCATCAGCCAGCGCCACCAGCAGGTCTTCGTTGAAGTCCTCGCCCAGCCCCATCGTTGTCGTGCTGACGCCGCCCTCGTATTTCTGCTGCGCCAGCGCGACCAACTGCTGCCGGCTGGTAATTCCCCGGTTGGCGAGGCCGTCGGTCATCAGAATCACCCGGTTCATGTGATCCTGGTCGAGGTTTTGCGCCACGAGGTTGCAGCCTTCCAGCCAACCGCCGCTGAGGTTGGTCATGCTGCCGGTGGTGATGGCCGCGATGCGCTGCCCGATGGCATCCTTGTTGACAACCGGTTCGGGAGGGAACAGCACTTCAACATCCCCGTGATAGGCGACCACCGAGAGCAAATCCTTGCTGCTCAGGTTTTGCACCAGGAACTGGGCGGCCTGGCGCGTATAGGCAATCTTGTCGCCCGCCATAGACCCGCTGCGGTCAATCACCAGGCTCAGGTTAAGTGGACGGCGCTGGCGGTGTTCCGGCGCTGGGCCGGAAATCAACCGCGCCATCAGGTACACCTTTTGCGAACGTTCTACTGTTAAGACATCGTAATCGAGTGCAAATTCCGCCTGCATAGGGGCATTCCTGACTCATGTATCGGTGTGCATCATTATAGCATGGTGCGCGACGCCGCGAGTTTTCGAGAGGGAACCCGGCGGGTTACAGCAGGCTACCGGTCATGCCATTAGCATTTGCTGGAACAGGCGGTACACCCAATCCATATCCAGCGCCGTCACGACGCGGACATTCGCGGGCTGCCCCCTCATGCCACGATAGTCAATCACGGTCTGGCCGCGCGTGTGCGCCCCATTGAGTTCAACGGCCACCGCGAACATCCCAGCTTCGAGCGCAATGTCCGGCTCAACGGCAATCGCCATCGCCAGCGGGTCGGGCAGCAGATAGCCAGGGATGCCCGGAAGCGACTTAAGGTAAGTCACGGTTTCCAGAGAAATATCGCGGAAGAAGCGTCCCGCCGGGGTGTTTATCTGGCAGAGGGCGTCGAACTGCCCCCAGCTTAAAGGATGATCCATCGTCGTTTCCCACGAGAGCATCGTGCTGTGCGGGAAGGCGCTCAACGCAATCTGCGCCGCCTCCGGGTCACAGAATATGTTCCATTCAGCGGTGACGTTCATAGTATTGCCCTGCGCCCGGATTGTGCCCCCCATCCAGATAAGGTCCTTGATTTTTTCGGGGAACGAGGGGTCGAGCCGGGCGGCCAATGCGATGTTGGTGAGCGGCCCCAGCGCGACCAGCGTGAGTTCACCGGGGAAGGCGTTCGCCATCTCGATGAGTGCCAGCACCGCATGGGTGGCTTCCGGTTGACTGTTGACCGGCGGGCGGTTCTTCAGGTTGCCCAGCCCGTCCGAGCCGTGAAAGTGTTCTTCGGCAGACCAGCCGCTGATGAGCGGGCGATCCGCGCCGCGATAGACCGGGACTTGCTGGCGCATCACCTCTAGCGTTGTCAGCACGTTCGGGATGACTTTATCCACATGCACGTTGCCTGTCAGGGTTGTGATGGCTTCCACGCGCACACCGGGATGCGTCAGCGCCATCATAATCGCCTGGGCATCGTCCACCCCGGCGTCGGTATCAATAATCATTCGTATCATCGAAATTTCCTGTTGGTAAAGGTTGAAACGCTCTTGCCGCTCTCTGAACAACGAAAGCCATCCGATTGTATCCAGCCGTGCGTGTGCGGGCAAGGGAAATACATCCAATATGCCCGATCTTGTTTTACAAAATGAAACAAGTGCGGTATATTAGAGAATATGGTGGCAAAAAGTAAATAAAAGTTCATTTTTTAATAGGGTATTGTTGTGAGCCAGTATCATCGGCAGCATACTGACCTTTTCCGCAGCAGTGTTGTTCTCCCTTCCTTGCAATATAAGGTTGTTGATACCCTTCGCACGTTTGGCCCCCATTCCCGTACCGATTTAGCCCGACGCCTCGGTTATTCCCGCGCTTTGATGACCGGTATTGTCAAAGAACTCATTGAACGTGCTATCCTGGTCGAAGGCAAAGACGCCGAATCGACCGGCGGGCGGCGAGCGCGGTTGCTCAACTTTAACCCGGATTTCGGCTATGTGCTGGGGGTGGATTTAGGCGCGACCAGCGTGGATATGACGCTGGCTGACTTTCGGGAACAGTGTCTCGCCCGCTTCCATGAGCCGCTGGATGTACGTCTGGGGCCGGAAGCAGTTCTTAATCGAATCCTCGAAATTGCTCAAAACACGCTCGACAAACACCATATTCCCAATGACAAGCTGCTTTCTATTGGCATCGGCGTTCCCGGCCCGGTGGATTTTGCCAACGGCGTATTGATCGTGCCGCCCATCATGCCCGGCTGGGAGCGTTACCCGATCCGTCGCAAAATCCAGGCGCATTTCCCGGAGACGACGGTTGTGGTGGATAACGATGTGAACGTGATGGCGATGGGCGAACTGCGTACCGGGGCGGGCCAGAATGTCGAAAACTTCATTTTTGTCAAAGTTGGCACCGGGATTGGCGCGGGCATCGTGGTGCATCACCAGATTTACCGGGGCAGCAATGGCTGTGCGGGCGACATCGGTCATATTCAGGTAGACCGTAACGGGCCGGTATGCCATTGTGGGAATGTCGGTTGTATTGAGGCAATGGCTTCCGGCGCGGCGATGGCTCGCCAGGCGCAGCAAGCGGCCATGAACCACGAAAGCGCCATCCTGCGCCGCTATTTCGACAGTGGCATTGAATCGCTGACCGCCGAACAGGTCAGTGCGGCAGCCCATGAAGGCGACCCGGTGGCGCTGAAGATTATCCAGACGAGTGGCACGTTGATTGGCGAAGTGCTGGCCGGTATCGTGAACTTTTTTAATCCCAGCCTGATCCTGATCGGCGGTGGCGTGACGAAAAGCGGCACGCAGTTTTTAGCAGCGATCCGGCGCGGTGTACTTTCTCGTTCGCTGCCGCTTTCAACGCAGCATTTACGCATAGATTACTCCTCAATGGGGGACGATGCCGGCATAACCGGCGCGATTGCGTTGGCGGCAGAACATATCTTTGTACCGGAACCGTAGTTGAAAGGGGGAGCATCGAGACAAATTCCTGGTAGCAGAACAAACTAATCGTCAATTTGTCGTATTTGGAGAAAAAAACAATGTCCAGGCTTCAAACTATGCGTGTGTTTGTCATCCTTTTAACGTTTGTACTGCTGTTTAGCAGTATGCAGGCGCTGGTCGTCGCTCAGGATATGTGTACTGGGCCGTTCACGATAGGCGTATCGAACAGTTTTGTGGGCAGCGAATGGCGCACCCAGATGGTACAGAACATTGAAGATGTGGTGGCGGAGTTCAACGCGGCAGGCATCCAGGTAGAACTGGTGGTGGAGAGCGCGGATACGGATGTGGCCGGGCAGCAGCAGCAGATACAGAACCTGCTGAATCGCGGCGTGAATGCCATCATCATCAACCCCGGCGACCAGAACGCGCTGAACCTCGACCTGGAAGATGCGGTGGCGCAAGGTGTTGCGGTCATCGCGGTTGACCAGGAAATCGGGGCGCAGGGCGTCTACAACGTGGTGATTGACCAGACGGAATGGGCGCGGATCAGCGCACGCTGGCTGGCGGAGAGCCTGGGCGGCGAAGGCGACATCGTGCTGATCGAAGGCTTCGTAGGACATCCGGCCAATGAAGCGCGGATGAGCGGGGCTTTGGAAGTGTTCGGGGAGTATCCGGGCATCAACATCGTGGGGCGTGAGAGCGGCGGTTGGGATCAGGCGACGGGCCAGCAGGTGATGAGTGACTTCCTGGCGTCGCTGCCGAACATTGACGGGGTGTGGACGCAGGACGGCATGGCGTTTGGCGTGCTGGCGGCGTTGAACACGGCGAATCCGGAGAAGTGGCCGCTGAACACGGGCGAGGCGCGTGCGGGATACCTGCAATTGTGGGAAGAAGTACTGGCGGCACACCCGGACTACAAGTCCATCGGTGTGGTGAACCCGCCGGGTGTGGGCGCGGACGGTGTGCGCGTGGCGATGGAAATGCTGTGTGGTGGTACGGTGGACGCCGGTCAGCTGGCCGGGCCGTTCGGCAACACCCTGTATGTGCCGATCCCCTACGCGGTGACGGCGGAAGACTTCGCCAGCTACTACGCGACAGTGGCGAACCTGCCTGCCAGTTACACGATGGATGGCTTCATCACCCAGACGCAGGCCGCGGCCTTCATGGCAGGCGACGCGACCCCGGTGATTACCGCCACCAGCTTCACGCTTGACCCCCGTACAGCGGAACTCGCTGCGCAGTGCAGCGGGCCGTTCACGGTAGGCGTATCGAACAGTTTTGTGGGCAGCGAATGGCGCACCCAGATGGTACAGAACATTGAAGATGTGGTGGCGGAGTTCAACGCGGCAGGCATCCAGGTAGAACTGGTGGTGGAGAGCGCGGATACGGATGTGGCCGGGCAGCAGCAGCAGATACAGAACCTGCTGAATCGCGGCGTGAATGCCATCATCATCAACCCCGGCGACCAGAACGCGCTGAACCTCGACCTGGAAGATGCGGTGGCGCAAGGTGTTGCGGTCATCGCGGTTGACCAGGAAATCGGGGCGCAGGGCGTCTACAACGTGGTGATTGACCAGACGGAATGGGCGCGGATCAGCGCACGCTGGCTGGCGGAGAGCCTGGGCGGCGAAGGCGACATCGTGCTGATCGAAGGCTTCGTAGGACATCCGGCCAATGAAGCGCGGATGAGCGGGGCTTTGGAAGTGTTCGGGGAGTATCCGGGCATCAACATCGTGGGGCGTGAGAGCGGCGGTTGGGATCAGGCGACGGGCCAGCAGGTGATGAGTGACTTCCTGGCGTCGCTGCCGAACATTGACGGGGTGTGGACGCAGGACGGCATGGCGTTTGGCGTGCTGGCGGCGTTGAACACGGCGAATCCGGAGAAGTGGCCGCTGAACACGGGCGAGGCGCGTGCGGGATACCTGCAATTGTGGGAAGAAGTACTGGCGGCACACCCGGACTACAAGTCCATCGGTGTGGTGAACCCGCCGGGTGTGGGCGCGGACGGTGTGCGCGTGGCGATGGAAATGCTGTGTGGTGGTACGGTGGACGCCGGTCAGCTGGCCGGGCCGTTCGGCAACACCCTGTATGTGCCGATCCCCTACGCGGTGACGGCGGAAGACTTCGCCAGCTACTACGCGACAGTGGCGAACCTGCCTGCCAGTTACACGATGGATGGCTTCATCACCCAGACGCAGGCCGCGGCCTTCATGGGGCAGTAACCTATGACGTTACAGCTCTCTGTCCGCAGTATCGTGAAGCGCTATGGCGGGGTCGTCGCCTTGCGCGATGGGAATCTCGACATCCAGTCGGGCGAAGTTGTGTCCCTGATTGGCGCTAACGGCAGCGGCAAGAGTACGTTGAGTAAGATTATCACCGGAGTGGTTGCCCCCAATGGGGGGCAGCTGCTCCTTAACGGACATCCGGTTCATTTTTCCAATCCCCAGGCTGCCAGGGGGCGCGGCATCACGGCGGTCTACCAGGAATTGAGCCTGGTGCCGGATATGACCGTTGCGGAGAACATCTGGCTGGCGCATGAGCCGCTTCGCCTGAATTTCCGTGTCAACCGCAAGGCCATGCGGAAGAACACTGAAGACCTCATCGCCCTGTTCGACGGCACGATATCCGAACGGTTGCAACCGGATACATTGGTGACAGTACTGCCCCCCGATGAGCGCCAGATTGTCGAAATCCTCAAGGCGCTCAGTATTGACCCGCAGCTTCTGATTCTGGATGAGGCCACCGCCAGCCTGGATAGCAGCCAGGTCAACCGCCTGTTTTCGCTCGTCAAACAGTGGCAGGCAGCGGGCAAGGCCATCATTTTTATCACGCACCGCATGGACGAGATTTTCCGTATTGCCGACAAAGCGACGGTGCTGCGCAACGGCCAGTCCGTCGGCACGGTGGATATCGCCAGCACCAGTGAGCGCGAAATCGTCAACATGATGATCGAAAGCGCGGCGACCCCTGATGACATCAAAATCCCGGTGGTTTCAGAAGATGCCCCGGTGCGGCTGGATGTGCAGAACCTGGGCGGTGGGCGCGTGGAGGATGTCAGCTTCACCTTGCGCGATGGCGAGCTGCTGGGTCTGGGCGGGCTGCACGGGCAGGGCCAGGAAGACTTGCTGTTAGCCCTTTTCGGCGCGATTCCGTATACCGGCAGGGTGAAGGTGAGCGGGAAAGAAGTGCATTACCGTCACCCGCGCGACGCCATGAAGTATGACATCGCCTTTGTGCCGGGTGACCGGGGTCGGGAAGGGCTGCTGCTGGTGCGCTCGATTATCGAGAATTTCCAGCTCCCCTCATGGAACAAGTACGGTATGCTCCATAACCAGGACGCCGCCCAGCGCGACGCCCACGCTATGGCCGACGACCTGCAACTGGTGTATGCCGGGATGCAAACGCCGGTCAACAGCCTGAGCGGTGGCAACGCGCAGAAAGTCGTCCTGGGCAAGTGGCTGCTGCGCCACCCGAAGCTTTTACTGCTGGACGACCCGACTAAAGGCGTGGATGTCGGCACAAAGGGGGAGTTTTACGCCCTGCTCAAGCGCCTGACGGAAGCGGGGACGGCGATCCTGTTCTACAGCAGTGACGATGACGAACTGCTCGGCCTGTGTAACCGGGTGCTGGTGCTGCAAGATGGCCGGGTGCGCGATACACTCACCGGCGAGCGCCTGACGCATTCCGAACTGGTCGCGGCGAGCATGGGGGCGACGAACAATCATGAAGTCGCTTAATCTACAGCGGGTTTTCGCCCGCAATACCTATCTGATCTCATTCATCCTGCTGGTGATCGTCCTCGGCATCAATTACATCGTGCAGAACAATGTGTTTGAACTGCGCGTGCTGAACAACAACCTGCGGACACTCGTGCCGCTGATGCTGCTGGCGGTGGGGCAGTCTATCGTCGTGATCGGCGGTGGGCTTGATCTCTCGGTTGGCACGCTGGTTTCGATGCTGAGCGCCCTGCTAATCACCTGGGTGACGCCGGATTCAACCCCCGACCAGATTCTCCTGGCCGTCGTGCTGGTCTGCGCCGCCGGGATGTTGGCCGGACTGGTGAACGGCCTGGTCGTGGCCTACCTGCGCTTGCAGCCGATGATTACGACTTATGCCACCAGCTTCATTTTTTCGGGGATCGCCTTGCTGCTGCTGCCCCGTCCGGGCGGCTCGATTCCGCGAGACCTCTCCACCTTTTACCGTTCACCCCTGCTGGATATTCCGCTGGCGTTCTATGCTATCGCGCTCCTCCTGCTGTTCTGGTCGGTGCTGCGTACCACGCGCTACGCGCAATACCTGTATGCCACCGGGAGCAGCGGCGCAGCGGCTTATGCTACCGGCGTGCCGGTGCGGGTTGTGCGGGTGACAACGTATGTCTGGTCGGGCCTGTTCGCGGCGCTGGCCTCGCTCACCCTCATGCTCTCTACCGGTGGCGCGAGCCAGGCCAACATCGGTGATGACATGACGCTCGATTCGATTGTGGCGGTGGTGCTGGGCGGCACCCGCCTGAGCGGGGGGCAGGGCGGGATTGCCGGGGCGATTATCGGTGTGATGATCCTGCGCGTGATCCGCAACGTGATCTTTTTCGCGGCAGTCCCCACCTGGTCGCAGACGCTGGTGAATGCGTTGATTATCATCGCGGCGCTGGCCGGGCCGGGGCTGATTCGCCTCATCCGAAGGAGCATCGGACGATGAACGCACAAACGTTACGCCGTTACCTGACTCCACCGCTGATTGCCCTGCTGCTGGCGATTGCGCTGTTTTTCGCGGGGGGCTTCATCAACCCGGATTTCATCAACGTCACCCAGGCGATCAATATTGTGCGACTGGCGGCCTTCCTGGGCATCATCGCTGCCGGGCAAACGCTGGTCATCGTCAGCGGCGGTGAAGGCATTGATCTTTCGGTGGGCGCGGTGGTCACGCTGGCGGCTATCCTCACGTTTCGTATCACAGGCGGGGATAACAATCTGGTCGGGGTTGGGCTGCTGGCCTCCCTGAGCGCCGGGTTCATTGTCGGGCTGCTCAACGGGATTGGCATCGCGCTGCTGCGTATCCCCCCACTGGTGATGACCCTCGGCATGACCGGCGTGGTCAGCGGGACGATTCTGGTTGTCACCCAGGGTGAGATGCTCGGCGCGACCCCGGCACTGATGAGTACCTATATCGCCAGGCCGCTGATCTTCGGTATTCCGGGCGTGATTATAATCTGGGTTGCCCTGGGCGTGGTCATGTGGCTGCTGATGGAGCGCACAACCTACGGTAAACACCTGTTTGCGATTGGCGTGAATCGTACCGCCGCCCGGTTATCCGGCGTGCGAGTCGAGCGCGTGGTGATTATCACCTACACGCTGGCCGGGCTGCTGGCGGCGCTGGGCGGGTTCATGCTGCTCGGTTTTGCCCAAACGGTACTGCTCAATCTGGGCGACCCGTACCGTTTCCCCTCAATTGCGGCGGTGGTCGTGGGCGGGACGATGCTCACCGGCGGCAAGGGCAGCTATTGGGGGACGATGTCCGGCGCGCTGGTGCTCACGCTGATTGACAGCCTGCTGCGGGCGATGGGATTGGCAGAAGCCTACCAGTTGATCGTCTTTGGCGGCCTGCTGGTGCTGCTGATCGCGGTCTACGGGCGTGAACTCAACCTGCGACAGTAGCTGGGTGGGTACTCGCAGGTGATGTTGTTTGCCAGACATTCATGCAGTTTTACAATTCAACACGGAGATAAACCGGGCGGTTATGTGCCTACAGAATCGCCCTAAGATGAGGGGCAGGTAGGGGCGCAATACATTGCACACGTCCATAACCGCAACACCGTGCCAATTTCTTAAAACGCATGAATGCGTGAAGAAAACAATCGGGAATTCGTCGGTTCTGGTGGTGGACGCCCAGAAGGGTGTCGCATATACAGTAAGTTAAGCGCGCCGAGGGATTGAATCCCTGATGATGGGATTATTGCATCCAATTTACCCTAAGACAGATTCGTTTTCCTTACCCCTCCCTAACCCTCCCCGTAAACGGGGCGGGGACTGGTCAATGAAGGCCGACAAGTCGCCCCCGCTGGCGGGGGAGATTTAGAGGGGGTAAAAACCCCGGGAAAATAGGTAGGCTATGTCTTAACTTGCTGCATATGGGGTAACACATAGGGCGTCCCTACGGCTGGCAATCACCGCACTGATTTTATAGAGCATCATGGGGAAGGGTAAACGGCGGTGAGGCATTTTGTTGATCTTGAAAGGATGGTATTGATGGATAAGATACGAGTCGGCGTAATCGGCAGCGGATTTATCGGCAACATCCATGTGGATGGTTTGCGCCACGTCCCCGATGCGGAAGTCGTCGCGGTGGCTGCGAAGACACCGGGCAAGGCTGCCCAATTCGCGGCGGGACGCGGTATCCCGCACGCCTATGACGATTACCGCACAATCCTGGAACGGGCGGATATTGACGCGGTGACGGTGGCTGTCCCCAATTACCTGCATGAGGAAATCGTGGTCGCAGCGGCGGCGGCGGGCAAGCATATCATGTGCGAGAAGCCCTTCGCCCGCACCATCCAGGAAGCCGAACGGATGCTCAAGGCGGTGAAGGACGCCGGGGTGAAGCTCGTCTACGGCGAAATGCTGTGCTTCGCGCCCAAATACGCCCGTGCCAAGCGCCTGGTGGACGAAGGGGCGCTCGGTAAGGTATTTCTCGTGAAGCAGAGCGAGGAACATGATGGCCCGCATTCGCCCTGGTTCTGGGACGTGAATCTTTCCGGCGGCGGCGTGCTGCTGGATATGGGCTGTCATAGCATTGAGTTCGCCCGCTGGATACTGGATCGCCCGGCGGTCAGGAGTGTGCAGGCCACGATGGGGCAGTTTGTCCACCAGGGGCGGACGCAAGGCGAAGACCACTGTATTTGCATCATTGAGTTTGAGAATGGCGCGATGGGTGTGGCGGAAAACAGTTGGGGCAAAACCGGCGGTATTGATGACCGCTGCGAAATTTACGGCACTCAGGGCAACACCCGCGCTGATCTGATTCATGGCAACGCCCTCCTCACCCACAGCCGCAGCGGGTATGGCTACGCGGTGGAAAAAGCCGATACGACTACGGGCTGGACTTTTACCGGCTTTGAGGAAGAATGGAACTACGGTTTTCCACAGGAGATGCAGCACTTCATCAACGTGGTCAAAGGTCTTGAAGTGCCGGTGGAGACAGGTGAAGACGGCCTGGAAGTCTTGAAAATTATCTATGCCGCCTACCAATCGGCGGGCGAGGGGCGGCGCATTGACTTCCCGTATGAACCGCCAGTGGTGGAAAAACCGATTGATTTATGGCTGAGAAACAGGGTCTAGCAGCATACAGGAGCGAACAACAAAATGAAAAAAATCAAAGTCGGTATGATCGGGTGTGGCTTTATTGCCAATGGCAAGCATCTTTACGCGATGACGCAGCAGCCGGATGTGGAGGTCGTGGCCTTTTGTGATACCGTCCTTGAACGCGCCCAGACTTCCGCCAGGAAATTTGGTACGCCGGATGCCCTCGTGTGTACGGATTACCGCGAGGTCGTCGCTCGTGATGATATTGAGGTGATTCACGTCTGCACGCCCAACAGCAGCCACGCCGAAATCACCGTTGCCGCCCTCAACAGTGGCAAGCATGTGATGTGCGAAAAGCCGATGGCAAAGACCAGCGCCGAAGCCAAAGCGATGGTGGACGCTGCTCACGCCAACAACAAAAAACTCTCGATTGGCTACCAGAACCGCTTCCGCGAAGATACGCTTTTCCTCAAGGGATTGTGCGACCAGGGTGAACTGGGCGACATCTACTACGCCAAAGCCTTCGCGCTGCGCCGCCGGGGGGTGCCGACCTGGGGCGTTTTTATGGATAAAGAGAAGCAGGGCGGCGGCCCGCTGATTGACCTCGCCACACATGCGCTCGATATGACACTGTGGATGATGGACAACTACGAGCCGGAAACGGTGCTGGGCAGCACATTCGACAAGCTGGGCAAGCTGGGCAGCCCGGCCAACGGGATGGGACCCTGGGACCCCGCCAAATACGAAGTCGAAGACGCCGCATTTGGATTGGTACGCTTCAAGAACGGGGCGACGGTCATGGTCGAGTCTTCCTGGGCGCTCAATATGCTCAACACCAACGAAGCCATGATCCTGCTGGCCGGTACGAAGGCCGGTGCGGATATGTTCCCGCCCGAAGGTCAGCCCCGGGATGGCTTGCATGTGCGCGTGAATGGCGAGCAGAACGGCAAATTGTACGTGCGGAACTACGAGGCGGGGTCGGGTTTGTACGACAAGTCCGGCAAGCGCGAACAGTTCGCTGGCAGCATCAAGGAAATGGATGCCTGGTTCAACAGTGTCCGCACCGGTGCCGAACTGGTGGTGAAGCCGGAGCAGGCCTATGTCGTGACGCAAATCCTGGAGGCGATTTACCAGTCCGCCGCCAGCGGCGAAGCCGTCCGCATGGGGTAGGGTGACTCGTTTAGAATAAACGCTGTATTTTCTGCGGGGAGAGTCTCGGACTCTCCCCCTTTTTTGTGTGGAATTACGACCCACTCACCGGCTGCAAGTAGTAGATGTCGCCCTGGCTTTCCGCCGTCCAGCCGGGCTGCCCGGCATAATCCACCTGCCACCACACCAGCCCCTCGTCACACACCGGCCCGCCCATCACCGTGAAGATGCCGTTTTCGGGGATTTCTCCCAGTCGTGTGCCGGATGTCGAAGGCGCGGCGCGTAAGTTGTTCGGCCCGCCACCTGGGATAACCTGCCCCTGACCCCCCACCGCCAGTACCGGCGGCAGCGCCCCCGGACATGAGAAACCCGCCGTCTGCCCGACTTCCAGATTAGTGATGCGCCAGGTTGGCTGCCCCCAGGTGAATCCTGACAAAAACAGGTCATCCGGCAGGGTGATGGTCGTCACCACACCCGCCCGCCAGATCGTGACCTGTTGTTCGAAGACACGGGTATCGGGGTTGAAGGGTGTATAGGCTGCCGCCCCGCCATCCGGCGAGAGAGCGATATAGTCAAAACCGGCAAAGCCCATGTTGATCGGCTCAGTGAGGGCTGAACCCGCCGCATCCACCAGCCATGCCTGGTCGGTAGTATCGCCGCCTCCAGCCAGGAAACGCACCGCCAGCCCGGTATCCGGCGCTGAGGCGCTGTACAGTTCCGGCGCAGGCGCTGGGTGGATCAGGCCAGTCTCCAGGTCGATCACGTCCCAGTCTCCCGTGTTGTAGCGCACACCAACCATGTCCCGCCCCCCGACTTTCACGAGGGTATAGAACACCGTGAACCGATCCGTATCCACCGCCAGCGGGATTTCGTGCAACAGTGTCCCGGCGGCGTCATACACGAGGAAGGAATTCTGCCAGGCATCGGCTTCCGGCTCATAGGTCGCGCTGTGCAGCACCAACCCGGTATCCGCCCACATCACATCCAGCACATCCGGCACGCCGCCCTGTTCCGGCAGGCCGGTCACAATCGTGCGCACATCTGCTGTCAGGAAGTTGTACAGCGTCAACTGGATATTCCACTCCGGATAAGAGGCTTCTGTCCAGGCCAGCCATGTGCTGTCGGGCGACCAGGCCGGACGTGAACGGATCATCGCTTTGTCCGGCACGCCGGTCACGAAAAACGAGGCGTCACCGGGCTGCTGGGCAATGGGCAGATTCACCCCGTCTGCGATATCCAGTACCCAGATGTCTTTAGGGAGCGGGCCGCCGCCAATCCCGCCCGACTGTTCGAGCGCGGTGACGACCATATCCGGGTACGCGGTATAAGCGATTCGCCGGCCATCCGGCGACACCACCGGTGTAAAATGCGCCCCATCTGGTGTGAGTGGGCGCAATGCGTTCGTGGTTTCGTCCCACGCCCAGAAGCTGCCATGCGAGAGGATAATCAGCGGGGTATTGCTCTGCGCCGCCGCCGGACTGACAGCGAGCAATCCGGCGAGCAGCACGATGATGAGTAAATAGCTAATGCGCGTCATAGATGCACGGCCTCCTCCGTGTAATGCGGTTATCCGGCAGAGGACGTGCGCCAGGGCTACCGCTCAATCGGCACGTTGACCAGGTTGCCCCATTCCGTCCAGCTACCGTCATAGTTCCTCACATTAGGATAGCCCAACAGATAGGTGAGTACAAACCAGGTGTGGCTGCTGCGCTCCCCGATACGGCAGTAGGAAATCACATTGTCATCCGGCTTGAGTCCATGTTCGGTTTCGTAGATCGCCCGCAGGTCGGCGGCACTCTTGAATGTGCCGTTTTCCGGGTTGGCGGCGCGGCTCCAGGGGACACTCTTCGCGCCGGGGATATGCCCGCCCCGTAGCGCCCCTTCGTTGGGGTAGCCTTCCATATGCAGCTTTTCGCCGCTGAATTCCGCCGGGCTGCGGACATCCACCAGCGGCAGCCGGGCATTGACATGCGCCAGGACATCATCACGGAATGCCCGGACAGCGGAGTCGTCACGTTCCGGGGCGACGTAGGTCGTCGGTGGGTAGTCAGGGCGGACACGGGTCAGCTCGCGGCCTTCCTGCTCCCACTTGAGGCGGCCACCATCCATAATCCTGGCATTGGTGTGTCCAAACAGATGAAACACCCAGAAGGCATAGCAGGCCCACCAGTTGCTCTTATCCCCATAAAAAACCACCGTCATATCCCTGGTGACGCCAATTCGGGACATCAATGCTGAAAAGCCCTCCCGGTGCAGGTAATCACGCCGCAGCGGGTCGTTGAGGTCGGTTGTCCAGTCTACCTGCACCGCGCCGGGGATGTGGCCGGACGGATATAGCAGCGGGTCCTCATTCGATTCCACGATTCGCACGTTGAGATCATTCAGATGTGCCTTGACCCAGTCGGTGGATACCAGCACATCAGGATGAGTATAGCCTCGGTTGGAAATCTCACTCACAGTTGCCTCCTGTTAAGTTTTTTATTTACCGGGTGAATAAAATAGACACTCATCATAATAACTAAGTTCCATGCCGCTGGCAATGCCGAAGGTTGACCAACCCCGCCTGATTGGGGGATACTTGAGATATCACGTCTTACTAGAAATTACACGGTTCACTATGACCCCACAACCGACGACCCAACCCCTGGCTGACCGCATTCGCCCGGCGTCACTGGCCGAATTTATCGGGCAGCAGCACCTGGTCGGCAAAGGCAAGCCGATCTACCAGGCTATCCAGCAGAACCTTGTGTATTCGATGATCTTCTGGGGGCCGCCGGGTATCGGCAAGACCACCCTGGCCCGCATCATCGCCGCCCAGACCGACCGCCGCTATTACGAACTCTCCGCTGTCTCCGCCGGCAAAGCCGAACTGCGGGCGATTGTCGAACAGGTGCGTTCGAGCGAGCAGCGCGACCTCTTTAATCAGGGGGCAGCCGACGCGCCTCGCGGTGGGGCGGTGCTGTTTCTGGATGAAATTCACCGTTTCAACAAGGCGCAGCAGGACTTCCTGCTGCCGTATGTCGAGGATGGCACGCTCATCCTGATCGGCGCGACCACCGAAAATCCCAGTTTTGAGGTGATCTCGGCGCTGCTCTCGCGCTGCCGGGTGTTCACGCTCGAACCGTTGTCGGTGGCGGAGATCCGCCAGATTATCGAACATGGCGCGGTTGAGCTTGGGGTCAGCTTGCCGGATGACGGGGTGGCATTCCTGGCTGAGTTTGCCAACGGGGATGCCCGCCAGTCGTTGAATCTGCTGGAGACGGCGGCGCAGCTTTACGCCGGGGAGAGCGGCGCGATCACACTGGAAAACCTGAAGGACGCCCTGCAATCGAAACACCTGCGCTATGACCGGGCGGCGGAGGAACACTATAACACGGTCAGCGCCTATATCAAGAGTATGCGGGCCAGCAACCCCGATGCCGCGCTCTATTACCTGGCGCGGATGGTGGCTGCCGGGGAAGACCCCAAGTTTATCGCCCGGCGCATGGTCATCTTCGCCAGCGAGGATGTCGGCATGGCGCTGCCAACGGCGCTGGTGGTCGCTAATGAGGTCTTCCGGGCGGTGGAGACGATTGGCTACCCGGAATGTGTGTTCAATCTGGCACATGGTACGGTCTACCTGGCGACTGCGCCCAAAGACCGCACCGCCGGGGATGCCTATTTCGCGGCGCTGGAAGACGTGGAGCAGCAGGGCAACCTGCCGATCCCGCTCAATCTGCGGAACGCGCCGACCAAACTGATGAAATCATTGGGCTACGGGCAGGGCTATGAGGCATACACCGACGCCGACTTGCTGCCGGAACAGCTTCACGGGCGGAAGTACTATAAGAAGT
>CALJKV010000119.1 GCA_937974245.1 uncultured Chloroflexota bacterium | reverse complement strand
AAAAAAACAAAGGGCTTTCCCTATGACGATGATCTACTACGAAGAACACGGTGATCTACACCACCTGCAAGACAAAACGATTGCTGTCATCGGGTATGGCAGCCTGGGCCAATCGGTAGCGCTCAACCTGCGCGACAGCGGGCTAACAGTGCTAGTTTCCGAGATTGCCGTTGATCGGGCCGAACAAGCCCGCGAAGCCGGTTTTCAAGTCTTAGCAACTGAAACCGCCGTGCGTCAGTCCCAGATCATCCTGCTCCTGGTGCCGAACGAGGTCATGCCCACCGTCTACCTGGAGCAAATCTCACCGTACCTCGAACGCGGGCATTTACTGGTCTTCGCCAGCGCCTATAACCTGACCTTCGGGTTTATCGAACCGCCGCCCTTTGTAGACGTAGGGTTGATCGCCCCGCGCATCCTCGGCCCGGCGGTACGGGAGCGTTTCACGACCCCAGAAGGCTATCACAGTTTTATCTCAGTCGCTCAGGACTCGAGCGGAAATGCGTGGCCGCTGCTGCTGGCGCTGGCAAAAGCCGTCGGTACATTGCGGGCCGGGGCAATTGAGATCACCTTCCAGT
Source organism: uncultured Chloroflexota bacterium (assembly GCA_937974245.1). Taxonomy (GTDB): domain Bacteria; phylum Chloroflexota; class Anaerolineae; order Aggregatilineales; family Phototrophicaceae; genus JACKCG01. Next base: position 30,498 of record CALJKV010000119.1, on the reverse strand, counting down.
GGGAGGCCGAGCTGGATTTATTCGTCCAACAGACGATCCTGCCGCTGATGCATCTCATCTTCACGACGGCGGCCAACCTGCTGATCGGGAAAGGCTATACGCCGGAAGCCGCGCTAACCGAGTTATATCTTTCCGGCGAGATCACCTACTACCTGGACCGCGCCGTGAACAGTGGGCTGCTCCAAGCGCTTTTACGCTCCCCTTTAACCAACCAGTATGGCACATTTACCCGGGTCAACCGTTTTAGCGACCTCAAACTTGAACGCCTGATGGAAGTCACCCTGGATGAAATCCGCAGCGGTGCGTTCGCCAAAGAGTGGAGCAAAGAATATGCCGACGGATCTACCCGCTTGAAAAAGCTCATTCGTGAGCAGCAAGGGCTGGAACTTTGGGAATTAGAAAAGCAGGCATTGGAAATGTTTGGGCAAAATATCGAATCTTGAGTGATAATGTAAAAGAATAATGGTATCCTGAAAAAAAGGTTATACTGATAAACTGCTCGGTTTCTTCATCATCAGGCCGGATTTACCGTAAATTACCTGAACCTGAGGCCGGGAAATAGGCTGGGAGTGTATATAATGGCAGACTCACTACTGCGTATTGATGAACTTATTACCAGATTAGATCATACCAATTCGGATGTTCGGGAAGCAGCAGCGATTGAACTGCTCGAAATGGGAACCGTGGCCGTTGAGCCGTTGATTAAGGCACTGAGTCACCCCGGTTGGCGTGTGCGTTACTACGCGGCCTGGGCATTGGGGCAGATTGGCGATCAGCGGGCGGTAGACCCGCTCATCACGGCGCTGCACGATATGAACACGACGGTACAGGAATGGGCCGCCTCTGCGCTGGGGGAAATTCATGACTCTCGCGCCGTAGACCCGCTCATCAAAGCCTTGCAGCACCCCGACACGGGCACTCGCCAGAATGCCGCCTCTGCACTGGGGCATATTGGCGACCCTCGCGCTGTCGAAGCCCTGATCGCTCTGCTGACCGACGCGAGTCCTTTTGTCCGCAGCAGCGCTGCCTGGGCACTGGGAAAGCTGGGTGATGACCGCGCTATCGACCCGCTGCTGGAGGTCCTCAATGATGATGATGACTGGGTACAGGGCAGTGCAGCCTCAGCCTTGGGCTTGCTTGGTGCTGAAAAAGCGGCGGACGGCCTCATTAACGTGCTGCGCGGCGAAGGGCGCTGGGTGCGCTATAATGCGGCCTGGGCGCTGGGTGAAATCGGCAGTAAGAAAGCGGTGGCAGCGCTGATTTCGGTCTCCGAAACCGATGACATCTTCATGGAACGCCGGGCAACCGAAGCCCTGGAAAAGCTGGGGCATTAGTCCTACTGGACAGCTTGCCGATCATCCATTTCTCCTAATATTGCGGAATTGTAACGCTGATATTCATCTTTTTTGCGTACAATTGAACACAAGAATACTCAAATCGGATAATCATGAGGGATAGCCGATGGATGTAATCCGGCAAAAACAATGGAGCGAAACAGAGTTAATTGCCCAGGGATTCCGGTATTATCCCAGCCGCAGGCAAGTCTCGCTGGTGCGTCGCCTGCCGGTGGAAGAAGCCCCCATGTTCATCCAGACCGATTGGGACACCCTGGTCGCCGAGGCCGGGTACTATATTGCCTATCGCGCCGGAGACGCCTTGCGGACCCGGCTTGAAGACTATAGCCCCCGTCCGATTCGCCCCGACATTTTCAAGGTCTCGTACGCTCCCTGGAATGACATCAACTGGAAGCCTTCCCCAACAGAGACCCATTTGCTTAGCCTGGGGTGCCAGCCGTACTACAAGAGAGTTGGCGTGTGGGCCAAGCGCCTGACGACCGAGGCATTGGTGCAGAGCATGGAAAGCCGCGAACCTTCCGTCGTGCCACCCGGCGCTTGGATTTGCGTGGGGATTCAGGGTGAACCCTGGAGTACCACCGGCGAATGGATTCGCTCACGCTATATAGTGCCGGCCAGCGCTTTTCTGGCGAGTTTCTCCAAGTAGGGTGCTGACCGCAAACCGCTGGAGTGTTTTCAACATGGGGCATAGGCCCCTTTTTTATTGGGCACTGCTTTCACCGCCGTACATACCGTCACGAAATACGCCCCATCCTGGGCGTAATCGTCAGGCCTCGCCGTAAAACCGATCTTCCGCCCACCGTGCCGGGTTGGTGAAAATGTATCCCCGCAGCGCATCCCATTCCCGCTCATTCCGTATGATCCAATCGTGAAAACTGCGCTGCCATTGCGCCGCACCGGGGGTCTGACGTAATACGTTGATCTGCTGCGTGGCCGCCGATTTGAACGACCCGACGATGGTGCTTAACGAACCCGGTTTCGTGCCACCCATACGCTGATTGTTGCTGGGTGGTAGGGGCGAGGCATGCCCCGCCCTACGCTGGTATCGCGCAGAATCACGATAATCCCATGCACATGGTTAGGCATCACGACAAATGCGTCTAACTCCATAAATGGGAAATGCACTGGAATCGCGCCCCAGCACGCCTGCACCGCCGCGCCATACACATTCACCTGCATCGCGTCACCCACCACCGCGCCAAACAGGTGCGCCCGGTGATGCGTACACACCGTAACGAAATACGCCCCGTCCTGGGCATAATCGTAATCCCGCAGCCGGGGCGATTTGTGCGTGGGGCGATAAATCACGGCGTCCATAATGAGAATCTACATTGAAATAGCCTATAATCTAGTGGTTGATCTTCAAGCATACCGATCCTGGGCGTTTTCATGATACGCAGATTTTTTCGATCCGTTTTATATGCATATACTCTATTGGGTATCGGTTGCTTGGGATATGTCTTTAGCCTAATTGTTAGCTGGATTATATTTTTTGCAGGTGTGCGAATCCTGGTAGACCCACAAATCGCCGAACTATCACATCCGGGATTTTCGGTGTTATTTGTGGCTGTCTGTATGCCCACCAGCCTTATTCCACCTCTGATTCTGGTTTACAGTATTTTGACAAGAGCTGATTCACGCAAGAAGAGGCCTACTGTCCGATAGGGTACAATCGTCAACCGACATCCTCCACATACCACTCACTATCCAGCTAACAGGCTAAAGAGCTAACCAGCTTCCACCCTTACATCCTGAACACCCCGTACTGCGTTCCCACCATCTCCCTATTCAGGCACGCGCTCAACGCCAGCCACAGAACACGCCGCGTTTCCGCCGGGTCGAGGATACGGTAGATTTGCTCAATAAGCGAAGGAGGTGATAGAATAATTTGTCGTACATAATATTACAAACATACACAAATATCAGCCAGGTAAACTAAATTCGGAGATTACTATGGATCCAAAAGAGCATGACCACAAAATCCAGAATTTTCTGATAAATATGGGATTGGCGTCTTCACCTGAATTCGTCTACTCACCCAATGCGGAGAATTTTAGACACTTGATTGTTGAATATCTTGGTGTCAAGGCTGTAGTTATACTGGATAGACAATGGATCATGATCGTAGTCTACTTCGCGTATGCTCCCAAAACAAATGTCGCGCCATTCTTCCGGCGTTTATTGGTGTTGAACAGCATTTTGTTTTCGGCGAGTTTCGCCATCAATGACCAGACCAGCCAAATTCAGATCATGACAAGTCGTCACCTGGATGGTTTGGAGCCGGTGGAATTTCGACAGATGCTGGAAGCCGCCTGTCGTGCTTACCTGGATTATGGTATTAAGCTGGTACAGGAATTCCAATTACCCCAACAACCAGGATAATTGGCACCCCATCGGTATCATCGGTCTACTCGACAGAGCAGTGGCGGCAGCCTTTGCGAGCATGACCGATATAAAACCTCAATTCATTCCTCAGAACAGCGCAACCCTGTTGTGGTATTAAGTGCTGTTTGCGCTTATCAGGTTTCTGGATTCACAGAATGGGCATTGTTCAGGAACGCTCGCATTCTTGCCGCTTCCTACCGTTCTTCCACAATCGCCACAATAGACTGTGACCCGGTGTTCCGAGGTGTTCTCCAACACTGCCTTACTGGCTGGTAAATCCAGCAAGCGACCATCATTCGGGCAGTAGAATTTACCCGCTATTTCCTCCGGCACGATATATGACTCGCAGTACGGACACAGGATTTCCTCTGCCGATGACCCCGTTTTCGCCGGTAAGTCCAGCAAGCGACCATCATTCGGGCAGTAGAATTTACCCGCTATTTCCTCCGGCACGATATATGACTCGCAGTACGGACATAGGATTTCCGCTGCTGATGACCCCGTTTTCGCCGGTGCTTCAGGAATTATGTGTTCAGCAGGCACACTTTCTTGGACGATCAGTGCTGGGGACTCATCTTCAGTGAATGCTTGAGAGTCGACCTGGGATTCATCTTGCTCATTCAGGTATTTTTCGGCAATTTTCTTATTGAGAAAAACATCCCCTATATCAAACTCTCGCTCGACATCACTCATCGAAGCCCTGAGTTCTTCTAATTCTTCTGATGAGAGCTGTTTCTTTATTTCTTCAATTTTGGACTTTTTTGCCCGGTACGCCTCTCGCTCTTTCTCCTCTCGTTGTTCCGCGTTCCAAAGTTCATCATAAACCGCTTCAAACTGATCCAAATCATCTTGGGTTGGCGCTGCCCGCCGGAGAATTTCAACCCCTTCCACTGCCTGTTTGGGGGTCATTGTGGAAGCAGTCGCTGTGCCAAACGAGTTATAACCGCGTGCTTCATCCCGCAGACAGGCAAGAGCGAACTCCACAGCGCTAAAATCCGTCCACAGGGCTTGGGCAGCCACCGCCCGAACATCACCATCCTTGTCTGCGAGAACATCTATGATCCGCTGGTTATATGCGCCTGTACCCCGCGCAATGACTTGATTGAGCGTGGCAATGCGTACCTGTGGGTCGGGATGTCCTAAATAGGCCTCGATAGTTTTGCTGAAATCAGATGATGAGATACTTTTGAAGATTTCATCCATGTTGGGGTAGCGGAGAATCACAAAAGGTTTGCCATCATCGGTTCCCCAAACATTCGGGACTTCTATTGTCTCAGCTTTATCGGCTGTAACGGCAGCTTTTTTGATGGTGAATTGCTTACCCATCAGCGACTGCAAACCAGCCTGTGGGACAACCTGTCCTAACACGGATAGTGCCGGCATATTTTCATCGTTATTCCAGGTTGAAACTATCCGTTTCGCGGCGCCTCGAATGGAGTTATTCCCAAGAATATATTGAATCTGTCTTTCTTCGCCCCCATCTGGACGTTTTCTTGAGCTGAGGACAATTTCATCTTCTAAGGGAATAGCATCCTTCACAAATTCTGCGAGAATCTGAATGATCCGCTTATTTTGCGACTGCGGCAGACGCTCAAAAATTACTTCAAAGCCATGATGCGGAACCCACAGTCTGGTGAGCTGCCCAATAATGATGCCTTGCCCTTTGCCTTTTAACTCCCGATAAAAATCCTTGATCATTTTTTCCAGGTAATCAATGACTTCGTCGTTTAACATAGACAGAAGTAAATTGAAGGCCTCTTTGTAAGGGATTTTCCCGATGCCATTCCCACTGGGAAATTTCTGAAATGCGTCTGCCACAGAATAAGCTAACGTCAGGCCCGCTGGTATGTTCAGCAACAAACAAGCATCCAGAAAATAACTTGCCAACGACATACTGATGTTCTGTGTATCAGCTAAAAGCTTGACTACCACATCTCTGATTTCCGTATAGCCAAGATGTGCAAGTGTGATACTGCACTTCAACGTATCTTCGATACTCAGTTGATCATTTTCCAGAATCGTGTTGAGTGACTTGATAACGGATTCTTTGTGTTCTTCCAGCAATTGAAGGCCGTTTGGTGCCGCCGTACTATCGGCGTGTTTAGGAGCGGACTTGTCCCGCGCCATCCAGTACACTTGTATAAAGGCTGATTTGCGGTAATTGTGCTTGTCCGATTGGAGCGCTAACACATAAATTCGAGCCATACTTCTTTGTATATCTGTCGGGAAGATAGGCGCGGCAACACCTGAGGGAGGATACCCACCCTTGTCCAATTTCTCTTTGATGTCATGCACAATACTCTTTAAATGGTCGGGCAGGCTGCTCTTTTTATTGATGATCTTCCCTAAATCTTTCAAAATGTCGTTGATTTCTTGTTGGATAGGGTCTTGTCGCAAGAAGTTCACTTTGGGCTCCTTTAGACTCCAGGCATTTTAGGTCAGACAACTCTGATTTTATAGCAAAATGATGCTCCACGATTCTTACAGGACTTCTGCAACGAGCCGAGAACATAAAGGCATGAGCCTCAGTCCAGGCAGAATTTTCCTATCAATCACATACTTTCCAACGCAATCATCACGCATAATAGATAGGAACATCTTCGATCATTTTAGCATGGGTTTGTAACCAGTTTGCCGGGAATCAAGAGGCTATCAAAAAAGCATGTAAAGGCTTTTCACTCGGCAATTTCCTCTTCTCCAGAGTATTCCTGTGCCTTGCCGCTCAAGACCATCTTTCGCAACAAATGTTCTCACAAATGTTCACCATCTCCCGCCCGTTTTGTGATATGGTGGTGAGGATACGTAATGATAGGAAGATGCGCCCGTGAACAAAGAACCCGCCAGGCAGGATAATATGCAGCAAAACCACCATTTTTGCAGCACGAAACCTACGTGACTCACGGGAGGATTGCGGCAATCGCAGCAATTGCAGCGCATAAATAATTTGCCGCAATAAGCTATCAGTTAACACTTTTTACTCGGCACTTTTTCTTTCGGGCACGATGTATCGTACCCCTACCTGCTTTTTCCTCAAGCCCCAGCACTCAAGACTCAGCACTGCCCTTACATCCTGAACACCCCGTACTGCGTTTCTACTGTCGGCTGGTTCAGGCAGGCGCTTAACGCCAACCCTAACACCCGTCGTGTCTCTGCCGGGTCGAGAATGCCGTCATCCCACAGCCGCGCTGTCGAATAATACGGGCTGCCTTCCTGCTCGTATTTGTCCAGTATCGGCTGCCTGAATGCCGCCTGCTCGTCCGGGGATAAATCCGCCGCGCCCCCCCGCGCCAGTTGGTCACGCTTGACCGTCAGCAGCACGTTCGCCGCCTGTTCCCCGCCCATCACGCTGATCCTGCTGTTCGGCCACATCCACAGGAAACGCGGCCCGTAGGCCCGCCCACACATCCCGTAATTCCCCGCGCCGAAGCTCCCGCCAATGATGACCGTCAGTTTCGGCACTTTGGCGTTAGCCACTGCGTGAACCATCTTCGCGCCATCTTTGGCGATGCCCCCCGCCTCGTACTCCCTGCCCACCATGAACCCCGTGATATTCTGGAGGAACAACAGCGGGATGTTCCGCGCCGTACACAGTTCGATAAAGTGCGTCCCCTTCAGGGCACTTTCACTGAACAGCACGCCGTTATTGGCGATGATGCCCACCGGGTAGCCTTCCAGCCGGGCAAACCCGGTAATCAGCGTTGTACCGTAGTTCGCCTTGAACTCACGGAAGCGGCTCCCGTCCACCAGCCGGGCGATCACCTCGCGGGCGTCATAGCTCTCGCGGAACGTCGTGGGGATAATTCCATACAGTTCCGCCGGGTCGTAGAGCGGTTCTTCCGGCGGAGCAATATCCTGTAGGGACAAGGCCTGCCTTGTCCGCGTGCGCCTGTTCAGAGTCGCCACGATTTCCCGCACGATTTCCAGGGCATGGTCATCATCCTCGGCGTAATGATCGGCCACGCCGGAAACACGGGTATGCACGTCCGCCCCGCCCAACTCCTCGGCGGTGACTTCTTCGCCTGTCGCGGCCTTCACCAGTGGCGGCCCTCCCAGGAAAATCGTCCCCGTCCCTTTGACGATTACCGTTTCATCAGACATCGCCGGGACATACGCGCCGCCCGCCGTGCAGCTTCCCATCACCGCGCTGATCTGGGGGATGCCCGCCGCGCTCATCGTGGCCTGGTTGTAGAAGATGCGCCCGAAGTCGTCCACATCCGGGAACACCTCGTCCTGCATCGGTAGGAACGCCCCCCCGCTATCCACCAGGTAGATACACGGCAGATTATTCTCCAGCGCCACCTGCTGTGCCCGCAAGTGCTTCTTCACCGTCAGAGGGAAGTACGTCCCGCCCTTCACGGTGGCGTCATTGGCGATAATCAGGCATTCCACGCCGGAAACCCGCCCGATGCCGGTCACAATGCCCGCGCTTGGCGCGTCGCCGTCGTAGATGTCCCAGGCCGCTAACGGGGAAAGCTCCAGAAACGGCGAGCCGGTATCCAGAAGCCGGTCTATGCGGTCACGCACGAACAGCTTGCCCTGTTCCTGGTGGCGCTCCTGGTACTTCGGCCCGCCGCCTTGCCGTACCTGTTCCAGCCGTTCGCGCAGTTCCGCCGCCAGCGCCTGGTTATGCGCCCGGTTCTGCTGGAATCGTTCGTCTTGAGTGTTGATCTGTGTGTCGAGAGCATTCATGAAATTCAGCGCAGAAAAACGCGCCGCTCCTCCTTCCAACCCGATTTCCAGACGTTATTTCCCGAATCGTTTTCGCAAGTAATCCAGAGCAACACGGTCAATCTTGTCGGGCGATTGCTCTAAATTCCAGCGTTCTTCTAAGTTCTCGTTGCCCACCAGCGCCCAGAACGCCTGCTGAGAAACTTCATCCCACACGCCATCAGACTGGCCGACGAAGTAGCCCTGCTCAAGCATAATCGTTTGCAGTTCGCGGGCAATCTCCCCGGTAATCGGCGTCTGATCCTGAGGCCGCGGCTTTCCGAAAAACAGGTGATGCGTCTTGACCAACTGCGCCAGCTTCTTAACCGGCTCGGCATCGTCATCCACGCGCAAATCGAGGTAACGATCTGTATCGCCACCATAACCACCGCCAGGCCGTACCACCAGCACCGCTGCCGCCTGCTTGCCACGGCTATCTCCTCCCACGTTTTCCCCGGCCAGCAGCGCCGCCACCAGCCGGTCACCCAGTTCGCCGAGAGTCTGGGTAAAAGCAGCAGCCATCGCATCCAGCGTTTCCGGCCCGGTGAGGATATTGCCCTGGCAGGTGAAGCCTTCCCCGATTTTATGCCCTGCCCAGTCGTGGCACTCGCTCCCGGTATGCGCCGCGACCTGCCCTTGAGCATCTACAATCCCGATCTGTCGCCGTTCGCGTTGGGGGTCGTCGGCCAGCAGCGCCGCCAGCGTTTCCCCAGCGCTTTTACCCGTCGCCATCAGCCCCAATCCGTCCGGGCCAAAGCCGACTCGGGCCAGCGCCTGCGTTGCTACCGCGCCCGCGCCTGCCTGCGCCCAACTGACCAGCGCACCCGCCGCCAGGAACTTGCTGGCAACCGCCACGCCCCAGGCTTGTTCCGTCGGTTCATAAGCCACAATGGAAAAAGTGTGTAAGCGCATCGTTATCCCTATCTATGGTCACGCATCGTAACTGCATTTGTCGGGGAGTGTACCACGCACAGCCGGAAACGGCAGGGTATTCGCCGTACAAATAGCCTTATACGGTACTCTCAGCCGCTTCCTGGTCGCCAATTACTACACTTGTGAAATTATGCACTTTATACGAACCCAACAAGAACCGGCGAAACTTTTTCTCGTTGGCACTGTCGGTATGGGTGAATGAACGCAGCTTCTCAAGAAAACGAACAGCGTACAACGCGCTCGTTTCAGACTATCCATACATAAGGAGAGAATGATGTTCAAAAAACAGTTTTTCGCGATAGCCCTGCTCGCAGTAATGGCACTGGTCGGTTCGGGTATGATGGTTTCCGCACAGGATGACACCTGCACCCCGCTGCTGGTCGGGAACAGCTACATGATCCAGGCCGGAGATACCCTGTCGGGTGTGGCGCTGCACTTCGGCGTTACGGTTGAAGCCCTCCAGGCCGCCAACTGCCTGCAAACCAACGCGATGCTCCAGATTGGGCAGGAACTGGTAATTCCGCCGTCGGATCCAGCTCAACTGTTGGCACAATTTATGTATCGCTACTGCCAGGCCACCGATGCCGAGAGCTTCGCCTGCCAGTGGATGGCACGTCACGGTCAGTTCACGGCGGATGAAGACACAGTCGGTAACGGCCTCTATACCCAGACCCGCACCCAGTCGGCAGACTGCACTGAGGACTGCGAACCCCTTCAGACCCGGGATCAGCTGCACACCCATGACCAGGCACAGGACTGCACCGGGGACTGTGTGCCGGTAGGTGACGCCAATCAACACCAGAACACAGGCGGCAAGAACAATTAACAACCCGCCATGATAACCGCATAACACCCCCCGTTTGTGGGAGACGCGCCATCCCCCAGGCCGTCTCCCACTTTTTGCAGCCACTCATCCCGATCAGTCAATCGCGGAATTAGGCTGAGGACCCAGGCAAAGTGCGTGCATAACGGCCTCGAAGTTTGCCTCTAGTGTGAATATAACAAAAACAGGCGTATAATGAAGTTATGGGAGTGATATTCTAATGGACAATCGGGAACAGATGTGGCGGGGTTTTTACTGACAGCGTGCTTAGGCTCACTGACCGGTGCGGCGTTTTCGATTTGGTTTCTTCATTAAAGTGCCACCATCATCTTCATCCAAAATGTGACTGCCGTCCTCAGGCCTCCCAGAGCATCTACGTTTGATGTTGCCTGTTGAGTCTTTGTTCCAGTCTTAAACAAGACTCTGGCATCGCTCGCTCATCAAGCACAGCCCACAAGACTCAGTTGTTAATACAAATGGGGAATACGGTTAGCCTCTCTATCCGAGACAAGCTCATTGTTTTTCTCACATAACAATGTGGTATTGGAATATGTTGGAAATCCCTACGAATGCAGCCCTTACCTATAGAAAGACGAAAGTAGACAACCTATGAACCTTGAGAACATCTCTCAAAAGCACTTGAACGAACTCGAACATCGTGTCCGAGAGCTGATGCTAACCATGCAAAAAGCCAAACTTCAGAATAATCCGCTGATGGACTCGCTCAGGGCGTTGGAACAAGAGCTGGGACAAACACGGCGTGAGCGATTTGACGCAGCAAATTCTGAGTATCATACCTATTGAGTCGGACCCATATTGCAGAGAAGTGAGGGTGAGAACGAGGTTTCATGAATGGAGCCATCGTCGCCAACGACATTGATGGTTACTCTTAAGGGCTGTTACAGGCCGTCAATGATCTGAATCTGCCCCATCACGGATTCAAAGTCCTGCCGTGTAAAACAAGCACTGCCAAGCGAATGCGCATTGGCTGTCCCTGCTGCCACCCCCTGCCCTAATGCGGCAGGTTGTGCAGCGCCGTTTGCCAGGGCAACCAGCAGCCCTGCCAGGAAAGAATCGCCGCTGCCGACACTGCCCGTACCCGTAATCACTGGGGGGATAGCCAGCCACGCCTGACCACCATCCACCCAGACAGCCCCTTGTTTCCCCAGGGTAATTACCACAGGCTGGCGGGTCTTTGTCATCATCTGCCGCGCTGCTGCCACCGCATCCGCCGGGGTATGAATTGGACGGTTCATTAAGGCCGCCGCTTCTTCATCATTCACCTTGAGGAAGACACCACGCACTTGTAATGCTGCCTCAAGCGCAGTGCTGCTGGTATCCACCCACACTTGCTTCCCCATCGTGACGAGATCGGCCAGGAGTGCAGCGAAAAGTGCCGACGGTGAACCGGGCGGCAAACTGCCGGAGAATGAAATAACCGAAACATCGCCGGCTGCCTGGAGTAAATCTGCCCGCAACGGTGTCCAATCGGCAGCGGTAAGCTGTGGCCCAGGCTCATTCAGCACACTGGTGATTGCCGATTCCGGGTCAACCAGGATCACGCAGGTGCGGGTCTCGCGACCAGGGAGCCATGTCCAACAGGCATCCAACCCGGTACGCTGCACCATCGCGGCGACAGACTGGCCGCTAAACCCACCGAGGAAACCAGCGCAAACCGCTTCTTGACCCAGTGTCTGCACAGCGCGCGCCACATTGACGCCTTTTCCCCCGGCGGCAACCAGATATTCCTGGGTGCGGAAGACGCCGCCATGCGCAAAACCAGGCACAACCAGCGTGCGATCCACTGCCGGATTGGGTGTGACACACAGAATCATCTGCTGCTCCCGGAACACACTTTTCAGGTTCTCTGTCAGTTGCAAGCTGGTTCTGTTAAGTCCGGCAGGGCGAACCAGAAGTTTGCCCCACTTCCGGGCTGCGAGTCAACGCCGACGTCGGATTCCGTGTGCATCATCCCCCATGAGGGAGGTTTTCACCGCCCGTTGGACGAGACAGGCACTTGAGCTCTGGGTAGCGACAAGGTGACCCGTGTACTTTTGCCGAACTCACTCGTAATCATGCAATCTCCGCCGTGAATACGGGCGCTTTCACGCACAATCGCCAGCCCGATCCCCGCGCCCTGCTGCTCATAATGGTCACGGTTGATCTGGACAAAACGATCCCAGACTCGCGGCAAGTCGGCTTCCGGGATGCCGGGGCCGTAATCCTGCGTGGTGACAATGACCTGATCATCCTCCGCTTTCAACACAACCTCAATGACGGCACCAGCCGGCGAAAAAGCGACGGCGTTACGCAGGGGTTCTTCCAGCATCATCAGGAGATATTCAAAAACCCCCTGGACATACATAGGTTCAGATTCAAGTTCTAAACTAATGGTGATCGACCGTTCATCGGCAGCGATCTCATCATTGATAACACCCATAGCGGTTTTGACAATCTCGCCTATATCATGGGTCTGCTGCGACCGGGCATATATTTTTTGCAGATTGCCACTTTCAATCTCCAGGAGCGCCAGAGCTTTGCCAGTGAAACGATTCAGGCGGTTAGCACCCCCCTGAATTAATTCGACCATTCTGCGTGCGGTTTCATCCGGCAGCTCAGCAAGCGTATCCGCCAGTACCGCCGACCCACCGTAAATCGCAGTGAGCGGAGTACGCAGTTCATGAGAGATCATGTGCAGCAGGGTCTGCCGGGTATCGTCCAGATTGCGATCAGCCTGTGCCAGGAAAGCCTTCACCCGCTTGAGCTTGCTTTCCATCGCCAGAATCAGATCATCGGCCTGGAATGGTTTCACAATATAATCGTCCGCACCCAGTTCTTTGCCGATTCGCATCGAATTGGGCGAGTTGAAAGCCGTCAGGAACAGAAATGGGATGCCATTCCAGACCGGATCGCCACGCAGATGCTCCAGTAGCTTAAAACCATCCATGTCAGGCATAGCGATGTCACTCACGATAATGTCCGGCAGACTGGTCGAGGTGCGAAGCACATCCAACGCACACCGCCCATCCACCGCCTGGACGACCTCGTAACCGCGCAGTTCGAGTTCAAGCGCGATGTTTTCCAGCAAGGTCAGGTTGTCTTCAGCAAGCAATACTCTTGTCATGGGTTATTCCCCCTCATTCACTGGCAGCCAGAAGCAGAAAGTTGTCTCGATGTTCAACGTACTGCTGACCGCAATATCACCACCATAAAGCCGCAAAAGGTCACGAACAAGCGATAAGCCCAAGCCACTGCCTGTGATACTCGTCCCTGTCGCCCACCCCCGGAAGAAGCGGGTGAACAAATGCGGTAAATCTTCTAGCCGGATACCATGCCCGGTATCCTCAACCAGGCCGATGAGATAGCGACCGGAATAGATATCGGCGGGCATGCGATCTCGAAAGCCATTCAGGCCTGCCGCCTGGTATTGATGTATAGAGCCAGCGCCATACAGCACTGCCCGGATACTGCCACCGTCGGGCGTATATTTAATCGCGTTATTTAGTAGATTGCGCCACACCTGTATCAGATCGGAATACTCACCCATAACCGTGAGACCACCACTGACAACCTCGACCTGGATATGCTGGTGTCTGGACTCTGCCTGCTCTGCAAGTTCCGAAACCACATTCTCCAGCGCCTGGGAAACATTGACGGTTTCCTGGCCGCGTTTGCCCTGACGGGCGTCAAACCGTGACACATCCAGGATGGAGGTTACAAAGTCGGCCAACGCCTGCGCCTGCTCGGTAATCCGAGCCATTTTTTGCAGCTTTTTGTCATCGGTCATGTGGTCAAAATGGCGCTGCAAGGTGCTGGCACTCAGCATGATTGAGGTGATTGGCGTGCGGAGTTCGTGGCTGACCATCGAGATGAACTCATCTTTGATGCGTTCCATCTCTTTCAAATGGGAGATATTGTAAAGCGTACACACCACATGTCCGCGATTGCCGGGTACCTTAGTAAAGGACACTTCAGCATCGAATGTCGTGCCGGATTTGGTGACGAGCTGGGTCTGGATCGGGCCGAGCGGGGTATATTCATCCATGGTCTGGAACAAATCCATCAAAGCCGGGCGATAAGTCGTTTCAAAGATGCGCCACAGGCTCTGGTCAAAGAGTTCATCCATCTGGTACCCTAATACACGGTTCAATATCGGGTTAGTCACATCAATGCTGCCATCGGCACTGACCAGGAGCACAGGGTTACTGACATTGTTCAGTACGGCGCTCATACGGTCATTCAAGCGCAACAGTTCTTTCGTGCGCTCCGCAACCTGTTCCTCAAGCTGGGCGTTCGCATCAGCCAGCTGCTGCTGGGCCAGTACGCGTTCGGTGACATTTTTATGAGCGACAACCAGTCGGGTTGGCCCGTTACCGGCAAAACGCGTCACACTGATGTTAAACCAGCGTTGTTCATCCGGCGCATGGCAGGGGTATTCCAGTGAAAAAGTCTCGATTTCGCCCCTCAGCGCCTGTTGGATACCGGTTAACGCAGCAAGGGCGGTGTCTGCATCCTCACCGGTCGGGTCAATAGTTTCAAGTACCGTCAGGTAATTTATGCCAACCCCGACAGCATCCAGTTTGGCATTATTTCGTTCTGCAAAGCGCGTCCAGGCATCATTGACCGCCAGGATAACACCCGTTTCATCCAGGATAGCGATATGTACGGAGAGTGCATTGACGGTAGCGCGGGCAAAGCGCTCCGCTTCGTAAATCTGGATTTCAGCCTGTTTGCGTTCGGTAATGTCCTGCACAATGCCGGATAATGATATAATGTTGTTTTTGGCGTCAAGAATCTTTTCTCCGGGCTGCGCCCAGACGTACCGGACGGAGCCATCAGACCAGACGACCCGGTATTCCATCCCATTGGGTTTGCCCTCTTCAACAACCGCCTGGTTGGAGGCAAGCACTTTATCACGGTCATCTGGATGAATCGTCTGGTCAATAACCGCACTCAAATCGCCTGTGAATTTATCCCGATCCACACCAAAAATACGGTACATTTCATCTGACCAATGGACAATATTGGGTTTCGTCTCCCATGTCCAGTCACCAACGTGCGCGATCGCTTGTGAGCGCCGGAGGGTGTACTCCTTTTGCGCAAGGTCTTCCCATGCTTTTTTCTGGTCGGTAATGTCTTCCTTGATGGCGACAAAATGGGTGATTTCGCCGTCCGCATTCGTGACCGGAGCAATCCTGGCCCGCTCCCAGTAAAGATCCCCATTCTTCTTCTGGTTGTGAAATTCCCCAACCCACTCGCGTCCGGATGTGATTGTATCCCACAGTTTTCTGTATTCACGGGCCTCAGTGTGACCTGACTTCAGAATACGTGGGTTCTGGCCGATGACTTCTTCCAGCGTGTAACCCGTCAATTGGGTGAAGTATGGGTTGACGTATTCAATGCGGCCCGTCGCATCGGTAATAAGGATGCTGTTGGCGCTCTGGTTGACAGCGTGCCACAACAGGCGCAGCTCAGTTTCTTCCAGTTTGCGCTTGGTGATGTCATGAATAGTTGAATACAGGAAGCTGCGTCCGTTGACATGGATAGGACTAACAAAAACCTCAACATCGCGGATATCCCCATTTGCGAGGCGATGACGGACATGAAAGACCCACTGCTGCCCAGAATATGCTTCATGGTTGTTAAGGTGGGCGACTTCAGCAGGTGAAATGCTGAGATCGGTGATCTTCATGCCGAGTAGCGCGATCTTATCATAGCCATAGAAACGACAAGCAGCTGGATTGGCATCAATAATCGAACCGGTCTCCGAGTCCATCAATAGTTTAACCGCATGGTTGGCCTCAAACATCAGACGGTATTGATCGTCGGGGATGTTCTGGCGGGCTTCGAGATCGCTAATGCGTTCCACCGCCCGCGCCAGTTCCAGTGATTTCTCATCAAGCTGATCTTGCAAAACATGAATCTGTTGATGAAGTGTTGAGAGTATTTGTTTTGGAGTCATTATTCTTTCGTTCTACCGAGGAGGCAAGTTAGCCAACGCGTAATGACTCTATTGTGTGCTGGTTTTTAAGAACTGTCATGTCGGGAATGTTTGATATTTTCATGGATTTTGTGAATAGTTCATGAAAATCTGCATAATTATGTGCCAGCTGGTAGAAGTACGGGAAAGTAACAAGGGGATTTTACGGAGAGACATTAAGCCCGGGGTTTCTCTTTGGCGCTCAGCGTAATCGTGATGGTCGTTCCTTTGCCGACTTCACTTTCGAGGCCAATTATCCCGCCAACATTCTCAATAATACGTTTTGCAATCGGCAATCCCAAACCGAAACCCCGGGTGCTATGTGCTTTGTCAGCACGGAAAAAACTCTCAAAAACATGTGGTTGCAAGTCTTCCGGGATGCCGATTCCATGATCCGCAATCACAATGGAGACCGTCCCATTATGGGTACGAGTCTTAATCGAAATTTCAACCGGATCGTTTGAGTTTTTGAGGGCATTTTCCAGAATATTCTGAACCGCGACAAACATCAGATCAGAGTCAGCATAGATCCATACATCCTTAGCCTGCAGGTCCAAATCAACTGATGCGTTCTTTTCCTGGAATACCTCCACCTCTCTGGCATAGATGTGTCTCATGAATGTATCCACCGGCACATATTGAAGCGGCGTTGACACTTCGCCATCTAGTCTTGACAATAACACCATTCGATTGACGAGACCATCAATATAGCTGACCTGTTTCTCTATTGTGTCAACGTGACGGTGTTTATCATCAGGCAATAACCGCCTCGCCATATACGAATTCATGTTGATGATGGAAAGTGGCGTCTTGAATTCGTGAGATGCTTTCAGAATGAATTCCGATAAGATACGCCTGCGTTCCTGCTCCAAAGCCAGTTCAAGTACTTGTTGTTCATACCGTTTACGTTCAGCGATCTCATATGTGAGTCTTTCATTGGCGTTGGATAACTCTTGTGTCCGCTGCTGAACCCGCTCTTCCAGAGTCGCGTGGGCTAACTCTAATTCAGTTGTCATCATGTTGAAGGTTTTGGCAAGTGTCCCTACCTCATCCCTGGATGTGATCGGGGCTTTGATATGCAGTTGGCCTTCAGCAACCTGTTCTGCAACTGCCGTGAGGGCGCGGATAGGCTTCGTAATGCGTTCGGATATCAGGTAGGATGCCAGTAACGCAACGAACGTCAGTGAAATTGCGAGAATAAGAATACCCGCTGTCTGCCGCTGTACCGTTTGATAATACTGACTGGCTGGCTGGGACATCACCAGGTACCAGGGTACGGTTTCAAGCCTGATGATCGCCAGGCGTTCCTCTCCATCCGAACCCGGGGTCGTGTAACCGGATACGATCTTTTCCCGGCGCGTATTGGAGAGTGCATCAGCCAGGCCAGGTACCGGAACACTCACATCCTCATCGCGTAGTGGGGGTAAAGCATACTCGTTTCTGAGCGCCGTAATTTCTTCCGGGGAAAAGCCGGCGATACTCCGAAAGAGAAGCTCTTCATGCTGGTTATCGGCAATGCGCACATAGTTCTCGTCGAATACGGCGACATTCAAATCTGATCCGCGCACATTGTCAAAAATAATATTTTGAATGTTTGCAATCGAAAATTGAATTCGAAGCACCCCGATAATAGTAGTGGGTGCCTCATATTCCCGAAGCGGGACCGCATAGTAAAAATAGATGCCGCCGAGGTCTGGACGATACTGAATGGGCGAGATAGTGACAGATCCGCCCAATAACGCCGCCCGAAAGTATTCTTGCTGCGATTCGTCTGCTTCAATATTGTCCGGCGCGGTATCCAAAATGTTCCGCCCATTCCGATCCAGGATTGCCTGTGACAGGACGTAATACTCATCCCAGGGTACCATCTCAATCGAATCGAGTATGATTCGCGTACGTTCGCGAAGAACGGGATCACTGCGCGTCACTTCATCAGCTCGAAGGAAATAAATGAGATCATGGAGCCTTGATCCCACGCTCAGAGCTTTTCGATTGCTCCGGTGGAATTCATCAATCCTATCCGCTATTTGAGCAGCACTGACCAGCAGAGCATTATCCGCCTCTGCCAGGAGCTGCACCCGCAGCCATTGGTTGAAAGCAAAGACAATAGATACCGCAAGCAGCGTGGTGATGAGGAACACCGCTAACAATCGTGCTTGAATTGACGCAAGTGACTTTTCGACGAGTGGCATTGAATTTTGTCGCTTGATAAGCCTAGCGCAGTGCCTCGATAGCAGCCTGCGCCTCCGCCATAATTTCAGGAATGGGGCGATCAGTCTTCAAGACCGCCGTGAGCAGTTCGTTATAAATGGCCCAGGTTTCCTTTGGATGATCCTCCCATTGTGGGAGAACCGTCAAATTCTCGTTGTATAACAACTCATCAATAAAGGTCGCCGTTGCCGGGTCTACTGACTCCTGAATACTGCTTAGCACTGAACGCCGTACTGGGAGACGTCCCAACTCCGTGAATACCCGCTCCTGCGCGCCTGTCGTTATCAGAATCTCCAGCCATTCTTTGGCTAATTCTGGATGACGCCCCCCGCTTGGCGCAGCATACAGCACATTACCGACCAGCAGGTTAGCCGAATGCCCTTCACGCGGAACAGGAATACTGGAATAACGACACGTATCGCATCCGGCGATCTCCGCCCAACCCACATGCCAGCTCCCGGCAATCTGGAAAGCGGAAATCCCCCGGAACAGTGCCTCATAGACCTGCGTTTCGTTGGTATTATCAATCAACCCTGGCGGGGTGTACGCCGTGATTTGACGCAGCATTTCATAAACAGGGATCACGTCCGGGTTGTTAAAGTCCGGGATAGTGCAGGCTTCGTTCGCGCACGGAAGGGCATCTAACTGGGCCTGATACACCGCGATGCGGAAGGCCGAACCAACAGCTGTCCCACCCGGTCCCTGCAAAGTGTAGCCAAAATAGTCTCCGGCGCCCGCATCCCGTATAGCGGCGGCTTCAGTGAGCAGTTCATCCCAGTATTGCGGTGGATTATCACAATCCAAACCGGCGGCTTCAATGACGAGACAGTTTCGCTCAAATGCGAAGACTCCGGTAAACATCGGAACGGCATAAACAACCCCATCATAAGTAGCGCCCTCATAGGTGGCGGGTATGATGTCATCTTGATATTTTGCAAGAATGTCATCCAGGGGTAGCAGTTTACCATCGGCTGCAAAAGCCCGAAAATAATTCTCGCCAATCACAACATCAGGGGGGCTTCCCATCAGAATCGCATTCTGCAAATTCTGCCGAAGCGACTCATCCCACCCCTGGTCAGTGATAACGATATTGATATCCGGGTGGCGTTCTTGAAACGTCAGGGTTATATAAGCATCAAGTTCCAGCCCCGAAGGTCCCCAAATTACAAATGTATTGTCATCCTGTTGCCATGCTGCATTTGCCAATAACGCTGCAGGTGTGGCCTGTGCCTGATACCCAATCATAATTGCGAGCATGAAAGCCACCATGATGAGTTTCTTGATTTTCATAGTCAATTTCTCCGGTTTTTGGGTTCTGTGATTTATTGTCAAATTGAACTGTTTTTTCGCAGGAATCCAATGATGTGTAAATTGTAGCACAAGCCATCATGGATGGAGCGTAAAGACCGCCCATGTAGCCGATAGAGCATGATTGATACCCTAATATGAACTCTTGTGTTCTGTTCTGACCTCCTGTACACTAACCCGTCCCCCTGTGACCAGGACAGAGGACAGACGACATGATTATCGGCATGGACTTCGGCACAACCAATTCCGGCATGGCGGTCTACGATGGCGGGGCGCTGCGTCTCATCCCGCTTGACCCCATGAACGCCAACCCGCACGTTGCCCGCAGCGCCCTGTACATCACCAATGACCGGGCAGTCTACATCGGCAGAGATGCCGTCAATACCTATTACGAACAGAACCTCAACCGCCCATCACGTTATGAACGGGTGCGCGTGGGCGACATTGAACTCACTTTCGGCGAGATCGGCACGTTTATTCGTGACGTTTTCATCGAAAAAGACATCTACTCGCCGGGGCGGTTGTTCCTTTCCTTCAAGATGGGGCTGTCATCCACCAGCTACCTGGGGACGATCATCGGTTCGCACTACTACTACCTGGAAGACATCATCGCCATTTACCTGTATACCGCCCGCCAGCGCGCCCAGGCCTTCCTGGATAGCGAGGTAGATTCGATTGTGCTGGGGCGTCCAGTGCGCTTCAGCGATGACCCGGTACACAACGACCTCGCCCGTGAGCGGCTGCTGCAAGCCGCCTTCCGCGCTGGATTCAAGCGCGTCTACCTGCAATACGAACCGATTGCCGCTGCCCACTACTACGAGACAACCATCGGCGGTGAACAGCATGTGCTGATCTTCGACTTTGGCGGTGGCACACTTGACATCAGCGTTTTACGGTTGGGGAATCCGAAAACACGCCGGGTGCTGGCGACAGGTGGTATCCCTATCGCCGGGGATATCTTCGATAGAAAGATTGTCCGTGCCAAGCTGCCACCCCACTTTGGTGAAGGCGGCACCTACCGGCTGGCAAACCAGGAGCTCCCCGTGCCGAGCAGCTACTACGAGGCCTTCTCTAACTGGCAGGAACTCATGCTCCTGCAGCGCACCGAAAGCCTGGAAAAACTCCAGCAGATTGAACGCACCTCCCGTCAACCGCTCAAACTTCGGGCACTCGTCAACCTCATCACCAGCCACTACGGGCTGAAAATGTACGATCTGGCCGAAACGGTCAAGCGGACGCTCTCCGCGCAGACGCACACCGCGATTAAATTCGATGGCCCCGGCTTCAGCGTGCGTGACATGCTCACCCGCGCCGAGTTCGAGCGCCTGATACGGAGCGACATCCGGGCGATCAGCGAACGTTTAGACTCCGTGCTGGATGAAGCCGGACTCACGCCCGACCAGATAGACGCGGTCATCCGCACCGGCGGCTCGTCGCAAATCCCGGCCTTCATTGACCTGCTGGAAACACGGTTTGGGGCGGACAAAGTACGCGAACTGGATGCCTTCGGCAGCGTCACGGCCGGGCTGGGCATCATCGCCCACCAGGTCGAAAGCGGCGAACTCGATCTGCCTGTCTATACGCCCGACTCGCGGCGTGGCGGCGACTACCTTAACAGCACCACCCAAGGTGGTGTTCCGGTGGTGGATATCGCCCTCATAAAAAAACTGGTTGACCTCCGCGAACGTGGCGATACCCATAACCAGCAAGCCCCGGTCATCTTGGTGGGGCTATCCAGTGGTCAGTTGGCGGCTGTACCCCACTTGAACGGGGCGGAACACGCTCTGGATGCTGCCGGGATGCCGGACAATGTGACCGCACCGGTAGCGGCCTTCGCGCCGGATGAGCGCGTCGTACTGATGACCACCGAGTACCGCTACCTCACACGCACGGCGGGCGAATTGAGCGACCTCTTCGCCACCAATGTTGACCTGGCGCGGCTCGAAGGCTTCCAGCACGACAGCTTCGGACAGGAGACGATTTGCGCCCTGGCCGCCTGGTCGTCACTGGAAGGGGCGACGAGCATCGTCACACTCAACACACGGGGATACGCCCGTGCCATCCCTGCTGAGGCGCTGCTCACGCGGCTCGGCCAGCCCATACCCTACCAGATGGAGCGCGGCAGAGGCTACCCGGCAGCGCTGCTGGGCGTGAATGGGAGTGGAAACGGGGAGATCGTCGCCATCAGCCATGCCGGGCGGGCGGTGCGGGTCACGGCCCGTGACCTCTCTCCTCTGGAAGCACGACTCTTCCAACTGCCCCCAGCCAGCGACCTTATCGGCGCATTCTACCTGGCTGAACCACAGGAAATCGTCATTGCCACCGCCGCCGGGTACGCTCAGCGCGTGCTATCCAGTGACATTCCGGTGATGCCTCTCAGCACCAACGGGGAAAAGCTCATTTCCCGCATCAATCCCGCCGCCGCTATCTGTCTCCAACCAGGACGCCCGCTGTGGGCGCTGACCAACCGCCGCCTCATACCCGTAGACACCGTTGCCATTCCCCTGCTGCCCCCTGGTGCGACCAGCGACTTCAAGCTGTTCCGCCCCCGGCGCGGCGGTCAAGAGATTCTCATCGGGCTGTTTTAAAGCGTCACACGGCAGCACACAACCCTCCATGCCCAATTTGCGTATAGGTATCAGAACAAGCAACGATCATTCGGGAGTCAGACTCATGGATGATGAACAGTACCGAGCAGCCCGCAGCAAGGTAGTCCAACGGCTGGGAATCCGTTTTTCGTTTGTTTTTAACCTGATCTTCTTTATGCTGATTTTCACGCTGATTCTCCAGGACAGGCCAACCGGAGGCGAAGTGTTTGGCGTAGCGATTTTCGTGCTCATCTGGGGTTCTATCTTACTCATTCATGGCGGGATCGCCTTTAGCCTGTTTGACCGGCTGCTTGACCGGGCGACCCGGCGCGAACTGGAACGCGCGAGCGTGCACGAAAAACCTAAACGCAATGCGCTCGAACTGGGGGAAGACGGCGAACTGCTTGACATGGTAGAAGACTGGCGGAGCAGCGAACAGACCCGGCACGGCGAGATGTGACGCTTACGCGAGAACCCCGCCAGTAGGAAGACCATTTAGCCCCCAATTAATGAGGGTAAAGATAGGCATTCCCCGGCAAATACAGTATGCTGAAAGTGTCCGGCATGAACTGAGGGGCGCGGCCAGCAAGAATGTATGGATACGATAATCCGTATCATTGAATCCGGGGCACAGGGCTTCTTCAACCTGCTGCAACCTACCCTGAGCGATGGCAGCTTCGGCTACCTCGTATCGCTGCTGGCGCTATTGCTGACCGGCCTCTACGCGCTCCGCAGCAAAAATGCCATCAACCGCGCCGGACTGATGCTGGGCGTATTGCTGGCGCTGGCGTTCGTTTACGTCTACCAGCAGGGAAACGGCGATAATGTCCTGTTCCCGCTGGTGACGGCGGTCTATCCGACGGAAAACCTGTTCACGCCGATGCTCTTGGGGCTTGCCCTTGGCATCATTGTATTGCTGCCCTTTGGCCGGGCGGCACTGAAGGACAAAGCGGCGCTGATTGTTGCGGCGCTGGTAGCCGGGGCATTGGTCATGCTCTTTGTCTTCTGGCGGGTGTCCTCGGCCACACTGGAGACGCTGCGCCAGACTGTTCCTACCGTCCAGGCCTACCAGATGGATGTAATGATCGGCTATTTACGGCGCACTTTGGGCGTCTTCTCCGTGTTTTTCTTCATCGGTGTGCTGGCGCATATCCTATTGAGCAGCCAACCCCTCCCACCCACACCGCCTTCCACACCCCCCAGACAATGAGCGCCCTCATGGTAGGTTTTTTGTGATGCGTGTTAAAAGCTCCTCACATTACTATCCCCGCCTGCCGGCTTGTACTACAATCAGAGTGGAAAGTAAAAAGTGCTGAGTCTTGCGTAAAAGATGGAAAGTGCCGGGTCGCCCAGTGGAGATGTGGCATGATTTCAGGCATGACCCATTTGGTAATGAGAATCCTTCTTTGATGAGGAGTGAACTTTATGATACGACGAATCATCATGTTGTGCGGGGTACTGGTATTCGGGTTGGCAGCCTGTGATGGCGGTCAACAGACAGGGACAAACAACACAAGTGCTGATCCGGTGGAGTGGGACCGCAACCCGGACGCGGTGGTATTCCGCGCTGATCTGGAAGGTGGCAATGTCACCGCGAGTTTCACCGCCCGCAGCGAGATTCCACCTTGCACAGTATACGGGGATAACCGAGTCGTCTGGACGAATGATCTGGGAGCGTTTACGTCACAGGCACTCTGGGATCGCCTGACCGATGACCAGGTGCGGACGTTTATCTGGCAGTTGACGATTAACGCCGAGTTCTTTAATTACCAAAGCGATACCAATGTGCAGCCACCCAGTTCGGATGCGCCAGTGGTGGAAACGCTGCTGCTGCGCTTCAATGGGGTTGAACGCAAAACCGACGCCTTTTCCGGCTGGACGTATGATTATTACGAGGAAGTGCTGAACCTGTGCAAATCCATCAGCGGCACGCCGGTACTGTACGAACCGGAAGCAGCCTGGGTTTCGGCCCAGGCCGTCCCCTATGACATCAGCGCCCCGGTGATTATGTGGGATAGCGCCGCCGCCGGGCTGAAGTTTGCAGACCTGGCCGCCAGCGGCGAACCGCGCTGGATTGTGGGCGGGGTGCTGCCCTTCCTGTGGCAGAGCATCCATACTTCGCCACCCTACCTTCAGTTCGAGGAAGATGGCCTGTATTACAACGTGGCGCTGCAAATCCCGAACGTGACGCGCCTGTCGCCACCTGCGCCGGAGGGATAGCTGCCCTATGGATATCGCAAAAATCCTTATTGTCGTGATACTGGCGGGGGCGATGGTCGCGTTGGCCTGGTGGTTCCTGCGACGGCGGCGGGCAAATTTGCCTGTAGATAAGAAATACGCGACATCATTTCAACAATCCCGGCAGCACTACCCGGAAAAGAAGGCCACCGCTCCACCCCCACCGGCTTCCATGCCTGCATCACCTGCACCCATGCCGCCGCAGCAGTCGGAACGGGAGAGGAAGGCCGAAAAAGAAGAGGAACAAAGCGCTTCGCTCCCCGCAGCACCTATCCCATCCGAAGCGATGCCCATTCCTGAGGATGAAGTCGAACTTGCGGACTGGCTGGCAGAAGATGATACGGGGGAGGCATACGGCGGTGGAGCGGAATCCCCTCCCGAACCGGATGCCGAGGTTGACGAAGCCGGCCTGCTGGAAGATGTAGTGCGTTATCGGTCGGCCACTATGCCCGAACCAAAGCCATCCACGGAAACCGCGAAGCCGGCAGCACCGGCCGGACGTACCGAAGAGGCTATGCAGGACTCGAAGTCGGTACATTTTTCGGCGTACTACCCCCGCGAGGTCAGACCGATGGACTGGCAGCCTTTGAAGGCCTACCTGTTCCGCCGCTTCATGGCCGACAAGGTAGCCGAAGATGCCCAGGCGCAGTTGGGCGAGCGCTTGCCCGGTTTCCGCAAGGTCATGCAAGTCGCCGCACAGCCGGTGGCCGAGGGTGCAATGGTGACGGTCACGCCCGAACTGCCGGGTTTCCAGTTCAACCCACCCAGCATGACGGTGGGCTTCTACAAGGACATGCACCGTTTTGACTTTGAACTGCGGGCGACGGACGCCGCGCCGCTTCATCAAGCCACGAATGGCACGATCACCTTCACGGTGGATGGTCTGATTGTGGGCGATGTGCCGCTTTCGGTGTTTGTGGGGGAAACAGCCGATGCCCCGACCATGACCAGCGCCGAAACCCGGCTCTACCAGGCCATCTTTTGCAGCTACAGCCACGACGACACCACCATTGTCGAGCGGGTCGAGCGAGCGTACAAGGCGCTGGGGCTGGACTATCTGCGCGACGTGATGACCCTTAAAGCCGGTCAGGACTGGAGCGCCGAACTGCTCAACCTGATCGAACGGGCCGACGTGTTCCAGTTGTTCTGGTCACGCACCGCCGCTGTGTCGCAGCATGTCCGTTACGAGTGGGAACACGCGCTCAAAGTCGCGCCGGGCCGTGAAAAATTCATCCGCCCGGTGTACTGGGAACAGCCGATGCCCGCCACGCCGCCGGAACTCAGCCATATCCATTTCACCTACCAACCCGACCTGGCAAAGTAAGACATGCCACCGGACAAAGTGCGGAGTCTCGGTCGAAAGTAAAACAGGCATTGTGCTCAAATTATAGTTAGGGGGAATCATGGAAAACAGTGTCTCTACCGAATCGCAGCCTCAGTTTTCACCACAGGTTCGCCTGCTCATCGGGCTGGTCGTTGGGATTATCCTGCTCATCCCGCTGGCGATTGTACTGGAACGGGTACAGCTTACGCCAGCACTGAACACCTACGACTTATCACAGACAGACAGCAACCTGCTGCGCGAACCGAGGGATGTCGAGCAGGAAAACTACGAGCGCATGTTGGAAGATCCACGTCTCACAGATGTCACCGCTTTCTCGCAGGAGATGATGCAGGGACGCATCCTGGCAGTGGCGATTATCCCGGTTGTGGTCGGCTTACTCGTCGGCATCCAGGGGTTAGCCGGGCGTGTGCTCAATCGGGTCGTGTTGGGGCTGCTCACGGTTATTACGGGCCCGGTAGCGGTCATCGTGTTATGGCGGGCGTACTGGTCGCCCTTGTGGGGAAAAGAACCGTCACCGGTCTGGCCTCCGCCGGATGATATTTTTCTCGGCAGTCGTGAAGGTGCGCCGAGCGCTCTGCTTCAACTTGACTCGACTCTTACATTAGCGATTGCCCTCATCGCATTGGTGGCCGTGTATGCCGCCGTGGTGCGCGGTTGGCGGCGCGGGCGGTTGTGGTCAGCCCTGCAAGCGGGGGCGGGCGTGTGGGTTATCAGCCTGGGGCTGGCGGCCTTTAGTGGATTTTTCCAGGTATTTACACTGCCCTACTTCCTGACTCAGGGTGGCCCAGCCAATGCCACCAACACCTATACGCTCTATATGTACCAGGTCGGCTTTCAGACCTTACGCATCGGCTATGCGACTGCCATCGCCAGTTACATGATCGGTGGGGCGCTGGCACTGGCATTCCTCATCTGGCTGGTGACGGTGGCGTTCCGGCTGCGCCTGAGCTTCACGCCGCCCGCCCGTATCCACCGTCTGAGCAGCGTCGCCGCAGTTGCAACAATACCGGCGCTGCTGTTCCTGCTCTATCCGATTATCAACCTGCTGCTGTGGGGGAACGGTCAGGCGGCAGCCAGCGACTTCGATCTGCGGGACCTGCCGGTGCCCTGGCCGGCGGCACAGGACAACACCTTGACTTCGCTGGGGGCAATCTGGCTGATCATGCTGCCGACTACATATCTGGCCGGTCTGGGGCTGGGGTTCGTGCGTCCGCTGGGGCGGGTTGTCTCCAACATTCTGTTCCTGCCACTGCTCCTGTTGGCCTTCATCCCCACCGAAGCGCTCATGTTTGCCTGGTTTGTGGATGGCAGAAACATGAGCATGATTAATACTCCCGAATTGCTGAATGTCCCCTGGCTCGTGAGTGGGCTGGCGCTGGTAGTGTTTAAACTATTCTTCGATGGCACTCACGAACGCTACATGCGGGCACGGCAGCAGCAAGGGGTATCCCCGACCACCGCCTTCCTGCACCAGGTTTTGCTGCCGTCACTGCTGATCGTCCTGCTGGTGGGCGTGGTGGCGAGTTTCGCCAGTACCCAGGATTTGCTGTGGCCGCTGATTTCTGTCAATGACATGGATCTACGGAATATCCCGGTCACGCTGGCGCTGCTGACAAGCATGTTCGGCACCGATAACACCATGACCGTCTCCACCGTGATGACCTTCTTTAACATGCTGCTGTGGTTTGTCGTGCCGTTTGTGCTGATCCAGGTGTTTGTGCTGGATCGCCTGGCGCTGCTGGGCGGCAAAACCGACTACACCGTGTACGATGTACCCGAATCGTCGGAAACCGCGCCCGTGATTGACCTCGGGTCGTAACTCCAAAACATAAACGGGGCGAGTCGTGACTCGCCCCATCTTCGGTATGATGCCGATTGTCGCCACACTATCCCGGCCAGCTATACCGCACTGTGTAAGTGATGACCGTCTCGCCGCCGGGCGGCACATCCGCACGGAACTCGATGGTGGACGAGTCCAGTTGGGTGTACTCGTGGGAAGCGTTCAGGATTTCCCAGTTGCTCCAGCGGAACAGATGCTCCGGTACGCGCACCTGTACGGTGTCGCTGTCCTTGCGGTTGCGGATGCGAATCTCATAGGTTTCTTCCAGCAGATTGCGGCTGAGGATGTTGAAATTGGTCTGCTTGCGTTCACCCACCAGATCAAAGGCGTTGCCCAGGTAAATCTGCACATCCTCGCCTTTGGGCGTATGGTCAATCCTGTTCTCACCGATCAGCAGCGCCGCGCCATCCACATCTTCCTGATACACGCGGATACGCCCGGCGGGTAAATCCGCGCCTAGCCCGGCGTCATCGCCAGTGGAAAATTCCAGCCAGTTCTGCACGTCGGTGATGCCGGTCAGGCCATAGCCGGGGTCAGTGATCGGGCTATAGTAGCCGTAGAACGGGACGCTGCCATCATAGACATAGAAGGTTGTCGCCGGGACGCCCGCCGCCGTGACGAATTCGACCTGCTTGGTCTCGTTGTCGGCCACTGTTACCAGACGGTTGATTTCATACAATTGGTACTCGTAGAAGTCACGCTGCGCGACGCCTGCATCGGCTGCCGGCGCGGCCATCAACATCACCTCATCCTCATAGAAGCCGCGCTGTTCGGGCTGTGGCAGGCGGTTGACATCCCCAGCCACCAGTTTGACCTGAGCATCGGTGAATGTCGCGCCACTGGTATTGGTCAGAGTCACCCAGCCGGTCATATCCAGCGAGGTGTTGTCGGTGGAAAGCAGCACATTGTAGTCTGCCGCCCAGTTCATGCCGCCCGCCAGGTAGGTCAGCTCGACCTGCTGCGCTCCGGCATGTGCGCTGTTGAGCAGCCAGCGCAGCGTAGGCCGGGTGATGAGGCCGTCCGGCAGCGCCGGGAAGCGTAAATCCCGAATCTGGCTCAATTGAGCGACAATGACCTGCCCATCGCTCTGGCGCAGGATGATCTCCCCACCGCGCCCGCTCAAGAGCTGCCCGCTGAACTGTGCTCCATCCTGGGTGGTGATGTTGATCGTCTCATCCAGGTAGCGTTCCAGCAGTGCGCCGCTGCCCACCAGGTCATAGATATAGTTCTGTTCCAGTACCAGCGTGCCTTCCGGGTCGGTGAGCGACTTAAAATTGACCGAAGTCGCGTCAATACTGGCGGCCACATCGGTAAAATCCAGTGTATTCAGGCCGGTTCCCAGGTCGAATGTCCGCCGATCCTGCACCAGCGCCGTCCCCTGATTATAGATCGTCAGGCTCACGCCGCTGTCTTCCTGGGCAAAGGCCGCCGGGACAACCAGCAGCGCCAATAAGAGTGTTACGAAAAACACTTTGATGCGGGTTGCTGCGTACATGGTTTCTCCTCCTCATTCCAAATGAATATAAAACGGGTTACAACTCAAGTTCCACAATCGTGCCGTTGACGTTGATGATGTATTTGCCGGATTCCAGCGATTCCAGGAGCAAAATCGAGCCATTGTAGGGCAGCAGCACCATCGGACACATCACACCGAGGGGCACGTTTCGGTAAACGTCCACATAGAAGGTGTTGCCTTCCCGCCCCTGATCTACAATCACCGGGAAATCACAGCCGTCGGGCTGTTGACCGCGTACCACCAGCCTGACCTGATAGGGATACGACTCCATCACCAGAGTCTCTACCGAGTCGATCAGGGTATAGCTGCGGGTCGCGCCGCCATCGGGGACGGGCGCCGGAGTAACGGTACGGCTCACGCCCAGAAACGCCAGCAGCAGCAACAGCAGCCGGATTAAGATGCCTATAGGATTAATTGGATCGTACATATTATCTGCCTCCACTCGTGGTCTTTAAGTACCAGGAAACCACCCTTCAGATAGAA
Organism: uncultured Chloroflexota bacterium; assembly: GCA_937974245.1. GTDB lineage: Bacteria > Chloroflexota > Anaerolineae > Aggregatilineales > Phototrophicaceae > JACKCG01. The sequence continues at coordinate 786 of CALJKV010000119.1, read as the reverse complement.
AGACGCTGACCAGCTGCGTTTTGTTCCACACAAAACAGATAATAACCGCTTGCTACAGTATATACTGCCGTACCTGGGGCGTAACCGCCGTGTAAGAAGTTATAGGTAGGGTAACATCATGAATAGCAGGCAAAAGGGGAAAACACATGAAAATACACGGAATCCTACTTGTGAGGGCTGCGCTCATCGTGTTTGCCTTTGCACCAGGCTGGGTCGCCGCACTTGCCCAGGACAACGCCGGGGTGGATGTGACAGACCATGAACGGGTCATGCAAACAATAGTCGGACAGATTGCCGATTACTGGACGACGCGGAATGACGACGCCAGCCTGATTGAAGCGGTGGACGCGAGCAACGACCCGCTGTATATCGCACCGCTCGTAGATGTGGCCTATTTCCTGCGCGGCACGGACTCGCGGCTGGAAGCAGCGGTGTACACAGCCTTAGCACAGCTTTCCGACCAGGACTTCGGAGCGGATTGGGCGGCATGGTTCACGTGGTCATCCGCACAGAACCTGGCGCTGCCACCCGGTTATGGCGCGTTCAAACGGGCGCTCTTCAGCACCCTGCTCGACCCGGCCTTCGCCCGCTTCTTCCCGCCGGACGTGCTGGAAACTGCCCGCGTCAATTTGCATGAAGCGGTGTGGGGCGGTGTGCGCGTAGACGGCATCCCGGCGCTGGTGAACGCCGCACAAATCACCCCACAGGAAGCTGACGCCGAGGGGGAGTCCTTCACGCAGTTCTGCCGCGAGGGAGACTGCCGCTACCCCGCGCCGGATGAATATG